>NZ_MOEO01000003.1:0-419299 GCF_001875785.1 Bacillus sp. FMQ74 | reverse complement strand
CTTGCTGTGATTTCTTCCTCATAAAGCTTAATCAACATAGATACATATTGATTAAGCCCCGCTTCAAATAATAATTCATCAAATTTAGAGCTATCAGATATAAAACTATGATAATCAGTATGAGAATTTATTAATTTTAATATCTTTTCAGAAGCCTCATTAAATTTGCGGTTTAAAAATAAATAAATCAAAGTCTTTCTTTTTTTTCTTATATCGCTACGTTGATCATTAACTAAACCATAATAGTCATTTTCCAATTGTTTTATTATCCCTATCTTATAAGCATAATCCTCAATAGTTTGATTAAACTCTCCATTCGCAAGCATAGCAGCTAAAACGGCAGACATAGCTGTAAGAGAACCTGCTTTTTGTTTCATCATTTGAATACATTCTTCTTCCGTCTCAGGAGAGTTCCTTAAATCCTCATGTTGTCCCTGCATAGCATTTAATGCATATTTTAAAGTTAGCCGATGAAATTCAGCGCTATTGCTAATAGAACAAATAGTTTCTAACCCTAAAGTATAAAGGGTAGTTGCAGCATTTAGAGCGAGAGAAGGATCAATTTTCATCCACTTTATTTCAATGTTGTCCTCATCCTCTAAATCATCAAATATATCGAAGGCTAAGATTAAAAGCTCTATTCCTCCTGCCAATGTTAAAATATGCGAAGAACGATTACCGCTTAATGCTACGTAATGCTTAAAAGAAAGGATACCAAAAGAAAAGTGATTTTTCTCATCGATAAAGTTGATTAAATACTCTTTCAAATCCAAATTCTGAATTTTTTCGTGTACAATCTCCTTCATCTTTTTTTTAATTGACATTTCATCTAAACACATTTCCTTACTAATTATTCTTCACCCTCCCATTCCATTTTACTAAATGGGACATTTAAAGGACAGCAGGTTTTTCGTTTTTTAACAATCATATAATACTTTATCCTTTTATTGTATGGGAAGAACGAAAAAAAAGACTTGTTTCCAAGTCTTTTTCACGAAATTTTCATTGCATAATTGTATTTATCGAGTTGATCGATGCTTTTGTTAATGTTTCGTAATGAATCTGTCGTTTCTTTAATATCAAGTTCGAGTCGGAATAACAATTGTTTTACTTCTTCAAGTTTCTTTTCCATCGTTTCCACACTCCTTTTTTTGAAAGATCAATGAATTGTGTATGGTGAACGAGTCCTAGGTATTTGATCTGTTACTAATAGTGTATCTGCTTTCGGCTCATTTTTCACCGAAAAGTATGCAAAAAGATCCTGCGTGACACCGCAAATATCAATAGGCCCTTATACTCAAAGA
This sequence comes from Bacillus sp. FMQ74, assembly GCF_001875785.1. Classification (NCBI taxonomy): domain Bacteria; kingdom Bacillati; phylum Bacillota; class Bacilli; order Caryophanales; family Bacillaceae; genus Bacillus; species Bacillus sp. FMQ74. Next base: position 417,995 of record NZ_MOEO01000003.1, on the reverse strand, counting down.
GATCACAACAAGAACGGGACTATTTTTCTATGTGCAGGAGCGGATATTTCTGCTCAAATTGAGAAAGATTCTTAATTCCCTTGATTTTAACGTGTTTCACATTTTTACCAAGCAAGACTATAGTCCTTCATACCGTATTTTCAAAATTGAATATGCGATTCTTGGCGTTTCCTGACCGACAAACACCGAAAAAGACCGCAACGCTAAAGTTGTGGTCTTTTCGCTTTGTCATATTCGGCAATTGGGGATCTATACATATAGAAACATCACTTTTGTGTGAGGTGCTCCCATGAGATATCGTTATCCCTGGTTTTACATGTATCCGTATGAGGTACGCCGCCCGCCCGCTCCTGCCTCCAACATAGATACTTTTATCCGTTCAGCAAGGCAGGCCGCAGGGATTTTTGCGGATGCTCAGCTGGTGCTCAGCCGCATTGCGGGCTCGCGGGAGCTCTCGCGCCGCATTCTGACCGCAGCCGAGCAGTCCGATAAACAAACCATAAAGCGCCTGATCAAACAAATGGGCGTCCGGCATGAAGTGGATACGGTCTTTAATCCCGACGGCATCTACATCAGTCTTATCGGTACGCAAAGCCGAATGATTCTTGCTTTGCGGTGGTCAGAGGAACGCAATCATTTTGCGTCCATAAGATTATGACACCATTCCAGAGCCTCAAGATAGCATTCATACGCTTCTTCTTTGTCCAGTTGATTGCCTAATTCCGAACAAGTGTCCCAGTTGTTGCTTTCAATTAATTTCACAAGTTCAAGCATTTGGTAGTAGTCGTTTTGATGGCCTAATAACGCTTGCCCGACTTCATCTTTTAAAGGCAATTCTTGTACAATTTCCTCTATTTCTCTATGCAGGAGCGTGTCTATGAGAGAAAACATTCCGATCAGCATATAAGAAGCAGGCTGCGGCCGGGATGTCTTCCTCGCCAGCAGTTCGCAAAGCTTTGCTCTTATCAAAGAAATCTTAATGATTTCGTGCTTGCTGGAATGCCCTTTTCTGCTTAAATCCTTAAAGGAAAGAATATAGATCCACCGTTTGATTTCATTAAATCCAAGCAGCATAATGGCCTGCTGAATGCTTTCAATTTTCTGGCTCAAACGGCTGTGGGATGAGTTTAAAAATTTTAAAATTTGATAGGACAGTGATAAATCCCGCTCTATGTATTCTGTCACACGCTTTATGTTAGGCTGCTCTTTGCTCAGTTCGTTAAGCAGTTCATAGTAAGAATAAAAATGAGTCGACAGGTCATGCCCGCTGATGATGCGCGGCTCGCTGAAAAAGTAGCCTTGGAATAATTGAAAGCCATCTTGAACTGCCTGTTTATATTCTTTTCGGGTCTCTACCTTTTCTGCTAAAAAAATTAAGCCGCTACAGCTGTAGGTTTGCAAAATTTTTCTGCGTTCCATACGTGTTGTTTTGAGAAAATCAATTTTCAATATATCAATATAGCTCATGAGCTTTTCCAATAAGTCCTCATTTTGCGGGTTTATTGCATAAAAATCATCGAGCGCCAGCATATACCCCATTTTTTTCAATTCTTTGCATCTAGAAATGAGGGCCGGCGTGATCGGTATATCTTCAAGGATTTCAATGACAAGCTGTTTCGGATTGAAGGAGGTGGGAAGATTCGAAAACATCAGGCTTTCCGTAAAATTAACAAAACAGCGTTTTCCTTCCGTCAGCTTCTCAATTCCGATGTTTAAAAAGCTGTTGATCACCAAATCTGTTGTTGCCTGATCGCCGTCTTTAGCGCTATATACGTTTTCTTCGCTTTCTCTATACAGCAGTTCATAAGCAACAACCTGTTCTTTTCTATTAAAAATAGGCTGTCTTGCAACAAACACCCTCATTGATTAATCCCCCTTACAATACGCGCGGCTTTCACCCCTAAGTATATCAAATATTTTGACGAAAATTGTCTAAACATGAAAAATAATATATTCATAAAGAAAACTGGCCCTTCGCGAACGAAAGGCCAGTTTTTGTTTATTCTTCCTCAAGCTCTTCTTCAATTCTGCTTTTCACTTCGTGGATCCGCTGCATTTTATTGCTCCAGCAGTCCTCGCTTAAATCAACCGGGTATTCCTCCGGCTTGCTGATTCTCTTATATTCCTCCCAAAGCAGGCTGAGGTTATCCTGCACATACTGCTGTATGTCTGAAATCTCAGGGTTTTGGTAGCAAAGAATACCCTTTTCAAAAATCAGCTCATGAAGATCCTTCGCATAAAAATTCGTGACAAATTTGCTGATGAATGTATGAACCGGATGGAACATTCTGAGCCGCTTCTGATCATTCACCTGCTCATCATAAAGGGCAATATAATCGCCTTCAGAATGATGGTTGGACTGATTGATAATTCGGTAGACTTTCTTTCTGCCCGGTGTCGTCACTTTTTCAGGATTGGATGAAATTTTGATCGTGTCGACCATTTTCCCGTCTTCTTCAATGGCAACGAGTTTATAAACTGCGCCGAGAGCCGGCTGGTCATAGGCAGTGATCAGCTTCGTACCGACACCCCAGACATCAATGCGCGCTCCCTGAGCCTTTAAATTCATAATGGTGTGCTCATCCAAATCGCTTGAAGCAATCACCTTCGCATCTGTAAATCCTGCTTCATCAAGCATTTTACGGGCTTTTTTTGACAGGTACGCCAAATCGCCGCTGTCCAGGCGGATGCCAATGAAATTAATGCGGTCGCCAAATTCCTTGGCAACCCTAATCGCATTCGGCATGCCTGAACGAAGCGTGTCATACGTGTCAACTAAAAAGACGCAATCCTTATGCGTTTCCGCGTATTTTTTGAAAGCTGTATATTCATCGCGGTAAGCCTGCACAAGCGCATGCGCATGTGTGCCGGAAACCGGGATATTAAAGCGCTTTCCGGCTCTTACATTGCTTGTCGCGCTAAAGCCGCCGATTAAGGCTGCTCTCGCTCCCCACATGGCCGCATCCATTTCATGTGCCCGCCTTGTTCCAAATTCAAGCGCAACTTCATCACCGATGACGCCTTTAATCCGGGCAGCCTTTGTTGCGATTAATGTTTGATAGTTCACAATGTTGAGCAGAGCCGTTTCAATCAGCTGCGCTTCTACCAGGGGCGCCTCCACCCTCATAATCGGCTCATTATTAAAAACAAGCTCTCCTTCTTTCATGGAGTAAAGTGAACCTGTAAAAGTCAAGCCGCGCAAATATTCGATAAAATCTTCATGATACCCCAGTTCATCCTGTAAATAACTCAAATCGCTATCCGTAAACTTGAAATTTTCCAGATACTCTATGGCTTTTTCCAAGCCCGCAAATACGGCATAGCCATTTTCAAACGGAAGCCTTCTGAAAAACAGCTCAAAAATCGCTTTCTTTTCATGAATGCCGTCTCTCCAGTACGTTTCCGCCATATTGATCTGATAAAGGTCTGTATGCAATGACAGGCTGTCATCTTTAAATCCGTACTCTAACACTGTTTTTCCCCTTCCTTACTCTGCCACTTGCGCTCCGATGCTATTTGCAAAATGGGAAAGAGCCCATGCGTGCCCCTCCTGATTAAAGCTGGCAACAGCCTGTTGATGCACAACAATCTGAAAACCTTTGTTGTATGCGTCAACGGCTGTATGCAACACACAAATATCTGTGCAGACACCGGCAAGATGCAGTTCGCCAATCTGCCGCTCTCTGAGTTTGAGCTCTAAATCAGTTCCCGCAAAAGCAGAATATCTCGTTTTTTCCATGTAGTAAACATTAGGTTTATGTTCATGTTTCTGATATAGAGGCAAAAGCTTTCCATACAGATCTTTTCCTTCCGTGCCTTTTATATTATGCGGAGGAAAAAGACGGGTTTCGGGGTGATATTGATCCCCTTCATCATGAGAATCTACTGCTAATACGACGTAATCACCATTTGTGATGAATTCTTCAGTTAAATTGACGATCGCCTCTTCAATCATTCTGCCGGGCTCCCCGCAGGTCAATTTTCCGTCACTCGCCACAAAGTCATTCGTATAATCAATACAAATAAGTGCTTTTTTCATAGCCGGCCTCCCCGCCATCAGTATGAGAACATTATATCTTATCTCCAGTTGTAAGTGAATTGCCATGAATAAAAAGACAAACGGCCCGTTTGTCTCTTAAGATTTCAGCACTGACCGATTATAAATGTCGTCCTGAATATATATCAATTCACGATTCACAGCGATGTCAGCCGCAATGACGAGGCCTAAAGGCGTATGAAACTGAAGATCAGATACAATCTTGAAGGGCACTCCGTACCGGTTCGCCATTTGGATATAAGGAGAGTAAGACTGATACTGAAGCTCTCCATTAATCGAAAGGGTGACGTTATGGCTGTTTTTCAGCTCGTGCTCCGCCTCTTTATACGGTTTGCTTCTAAGCACCTGTCCTTTCGTCAGTGCCAAAACGACTCTTTCTCTTAAAGAGCCTAAAAACAAATGGCGCTCATCAGGCTTTGTCTCCAAAGGCCCATACATTCCTTGCTGCAAATAGAGATCCATTTTATCTTCACTCAAAAGCCTGTCCTCCCGTCTTGTTTGTCTTCATTATCACCTGTTCAGGCAGGAGCTAAACTTTCAAGCACCGTTTACATTTCTGTTACCCAATGAATGATTTTTTTGGCCAGTTCACCAGCAGGGGCCTCCTCTGTATGCCGGCGCAACGAAGCTTCCAGCCGTTCAGGCAGAGTTGCTTTATCTTCTTCATAGGAAATGATCGTGCTCCACTCCAGCTGCGGTACCGCTACAAGCGTGCGCAGTTCTTTTCTGTTTTCATGCAGATACACGTCTGTGATCATTCCGGTTTGCGTATTGATATTTGCTTTTCTGATTTTCATAACATGACCTCTCTATTCAAAGACTACCCATATTATACAATAAAAAAGCAACAGCCTCTTATGAAAAGGCTGTTACCCGTTAAACGAAACTGTTTCATCAGTGATATCGGCATCTTTGAAGAGAGTTTTACTCGTTTGGTTGTTAATCTTCACAAAATCACCAAGCTGAAATGTGCCTGACCCCGCCCCTGAATGAGCGACGCTTTTGGGCGAAATCGCAAATACGTCTCCAAAGCTTGCCGCGGCATTACCCGTAACTGACATGATATAAATCGGCCCCACAATCGCAGGCATTTCCCCACCTCCGCATTGATTTACAGCATCATATGCAAAGAGCCGCAAATGGTGCCCGCCTATTCAGCGGGCTTTGCGTTTTCTTCGAGGCGTGACCGCTGGCGGAGTTTGATCAAGCGGACAATATTCAGGAAGAACGCCTTCACTACCGCATAAACCGGCACCGCTAAAATCATGCCGAGAATTCCGCCGAAGCTTCCCGCACCGATTAAAAGCAAAATAATCGTAAGCGGATGCGTATTCAGCCGTTTTCCGATCACAAGAGGAGACAGCAGGTTTCCGTCCAGCTGCTGAACGATGACGACCACAATAATCGCAAACAGCGCTTTGGCCGGCGAGTCCATAAAACCGACAATGACAGCCGGCGCGGCACCAAGAAAAGGCCCGACATAAGGAATGATATTGGTAATCGCCATGACAATCCCAAGAATCAGGGCATATGGCAGTCCGGCAATTAAATAGCCGATAAAGCACGCTGTCCCGACAAAAAGACAGATTAACAGCTGTCCCTGGAAATAGGCCGCAAGCGTATCTGCTAAATCTTTAAAAATCTTTAAGCCTTCTGTCCGATAAGAAGCCGGAAGAATTTTTACTGCCAAATGCGGAAAGCGGTGTCCGTCTTTCAGCATGTAAAAAAGGATAAATGGAACAGTAATAATAACAAGCGTGATGTTTGTCACGACGCCAAACACCGCAGATAAACTGGACGTGATATTTTGCGGCAGGTTTTGGAGAAAGCTTGTCAATGACTGTTCAATTTTTGATATCGATACATAATCCTGATTCATCATCCAGGTAAACCATTGAGAATGGGACAAATCCTTTGTCAGCGCCTGAATCTGTTTTATATAATCAGGAAGGTTGTTAAACAGCCCTGTCACCTGTGAGGTGATGACAGGCCCGACTGACGCTGAAACGAAGGCAAGCAAACCGATAAACAGTAAATAGATCAATAGAATGGATAATGTCCGCGGAATTTTTTTCTCAAGCAGGCGGACGACCGGATTAAATATGAAATACAAAATTCCCGCAATCAGCATCGGGAAAAACAATGTCGAGATAAAAACAATAAACGGCTGAAATACAAATGAAACTTTTGTTGCTACATAAATAATCAGCAAAACAAATAAAATCTGCAATGTCCAAAAATGGACTTTTGATTTCAACAAGCTTTGTTCCTCCTAGTTTTTCTTTGTCTGTCAGATAAAAGAACTTATACCCCATCATTGTAACAAAAATGAACTCATACCAGAACTCTTAATATAATGAAAGGAGTGTTGGTAATGAAGGCCGTGACATACGATACAGATTCAGAACTGGCTTATATCTATGTTCTTCCTCCGAAAAAGAACAGGAATGTACGGACTGAGGAGCTCAGAGTCAATGATTGTCTCCTGCTGGATATCAGCCAAGACGGCAAAATCGCCGGATTCGAATGTTTTGGTGAGGCAGCACGCCTCTGTGCCCCATTTGCCGGGAAATCCCGGCTGTATGTAAAAGATTCAGACGGTTATCATTTTCGTGTCTGCCAGCATGCTTCAATCCGTTCCTGCTATACGGTGCACGGTGTCACTTTCTGTTTTTCAGATGGTGACTATCAGGAATTTGCCGGTTTTGACCTTGACGGAATAATGTATCCAGTGCGTTTTTACAGCGCTTAACTGAAAAATAGGACGTCCTGTTGTACGCCTATTTTTCATGCGCAAGCACTGTTAGACCCGCTCACTGTAATCTGGCGTGACAGAAATCATGTGCTGGATTCTGATCAAACAAACAGAATTTCGGGCTCCTTCAATTGTGATATGGTCAGGTTTTACATCGATCAGTCTGCCTCTGACCGTATCTCGTACTGTCTGTATAACGAACCTTGAGCCGATGAGCTTTTTAATGGTCTGATAGACATAAGGATCGACTAAAGAGACCAGTTGCGGACTACCTTGGTTGACCATACTTTTATCCCCTTTGTGTGTTTTATCTCAGCTTATGCCGCGCTTATGGATAATGACACAGGCTTCCCTGATAAAACAAAGGGGTGCGGAGATTTTAGGAGAATACGTTTGGAAGCGGGTGTAAAGGAAGTGTGGATGAAGCGGAGACAGCGAAGAAAGCTGGCCGCTGTTCCGTACTTATACAGGCTTTATCACGGATGCCTGGGCTTGGTCGATTAATTGGTCCAGCTTTTCTATTTTTTTTCGTGCGGTTGAAGGATCAATTTGGCGGTAATGATGGTGGCCACCCGGCTCTTCATCCAGTTCGTCCGCTTTTTTGACAATCTGCTGCAGCGTGTTTTTATCTAATTCGCCTTCGGGCAAATAGGAATCTGTATGAAGCAAAATGGCTAGGGCAATCTCTTTTGCCGCTTTCGGTTCCTCACCAAGCCGAATCAGAAGCTTATGCGCCCGTTCTGCCCCTTTAATGGCATGGATGTCATTTCTTTTGTATTTCTCATAATCCCACTTTCCGTCTGTATACCATTCATAATGGCCGATGTCATGAAGCAGTGCCGCTTTTGCTGCTAAATCAGGATTGATGTCAGCCTTCACAGACAGCCTGTATGCATGATAAGCGCAGGCAATCGCATGTGCCACGCCGGAACGCTGAAGGTATTTTTGTGCAATTGGATGGGTGAAAACATCCATTAATGTAACCTTTCTCATGGAAACCCCTCCTTTAGATATTTTTAGAATCCTAACATAATTTGCAGAGAAACTCAATTCTTATGTCACATCAATTTGAACTTCTTATCATCATTGTTATACCCTAAAAGCAGCGTTTCAGTCAGTATATGCTGCTGTTCAATAAATGCTCTGGCTGCAGCCTTTTTATATAAAAAAAAGAGCAGAAAATATCTGCTCTACAAAAACTCTTTAATATCATAAATTCTTCCGTTTTCCGTCCCTTTTTCTAATAAAGAAAGCAGCGTGCCGGCAATAAAGTCCGGACTGCGAAGGCTTCCTGTTTCATTTAATTTCCGGAACCGTTCAATGTGGTGGAAATCCTTTTTCGATGAAGAACGGATGACGGCCTGCATCTCAGTGTCCATCACACCTGGTGAAAATGAAATCATGTGCACTGGCAGCTCTTCATCCTCCTGTTCAAATCCGAATGTTCTCGCAAACATGTCGAGCCCGGCTTTTGAACTGCAATACGCGCTCCATCCCTTATATGGATTTTTGGCGGCTCCTGATGTAATGTTGACAACCGTCTTTTTGCCGCTGTATGAAGCAAACCGTTTTGTAAACAGCTGACTCAAAAGCACGGGTGCAGTCAGGTTCAGCTGAAAATGGCGCTGAAGCTCGTCAAGAGACGCTTCGCCGGCACGTTTGATCGGTGTTACCATTCCGGCGTTATTGATTAGGGTAATACCGGAATAACGAGCTGGATCGATGGATGAGAGCAATGTTTCAAATTGCTGTTCGGCTTCTTCGAGATTGATGAGGTCTATTTGATGCTGCGTCAGTTTTTCGTGAGAGACATCCGCTTTCGTTCTGGATAATGCATGGACTTCATGGCCCTTCTCTAAAGCCTGTGATGCAATAGCTTGACCCAGCCCTTTTGACGCTCCGGTGATGATATAAAGTTCCATTGGAAACCTCCTTTTCCGTTATTATTGTACGGCACCGCTTTTACACAACACAAGCACGCAGCCTATGCCTTCTTGTTTTCCTGTGCTGTGACTTTTGGGATGAGGAACACGATGCCTGCAATTCCGAGCAGGATCAGTACGACATAGATCATCGGCAGCAGCAATGATGAAGTTTCTTGTTCATTCTCTGTTTCCGTTGATGACGCCTTTGTCATTGGCTTTTCAGCAAATGTAATTCCAAGCTGTTTCGACTGGGACGCAATCGTGTTGGAATCCTGGGCATTTGTTGATGTAAACAAATCTTTTATCAGCTCGGCGTCCTTGTCCTTCGGTTTATCAAAAGTGATATCCTTCTGTTCCTCAGGCAGTTCCGTTTTCTCTTCATAGTAGGTATCTTCATGTAAATAATTCGTATCAATTTCGATGTCTTTCTTCTCATACTGGTTTGGCGCGACATCTGTATTTTCTTCGGTTTGGGCAGCGGCGGCAGAGGGTATGAAAAGGGAAAAGGAGAACATACAAATCATGATCCCCTTTTCCATGATGCGATTACGCTTCATACGTTTCATCGCTTTCTGCTGTGTGTTCAGCCATCAGCCGGATAATCAGCGGCAGAGCCGCGGCAATCACCGTAATGATTAGCAGAACTGTTATTCCCATTGTAAACAAGTGCCCAGTACCGTACTGGATGTCGATATATACTTTCGAAACCGGATCTTCAAATGTAAAGTTCGGCATGATCAAATCAATAAGCGGTGCAACATAGAATAGAATCATTGCCGCTGAAGCAACCCATCCAGGGATCGATCCGAATCTGAACGCCGTCCGGATGAAGGCAGAGCTTGCGACCAGCAATAGAATCGTAAACACTGACCACTTAATCGTCTGATCGTCCGGCAGTGAATAAATATTCAAACCGAACAAGCTGATCATGAGTCCGACAAGGATATTCAGAATTCCGAATAACGCTCCTTTGACGAGAAGCGGTGCGTTTTGGTAATACGAGCTGAAATAGCCGATTAACAGACTGCTGATCAACACAATGACAAGGATGACAACCGGCGGTACCGTCTGAATTTTCTCTTCCGGAACCTCTCCGCTGATTTTAAGCGGATTCGCCAAGTAATCATATACATAGCCATTGTTTTGCCCGTCTACTAATGTATTTCCGAGTATGCCGTATACGTCATTGCGCACGAGTTTTGTGGAGGCGACATTTTTCCCCCAGTTGTTGTTTAAGGTGTCGGCTTTCGCTTGAACATCATTGACGCTTTGCTGCATATTGGTTGTGTAATCAATGATGCCTGACTGGCGATCAGACAATGAACCCATCATGTCTGACATTTGCAGCACTTCCTGGCCAACTGTATCTTGAACACTCAGTGCCATTGTGCCAGACAGCCCATCGTTGCTGAACGTCGCAGATTCCTGCGTTGCGCCCGTTACCAGCTGTTCTGTCGCTTTTGCGGCACTTTCAGAGATTTTCGTCAGTTCGTCGAGAACACCTGCTTGAGAGTCACGGATAAAGCCGCTGTAGTCATCGGCAAATTTGGTCATTCCGTCGATGAAGCTGTTAATGTCTTCATCAGTTTGCATCGTGTTGTTTTTCAAATCTTCCCAGCTGGCTGATTCTGCAGGTGTGAGAGCCAGGACTGATTTGACATTGCCCTGCTGGCCGTTAATAGCACCGGCTTTTGCAGCACTGTCTATCGTACCTGATAATACAGAGTCATAAACAGACAAATATTTATAGTATCTCATTAGAGCGGAGATGCTTTCTGTATTGATTTCTCCTGAGAATTGAAGCTGATCTTTATTTTCAAGCTCGCGAATCGCATTGTAAATCCCTTCAAACTCCCGCTTCCGTTTCGCTTCGAGATTTTCAAGTTTACCTTCGAGCTTTTTCACTTTGTCTTTCAGGTAATCAATTTCATCATTGAGACCATCCATTTGCTCTTTTAGTTCCTCTAACTTCTTTTTCAACTCTTCATTATGGGCAGTTTCTTTTTCTTTGAGCTCTTCTTCAATTTGCTTGATTCGCTCAGATGCTTTGCTGAGCTGTTCTTTTGCTTTGGCGATATCAGAAATGTCGTCGTTTCCTGGTTGATCTTGGTCCCCAGGCTCCGTCGTATCTCCGCCGCTACCGGTATCTCCTGAATCTCCGGTTCCGCCTTCATTTGCCAGCTTGATAAATTGAAGGGCTGAATCAGATGATGCAGTCTGTTCGGCAGATGTGCCCGTTTCAGTTTTTCCGCTGTCTGACGCATCGCCGGTCTGCTCCTGACCGTCTGTTCCCTGCTGCTGGTCTTGATCCTGAGTACTACCGTCCGTTTGTCCGTCATTACCGGCATCATCGTTTCCAGTGTTTCCCTTTGTATCATCGGGATTTGTACTGCCCCCGTCATCAGGTTTTTCTGGATTATCGGTGGACGGATCGTCTGGTTCAGTACCCGGGTCCTCCGGTGTTGGATCCTCTTTTTCAGGCTCCTTCAGATTGTCTGAAATGTCTTGAATGTCAGCGGCGATATTTTTCAGTTCTTCACGCTGTTTTTCAAGATCTATTTTGAGTTTTTCAGGATCTTCTTCTTTCGGGTCTTTATCTTTATCATTGCTGTCAGAGCCATCGTCTATGACTGGGTCGTCCCCTTTTGCAACTGTCAATGCCTGACGTGCCGGGACAAGCAATTCATAAACCTGATTTAGTGCAGCCTGTCTTGATGCGATCTGATATTGATCAATTAAATCACTTTGGATTTTCGCCATGCCAAATTCCTGCTGAGGCACTTGATCTTCCCTAATTTGCTGGGCGTTTGCCAGCACATTGCTGGTTTGCCCGAGCTGTGTCTTCACTTGGCCGATCCCAGTTGCCAATCCGCTCATGCGTTCGCTGAACTGATTCGCCTTTTGCTGTGCTTGGATGGCATCCAGGCCTGTCCGGATTTGCTGCTGTGTTGAATCTTGGGCTGCCAAAAGCAGCTTTTTCTGATTCTCTTGATATTCTTTGTATCTTTCAACTGTATCAATGAATTCTTTCAGCGTGTTTTTGGCTTCCTCCGCTGTAGAAGCTTTTTCTTTTGTCGTGCCTTGCGCTTCGTTCATTGATTTCTTCAGCTCATCGATTAAGTCTTTTTGCTGTTTGATTTCACCTGCTAAATCATTAGAGCTTGGTTTGTAAAAGTTGTACATGACATTCTGGAATTCAGATTCTTTATTGACGATTTTGTCAAATTCTCCTCTGATGTTGTCCACTTTTTGCGACACAAAGTTCCAGTATAAGGCTGACATTTTTTTGTTCATTGTCTTTTGGGCATCCTCAAGCTCACGCTGAACTTTTTCTTTGTTGACCGCATTCAGGTTATCTTGAATGCTGAATTCAAGCGTTGCTTTTTGTGGATGGTCTTTGTCATAGCTCAAAATGTTTTTTGAGAAGTCTGAGGGAATGTAGACGATCGCATCGTATTTCTTTGAAGCGAGACCGGTCTCAGCCGCGCTTCGGTTTACGACCGTCCACGAATAATCAGGACGTTCACCCAGAACAGCTGCTACTTCCTTGCCGAACTGGGCGGATTTGTCCTCTTCATCAGACTTTACCTCATCACTCAATACGCCAGTGTCTTCATTTACCACCGCGATTTGCCGGGTGGAATTGACTGCTTTTTTCGTCGGATCGTCTCCGATAAATCGGAAAAACAAAACCGGCAGCAGCAAAATAATGATGACGGCGGATATTAACTTGATCAAGCTTTTTCGTTGTTCTGTCATCTAGCACTCTCCCTTTCAGCAGAACATAAAGGAATTTGAACTTTTTGCTCCTTCCCGTTTTCCACAACATATCCGAAGCCCGGCTGAATCTCAGGCTCCTGTCTTTGGTACGGGAGAGGAATGACATTTTGCTCAGTCTTTTTCATCAGCAGAATCGCGTGGCGGATTTGCTTCATCTCAGTCGTCAAGGAGTCATAGCCTTTTGAGAATTCGCTGTGGTTACCGCCCGGGATAAAGCTGAAGCCAAGATGGGCGTATGATTTCATGAAGTTAGCGAGACGGTCTTGTATTCTCGTATCAATCGTCTGCTGGAATCTCGTAATCCCGTCAATCATCAGCACCACTTGTGAGAATCGCAGATTGTGCGCGTCTCCTTGGCGGACGGCTTCTACATACATGGCTTCTCTTGTTTTGAAAATGTCTTCTGCTGTTTCAATCCACTGCTCAATATCTTCTTTCGTTTCCAAATATGAAACATCTGATTCCTTCGCATAATGAGATAAGCCGCGGTCAATCGAGTCAAACAGGCCGATCATTTCGGTTTCATCATCAATCAGATGTTCGAGCATTACTTTTAGGACGTTTGTTTTCCCGCGCTGAGTCTGGCCTAAAATCAGGCAGTGCTTATGCTTGCCCAAATCAAAATAGACTGGGCTGACTGTTTCTTCATGAAGCCCGATCGGTACAGATAAAGGCTTGCGTTCCAGCTTGAAGCGGAGAGAAAATTCTCTCGTCGACAAGCTCTCAGGCAGCATCGGAATCGGTGCCGGCTGCTCCATTGAAGCAAAGCGCTCTTGAAGTTTCTGAACGTCTGATTTCAGCCCGTTGAACATGCCGATATCATCATCAGCGTCAACAGGCAGGAACATTTGCGCGAAATAAAGCTCTTCTTTTTGAATGATGACGCGCCCCGGGATCGGCTCAAGATTAAACTTCGGACGGCCGTATATGGAATATCCTTCTGATTGATCCATGAGATAATGGACAACCTTTGTTTTCAAGTTATTTAACAATGATTGGCGGACAGCATTCACCCGCGTTGCTGTCAGCATAAAGTAGATACCCAAGCTCTGCCCGTCTCTGGAAAGCTGGACAAATTCCGATTCAAGCTCATGCATCTCATCCTTGACAATGTCAAAGTTGTCAATGGTGATGAAAATGAACGGAAGCTCTTCCTCGCTCAGCGCATTGTACATTTTGATGTGGCTGATTTCTTTTTCCCTGAACAAACGTTTACGGCGGTCAATTTCTTCTTTGATGCGAATCATGAACTTTTCAATTTTTCTTGACTGGTCCATCAGGAAGTAATCCGCTGTATGCGGGAGCTTCGCTAATGGCAGCAGCGTTCCGTTTCCGAAATCAAAGATATAGACATGAAGCTCTTCAGGTGTGTATACGTCCGCAAAGCTCATCAGAAACGTTGCAGCTGCAATCGATTTTCCGTAGCCCGAAGAGCCGAATATGCCAATATTTCCGTCTTCCATCATCTTATAAGCAATTGGCGCCTGTCTTTGCAGATCAGGTTCATCGACATACGCAAAGTGGAAATGGTCTTTTTCGTCTGAAGGGAAAAGAGTGCGCGGAATACGTTCCGCAAGCGGCGGCAGCCAAGGGCTTGGCAGCTTCTCGATTCCCATTTCACCTTGGATGCGTTCAATTTCGTCAACGACAGCTTCGATTTCAGTTTGAACGTCTTTTTTCGCGTTATCTTCGGTATCAACCTCAGAAAGCGGGATCAGACCAGTATCTGTGACGATCGCGATTTCATCCTCTGTTCCGTAGACTTCCTCTAAGTAAGGCGCCCCGCTCCATGCAGATTGGAACAGCTCATACACTTCATTGTTTCCGACCTGCAAATAGCCGCGGCCTGTTACGGTAATGTTTGCGGCATCGCTGTTTTTCAAAATTTCTTTACTGTCAGTGGCATCCTGGACCTTGAGCGCTACTTTAAAGCGCGAGTTACTCCAGATCTGGTCGTCGATGATGCCGCCTGGCTTCTGTGTCGCCAAAATCAAATGAACGCCGAGGCTTCGCCCGATACGCGCGGCGCTGACAAGCTCCCTGATAAAATCAGGCTCCTCGCTTTTCAGCTCGGCAAACTCATCAGAAATTAAGAACAAGTGAGGCATCGCCACTTCTGCTTTCCCTTGCTTGTACAGCTTGGTATAGTCATTGATGTGATTGACTTGATACTGGTCAAACAGACGCTGCCTTTTTTTCAGCTCGCTTTTAATGGAAGCAAGCGCACGCATACTGAAGTTTTTGCTTCCTTCAATATTTGTGATCGTGCCGAGGAGGTGGGGAATGTTGCGGAACGGCTGTGCCATTCCCCCGCCCTTATAGTCAATTAATAAGAAAGCCGCTTCGTGCGGATGAAAATGCACCGCAAGTGACAGGATGTAGGTCTGGAGAAATTCACTTTTCCCAGATCCCGTTGTCCCGGCAAGCAAGCCGTGCGGACCGTGTGCTTTTTCGTGAAGGTTCAGATACACAATGTCATCTTTCCCTTTATAGCCGATCGGCACTGACAGCGACTTCGACGATTCGCTCGTCAGCCATCTTTGCTGAATGCCGATTTCTTTTACTTCCTTCGCATGAAAAAGCTCCAGGAACGATACCGTTTCCGGAATGGAATTCGTGATGCCGACCTGGTGGTTCAGCGTCCGCAGCGTGCGTGAGAACCGTTCGTTGTCCTCACGCTGATGATGATCAAGACGGAACGGGATTCTTACCGCTTTTTTCTTTTGAATTAAAATGTCGCCTTCATGCTCATTGATGTAGCGGACAAGGGTCGTAATGTTTTCCGACAGGCTTTCCTTTGTTTCCGCAGCGACAATTGTCGAGATGCCCAGATGCTCATGCTGTCCTTCTAAATATTCGAGAATGACATGCTCAGAGATCAGCTGCTGATTCGTGATGACAAATACAAAATGCGGTTTGAACTGCAGTTTTTCTTTGTCATCTTCAAGATCGCGCTCTCTGATCAATTCGTAAAGTGAAGACAGGAGCTGATCTCGCGTTTGCTCATTATAAATAAATCCTTTTGCATAAATATGGGGCATTTGAAATTGCGGAAGCCACTTCATCCACTCCCAGTCTTTATACTCTTCTTCATGAAAAATAAAAACGAAACGCAAATCGTGATAGCTGTTAAAGAACGACAGCTGTCCGATCAGCTGGTGAATCTCATTTTTTACAATTTGCGATTTACCGACAAGCCCCATCGGACCTTCTGCCAAATCGACCGTAACCGGTGCATTTCGGATGTCCTTATAGACGCGCTGCATGTGCTGCGACTTCTCCATGAGGTCATCGATATCACGATTCGCCAAGTCTCCGCCGCTCATATTGATTTCATAGCTTGATGGGACTGTCCCCGTCCCAAGCCGCAGCTGGAGATAATCCTTGCTTTCAAGTGATTTTTCCCAGATCCGGTCACTGATTTCACTTGTTAAGTATTTCATTTTTTCAAATGAAGGAAAGTGAAATTCAAGAACCTGCTTTTGCTTCTCAGCAAGTGCCTGAAGCTCTTTCCGTTTATTGTCTAAGTAAAGCTTGTATACACGCTCCCGTTTTTCCTCGCGTTTTTTCCGCTGGTTCTTATCCCGGAAATATTGCACTGTCGAGGTAATAAGAGTCATCATAAACATCGCCAAAGAAACAAGTATAAATATGCCTCGCGGCTGGATGATGGCGACTACGCCCATCACGATCAGCATCACAAGCGGAGGCAGGATGACGAGCCACAGCCCTCTGTTGGTTTGATCGCTCTCCTGAGAGGGAAAACTAAAGGAAACGCGGTCATCCGGCAGATCGTACACCATCCGGGGCGTTCTTCTGTACTGCGGATATTTTTTCTGCATCTCTGTACTAGGTTTGACTGTTTCTGTTAACGCTGTTTCAAAATGGGCAAAATGAACAATCTCTAAAAGGTCTTGTTCCGTCACACTCATTTGCGTGAAGTTCCAGAATATTTCATCCCCCGGCTTGATCGGCGTATTAGCGTTGATCTTCTCTCCGTTCAAGAAGATCGTTCCGCTTTCAGGGCGAATCGACCAGCTGCCGCCGGCACGAAGCAAAGAAAACGTGCTTTGTTCTGCAAATGCAAAATCTTGCGGATTCAGATAAATATCTGCATTCGTTTTTTCTGAGGAACATACAATTTCATCCCGGTTTCCCGTAAAATAAACGGATTTCTTAGGTTCACTGCCCGTCAATATCAAGCGTATATCCTGCTGATCCGTTTGGAGAGTAAATGATGTATCCGTCTCAATCGTGCCGAGAGAATCATTTCCCAGGAAAACTTCGTATTGGCCGCCGGATTCCTTTCTTTGAAGAGAAATGACTCCGCTATTAAATGGAATGGCGCTGATCGTAACGGAATCTTTCACATCAGGCCCAATGGTCACCGGATGAGACGACGGGAGGTTAGACAGATTTAATTTTTGAACGTTATTTCGGTAAAAAACCCATAATAGACTCAAATGGCGAACCCCCTAACGGCCGAATAGCAACATGCGATGACCTGCGCTTCATGTCTAACGTTATTTGTCATCTTTTTTCTCATCTTTCTTTTCTGTTTCTTTTTTCCCTTGTTCTTCTTTTTTCTCTTGTTCTTCTTTTTTCGCTTTTTCCTCTGCTGCAGCTTTCTCTTCTGCTTGTTTTTCTTCGTCTGTTTGTGTCTGTTCTTCGCTTGTATCGACTAACGATGTTTCAGAATTAGACTGTTTATTTTCTTGACGTTCTTTTTGGGCTTTTTCAAGCTCACTATTCACTGAGTCAAGTTCTTTTTGTATGTCTTCATCATTTGTATCCTCAGATAAAAGCTGCTGTTTATATTTAGCTAGGGCAAAGTAAATATAATCATTGTATTCAAGTTTACGGCCGATACTGATCGCTTCTTTGTATTCTCCTCGACCATAATCAATCCAGTACAAGAAATGCTGAGGGTCTGATTGAAGGGTGACTAAATTATTTTCTATATTTTTAGTTTTTGCACTCCCCAGATTTTCGACCTCAACATAAGACGTCGCCAGCTGATACTGCACTGATTCAGGCAGGCTTTCCGCATCGTACTTGGACAGTGTGCTGATGACTTCACTGTACTGCTTGTTTAAGAAAGCGCGGTTGCTGTCCACTATTGCCTGGTGCTTTGGCTGCGCGAAAAATAAGGCGTACATCGAATAAATAAGGGCCGGTACAAGCAAAACAATGAGCCCCAGGCCGATATATCGCTGGATGTTCCACTTCTTTCTCGGGATATGTATGTATGTTTTTGCTTTGGCTTCGAGCTCATCAATATGGGTTTGAATCAGCTCAAGCAGGTCATCATAGGATTCCGCATCCAATATCGCTTTAGCCTCTGCGGAGAACGTCAGCGTTTCATTGAATTTCAGATAGTCTTCAAACGCAAAAGCGCCGTCAACTGCCAAAGCCGCTGCCGCTTTCAGCTCCCGCCACACTCTTTCCTCATCATGCTCGTAAGGAGGAATGCTTTCTTTTACCCCATAATGGAGAAAATAAGGCGTCAGCCCTTTATCGAATACAATGTTTTCCGGAGCGATAATCACATTCAGCCTCGACAAATTATGCTGCTGCACGGCTTGAACAAGCTGATAGGCAAACTGCCATTTGCTTTTTTTATCCTTAGCTTTCATGAAGCGGAATGCTTTATAGGAGGAGGGAGGTTGGATTGTGATGATGACCTCATCATCTGTCACGTCGATCTCTTTATGAAAAAATGGATTTACATCTTTGATCACGTTAGCTTCAAGACCGTCGAGAAGCTTTATTTTTTCCCGTTGAAAGGTAAATGTATAGCCGGCATCTGTTTTCTCGGCAACGGCTTCTAATTGGTTTTCTAAATATGATTTTTGTTTACCTGACATTCAACCAGATCCTTTCATAATATTTCAAGCCGGTCTCCGTTTGTAATGCCGCAATCAGACAGCTTGCTTTCTCCGGAGAACACCTTATCCTTGTTCACCACTCTGATCCAGTGCCCTTCGCGCGGAGGCATAGATACGCTTTGGGCCTGCCAAGCAATATCAATTACTTTTTTCACCGGGTGGTAATCTGACAATCTGAGATCAAAGACACTGCCGTTATAATGTTTCAAATCTATAGTAATATCAATATACATTTAGGATCACCCTTACATAGAAAGAGCGCCGTCTTCTTTTGAATCAGGCGCTCCTTCCCTTTCATACTGTTATCCGCGGATTTGATTTGCGATGTCTTGGTCAGTAGACTCAAGTGTATTTGCTGTTTGATCAAGCTGCTGATTTACATCTTGAAGCAAATCTGACATTTTGATAAATGAAGGTTTGAGCTGCTCGTATTGATCTGCGAACGCTTCGCTTGAAGCACCTTCCCACATGCTTTTCAAATCAGAGATCATTCGGTTTAAACGATCAACCTGATTTAATACTTCTTGGCTTTCAACGCCGTATTGCTTCGCCATCGCTCTTAGCTCTTCGGGTGTGACACGAATTAATCCTGCCATATTCCTCATTACCTCCTGTGCCATCAGCCTAAATATGGGCTAATTCACTTATTTTTAGAACGTCATTATTATAAAAACAGTTTTTCGGCATAGTCAAACAAATATGTTTTAATTTTACAAAATGAGTCCAATGGTTTACCTCGAATCACTTAAAAATAACATATATTGTAAAGTAAATAGGTTTATTTTCTTAATCTCCTTTTCATCCTCCGAATAATCCAAAAGACCCAAATGATTCTCCAACTCCCAAAAAAAACCTTTCAGAATATTTGATGCTACAGCACCATTTCTGAAAGGTTCAGTTTTTTCTTTCCTTAATCAGTCCCGCCTCCGATGACTCTCTTAGAAGATTAATAGGATAAGCTTTCGTATCGTATAAGGCATACAACTGTACTTCTAAAAGGCGATTCACCGCCACATGTATATAGAACGTTTCTCTCATGTAAGTGTTTTTCTTTGTTGTTGATTTTCACAAACAACAACAATCATAATAAAAGGAAGGGGATGAGATGTCAAAGAGAAATCAAGCACGAAAAGTAGGGAGATTTATGACCATGCCGAATGATCCGTTTAAATATAGTTTTGACAGACTTGAAGATGTGGCTGATCATATCAGCGACGTTCTGCGGTGCCCGATCACCATAGAGGATGTTAACCACAAGCTGCTTGCCTACAGTACACACAGCGACTGCACAGACCCTGCCCGGACGTCTACCATTATTGGCAGAAGGGTACCGGAGAAGGTGATTAACAAGCTGTGGAAAGACGGGACAATTCCTGCTCTCTTAAAAACGGACCAGCCGATCAGAGTCAAGCAAATCGATGAAGTCGGGCTGAGCAATCGCGTCGCTATTTCGATTTGGAAAAACAACCAAGTGCTTGGCTTCATATGGGCGCTTGAGATCCAAAAAACATTGTCTGATGATGACCTGATGACATTGCAAATGGCAGCAAAAGCAGTGAGAAACAAGCTTCTTAAACTTCAAATCAGAAAAACAAAAAATGAAGAACGCAGCCAAGAATTTTTCTGGAAAATGCTGACCGGACACATCTATCAGGAGGACGACATGGCGGATGGGTTCCATAAGCTTGGAATGGCCGTTCCTTCAGAATTTTCCGTTATGATCATCCGCATAAACGGTGAGCTGACTGAAAAAATCGAACAGCAGCTGCAATATTTACAGGAAACGACCCAGCAGGTTTACGTGTTGCTGGCGACCGTAGATTCTAATGAACTTATTATATTAACCGCACCCAAAACAGATCATCCTTTTCAAGATTTAAAACAGTTTGCTTTCAGTACGCAAAAACAGCTGAAGGAGCGGTATAAAATAGAAGACGTTTCTATCGCTTTTGGCGGAATATACAGCTCTATTTCTTTTGTCTCCCGCTCCTATCAGGAAGCATTGTCCGTCTTAAAAGCGAAGGAACGGTTCGCAGAAGAGACCAAACATCTTTTCAGCTTTTCTGAGTTAGGCATTTATCAATACTTAGATGTCTTATCTGAAAAACGGAAACAGGCGGGCTATGATAATTACTCGCTTTCCAAACTGGAACAATATGACCGGGATCACCAGTCAAATCTGGTAGAGACGCTAGAGCGCTTTATTGAAGCAGACAGCAACGTGAATACGGCTTCCAAGCTGTTAAATATACACGTTAATACGCTGAATTACCGTCTCAAACGAATCAGCCAGATCGCTGAAATTGATTTAAAAAATGTGAATCAAAAATTCACCATCTATTTAGATATCAAACTTCGGCACATGGATTTGTGAAATTTCACAAATCCATGTTTTTTTATTTTCTTATTCAAACAAAGAATTTTCCAAAATATCAAGCTACACTAAAAATATCACAGATACAGGAGGAGACAGATATGATCATAGGGGTTCCTAAAGAGATAAAAAACAATGAAAACCGTGTCGCTTTAACACCTGGGGGCGTTTCACAGCTCATTTCAAACGGCCACCGGGTGCTGGTTGAAACAGGCGCGGGCCTTGGAAGCGGATTTGAAAATGAAGCCTATGAATCAGCAGGAGCCGAAATCATTGCTGATCCGAAACAGGTTTGGGACGCCGAAATGGTCATGAAGGTAAAAGAACCGCTGCCGGAAGAATATGTTTATTTCCGCAAAGGTCTTGTGCTGTTTACGTATCTTCATTTAGCAGCTGAGCCTAAGCTTGCACAAGCCTTGAAGGATAAAGGAGTAACTGCCATCGCATATGAAACGGTTAGTGAAGGCCGGACATTGCCTCTTCTCACGCCAATGTCAGAGGTTGCGGGCAGAATGGCAGCGCAAATCGGAGCTCAATTCTTAGAAAAACCTAAAGGCGGAAAAGGCATTTTGCTTGCCGGGGTGCCGGGCGTTTCTCGCGGAAAAGTAACGATTATCGGAGGAGGCGTGGTCGGGACAAACGCGGCGAAAATGGCTGTCGGACTCGGTGCAGATGTGACGATTATTGACTTAAACGCAGACCGCCTGCGCCAGCTTGATGACATCTTCGGCCATCAAATTAAAACGTTAATTTCTAATCCGGTCAATATTGCTGATGCTGTGGCGGAAGCGGATCTTCTCATTTGCGCAGTATTAATTCCGGGTGCTAAAGCTCCGACTCTTGTGACTGAGGAAATGGTAAAACAAATGAAACCTGGTTCAGTCATTGTCGATGTAGCAATCGACCAGGGCGGCATCGTCGAAACGGTCGACCATATCACTACACATGACCAGCCGACATATGAAAAACACGGTGTTGTGCATTATGCTGTAGCGAACATGCCGGGCGCTGTTCCTCGTACATCAACAATCGCTCTGACTAATGTTACAGTTCCATACGCACTGCAAATCGCGAACAAAGGGGCAGTAAAAGCGCTTGCAGACAATGCGGCACTGAGAGCGGGTTTAAACACCGCAAACGGACACGTGACTTATGAAGCTGTAGCGAGAGATCTAGGCTATGAGTATGTTCCTGCCGAGAAAGCTTTACAGGATGAATCATCTGTGGCGGGCGCTTAATTCACATTGAGCTTGCAGAAAGATTTTCTGCAGGCTTTTTTTATCTTTTAAAAGGAAAAAAGAGATCATTTCACGAATTATGACTATGAAGTTGATCATAAAGGAGGATTCATATGGCTGTTCAGCAATATGGCGTGTTAAAAGGCATTGTCTTAGACATGAAGCGTGAAACCGATGATGACAGTCCTCATTTCCAAGTCAAAATGCTCGGTGAAGAGAATACGTATTACAGGTGCGCCATCAATGTGATGTCCAGTTCTGAAGAATCTGAAGTATTGTATTTGGCTGACGATCAGTTTGATTCGAGCTCGATTACCATCCTTCCGAACATGCCGTATGGATATACAAGGATCAATGAGGCAAACCGTGAAGTGGCCCTTGATTACGTGCGGGGCAATTTGTTTGACCCGGGAGAAATGAAGCCTTTGCCGCATGAAATCACGGGACCTGACAATGATTTAAATGATTTTATTGAAACGTATATGAAGAAAGCGCAAGATGAGAAAGCGCCGGTTTATATATTCGGTTCCAAATTCGGACCTGAACAGGCTGCAGATAAAATATTCGGCTTTACCCCGACCAACGGCATGCACAATATCCATATGAATCAAGGGAATGCAATGGATACCCGCTGGAAAAAAGACAACGGCTCTTGGCATGACGGAGGCATCCTGATTCAGTTTGCAGATCAGTGGGCCGCTGTGTTTTTAGCGTTTTTATCCCAATCTTGGTGTACGGATGAAAATGGAAACCCGGTCAGAGATTGTGACCATACCCAAACGTCTGCGTAAGATAGGAAAAGAGACTGCTTGCCGCAGTCTCTTTTTATGCGATTACACATTTTCAACAGTTTTTAGGCTGTTTGGCCTCATGTCGCTCCAATTTGATTGGATATAGTCCAGACAAGCTTCACGCCCTTTTTGTTCATGAACGACTGTCCAGCCGCTCGGCACATCTATAAAACCGGGCCATAGGGAATATTGGCCTTCTTCGTTAATCAGCACCAAATAGGTGCCATCCGCATTTTCAAATGGATTTGCCATCTATTTCTCCTCCCTTATTGATTTAACTCTTTCAGTTTGACAGCGAGAACCTTGCCGATTTGAGCCAGCGGTTCCGGCTGACATAAATCTTTATGACGGCAGTCGATGTCAATTTGTTCAATCTGTCCGTTAATGTAAGGCTTCCACGAGTCAGGTTCAATCGGGTCAAACCATTCAGGAATGATTGTTGATCTGAAAAACAAAACATTTCCACGGAAGGTTTTCGGCTTATAGGAGCCTAAAATGCCGACTGAATTGACATACGTATTTTTCAGATTTAAAATGACCGTTTCATCCAAGCTCGCAAGCGCACTGCCGTCACTGCGAAGAATCTCAATCGCTGCTTCAAAATCTAGCGGTTTGTCCCCTAAGCTGTCTGGATCGTACCCGCCTAACGCCAGAAGGGCAATAAGTGCTTCCTCATCATCAGGCGCCTCTTTTATAGGAAGGAAGTGGTTTGGATAGGCATCCAGCATCACCAGTAGGGAAACTTCTTCTCCTTGATTTTGCAGCTGGGTGGCCATCGCATGAACGACATTCCCGCCCAGGGACCAGCCCAGCAGATGGTACGGGCCTTTCGGCTGGACCGTTCGTATTTGTTTAATGTAATCGGCAGCCATGTCATCAAGTGTTTTCGGAAGCTCCTCGCGCTGCCCGATTCCCCGTGCCTGCAAGCCATAGATCGGATAATCCGTTCCTATATTCGTCATCAAACCGGCATAGCACCAGCTGAGCCCCCCAGCCGGATGAACACAGAATAAAGGAAGCTTGTCTCCGCTTGTTCGGAGCGGCAGCAGAACATCAAGAGCGCTTTGGCTTGATCCCATTTCAAGTCTTTCAGCAAGTCCGGCAACAGTCGGCGCTTCGAATAGGTTGCCGATGCTGAGTTCAACGCCGAGGGATTCGCGGATGCGGCTCATGAGCTGTACAGCAAGCAAGGAATGTCCGCCTAAATCAAAGAAACGATCATCAATGCCGACACGCGGCAAGTGAAGCACCTCCATAAACAAGTCACAGAGAATTTCTTCCTGCGGCGTTCTCGGTCCGCGTCCTGTCACTGCCCCTGCGAAATCCGGAGTGGGCAGCGCTTTACGATCAAGCTTTCCATTCGGTGTCAGCGGCAATTCTTTCATCGTCACAAAGGCAGCAGGCACCATGTAATCCGGCAATCTCTCAGCAGCATACCTGCGCAGTTCCGCCGTATCAAATGTTTCTTCCGAAGGGATGACATAAGCTGCCAACCGTTTATCTCCCGGCTGATCCTCACGAACGATCACTGCCGCATCTTCAAGCTGCGGATGCTGAACAAGCGCGGCTTCAATTTCTCCCAATTCAATCCGGAATCCCCGGATTTTCACCTGATGATCGGCACGGCCGACATAGTCAAGAGAACCATCAGCGCGGAGGCGGGCTACATCCCCAGTGCGGTACATCCTAGTGCCTGGAGGACCGAACGGATCAGCTATGAAGCGTTCAGATGTTAAACCAGGCCGGCCTAGATAACCTCGTGCTAACCCTGCTCCTGATACATACAGCTCTCCGGCAACACCAGGCGGCACCGGCTGCAAGCGCTCATCCAGCACATATACACCAAGATCGGGAATGCCGCAGCCGATCAAGCTGTTTGCCCGTAAAGCTGCCATGCTTCGGTCTAATTCGATATAGCTCACATGCACGGTTGTTTCTGTAATACCATACATATTGATAAGCTGCGGGCTATTTTCAGGGTGGCGGTTATACCAATCCTCTAAACGGCTGAGTTCAAGCGCTTCTCCGCCAAAAATGACATAGCGCAGGCTGAGCGCCTGTCCGAGATCCGGCTGTTCCCGTTCCGCCTGCATAAACTGATAGAAAGCGGACGGTGTCTGATTTAGAACGGTCACACCCTCTTTGACAAGCAGGCGCAGAAATGCTTCTGGCGATCTGCTGACGTGGTGAGGCACGATCACGAGACGCCCGCCATGCAGCAGAGGACCCCAAATCTCCCACACTGAAAAGTCAAACGCGTAGGAATGGAACATGGTCCAGATATCGTCTGAGCTGAAATGGAACCAGTGCTCGGTCGCTGCAAATAAACGCGTTACGTTTTGGTGAGGAATCATCACACCTTTTGGAACACCAGTTGAGCCGGATGTATAAATGACATACGCCGTATTCAAAGGCGTAAGCGGCTGGATCCGATCCGTATTATCCGGATTATCAGCTGGGTATGTGTTTAGTTTCTTTTCCAGTTCGAGATCATCCAGTACGATTTTCGGCACGTTGTCCGCTGGCGGAATGTGTTCTGCAGCTTTAGTGTTCGTCATGATAAACGCGGGCTGTGCATCTTTTAGCATAAAAGCAATTCGATCAGCCGGATAATCCGGATCAAGAGGCAGATAAGCTGCTCCGGTTTTCAGCACCGCCAGTAGCCCGACAGCCATTTCTAATGATCGGGGCAGTGCCAATGCCACAAATTGCTCCGGCCCGACACCTTCACTAATCAGCATGCGGGCAAGCCGATTTGCTCTTTCATTCAGCTCTGCATAGCTCAGTGCCTGATCTTCATAAACAACGGCAATGGCATCAGGACGTAAAGCAGCCTGTTTCTCAAACTGCTCCGGTAAACATGCGTGCGGAATCTTTTCAGATACACCTTGCCAATCTGTCACCATGCTGCTGCGTTCCTCTGGAGCAAGAATATCCAGATTTCCGATTTGCTCGTCAGGATCAGACTCGGCAGCCTCCAACAGGCGCATCAATCGGTCAGTAAGAGCCTGAGCAGTTTCCCGCTTGAAAAGATCAGTGCTGTATTCAAGCAATCCTTCCATCCCGTTTGGTGTCCCGTCAGCAAGACGATCTTCACTGATTTCCAGCGTTAAATCAAACTTGGCAGAACCGACACTGTGGATTCGCAGGCTGCTCTCCATGTCAGGAAGTTGCAGTTCAGCGTCCGGTGTGTTTTGGAACGCAAGCATGATTTGGAATAAAGGATGCGTCGCACGCGAACGAGCCGGATTAAGCACCTCTACAAGTCTCTCAAACGGCAGATCCTGATTTTCATAAGCTGCCAGATTCACTTCCCGTACTCTGTCAAGAAGCTCACGGAAGCTTGGATCACCGGACGTATCGGTTCGGAGCACCAATGTATTAATGAACAGCCCTACAAGATCGCCCAGCGCATCATCATTCCGTCCCGCGATCGGACTGCCGATCGGAATGTCGGTGCCCGCCCCGAGCCGTGTCAATAAAGCGGCGAGACCGGATTGAAGCACCATAAATAGGCTCACCCTATTTGCGCGAGCCAGCTCCTGCAAGCGCTTGTGAAGGTCGGGCTCAATACGAAAATGAATCGTATCCCCATCATGACTCGGCTCAGCCGGACGTGAATAATCAGTTGGCAGTTCAAGCTGGTCAGGCAGGTTCTTCAAGGTTTCTTTCCAGAAAGCAAGCTGTCCGGCAATCAAGCTATTTGGATCATCCTCGTTTCCAAGCAGTTCTTGCTGCCACAGCGCATAGTCCGCATACTGCACAGCCAGAGGCACCCATTCGGGAGCTTGTCCTTGGCAGCGAGACGCATAAGCCGTTCCAAGATCTCGGGTAAGCGGCGTTAAGGACCAGCCGTCCCCGACAATATGATGGACGAGAAGAAGCAGCACGCAATTGTCAGGACCGATTACAAATAGCTCGGCACGGAAAGCAGGCTCGGCTGCAAGATCAAAGCTGTAGCGCACAGCTTCAGCAAGCCGATCAGAAAGCTCCTTCTCAGCAATTTCGGTAACATGTAACTCAGGCCGGGCTTGATCGGCATCTAAAATATGCTGATAGGATGTCCCCTGCGATTCAGGGAAGATCGTCCGCAGGCTTTCATGACGGCAGACGAGGTCATAAAGAGCAGCTCGCAGCACTTCCTTGTCCAGTTCGCCCGACAAACGGACAGCAACCGGAATATTATAAGTAGGGCTCGGCCCTTCCAGACAGTGGAGGAACCATAGCCGGCGCTGGGCAAAAGATAGCGGGATTTTTTCAGGCCGCTCAGCTCTTTGCAAAGCGGGACGTGCACTCTGCGCCTGATTAAGATGGGCTGCGAGACCGGCTACTGTCGGTTCGTCAAAGAGCTTAGCGATACCAAGTTCGGCTCCCATTACCTCGCGAATGCGGCTCATCAGACGGGCTGCGAGAAGAGAATGACCGCCAAGCTCGAAGAAACTGTCATCGATACCGACACGTGCCAAACCGAGAACCTCTGCAAACAAGTCACACAATATCTCTTCCTGAGGAGTCCGCGGGGCCCGATCACTGACAGATGTGCTGAAATCTGGCGCCGGCAGTGCTTTCCGATCAAGCTTGCCATTAGGTGTTAACGGAAGCTCGTCCATCTCTACAAACGCCGCCGGCACCATGTAATCAGGAAGACTGGCCCCCATATAACGGCGAAGCTCGGCAGTATCGATTGCAGAATCAGCGACTACATAAGCCGCCAATCGTTTGTCTCCCGGCTGATCTTCCCGTACGACAACCGCGGCCTGTTCAATGTGCGGGTGCTTAGCAAGCACGGCATCAATTTCTCCAAGTTCAATTCGGAATCCGCGAATTTTGATTTGATGATCCGCCCGCCCGATATAATCCAAAGTCCCATCAGATCGCCAGCGAGCCTGGTCTCCAGTCCGATACATCCGAGTCCCCGGCGGTCCGTATGGATCTGCAACAAAACGCTCGGCCGTTAAATCAGGGCGGTGAAAATAACCTCTGGCCAAGCCGGTTCCTGCGATATAAAGTTCACCGACCACCCCCGGCGGCACTGGCTGCAAACCGTTATCAAGCACATACACCCGGGTATTCCAAATCGGTTTGCCAATCGGCGGAACGCCCTTCAGCCCTTCATCAAGAAAAGCTGCTGCAGACCAAATCGTTGTTTCAGTCGGACCGTATAAATTTGTGACTGAACAATGAAGGTCTTGAAGCGCCTGCAAAAGACCGCTCGGCAGCGCCTCGCCTCCGACAAGCACTCTAAGCCCCCGAAGATTCTCAGGTTCACTCGTCACCAAAGCATGCCATAGTGTCGGTGTTGCCTGCATGATACTGATATCGAAATTTTCAATCATTTCAGCTAATGCCTGCGGCTCACGGATCGTTTCTTTCTTTGCGATCACGATTTGCGCTCCGCTAATCAGCGGAAGATATAACTCCAATGCTGAAATATCAAAAGCGACAGTCGTCACAGCCAACAGCCTGTCTTCTTCTCCTAGAGAAAATGCCTCCTGCATGGACAGCAGAAAATTGCTTAAGCTTTTCCGTGTCACAACGACACCCTTCGGTCTTCCTGTTGATCCTGATGTATAGATGATATACGCAGGATGGTCAAGAGAAACCGATACATTCGGATTTTCCGGCGAATAGCGTTTTATAATCTCCTGTGTAACAGCCTGATCAAGCACAAGCTCCGGTACAGCCAGGTCATCAGGCAGACTGGCTGCTATTTCCTCAGTCGTTATGATGCATGAAGGTTTCGCATCCTCCAGCATGTAAGAAATGCGGTCAGCAGGAAACTCCGGATCAAGGGGGAGATACGCCGCACCAGTCTTGAGCACACCAAGCATTGAGGCCACCATCTCAGGGGAACGCGGCAGCGCCAAAGCTACAAATTGCTCCGGACCAATCCCTTTTTCGATCAACAGACGCGCGAGGCGGTTTGCCTCTTCATTGAGCTTTCGATAGCTGACTTGAACGTCATCACACATAAGAGCGATACGTTCTGGCGTAAGAACTACCTGCTTTTCGAACATGTCCTGAAGGCTGACCAGCTTCTCGGATTTTGCCGTCTCATTCCATTTAGAAATGACTTTTTCTTTCTCCTCTGGCAACAGAAGCTCCATCTGCCCGATCAGCATGTCCTCCCCGGCTGAAGCCGCTTGCAGCAGCTGCAGGATACGTTGCTGATGAAGCTTGATATCAGACTCGTTGTATACCTCGGGATTCGCATCAACATCAATTCGCAGCCCGCTGCCGTCTGTTCTGTCATATACATTGATTGATAGATCATCAACAGGACCGGCTGAAAGATTATGCGTTATGCCCCGGGCCCCGGCAAAGTCGAGACCGTAATCAAACGGCATGAGATTGATTTGAGGGCCAAATAATCTATGATTTTCTCCTATCAATTTCAGATCACGCCGAAGCTCTTCATGGCGATACTTATGATGTCTCCGAATACTGCGGATTTCCCGGGAAATTTGCTGAATCAGTTCAGAAAAGCTCATCGAAGAGCTGACAGTCAACCGAAGCGGGAGAAGGTTCATCACCATAGCCGGTACATTCAGTGATGCGGACCCTATCCTTCCCATCATGGGCAGGCCGAGCACAACATCCTCAGAGCCGGTCATACGGTGCACATAAACAGCTGATACCGCAATCATGACTTCATGCCAGCTTCCTGAGAAATAGCGCGCAGCTTCTTTTAACGCAGTTACATCAGACGGAGGCAGATATGCCGTATGACGAAGAAAACTGTTAGATGTTCTTGGCGCCCGATCAGCCAAGCTCACAACTTCGGGTGCATCTGCAAAACGATCCAGCCAGAATTGACGATCCTTCTCATACCGCTCCGAACCGCGATAATCTGTATCCTCCTCCAAAATGGCTTGGAGAGACCCAAAGGAACGATCTTTAGCTGTTTGTCCTTTTATAAGCTTGGTATATGTACTTGCCACACGCTGGGCTATCAGGGAAAAACCGAAGCCGTCGATCGCTATATGGTGAATGCGCTGATACCAAAAGAAACGATCAGGCCCGGCAATAAACAGAGCTTCATTGAACAAAGGGTCATCTCCTAAATCAACCGGTTTTGCCAAATCTGCTTTCATCCAGTTTAATGCTGTTTTTTCCGGATCTGGCTGAGAGCTGACGTCAATGACGGGCAGCTGTACATCCGGAGACGGGTTTATCATCTGCCATGGCCCGTCCATATTTTCACCGAAGCGGACATGCAGCGATTCCGCTTCCTTGATCACGTGCCGCAAAGCTTCTTCAAAAAGAGCAATATTGATAGGTCCATTAATTTCTATATATTCCGCCGTATTGTAGATTGGATTGTCCGGATCAAGCTGCTGAGCAAACCATATGCCAGTTTGCGCCCCGGTCAAAGAATATTGAAGATCTTTTGTATCAGGCATCCGTTTGTTTACCCTCCTTTTATAAATAATCCGCGTTTGGCAGCACTTGCTGGCTGCGGGTTGTAAGCAATTTCTGCCATTCTTCAATCGTTGGGCGTTCAGCCAATTCCACGAAAGTCACCTCTGCCCCTTCACGGCGCCATTGTTCCACCAATGTCATGATCCTTACCGAATCTAGACCACGATCGAGCAAATCCTCTTGATCTGTGATGTCTTCCGGTGTTTCTTGTAAAAGCTCAGCAATTTGTTTACGGATATTCTCACATGTAAACACTTCTTTTTTGCCGGTGTTTGCTGACGTTTTTTGAACGTCTGCCGGCGCATTCTGCAGCTGATCAAGAAGACTGTCAGTCATCACGGTAAATGCACAGCGTCCAGCCGCATAGTCCAGCGCCATTTGATGTTTTTCTAATGAAAAATCAGCAACTGCGTCTCCCACAAAAAAGGCTTTCATATCCTCCATAAATGCTTCACATGCTGTAACGAGACACCCAATATGGGCGTAAATTCCGGTAATGATCAGCTGATCGCGTCCCTCTTTGCGCATCATTTCGAGCAGATTCGTTCTCTTAAACGCGCTGTATCTCCATTTTGTCAGCACAAGATCATCATTCTCCGGTGCCAGCTCGGGTATAATTTTCTCCTCATAAGGACCGCTGTTTAATCCCGGGCCCCAAAAATCTGTCAGCAGCGCCCGGTCAGCCGGATTTTGGCTTCCCGGCTGCGCGGTATAGACAACAGGAATCCCAAGCTGAACACATTGATCTTTCAGCTTTCTTATATTCGCTGAAAGCTCTGTTACCGGAGACGCCCCAGCTGTGAAAGCATCGACAAAATAGTTTTGCATATCGTGTATTAACAAGACAGCCCGATTTGGATCAGGCACCCATGATACTTTGTTTTGCGGCATATCAGATGCTGTCGGCATTTGATACGGCTGAATGGCAGGTATAGCCATTTGAACACTTCCTCTCAAATTGTTGTTTTATTTTTTGCTCCTGCAAAAAGCTTCTCAGCAATGGCTTCACGAAGGGCCTTTTTGCTTACCTTTCCTACCCCTGTCTGCGGGAAGGATTCGACAAATTCTATACGGTCGGGAATTTTATATGCCGCCAGTCCGCGCTCTCTCAAAAAAGCTTTGAGCTCTGCGGATTTCGGGGCTTCATCCCGGGGAATAATGAACACACACGATCTTTCGCCAAGAAATTGATCAGGCATGGAGACCATTGCCGCATCATGGACATCCGGATGCGCCAGCAAATGATTTTCTACCTCTTCAGCCGCAACCTTTTCTCCTCCACGGTTAATTTGATCCTTCGCACGGCCTTCAACGATAATATAGCCGTCTGGTGTCAGCCTGACGATATCACCCGTACGGTAAAAACCGTCCTCAGTAAATGAAGCAGCGTTATGCTCTTCCGCCTTATAGTAACCTCGAATTGTATACGGTCCCCGCGTTAGCAAGTGGCCTGTTTCACCAGGTTTTACGTCGCGATCCTGATCATCCCAAACACGCACTTCATCATATGGGGACATCGGTTTTCCTTGGGTGCTGACAATGATCTCCTCAGGGTCATCCAATCTCGTATAATTGACAAGACCCTCTGCCATTCCGAACACCTGCTGCAGCGTGCAGCCGAAAACAGCTTTTACCCTTCGCGCGGCTTCAGCACTGAACTTGGCACCGCCGACCTGCAGCACTTGAAGGCTGGATAAATCGTCCCGGCGTGAGGATGCCGCATCCATCCATACCATCGCAAGAGGCGGAACAAGAGCGGTTATCGTGACCTTTTCGCGTTCAATCAAAGGAAACGCGTCATCTGGACTTGGAGAAGGAGATAAAACCACTCTTCCTCCAGCGTATAATACGCCGAGAACCCCCGGTGAGCTCAGCGGATAATTGTGCGCCATCGGCAGCGCAGCCAAGTACACCGTGCTGTGGTCGAGCCAGCAGACCTCGACACTCCGCTTCAGACTGTAAATGTAGTCGTCGTGAGTCCTCGGAATCAGTTTCGATAGCCCGGTGCTCCCGCCAGAAAGCTGGAGGAACGCCACATCTGAAGATTTGACTTCAGGCAGTTTTACAGGTTCAGTATGCAAATCATTCAGCGGCAAAAATTCCTCTGCCTCACCTGCGACAATGACGTGTTTCAACGTCGGCAGCTTGCTTTGAACCTGTCTGGCAAGTGAACGGTAGTCAAAACCAGAATAAGAATCGGGAATGATATATGCAGCCGCTTCAGCAAACTCGCAAAAATATGTAATCTCACTGCTTCGATGAGAAGGCAGTGCAAAGACTGGAAGCGCCCCCAGGCGGAAAAGCGCGAAAATGACTTCAAAAAACTCTTTGATATTTGGCAGCTGCACCACGACACGATCCATCTGTTGAATGCCGAGCTTTTGAAATCCGGCAGCCAGGCGATCAGCCCTTGTGTCAAGCTCTCGATAGCTCCAATGGGTGTTCCCGCATGTAATCGCAATGCGATCGCCATATTTGGCTGCCCGGTCTCTTAACAAATCTCCAAACGTCTCGCCGGCCCAGCAGCCATTCTTTCGATAGATCTCAGCTAACTCATCAGGCCAAGGAGTAAATCCTTTCAGCATGTTGCATCCCTCCAGCAATCCATTCTGTTCTTCATATGTGATCCACGCCCATTGCCCGCAGCATTGTCCGAAACTTTGCGGATGTCTCCTGAAGCTCGTCCTCGGGCTTTGATCCGGCAACAACACCAGCTCCCGCATACAGGCGGAGTGAACGATCTTCTGCCTCTGCACAACGGATCGTCACGATCCATTCTCCGTCACCCGCATCGTCACACCAGCCGACCATGCCGGTAAAGAAACCGCGGTCGAACGGCTCAATGCTTAGAATCGCTTCTCTTGCAAGATCAGTCGGTGTTCCGCAGACCGCCGGCGTCGGGTGAAGCGCCGCCGCCAATTCAAGCGCGGTTACAGATGGATCGGAAAGCTCTCCCTTAATCACGCTGGACAGGTGCCACATTGTCTCCGTTTTGATCAGTGAGGGCTTTTCCGGAACATCCAGCGTCCGGCAGAAAGGCCTTAGCGCTGCCGCAACTGCGTCAGCCACAACTGCGTGCTCATGAAGATCCTTTGCGGAAGCAAGCAATTCATCTGCCCGGCGCTGGTCTTCAACAGGATCATCACTGCGCGGCCTAGAACCGGCTAATGGATTGGAAACGACCTGAGTTCCCATCCTTGAAACGAGAAGCTCCGGACTTGCACCGAGCAATGTTCGGCGGGGAGATGTTTCCGTCTGACTGGACACGTCCGCGGCAAATGTGTAGCCATGTGTGTTATGCTGAGCCAGATGGCGAAGCAGCTCATCCGTCTGAATCGGTTCAGGCGATGTCAGCTGCAGCGACCTGGACAGAACGATTTTGCTGAGTGTTCCATCGGCAATGCGCGCCAGTCCTTGTTCCACACCATTTTTGTAATCCTCCGGTGCCGGAACAGGCTCTATGTGGTATGTATGCTCACATTGCTGTTCCTTCTCCGCATGGTCAAATTGAAGCGGTCCTGACCAGCTAACTTCTTCAGGAACAACGAGCCGCGATGCTTTTACTTGATCAAAAGGAACGGCCCCGACTACAAGCGGACGGCTTTGCCCCGATCGCTTTGCCTGACGCAGCGCCTCTGCAATACGGACGGAAAGGGTTTCCATTTGATTTTGCCCGTCTGCCCCCGGTACGATTTCACATATGCCTTTCGCTAACAGTACGCGATGAGGAGAAGCTAAGAAAAAGGCACCCGGCTGATACTCATAAAGCAAATGCTCCGCTTTTGTTTCTGGTATAACGTTTTGTTCCAACATTCTCATGAACCTCCTTTAAATTCAGTTACACGCCTAACGTCGCGCCGCCATCTACGCATAAATTATGCATCGTAATATGCCCTGCCTGGCCAGAAACCAAAAAGAGCACCGCATCCGCAATATCCGAAGGCCGGGCTAATTTTTTGAGCGGGATCCCTGTTTTAAATGTCTCAAGTGATCCTTTTATGACTTGCTCCGCTCCATTCTCATCGGCCCATAATGACCACTGCATGTCTGTTTCCGTTGATCCGGGAGACACGATGTTGCAGCGAATATTGTATTCTGCAAGCTCAAGGCCAAGGCATTTCGTAAACATCACAGCCGCAGCCTTTGAAGAGGCATATGCCGCCATAGATGTTCTTGGCACACCCGCAGCATTTGATCCGACCGTTACAATCGAACCAGATCTCCGGTCCATCATATATTTGCTGACTGAACGTGAGGCGTTAAATACGCCAGTCGAATTCACTGAGAACGTCGCTTCCCATTCCTCATCGCTAAGCGAATGAATGAGACCCGGGCGAAGGACACCCGCTACATTCACCAAAATATCAATCGGCCCCATCTCGCGTTCGATGCGCGCCGTGATCTCGTCAATCGCCGCGCTGTCTCTCACATCCGCAGGAAAAGCTTCCGCATGGTGCCCTTCCGCTTTGAGGCTGTTCACAACCTTTTCCAGCTTTTCAGGATTATAATCAACTGCCGCAATATGTGCGCCTTGACCGGCAAGCGTCCGCGCAACAGCTTCACCTATCCCTTGAGCTGCCCCTGTTATAAAAGCAATTTTGCCCTTTATATCCGTTACATTCATATCATCAATTCCTTTCTTCACTCTAGATGCCGAACAGACATCCAGAGAAAAAGACTGCTGCACTTTGAAAAGCGCAATTTATTGATAATGATTATCATTATCAATTGTAAAAATAATCATATCCAAATGTCATGTGACAGTCAAATATAATTTCAGTGACAAATATTTTTTAGAAGCAAGGCTGAGTATGTCTCAGCCCATTGAAAGATGCGGCCCGTCAGGATGAAGCGCAAAACGCAGCGCCCGGCTGACCAAAACAGGAAGAACCGAAATATGCCCTTCTCCTGAAAACTCACAAAATTCTGCCCGTATGCCTTGTTCAGATAAAACGGCCAGCCGCTCGTAAAGCTCCCTCGCATTATCGTTCATCCGGCTTTTATGATGCTGCTCCAATTCCCCTGCGGCAAGCAGGATATTGATAGGCTGATTGTTCTTCTTAGTGAGGGAGGCGAAATGGTCCGCTTTCTCGAGAATAAACGGTTTATTCCAATGAATGGACGGACTTCCCGCAATATAGGTTTGAAACGCATCCGGCTTTGTTAACAGCACTTGCAGCACGAAAAGCCCGCCAAGCGAGTGGCCAAAGATTGTTTGTCTGTTTTTATCAATCTGGTAATCTCGTTCTATCTCCGGTTTCAGCTCCTCCTCAATAAACCTGATAAAGCTCTCTGCTCCGCCATGCTCCGGCCATTCTTTGCCGTCGGGCCTTTCCGGCAGCTTCGATTGGGCTGTCGGCATTGTAAAATCCCGGTGACGCGCTGAGGAAAACGGCTCCGCTGTCTCATAGCCAATGCCGACGATCACTGCAGGAATTACCCCTGTTTTTTCAGGTCGGCGCCCCTGTATTCGAACGGCTTCCGTCATCGTTCCAAAGACAGAATTGGCATCCAGCAGATAAATCACAGGATAACCAGCGGATGGCGGCGGCGTATCCGGTTTCGAGATAAAAATATGATAGGTACGGTTTTCAATGCGAGAAGACATCATACGCACTTCCGTACCAGGAATCGTATATGCGTTTGGTGTTCCGCTTTTCGTCCGGTCTGTTGTTTGCTCTTTCATGCAGTACGACATTCCTCTCCTTAAACTAAACCGCAATGTATGATAATGATTTTCACTATCAACTAGACAACTCAAATAATAGGTTTTCTTCCAAAGAAAGTCAACTTTTTCCCGAATAAAAAAGGCACCTGTATCAAATAAGGTACCTGCAGACTATCAATATGGAAATAAAAACCTGATAAAGATGCGGATGGTCCCGTTTGAAATAGAACCTTAATCCCATGTAAATCTTTGATTTTGCCAAGGATCCCCTCTCATGTGATAGCCATTCCGCTCCCAAAAGCCCGGATGGTTTTCTTTCGTAAATTGGATGCCGCGCAGCCACTTGGCGCTTTTCCAAAAATACAGATGCGGAAATACACCCCGCAGCGGGAAGCCGTGTTCAGGCGTTAAAGGCTCGCTATTATGCGCATAAGCCAGAAGGGAAGTTTCCGCTAAGAAATCATCGATCGGCAGATTGGTCGTCCAGCCTTCTTCCGCATGTAAAATAACGTAGCCAGCTTCTTCTTTCACCCCCGCTTTTTCCGCTATATCACGAGCACGCACGCCTTGCCACACATTATCAAGCCTCGACCAGCCTGTGACACAATGAATGTCATTTTTCGATTCGTACTTCGGAAAGGCTTTGACATCTTCAAAGCTCAGCAGCATCGGATGGTCAACCAAACCGTATACTTGAAGATTCCATCTCGTCATATCTTCGTAATATGGGACATTTCCCGTATGAAGCACAGGAAATGAAGTGGTGACGTTTTGATTTGGGGGCACTCTTCCAGATTGATCGGACTGTTTTGTTTTTCCAAAATACATATGGAACCCTCCTTTTGTTAACCTCGTTTTGATTTATGTTGACAATCTTTCCGTTCAATATTACTCTATGATTGTGTATATATAACCTAAGGGGGACAACTATGAAACAACGTAAACTTCGCGCGGCCGATATGGCGCTGATCGGCATGTTCGCCGCACTTATGGCTGTCGGGGCCAACCTTACATCAGTAGCACCCTTTTTACAAGTTGCCGGCATTCCGCTTTCGATGCAGCCGTTTTTCTGTCTCTTGGCAGCCATGCTTCTCGGCAGCAAACGAGCAGCGATTGCCATGATTGTATATGCACTTGTCGGATTGGCCGGAGCGCCTGTGTTTGCTCAATTTTCTGCAGGCTTCGCACCGTTTGCAGGGAAAAGCGGCGGGTTTATTATCTCATACATCCCGGCAGCATTTGCAGCGGGATGGTTTTTAGAACGAAAAATTCAGCCAAGTAAAATTCGATTTCTCATTGCTTCACTTATCGGAACGGCAATCATGTATATCATCGGCACTACCTATATGTATCTTGCACTGAAGCTGTGGATTCATACGCCGGTAAGCTACGGCACAACTTGGGGCTTTATGACTTGGTTTATGGTAAAAGACACGGCGCTAGCTGTCATACTGGCGTTTATCGCACCAGGCATCTACCGGTCTATTCATAAAGCAACCGGCTTTAACAGAAATCACATATCGTCCATGTAAAAACCGTTCTATTGGAGGGTTTTTTTATGATAACGAGAAAAGGCTCCCCAGTAAAGGGGAGCCTTTTTCCTTATAAAACAAGCGCTGCAATCCATCCAAAGATAATAAGCGGGATATTATAAAATATAAATGTCGGCACACAAGTGTCCCAAATGTGGTGATGCTGGCCGTCCGCACTTAAACCTGAAGTCGGCCCAAGCGTACTGTCGCTGGCAGGTGAACCGGCATCACCAAGCGCAGCAGCTGCCCCGATAATCGCAACCGTTGCCATCGGGCTGAATCCAAGCTGCAGGCAAAGAGGCACAAAGATCGTTGTGATAACAGGAATCGTCGCAAAAGAAGATCCGATTCCCATTGTAATGAACAAGCCGACAATGAGCATCAGCAATGCACCCACTAACTGACTGTGCCCCATGATGCCAGCTGCTGTTTTAACCAGTGATTCGACATCTCCGGTTTTCGTCAACACGTTTGAAAACCCGGCTGCAACAAGCATGACAAAGCCGATAAAGGCCATTAAGACCATTCCGTCAGTAATCAGCGAGTCCGCTTCATCACGCTTCATCACACCACTGACAAACAGAATAACCAGACCTGCCAGCGCCCCCATAATCATCCCTTCTACTCCCAAAGTCTGAGATAAGTAAAGCTGGACGCCGAGTGACACAACGATGGCAAGCACCGCGATAGCCAGGCTTTTTTTCGTATATGGAGAAGCGTTCGTACCAGATATTTCTTTTGTTTCATATGTTTTCGGTTTACGGAATACGATAATTGATAAAATCAGACCTACAACCATACCTGCTACGGGAATCATTAAGGCATAAGGAATATCAGCGAGAGATACGTTTAATCCGGCATCTGCCATATTATCCTTAAGCATTCCCTGGAAGATTTGGCCGAAACCTACCGGCAGCACAATATAAGGCGCCGTTAAACCAAAAGTGATCACACACGCAATCAAACGGCGGTCCATTTCAAGTTCATTAAAGATTTTCAAAAGCGGCGGAATCAGCACCGGGATAAACGCGATGTGAACCGGAACGACGTTTTGAGAAAAACAAGATACAATTAAAATAATCAGCACAATCAGCACCTTAGACAGCGCTTTTTTGCGAGAATCTTCTTTATTTCCGATTAATTTAACGGAGGCTTCCACCATTGCGTCCGGAAGACCCGTTTTCGTCAAAGCGGCGGCAAACGCGCCAAGCATGGCGTAGCTGACTGCAACGGTGGCATTTCCGCCGAGACCGTCTGTGAAAGCTTTAACCGTTTCGCCAAGACCGAGCCCGCCTGTTAACCCGCCGGCTAAGGCGCCTATAATTAATGCGATAACAATATTGACACGCAGCAGGCTTAATACAAGCATAAGCAGGACTGCGATGACGACTGCATTCATGATACCCCTCCAAAAATCCTTTAGTTTGCTAATGTAGTAGATAAATAAAGTACGAACGTATCGTATCATAACCGATCTACTTTAGTCAACTAAAGATTTTGGTAGAAAAAATCCCTGCCGCATGATGCAGCAGGGATTCATCATTATTCGCTTTTCTCTTCTTCCAATGCAAATCGCTCCGCAAGTGTAGCCAGTGTTCTTGCCATAACGCCGGTAGCCCCTGACGGTCCGAAGCAGGTCGGTTTATTGGCAGTCGCTGTGCCCGCAATATCAAGATGAACCCAAGGTGTTGACTCAGCAAATTCTCCAAGAAACGTTCCTGCCATAATCGCATGTCCTTCACGCCCCGGCGAATTGCTGAGATCCGCCATTTGGCTGCTTTTTACGCGCTTTTTATCCTTCTCTGTTATCGGCAGCTGCCAGATCGCCTCGCCGCACTCTTGTGCAGCATCAGCCACCTGCTGGTAAAAGCTTTGATCATTTGTCATTGCGCCGGTTGTTTCAGTTCCTAATGCCACAACGACGCCGCCGGTAAGCGTAGCCACATCAACAAGAACTGATGCGCCATGCTGTTTCGCGTATGTAATGCCATCTGCAAGCACTAGCCTTCCTTCAGCATCTGTATTGAGGATTTCAATTGTTTTTCCGCTTAATGATACGATCACGTCATCAGGCTTCATCGCCCCGCCAGAGATCATATTATCGGTTGACGGAATAACAGCCAGCACGTTTTGCTCGGGACGAAGCTCTCCGATCGTTTCCATAGCACCGAGAACCGCAGCAGCTCCCCCCATATCTGATTTCATGCCGACAATTCCAGATTTCGTTTTAATGGAGTAGCCGCCTGTGTCGAAGGTAATCCCTTTCCCGACAAGTCCGACGACATCTTCCCATTCCTTTTTGCCCTGATATTTCAGCACAATCATTTTCGGGGGTTCGGCAGAGCCTTGGTTTACCGCAAGTATTCCGCCCATACCGAGCTCTTCCATCTCTGATTTCTCCAATATCTCACACTCAAAATCATATTTCGCCGCAAGCTCTTCAGCATACGAAGCGAGGTCAGTCGCTGTCAGCATGTTTCCCGGCATATTCACAAGCGTTCTAGCCGAATTTGTCCCTTGTCCGTATGCCTGGCCGACGCGAAGCCCCGCCTGCACTTCCTGGGTATCTTCATCTGTTACAACATACACGGCTTCAATTTGTTTGTCAGGCTCATTTGATTTGTGCTTATAATCCTGTACCTCATAGGAAGCAAGCAGGCAGCTCTCAGCTAATGCATGAGCGGCATCGGCTGGAGGCACATCTTCCGAAATAAACGTATCAAGCAGGACAGCTGCTTCTTGTTTTCGGTCTTTATGAATAGCTTGAAAAACATGAGCAAAACGTTCCTTCGCCTGTTCAAACGTAAAATTTGCTTCTCTACCCAGACCAACGAAATAAATTCGTTTCATACCCGCAGAAGATGGGGGGAATACTTTTGATACTTGATTCGGTTTCGCAGAGACATCACCATCTTTTAAAAGCTGTGTCAGATGGCCTTCAAGCATTTCATCAATTTCCAACGCTTTTCCTGTCAGCTGGCTTTTTTGAAAAAGCCCGACCACAAGGGTTTCTGTATGCTCTAATTGCTGAACCGCATAAAACATGAGGCTTACACTCCTAACGTAATGGGTATTTGTAATGAACAATGGTATAATAGGAAAAACATTCTTTCCACTACACTTATTTTATCAAACAACAGTCAAAGACTTGCTTTTTTCTTTTGAAACACGAAGGATTTTTCAAATAGAAAGGATGTCGCCGATGGAAATTTTAACGAATTTTCCTTTATTATCAAGCCTGGCCGCAATTATTTTTGCTCAGGTCATCAAAGTGCCCATACAGTTTATCGTGTCCAGAAAACTGGACTGGTCGCTGGTTACAAGCACAGGCGGCATGCCGAGCTCTCACTCCGCAGCGGTCACAGCGCTTTCTACAGGCGTAGCCTTGGAACATGGATTAGGCTCCTCACTCTTTGCGGTTTCTGCCATTTTCGCCGTCATAACCATGTTTGACGCAACTGGCGTCAGACGTCACGCCGGTGAGCAGGCAACAGTCATTAATAAGCTTGTCATTGATTTTAACCGTTTTGTTAATGAAGCAAAAGACTTCCCTAAAGCTGAAGAAAAAGAAAAGCAAAAAAAGCTGAAAGAGCTTCTCGGACATCAGCCGATCGAAGTCTTTTTCGGAGGCCTAACAGGTATTTTACTGACATTGGCACTCGCTTACTTTTTCATGTAAAAAACGCTCCTGCTTTCGCTGGAGCGTTTTTATTCTTTCACAGTTTTATATTGATTTCTGAACACTTGCAAAGATTTTGTTTCATTGAGCTTCTCAAGCTCATCCTCGGTAATCTTTCCCGTTCCCTTTTTAATCACATATACATCAAGGGTTTTTTTGCCCCATTCATTGTATACATCTTTGACGGTTTCAAAGTACAAATCAAGGCGGTTTCCCTTAATAGCCGATCCTGTGTCAGCTACAACTCCGAGACCGTAATTCGGAATGAATAAAATCGTGCCGATCGGGAAAACCGACGGGTCGGCAGCAACCGTGGAATACAGATCCCGTTTCACCTTCACACCTGAATATGTAAGCCCATATAATGGATCACCGGGATTTTTCCCCGTCGACTCAGCTCCTGCAGTGTAGCCAGTTGCTGTTACTCTTTGGACCGGATACTCATCCCAGTCAAATGCTTCTTCTAACGGTTTTGTTTTATCCTTAGCCGCGGACGTCGTTTGTGTTTGTTTCTGCTGCAATGCTTTTAATGTCAGTCCTGCATGCTTCAAGTGCTTTTCTTGATGTTCCTGCACCCATTTTGACAAGTCCTTCGCTTCAATTCCTGACACTGATAAAAATGTCGTGCCAAATGCAAGCAGAAATAAACAGGTCATCAGCAAACGTCTGATCATATTCAACATCATTCACCTCTCCTCCGAATCATTGTTCCCAAGCGGAGAGAGCATTATTCAAAATGATGAATGAGCTGAACATACAAAAAAGCTTTCTATAGAAGAAAGCGGAAGTTAAAACATTTGATATCCTCTTTTTCTGAGCATATTGATCGCTATCCCTGACACAATGGCGCCGGCCAAACCGCTGGCTAAAATCAGCACATCGGCAGCCGCTAATGATAAGACACGATGAAACAGGCTGGAAAAGGATTCTCCCGGTGACTGGACATAGCTGATCAACTTTTCTTTGCTGATAATGAAAAGGCATACAACCGGATAAATCACAGCCATAATCCAAGACATTCTCAGCAGCATGTTTAATAAGAAACCGATTCCAAAAAACAAAACAAAAAACAAAACAATTGAGATGATTACGACTGGCAGACTAATCAACCTATTCCACCCCCCTGCGTTGTTTTTAGTGTAACGCGGGGGTGGAAATAAAGTCAACGGCTGGAAAAAGAATGACTGTCTTTTCCTGTCCCCTGGCAAGACGGACAAGTCTCTGAACCGCCGAGAATCAATTGAAAATATCCTTTTCCTGAACAAAATGGGCATGCATGTGAAGCGGTTGTCGTTGCAGCTTTCATCTAATCATCACCCTTTTTCTCAATTTTCTGATAATATAACATATCAGGCTGTCAACAATAAAGTCAGATCATGTGACAAATCTTTTGATGTAAGCGGAAACATACTTATTTTCCTCTCGTTCTCTTTTTATTTTGGCGTTTTTTAATAAAGAAAACCCGCTTCCGCGGGTTTTTAGAAAAACTTGAACTTGCCTTTTTTCAGTGTCAGTCCGAGTCCGCCAATCATAAACAGCGAGCGGTTATCAATGACTTTTTTCATAAACGAGGCCGGCGTACCTTTCAGCTTTCTGCCATAAACAACCCCAACCGCGTTATGCTCGCCAAGAGAAGCCACTGTTCCCTTAATATCCGGCTTGAATTCCTCAAGCTCTCCGCCTTTAATAAGCCTGCCAAGGTTTTTAGCGACCGTTACGCCCTGCTGCATTGCAATTTGCGCAGTTGGCGGATACGGGCGCTCTGTATCTTCATTCATAAACAGCGAGCTGTCACCAAGAATAAAGACATTGTCATGTCCTGGGGCGCGAAGATCAGGGTTGACTTTCACCCGGCCGCGCATATTTTCAAAACCGGCCTCCTCTACAATCGGATGGCCGCGGACACCTGCCGCCCATACAACGGTTTGCGATTTGATCTGCTCTGGTTCCTCATCCTTTTTGCCGACTCTGACTCCTTCTGGTGTACATTCTTGTACAGCCGTGCCGATCTTGAACTCAACTCCGTTTTCCTCAAGATAATGTACGGCATAGTCAACAAGTTCCGGATCAAAGCCCGGCAAAACGGTTGGCGCTGCTTCCACACAAATGATGCGGACAAGGCTTCTGTCAACATCATACTCCTTACAGAGCTCTGGCACGCGAGCCGCCAGCTCGCCCAGGAATTCAATGCCCGTAAATCCGGCGCCGCCAACAACGATCGTTAACCTGTCCGGCCTTTTTTCCGCTTCCGTATTGTAAGTCGCAAACTGCAGCTCAATATGTTCCCGAAGCAGGCGCGACGTGTTGATGTTGGCGATCGGAAACGCATATTCTTTCAAGCCTTTAATGCCGAATGTTTCAGGCACGGCGCCGAGCCCGATGACTAAATAATCGTACTGCAATTCTCCATTCGCAAGCACAACTTTTTTCTCATCAATTTTGATTGCCTTTACGGTATCCTGTACAAAATTGACCCGTGACTGGTTGATTACATCTTTTATCTGATAACGGCACCGGTCATGATGGAGCGTACCCGCGCTCGCTTCATGCATCCATGTCGTTTCATAATGATAATTGTGTTTATTTAC
Source organism: Bacillus sp. FMQ74 (assembly GCF_001875785.1). Lineage (NCBI taxonomy): Bacteria > Bacillati > Bacillota > Bacilli > Caryophanales > Bacillaceae > Bacillus > Bacillus sp. FMQ74. Next base: position 374,298 of record NZ_MOEO01000003.1, on the reverse strand, counting down.
AAGCGTAATTTCAGCATCATTCGGCCCGACATACTTCGTCAGCCTTGTCACCGTCATCAATCCGCCATATCCTGCACCTAAAATCACGATTTTGGGCTTATTCAATGCCATCACATCCACCTTCTCTTTTTTTGCTTTTGTTAGACCCATAATAAAATCATCATTTGTGTTAGCTTCAGCTTATTGGCGGGATTTTATGAAGTATATTGAAAAGTTTTTTGTGAAGTCCTCATCCATAGCACTACTACCATGTTTATCCGGCTTGCTCAAGAAACATTCAGAAAAAGATCATTTCATTTGGTTATTATCGTAGCGGCCGGCGGAAATATTTTCAAGAATGGATGGGCACGTTATATCCTTACGATTTTTTCAGCTCACTCGTCAATTCGAACGGCAATATGGTATAATTAATAACAATTTTCATTTAGGAGGCAAATTTCGTATGCGAGAGGATACAAAGGTTTATGATATTACAATTATAGGCGGGGGACCGGTCGGCTTATTCACCGCTTTTTACGGTGGGATGAGACAGGCAAGCGTCAAAATTATCGAAAGCCTGCCTCAGCTCGGCGGACAGCTTAGCGCCCTATACCCTGAAAAGTATATATATGATGTAGCGGGATTCCCGAAAATCCGCGCGCAAGAGCTTATCAATAACCTTAAAGAGCAAATGGCGAAATTCGACCAAACCATTTGTCTGGAGCAAGCGGTTGAATCAGTTGAAAAACAAGCGGATGGCGTGTTTAAGCTTGTAACAAATGAAGAAACTCACTACTCTAAAACAGTCATCATTACTGCAGGAAACGGCGCCTTCAAACCGAGAAAGCTGGAACTTGAAAATGCCGAGCAGTATGAAGGCAAAAACCTTCACTACTTCGTTGACGACTTGCAAAAATTCGCTGGCAGACGCGTTGCGATCCTTGGCGGTGGAGATTCCGCGGTTGACTGGGCGCTTATGCTTGAGCCGATCGCAAAAGAAGTATCGATCATTCACCGCCGCGACAAATTCCGTGCGCACGAGCACAGTGTGGAAAACCTTCATGCGTCGAAGGTTAATGTCCTGACACCATTCGTCCCTGCGGAGCTGATCGGCGAAGACAAAATTGAACAGCTTGTGCTTGAAGAAGTGAAAGGCGACCGCAAAGAAATTTTAGAAATTGATGACTTAATCGTCAACTACGGTTTCGTTTCATCTCTTGGGCCGATCAAAAACTGGGGTCTGGACATCGAGAAAAATTCCATTGTCGTAAAATCAACAATGGAAACAAATATCGAAGGTTTCTTTGCAGCAGGTGACATTTGTACATACGAAGGAAAAGTCAACCTGATTGCCAGCGGCTTCGGTGAGGCACCGACAGCAGTGAACAACGCCAAGGCTTTCATGGACCCGAAAGCCCGCGTACAGCCTCTTCACTCAACAAGTCTTTTTGAAAATAAATAATAAAAAAAGGAGCTTGTGTCTGCGACACAGCTCCTTTTTCATTTGAAAATATTTATATAATTCAATGCAGTTCCTACAACCAGCGCAATCACAAGAGCTGCGACTACCCAGATCATTGCCATAATAATGCGGTCTTGAATCTTTTGGGACTTCGGTGTTTTTTCTTCGTTTTGGGCCATCTTTTTCGCTCCTTTCACATGTTCATGCCATAAAGAAAGCCTGGTGCTGAACGACCAAGCTTTGCTGAACGTATATCATTCGCGTTTTGATCCGCTCTCTAAGACCATTCGTTAAAACTATGATACCTAAACTCACCCTGCATGACAAGCTTCGGCACTTGCACCACACCTGCCAGAAAATAATAATGTTTGACATCCTAAATAAAACAGAGTACATTATAGAAGGCGAACATTTCATATAATATATTTTTAAATATTCGTTTTTAGGAGTGAAAACCATGGAAAACGTATTTGATTACGAAGATATTCAGCTAATTCCTGCAAAATGCATTGTAAATAGCCGTTCAGAATGTGATACATCCGTACGTTTAGGCGGACGTACATTTAAATTACCCGTCGTCCCTGCCAATATGCAGACGATTATAGATGAAAAGCTGGCGATTCAACTAGCCGAAAATGGCTACTTTTATGTCATGCACCGATTTGAGCCTGAGACACGAATTGATTTTATTAAAGATATGAACGCACGCGGTTTATTCTCTTCTATCAGCGTGGGCGTTAAAGAGGAGGAGTATGAATTTGTCCGCCAGCTGGCAGAAGAAAATTTATCTCCTGAATACGTGACAATTGACATTGCTCACGGTCACTCAAATGCTGTCATTGAAATGATCCAGCACCTTAAAAACCATTTGCCAGACAGCTTTGTGATTGCTGGCAACGTCGGAACGCCGGAAGCAGTCAGAGAGCTTGAAAATGCGGGAGCGGATGCCACTAAAGTCGGCATCGGACCGGGAAAAGTATGTATTACGAAAATCAAAACCGGCTTCGGCACAGGCGGCTGGCAATTAGCGGCGCTGCGCTGGTGTGCCAAGGCTGCCAGCAAACCGATTATCGCTGATGGCGGCATCCGCACCCATGGCGACATCGCAAAATCAATCCGATTCGGCGCAACGATGGTCATGATCGGTTCACTATTTGCCGGACACGAAGAATCGCCAGGCCAAACGATCGAAAAAGACGGAAAGCTTTACAAAGAGTACTTCGGCTCAGCCTCTGAATTCCAAAAAGGCGAAAAGAAAAATGTCGAAGGCAAAAAAATGCACGTGGCGCATAAAGGCTCAATCAAGGATACACTGATTGAAATGGAGCAGGATCTTCAATCTTCTATTTCTTATGCAGGCGGAACAAAGCTTGACGCCATCCGCAATGTGGATTATGTGATTGTGAAGAATTCCATTTTTAATGGGGATAAATATTAATCATAAAAAAACGCCAAGTCAGCGGTTCTCCGCTTGAGTTGGCGTTTTCAGCTACTACTTCAGCAAAGTAAGCCTATATTTGCTTTTTGAATTTATTTTCCATCAGTTCTGCCATTTGTTTTGCATTTGGATTTTCTTCTTTTTGCAACTGTTCAATGATGTTCATATAATCCGTTTCATTTCGATTCTGGCTTAATTTATATGCCGCTTGAATGTCTTCCACCTTAATTTTGAATCCTACAATACCTTTCAATTCACGTTCTAAGAGTTTTGGAGAAAGCTTATCCCATAACACAGGATTATCACGATGTTTTTCGTATTTCTCCAGCATGATTGTTAATTCTTCTGCTAATTCTTCTTTCTCTAACATACTTGCTTTTCCATACATGTGGACAGCCTGATAATTCCACGTCGGAACATTTTCGCGCGAATACCAGGAAGATGAAATATAAGCGTGCGGTCCCTGAAACATGACAAGCACATCTTCACAGGCTTCAAACGTTCTCCACTGAGGATTTCCATAAGCTAAATGTCCCGTAATATAGTAATGATCATCTTTTTTATTGAATCCTAACGGCAAATGTGTGGCAATTGGTTTTCCTTGTTCTGTTGTGACAATCGTACCAAAGGCGTTTTCTTGTACAAAATTCCAAATGTCTTCAGCATTTGTGACCTTAAAATATTTTGGAATATACATCAACATCCACCCTTCGAAAAATGTTATATGAGTGTTTTAGCCATGATTAAATCCGTTTGCTCTTCATCACCCATATAAAAAGAGTGGGCGCCGGTCTGAACAAACCCCATTTTCTTATAAAAGGCAATGGCATTTTCATTTTTTTCCCACACACCTAGCCAAATGTTCTTTTTATTACGTTCCAGCGCAATTTCTATCGCTTTATTCAGCAGATGTCTGCCAAGCCCATGCTTTTGAAAGTTGTTCTTTATATAAATTCTCTCGATTTCAAGTGATTCAGCACCCATTTCTTCAGACTGAGCATCATCGATATTGACCTTTACATATCCAGCGACTTCATGATCAAAGTAAACAAAAAAGAATTCCGAAGACGTATTGGATAATTCCTTTTCCAACTGCTTCATGTTAAATGCCCTTTCTAAATAGGCTTTCATATTTTCAGGTGAATTCTGATCTTTAAAAGTGTCATTGAATGTTTCAATACTCAATTGTTGGAGTACTTGTAAATCTTCTCGTCTGCATTTTTTAATGTTTACACTCATGTTCGGATTTAGCTCCTTTATATAAAATCACGGAACAGATACTGACCTTGTTACCATTCCACCAAAAATCTTCTCCATCATCAACTCCTTAATATTGTTTTTGTTGCAATTGCAATAAAATACCCTGTATTAAATATACCTTAACTTTGCTGTATTTACAACAAAACACATAAGTAAGAGGTCGGAACTCTGCTTCATTTTTAGAATGAAGAGCATAATAAAAACGCCTCCCTTAACGATGATTTATCGCTAAGAAAAGCGTCAGTAATAGTTGCTATCCATTTTTAGTGCTTAGCACTCTTCAGGCTTGCCTGCATTCGTTGCTGTTCTAAAGGAAGAACCGCAGCCGCATGAAGCGATGGCGTTTGGATTGTCGATGGTGAAGCCGCCGCCGAGCATGGATTGCTTATAATCAATCACGGTGTCGTTCATGATGTCGAGACTTTCTTTGTCAACTAGAACAGTAATGCCGTGCTGATCAAACACACTGTCTGAATCACCCTTTTCATGCTCAAAGCCCATTCCGTAAGAAAGTCCGCTGCAGCCGCCGCCTTTGACGCCTACGCGCAGAAACGCGTTTTCTTCTTCATGCTCTTTCATCATATCTTTTATATGCAAAGCTGCTGCTTCTGTAATTGTTACCGGGTTGCTCATCATTGTGAACCTCCTTTTAAAAACCGGTTGCTGTCTTTTATTATAAACATGATCGTCCCAATTCTCAAACAAGGTGTTTTACAAGAAATAGACACCCTCACAAACGGTTTCGGCCGGCCCTGTCATCATCACATGGCCGTTATCTTTCCAGTTAATTACTAAATCACCGCCTGCTAAATGCACCGTGATGTCTTGATTTCGTTTTGATACGCCGTTCAACACAGATGCGACTGCCGCTGCACATGCCCCTGTCCCGCATGCCTGAGTAATCCCTGATCCCCGTTCCCAGACGCGGAAATGCAATTCTTGTTCATTCACGGTTTCAACGAATTCCACATTGATGCCTTCCGGAAATCTCGGATCTTTCTCAATCACCGGCCCCAGTGTCGTTAAGGGTGCCTGTTCAATGTCAGCGATCGGAAAAACGATATGCGGATTTCCCATTGAAATGGCAGTGCCTGTTAGCTCAACTTCACCAAATGCCATGGTTTCATTGATTGTGTGTTCTTCCCCGCCGTCAAGCATCGGGAGCTCGGATTTTAATAAGCGCGGTTCGCCCATATCGACAGTGACCACATTCACTTCTCCATTTTCAACTTGAACCTCCGCTTTCACAAGCCCGGAGAGGGTTTCAATCAGAAAAGATGTTTCCTCAACCAGCTTATGCTCATATGCGTATTTTGCGACGCAGCGCAGGCCGTTGCCGCAGTTTTTCCCTTCAGACCCGTCATTATTAAAAATCCGCATTTTAACAGGCGCTTGGTCTGATGGGCATATCAGGATCATTCCGTCAGAACCGATCCCTGTATAAACAGAAGAAACCTGAATTGCAATCTCTGACAGTTTTTCTTCTGGAAGCTGTTCTTCAAATTGATTCACATAAATATAATTGTTACCCAAGCCGTGCATTTTGGTAAATCGAAATGAGTTCATAGGTGCCTCCAACTTTTTTTCTTTTTCTTAGTATAAAAGCTATTATAAGCGGACACAATACAATTATCCCCCGTTTTTCATACATAAAAGCTCCTTGCATGCACTGACGCAAGGAGCTTTTATTGTTTATATAAACATGCCGGCAATAGCCGCGCTGAGCAGATTGGCTAATGTTCCTGCAAGAACAGCCTTCAGGCCGAGACGTGCGATATCTGAACGGCGGCTGGGCGCTAATCCGCCAAGCGTACCAAGCATAATCGCAATTGATGAAAAATTGGCGAATCCGCATAACGCGAAACTGATAATGGTAGCAGTTTTCTTAGAAAACTCGCCGATGTGCGGACCGAAGTTAGAATAAGCGACAAACTCATTCAGCACCAATTTCTGGCCGATATAGCTTCCCGCCTGCAATGCTTCATGCCAAGGCACGCCAATCAAAAAGGCGATAGGAGAAAACACATAGCCGAGAATGGATTCTAATGTAACGCCTTTTAAGCCGAACAAGCCGAAAGCCCCGCCCAGAATACCGTTTACTACGGCGATTAACGCAACAAACGCAAGCAGCATCGCCCCAACGTTTAACGCAATTTGCAGTCCTGTTGACGCTCCCTTTGCAGCTGCGTCAATGACATTGGCTGCGCCTTCGCCTTCATCCATTTTGAAATCGCTTTTTACGGTTTGCGTTTTTTCTGTTTCGGGTATAATCAATTTACCAAAGACAAGTCCAGCTGGAGCAGCCATAAAGCTGGCCGCCAGCAAGTATTCAATCGGAATACCGAGAAGCGCGTACCCAAACAAGGTGGATCCCGCAACAGCCGATAGACCGCTCGTCATAATCGTAAACAACTCAGAGCGCGTCAGCCCGGCAATCAGGGGTTTGATCACTAATGGAGATTCTGATTGTCCTACAAAAATATTGGCAGCCGCCGCCAGAGATTCCGTTTTGCTTGTTCCAAGGAGCTTCGACAATCCTCCGCCAATGACACGGAAAACGAGCTGCATGATTTTCAAATGATATAAAACTGCAATCAGTGCTGAGAAGAAAATGATAACGGGCAGTACACTTAATGCAAATGCCGGACTGTCGCCGACCTTTAAAAGCGGTCCAAAAATAAAACTGATTCCTTCATTCGCATAGTCAATCAGAAGCTGTACACGGCTTGAAAACCATAAAAAAACAGCGCGTCCCGCTTCCCATTTCAACACGATGTATCCAAACACCACCTGTGTGCATAAACCCACGATGACGGTTCTTATCTTAATATTGCTTTTCTTTTCTGAAAATAAAAACGCGATAGCAATGATCGCAACTGCGCCCAGCAGTCCCCACAGAACATTCATGAGTACTCGTACACCTCTTAAATTTTATTTAAAAAATATCTTTTATACGATAACAATAATATTTTTTGATGTCTACACATTTTTTTAGTTCTTTTGTACGACAAAATAAAAAAGGGCCTGTCCAGGCCCTTTTCTTTAAAACATTGGATTTTCTTCAATAAAGGTATATATATTCTCAACAAGCTCAGCAGGCGTTTCACCCATGACGACTTCTCCGTTTACCAGAGCGAAAAGCGATTCCATACATGTCCCGCAGTAGCTTAAGCAGCCGTATTCAAGGACATCCAGGTTGGGATCCTTCTCCAAAATCGCCCGGGCTTCCTGAGAGCCGTGAGCCAGATTGCTGACACAAAATTCAATCATTGGATTCATGCGGTTTCACCTCACATACATCCATTATCGCGAATTTTTAACGATTCGTCAAAGACAACGGACTGTTCAAAATTTATTATCGTAACATATCATTCCTTGTAAAACGTTTTACTAATTTGCACTTTCAGGCTAAATTGTAGGTTATTTTGAAACTATTATTGTGATTTTAGATCAAATTCGATATAATTCTAGATGTTATTTTACATAGTTCGTATTTTCTTCAATGTGTCTATCATACTCTTCGGATTAAAGGGGAATTCAAATGAAAAAATTGGTCTTGATCGGCGGAGGTTACGGGAACATGCGTGTTCTTCATCGCTTATTGCCAAACCAGCTGCCTGATGATGTTTCAATCACGTTAATTGACAGAAATCCTTATCACTGCTTGAAAACAGAATATTATGCCCTTGCTGCAGGCACAATTTCTGACCATCATATCAGAGTGTCATTCCCAGAGCACCCTCGCCTGGATGTCCAATACGGTGATATCACATCAATTGATATTGCACAAAAACAAGTGCTGTTCCAAGATCGTGAACCGATTTCTTACGATGACGCCGTCATCGGGCTCGGCTGTGAGGATAAATATCACAACGTGCCGGGAGCGCCTGAATTCACCTACAGCATTCAAACCATCGATCAGTCCCGCGAAACCTACCAAAAGCTGAATAACCTGAGCGCTAATGCCACCGTCGCCATTGTCGGAGCGGGCTTAAGCGGCGTTGAGCTTGCAAGTGAATTGAGAGAAAGCCGTGATGACCTGAACATTATTTTGTTCGACCGCGGCAATCTCATTTTATCAAGCTTTCCCGAGCGTTTGAGCAAATATGTGCAAAAATGGTTCGAAGAGCACGGTGTCCGCATCATTAACAGGGCAAATATCACAAAAGTAGAAGAAGGCGTTGTGTATAACCACGATGATCCGATTTCTGCAGACGCCATCGTGTGGACTGCCGGAATACAGCCAAACAAAGTCGTCAGAGACTTAGATGTGGAGAAGGACGCACAAGGGCGTATTGTATTAACGCCTCATCACAATCTTCCTGGTGATGAACATCTGTACGTTGTCGGTGATTGCGCCAGCCTTCCTCATGCACCGAGCGCCCAGCTGGCAGAGGCTCAAGCAGAGCAGATTGTCCAAATCTTGCAAAAACGCTGGAATGGAGAAGCCCTGCCTGAATCAATGCCGCAGTTTAAGCTGAAAGGCGTCCTCGGTTCACTTGGAAAAAAAGCCGGTTTCGGGCTTGTTGCTGACCGTCCGCTGATCGGCCGTGTTCCACGTATGCTGAAATCCGGCTTGCTGTGGATGTACAAACACCATAACGGTTAATGATAGAGAAGAACCGCTGATCAAGTCAGCGGTTTAAATGATTACAAACGGCTAAAACGGTTTTAGTTTTAGCCGTTTTCATCTTTTCAGCGTGTTTGAAAACCCTTGAAGTCTAGGAAAGGCGAGCATTGGAGCGGAGCGAATGTTTTAATTCGTGAGCACCAACGCACAGGCTTGACAACGAATGCGAGGGTTTGTCCACACGCTGGAACCGCTGATCAAGTCAGCGGTTTTCTGTATACCCATGCTTCTCCATTTCCTCATAAACGTCTTTTAATTTTGGATTGCCTTCACCGACAATTTTGTCTTCTACGAGCACAAGCGGATAAAAATACTCGTCATTTCTGATTTTTTCCGCAAGCTCTTTCGCATGTTCATTGTCAGGCGGCTCATGAATATCGATATATTGCATCTCAAAAGGCTGATTCGGATATTTTCTTTTCAGCGCAGCCTCAAGCCACTCGTATGTATCCTTGGCTGTCGGCATATTGACACAGCTCGCACAAACGGTTTCTGCCCCGTACACGCTGAGCATGACTGGTTTCATCACTTGTAAACGCCCCCTTCTCCTAGGTAAGTCCTTTCTTTAAGTATACAGAGCCAAAGGACGTTTTTATAGAAAAAACCATTTTTGTGTTGAAGTCTGAATGTGCTATAATAGGGAAAGCAACTTTGCAAACCAAACAATAGATTTTTATTGTTACACTGAATATAATGGTTTTATGACGACGAAAGGAGCGAATGTCATGACTGAAGTTGAAATGAAAGAACAGGTGCAGGAAGTACTGGACAAACTTCGTCCGTTTTTACTTCGTGACGGCGGTGACTGTGAGCTTGTAGACGTAGATGAAGGTATCGTTAAGCTTCGTCTTCTAGGCGCATGCGGCAGCTGCCCAAGTTCAACAATTACGCTGAAAGCCGGAATTGAGCGCGCTCTTCTAGAAGAAGTGCCGGGTGTCGTTGAAGTAGAACAAGTCTTTTAATAAAGCAGCCAGGCTGATATTTAATCAGCCTGGCTTTTTTTATTAGAGATATTGGTCAAACCATGAGCTGATATAATTCAGGCGCTTGATCCGCTGTCTTGGGTGTCCGGTGCGTGACAAATTGTGCGAAGCTTTTGGAAAACGGACAAGCATCGTTTCCTTGCCCATTTTTTTCAGAGCGATAAACAGCTGCTCCGCCTGCTCGATCGGGCATCGGTCATCCCGCTCGCCATGCAGAATTAAAAGCGGTGTCTCAACGTTTGCTGCGTATTTTAAAGGAGACCGGTCCCAGAGCTTTTCTGTGTCCTCAAACAAGTCATGCTCAAGCTGCCAGTCTGTAAAGAAATAGCCGATATCACTGACACCGTGAAAGCTGATCCAATTTGATATCGATCGCTGGGTGACGGCAGCTTTAAAGCGGTTCGTCTGCCCGATGATCCAGTTGGTCATAAAACCTCCGTAGCTTCCGCCCGTGACGCCGAGCCGCTTAGGATCAATATGCGGATCTCGTTTGATAGCCTCATCCACAGCCTGCATCACATCGTCATAATCCTTTCCCCCATAATCTCCTCTGACTGCATTCACAAATTCCTGTCCGTAGCCATGGCTTCCTCTCGGATTGACATACACCACTGCGTACCCTTTCGCCGCCAGCACTTGAAATTCATGAAAATATGTATGCCCGTACATCATGTGCGGACCGCCGTGTATGTTGAGAATAAGTGGATATGTTGTTTCACCTTCCATTTGTGCAGGCTTCATCAGCCAGCCGTTCACCGTCGCGCCGTCTTCTGTGACATATTGAATCTCTTCAGGTATTGAAATCGCATGCTCACTGACAAACTTGTCATTCACGCCAGTCAGCTGTTTTTCTTCCTGTCCAAGTGGGATACTGTAAAGCTCACTTGGTCTGTCCGGCTTTGTCACACTGGCCATAAAGTGCTGTTCATCAGGTGAAAGAGAAAAGCTATTGATGTACTCCTTTTCCAGACGAATCGGATACACAAGGCCTTCAATCGAAATATAATAGATTCCCGTGCTTCCTTGATCTGTGCCGATAACATAAAACCCTTGGCAGTCTTTCGTCCAAATCGGGCGCTGTTCGGCACCTCCGATCAATGAATCTCCAATCAGCGCGTCCGCTAAATGAACGTCCAGCATCTCAGTCAGACATGTTAGGCGGCCTTGTTCGATATCATAGAGCCACGCCTTTGAGAGCGTTGCATTCTTATATTCCTTTTCATTTCCAAGCAAAGCAAGATACCTTCCGTCTGGTGAAAATGAACTAGATCCGAATGAGCCACGATGAGGTGTAACCTGCTTAAGATCTCCAGAATCCAGTGACATCATGTAAACATCATGCGGCTTGCTGGCATCATCCGTTTCAGTTAAATTAGCTGAGAAAACAATCCATTTGCCGTCAGGAGAAAAAGCAGGATCGCCATGATCGGCTTTGTGATTTGTCAGCTCCTTCATCTCGCCAGACTTAACGCTAACAAGCACAAGCTGGGCATACGCACCTCTCGTCAGCCATTTGCCGTCCCGTTTATAGGAAAGACCATGAACTTCAACTGGTTCATAGCTGTCCTGCTCCATTTTTTCTTGATCATTAACACTTTCTCCATCTCCCAAATTGACAGTGACAAGAATCGATTCACCGTCCGGGGACCATAGCGGCTTTGACACGCCATATGGGATATCAGTCAGTTTTCTTGCTTCTCCACCTTCAGTGCTCATGATATACAGCTGTGCTGCATCCCCTTCACGATCAGAAATAAAAGCAAGCGTGCGCCCGTCCGGAGACCATCTTGGGTCGGTGCTTCGCTTGTCTCCATGTGTCCAAGGAACAGACCCGCCTGTTTTCGTTTCATAGATCCATATATTTGATGTATACGAATCTTTCTCTTGGTTTACTTGTGACTTCACAAATGCGGCACGGGTGCCGTCTGGGGCGTATTGAGGATCGGTCACAGAGACAATCTCTGTAATGTCTTCTGCGGTTATCAGCTTTTTCATATTCATATCTCCTCCTTTTTACATGTATTTCGTTTTCCTAAATAAAAACTCCTTTATCTCCAGCAAAAAAAGCGCCCTCAGCTACGCTGAGAGACGCTTGGCATGATCTATACACTTTTTACTTGATATAAAGGATTTCGTTCTATTATACTTCCCTCTTTCGGAACCGTCAAAGCGTCAACTTCACAATGAGGAAAATGAAGCGCAAGCTGTTCCTTCAGCTCTTCTCCCTTTCCTTTTTCGGTCATGACGAGAATCGTCGGGCCTGCCCCGCTGAGCGCCGTTCCATATGCACCCTTCATCTCGGCGACGTGTTCCACTTTAGACAGCTCAGGAACTAGCATCGCCCGGTACGGCTGATGGAATATATCCTTTTTCATCATTTTCCCGACGAGCGGCCAATCCTTGGACATGATCGCAGCAATGAGTATATTGCTGACAGCACTTGCTTTTACGGCGTCGGCATATGGAAACTCCTTCGGAAGCACGTCTCTTGCGTCTCTTGTCAGCACTTCGTAAAAAGGAATGACAACGACAACGTCAATGTCAGCATCCGGGACGCGGATCATTTGGGTCTCGTCATCCTCATGCAGGCCGATCACAAGTCCGCCAACGAGAGACGCGCCAGCATTGTCCGGGTGTCCTTCTTCTAGACTGGCTACATGCAGCTTGTCCGCTTCAGACAGCTTTAGGCCGCATAATTCATCAGCCAGTTCAATGGCCGCTACAATCGCCGCAGCGCTGCTGCCAAGACCGCGTGCAAGAGGGATGTCGCTCCACACCTTCACATGGACTGGGGGCATTTCTTTTCCATACAAATCTGCGGTCCGTTTAGCCACTTGATAGATCAGGTTATCTGTACCCGCCGGAATTCCGGCGACTGTTTCTGTTTCAGCTTCAAATGACCATTTGTCGCTTTCAAAGACGGTCAGCTTCAAATATCTGCTGAGCGCCATTCCGACTGAATCAAAGCCGGGGCCTAGGTTAGCCGTACTTCCGGGAACAGTGACAGAGAACAGCATGTCGGCTTCGTTCATACACGGGCCGCTCCTTTTATATATTCAAGGATGCTTTCTTCATCAGTCGGCAATGTGACGGGCTTGATTTCTGAAATGTCGACAGCTGTGTTCGGGTCTTTCAGTCCGTTTCCTGTTAAAACAGCGACAACCTTGCTGCCTTTCGGAATGTCTCCGGATTTCACCTGTTTCAGTACTCCTGCGATAGACGCGCAAGAACCTGGTTCTGCAAACACGCCTTCTTCACGGGCAATCAGCTGGTAGGCGTGAAGGATTTCACCATCAGTGACTTCGTCAATTTTCCCATTGGATTCCTCGGCTGCCTTTACCGCTTTGTCCCAGCTTGCCGGGTTTCCAATCCGAATGGCCGTCGCTATTGTTTCCGGATTTTTAATCACTTCATTGCGCACGATTGCCGCAGCGCCCTCCGCTTCAAAGCCGCGCATTTTTGGAAGGCCTGTGCCTTTTTTCTCATGATATTCCTTGAAGCCCTTCCAGTACGCAGTGATATTTCCCGCGTTTCCAACTGGGATAGCTAACAAATCCGGCGCTTCCCCCAGCTGTTCGCACACTTCGAAGGCAGCAGTTTTTTGGCCTTCAATGCGGTAAGGGTTGACTGAGTTGACAAGGGCAATCGGTGATTTCTCACAGATGGAACGGACAATTTTAAGCGCGTCGTCAAAGTTTCCGTCAATTGCGATAATCTCGGCTCCGTACATGACTGCTTGAGCGAGTTTTCCAAACGCAATTTTTCCGTTCGGGATGATGACGATGCATTTCATGTTAGCGCGGGCTGCATATGCTGCCGCAGCAGCGGAAGTGTTACCTGTTGACGCGCACATAATCGTGTCATTGCCTTCTTCTTTTGCCTTCGCCACAGCCATAACCATTCCGCGATCTTTAAATGATCCCGTAGGATTGACGCCCTCCGTTTTGACATGAAGCTCAATTCCGAGCTGCTCAGACAGCTTCGGCAGGTGAATAAGAGGCGTGTTTCCTTCATGTAAAGTAAGCGTCGGTGTTTGATCTGTTACAGGTAAAAATTCTTTATATTGATGGATAAGTCCTTTCCACATTAGCTCCAACCGTTCCCTTCTACACGATATGTGCTTTTGACTTCTTGAACGACTTCCAAATCATTTAGGTTTTGCAGGATATCGCTAAAATCAGCTTCTGATGTATGATGTGTGACAATTACGATTTCTGCTAACTCATCATGGCCTTTAATTGGCAGCTGAAGGATTTTTTCAAAGCTCACGCCCCGTTCTGAGAACACAGACGTAATTTTCGAGAATGAACCAACCTCATCTTTTACATGAATTCTTAAAAACTGCTGTGCATAAATGTCAGACGGCGATTTCATGTTTTTCTCATATTGCGGCCCGACAAAGCTGTTGCCGGTTACACCGAGGCGCATATTTTTCATGACAGCGACAAGGTCAGAAACAACGGATGTCGCTGTCGGCATGCTTCCGGCTCCCGGCCCGTAGAACATCGTCTCACCGACAGCCTCGCCGTATACATAAACGGCGTTAAACTCATTATGAACAGCAGAAAGCGGATGGTGGTCAGGAAGCAGTGTCGGCTGTACGCTGACTTCGATTTTGCTGCCGTCACGCTGGGCAATCCCGATCAGCTTCATTGTATAGCCAAGACGTTTGCTAAAGCTGATGTCCTCGTCTGTAATCTGGGAGATCCCCTTTACCTTAACGTCTTCCAGATCCACGTTCATCGAGAAGCCGAGGCGCGCCAATATCGCCATTTTCCGTGCGGCGTCAAGCCCTTCCACGTCTGAAGTCGGATCAGCTTCGGCAAAACCAAGATCTTGCGCTTCCTTGAGCACTTCCTCGTAAGGGCTTTTTTCTTTGATCATTTTTGTTAAGATAAAGTTTGTTGTGCCGTTCACAATTCCCATCATTTTTGTAATTCGGTCTGATGAGAGGCCTTCCTCTAATGTGCGCAGAATCGGAATCCCGCCGGCAACACTGGCTTCAAAGTAGATATCGCACCCATTTTCCTTCGCTTCCGCAAGCAGCTCGGAGCCGTACACCGCCATTAAGTCCTTGTTTGCTGTGACAACATGCTTTTTCGATCTCAGCGCGTCGACCAAATATTGTTTTGTCTGCTCAACTCCGCCGATCACCTCGATGACGACATCAACATCTGGATCATCAATGACATCATATACTTCTGTCGTAAGCACTTCCTTCGGCAAATCTACTTCTCTCTTTTTCTCAATATCTTTTACAAGCACTTTTTTTATCGTAACCGGACAGCCGACCTGATGCATAAGCTTATCCTGATGATCTTGAATAATTTTAACGACACCGCTTCCGACGGTACCTAAACCTAAAAGCCCTACACGAATTGCTTTCAAAAAAACTCCACCTTTCTTTTGATTGTCCTCTTGAAAAAGACAATTGTTAACCCAACACAGACATATAAGTTACAAACATTATATAAGCCCGCTCCTGTTTTGACAAGACAGCATTAGGCTGAATTTTGCGAATGTAAACGCTTAACATGTTGATATGACAAGATTCTTTATTTTCTAATTATTTTTGTCAGATTTTCTCCTTACTCTGAGCTGCCTTTGCCGAGCCAGCTGACGCGGGGAACAAACAGCTTCTGCGCCCGCATATTCATGAATTCCTGCGCTGTATTGAGAAATTGTTCATAACGTCTACAGTCATTAAGAATAAAGTC
Organism: Bacillus sp. FMQ74; assembly: GCF_001875785.1. Taxonomy (NCBI): domain Bacteria; kingdom Bacillati; phylum Bacillota; class Bacilli; order Caryophanales; family Bacillaceae; genus Bacillus; species Bacillus sp. FMQ74. The sequence continues at coordinate 358,829 of NZ_MOEO01000003.1, read as the reverse complement.
AAGCTGTTCTTCAAAATAATGCCTTTCTGATTCTGAAGACATGTAATAGCTTTCCACGATTTCAAAATAATGAAGCGGAAAAAGCAGACGGCTGTATAAAAGGCGTTTCGAAAACGAAGACAGCGGTGTGACTTGCTCGTATTCCTGCAAAAAGAGAAACCCCTGCTGTTGAAAATCTTGTCTGTGATGCAAAAACGTATGCCTCATATATTCAGCCATATCACGGGAAGCGTGGTCAAACACCCAATCCGCCGGAATTCTGATCAGTGATTCGGGTGACCATGTATGCCTTTCCATCCGCTGATGGCATATCGTTCCTGAATCAGCGGCTTGGGGCTTGTCATCCAGCTCAGTGTCCACTAAATATTGGATCGCGTTTTCTGACAGTCCTAAATAATATGGAAATGACTCGATCATTTTTTTATCGAATGGCTCGTGAGGAGGGCTATGAACCTTTCGCTGCCAAAACGCCTCCAGCTGATCAATGCGTTTTCCCCACAGATCCTTCCACTGGCCGATTCTTCCGGCTGCCTTCACCTCATACGGATACCCTCGGCCTTTTCGGTGAAATTCCGCCAGCTCCGCTCCAATGGAGAACGCCCTGTTTGAATAAGGGGGGGCCGCCTTCAGCAGAGCGTACGTTTTTCCTTCATGTTCAAATGTCAGCTCGCCTTCTTTTGTAAAGATAAAAACCGAAACGTATGGGTCACTTTGTTCTTGTAAATACTGACTCATGTAATAAAGCTCCGCCAGCTCTGTATCTGAGAATTGGGAAACGGGGATAATCAGAAAGAATGAATTAGGCGTCTGAAAGCATTGATATGTGTGCTGGTACATGGAGAGCTGCCTGATGTGAATGCCGTATTTTTCTTTTATTGTACCTTTCACCATGATCACCTGCCTGTTGAATTAGGGCTCCTCACATCGTAGTCATACACAGCCGGAATTATGAATACATATTTTAATCCGAACAAGGCGCAAGAAAAAGTCGTAAACTTCTCAAACATTTTGTATAAACTAGTAAAAAAGATTGGGTGAAGCTGATGTCAGAAAACGAACAAATCAGTCAGATGGAAGCTAAAGCAAGAGCACGGATGAAGGAGCGCGGCGTTGAGGTATCAGACATTGCTGAGCTTGTCTTTTTTCTGCAGAAAAAATATCATCCGGATTTGACCATTGATGAATGCACGCTGAACGTCAATCGTGTTCTCGCAAAACGCGAGGTGCAAAATGCGATTTTAACGGGCATTGAATTGGATGTTCTTGCTGAGCAGAAAAAACTGTCTGAACCGCTGCAAACGATGCTGGAAATAGATGAAAGCCTATATGGAGTAGATGAAGTTCTGGCATTTTCCATTGTAAACATTTACGGATCGATCGGGTTTACGAACTACGGTTACATCGACAAAGAAAAACCCGGAATCCTTAAACGATTAAATGATAAATCAACCGGCGAATGCCATACCTTTCTGGATGACATCGTCGGCGCGATTTCCGCCGCGGCCTCAAGCAGGCTCGCACACCGCGCGCGGCACACAGAATAAGGGCACCCTTTTGGGGCGCCCTTTTTTCAAATGTATGGAATCCATTCGGTGAGAGAGTCAATGGCGTAAGTCGGTTTTTCCATCTCGTCTGTCATATGCTCTCTTTTCGTTACACCCGTGTGAACGAGCAGCGTATCCATACCCGCGTTAATGCCGGCCATAATATCAGTCGCGTAGTTGTCGCCGACCATGAGTGTTTCAGACACATCTGTGCCGAGAACGCGCATCGCCTGCTCCATAATGATTGATTCCGGCTTGCCGATAAATACAGGCTGTACACCTGTAGATACAGTTAACACAGATGTCAGTGAGCCGTTTCCAGGCAGAAGCCCTCTTTCAGTCGGAATCGCAATATCTCCGTTAGTGGAAATAAAGCGGGCGCCATTTCTGATTGCCAGGCAGCCGACAGCAAATTTTTCGTATGTAATGGAACGGTCGATACCAACAACGACAAAGTCCGCGTTTTCTCCGCCAAATGTCAGGCCGTTTTCCTCAATCGCCTGGCGGATTCCCTCCTCCCCAATCACATATACAGAAGCGTCTTTTTTCTGCTGGGCAATATGCTGGGCAGTAGCCATACTTGTCGTGAAGACCTGCTCTTCTGTTGCCGGAATATCAAAAGACATGAGCTTGTCCGCCACTTGCTTCGGTGTGCGAGAAGAGTTGTTTGTCACGAAAAGATAAGGAACGCCGCGATCTTTCAGTGTTCTGACAAATTCACACGCTTCCTCGATTTTTTCCGTGCCATTGTACATCGTTCCGTCTAAATCAATTAAATACCCTTTATATGTTTTCATTATCTACACTCCTGTGGCTTTCCAGTTGTTATTTAAACGCGGAAACAGGTCCTAGCTCTGTTTCCAAATAGCTTCTGATCCGTTTCGGGAAGTCTTGAAGAGCTGTTTGATGCGCCTTGATCAGACTGTAAAGCTCGTCGCTGTCAGCGAGCAGGTACTGTTGAACCAATGTTTTGCGGTAGGCGATCAATTTCTTGAGCTCAGTTCCCTCTTTTTCAGTGACAACTTTTTCATCAACAAGTATATCCATAATGTCATCATAGCTGCCCGGGTCCCGCATAATAAAACCATCAATCATATCATTGCCTGTATCAAGAATGCATTCGATCAACAGATGGCCTATACGCTGAAGCGCCAGTGCCCCGATTTCAGACTGCCAGTCTGTTTGTGAGTTAAATAGCGCCAGCTGGTGCTCGAAGAACCCCAGTGTTTTCTCTATTTTGTTTCTGTCAACAAAATACATGACAGCATCCCCTTTGTGTATATTTATTTTCTGATCCGTTTCAAGACAAAATACGCACAGCCGAAATTGCAGTATTCGTAAATATATTCATCTAATGTGCTGATTTTCGTTTCGAAGGTTGCCTTTTGATTCTGGTCGTCAAAGAAGCCCTTGAGCCTAAGCTGACCGTATCCCCAGTCTCCCACAATATAATCGTATTTATTTAATATATCTGAGTAGCGAGCTTTAAAAGCCTCTTCGTTGAAGCCGTCTTTGAAATTGTGCACCAATTCAAATTCGGCATTTTGAATAAGAATCATGATTTCACCTCTTTTTCACTCATTCCTATCATAATTCATTGCCCCGTCCCCATCAATTGCTAAAGAATAAATCATGCGATTTGGCTACCCTACACATGAGGAGGGATTGATAAATGAAACGAACTGCCATCAGCCTCTGCCTGCTGACCGGGCTTTTATCCGGATGCGGAGGCGCAGGATTGGATCATGCCCAGAATGTCCGCTATCAGACACAGAATCAAACCAAACCCATTCATGTGTCGGATCGCAACGAGGCTTTTAACAGGCATGATGAAAACGAACAATTTGGCTATGTCCGCTATCAAAAAGAAAAATTTGACGGCGGACAGCAGAAAACGCCGGTGATGAACCGGGAAGAAACCGCTCACATGATAACAAGTTTAACGGTTCAGCTCCCCCATATTCAAGATGCTGCGACATTGGTGACTGACCGAGAAGCGCTTGTCGTATACAAAACCGATACTAAAAACCGCGAGCTGACCGCCGATCAGGTCAAAAAAACGGCGGCTTCTGTCATACCGCGATACTATCATGTGTATATTTCCGATAATCCAAACCATATGCAGTCCATCGAAAATTACAGCAATCTCGGCTCTGGTTCCAGAGATATTAGAGAGATCATGTCGGGGACGATTCAAGAAATGAAAACCTCCCCGCAAGGAAGCCCCGTCTCAGAGGATGAAAATGCCAACGGAGAAACACATCAGGACATGAAACTCGATAGGAATGACAAAAACGCCAGATGATCTGGCGTTTTGGCATTACGCTTGTGCTTGACGCTTTTTAGATGCTTCGTTTACCTGTTCATCCGCATGGTAAGAGGAGCGGACAAGCGGACCGGCTTCGCAATGGCTGAAGCCTTTTTGCATCGCGATTTCCTTTAACTCTGCAAATTCATCAGGGTGATAATATTTTTGGACTTTCAAGTGTTTTTTCGTCGGCTGCAGATATTGGCCGATTGCCATAATATCCACGTTGTTCGCCAAGAGGTCGTCCATTACTTCAATAATCTCTTCTTTGGTTTCGCCAAGTCCGATCATGATACTTGATTTCGTCGGAATGTCAGGCTGCATTTCCTTCGCACGGCGCAAAAATTCCAATGAACGATCGTACGTCGCACGCGCGCGGACTCTTGGCGTCAGGCGGCGAACCGTTTCGATATTGTGATTCAGGATGTCTGGGCGTGTATCCATCAAGGTTTTTAGGTTATCGTAGTTTCCGCCCATATCAGACGGCAGCACCTCAATTGTTGTGAACGGGCTTTTTCTGCGAATTGCACGGACGGTTTCCGCGAAAATGCCTGCCCCGCCGTCTTTCTGATCGTCACGCGCAACAGCCGTAATGACCGCGTGCTTTAGATTCATAAGCGCGACTGAATCCGCTACGCGTTCCGGCTCTTGCAGATCAAGCTCAGTTGGAAGGCCTGTTTTGACAGCACAGAAACGGCATGCTCTTGTACAAACAGAACCTAAAATCATAAATGTCGCTGTACGTCTGACCGCCCAGCATTCATGAATATTCGGACATTTTGCTTCTTCGCATACGGTATGCAGGTTGTTTTCCCGCATGAGTTTTTTGAGCCCTGTATAGTTTTCATTTGTATTTAATTTGATTTTGAGCCATTCGGGCTTTCTGAGGTGTTCGTCTTTCTTTGCCAATTCCCATCATCTCCAATATCCAATATACTCAATTTCTGACACGAAACATTCTGAAAACGAGAAAGGTGCAGGTTTTAATTTCTGCAACAAAAATAATGTTTTTCTAACTAAAGAAAGTCTTTTCTTTAGACACTTTAACATAGGAAAAATTTCTCGACAAGGGAAGATGATTACTGACATTTTTAAGCCGGGTTGCTGCAAACTATGTGTATTCAATTTGAAAGGAGATTATTTTGTGAAAGTTTTGTTATCCGCTCTTCTTCTCCTTTTGTTTGCATTTGAGCCTTCTGCGTCTGGAAAAAAGCTTTCAGATCCAGTGCTGTCGAAACGGATGGAATTATATCATAAAATCGAGGCTGTGACGCAGATCCCTTGGTATGCGCTCGCCGCTATTGATCAATACGAGGAAAATGTGAGGAGCAACCGGAAAGATCTGCCCGACAAGGCGGGAATCATCAGCATCCATATACCCGATGAAATCTGGAGCGGTCCTGAAAACCCAAATCCGAAAGACGATGCGCCGTTAAGCATTAAAGTGTTTGACGGAATCGGAATGGATGGCGATGGAGACGGGAAGGCAGAGGTCAGCAACGATGAAGATATTTTGTATACGTTCAGCCAATACTTGCTGTCGTACGGCACAGATGAGGACAACATCCGCATCGGGCTTTGGCATTATTACCGGCGCGATCAGACAGTGGGGATCATATCTGAATTCATGAAGCTGTTTAAAGCCTACGGCCATATTGATCTGGGCGAGCATGCATTCCCGCTTCCGATCAGAACCGATTACAGCTATCGAAGCACGTGGGGAGATGCCCGCGGCTTCGGAGGAAGACGGATCCATGAAGGTACGGATATCTTTGCCCATTACGGCCTTCCTGTCAAATCCACATGTTACGGCGTTGTCGAAATGAAGGGCTGGAACCGCTTCGGAGGATGGAGAATCGGCATCAGGGACATTAACAATACGTATCATTATTTTGCCCACCTCAATGGGTTTGCCAAAGGGATTAAAACCGGTCAAATCGTTGAGCCCGGCCAAGTGATCGGATCAGTCGGAAGCTCCGGATACGGCCCTCCGGGAACCGCCGGGAAGTTCCCGCCGCATCTGCACTATGGCATGTACAAAGACAACGGAAGAACCGAATGGTCATTTGATCCATACCCGCATTTGAGGGCGTGGGAGCGATATGAATACCAAAAAAAGAAGTAACAAAAAGCCGCCTCTTCGACAGGCGGCTTATTTGCTGCTTTTTTCTTTTTTTGAATCGGCACCGTCTTCTTCTTTGCTGCTCGGAAGCTGGACAGAAGGCGTGACACCCGAGGCGCCGCTTCCGTTATAAAACTGCGGCACTTCGCCCTGCACTGCTTTAATCGATACAGGAACATTATTTGTGACGACAGCGGTTTTGCTGGCAAATGGAATGATGACCTTCACTTTAATTTCGACAAAGATGCTGATATCAATAAGTGCGTTATTTATGCCATAAGGCTTGATTTTGGTTTTGACATCTGTAAAAGCGTCACCGATTAAATTGAACCGGACCGGGATTTTCGGCCCGAGGTTTCCAAGAAGGCTATTGCCGGTTACCTGTCCCAGCGGAATATTGATCATAATGTTTTCACTGGCGCCGCTGTGTCCGGTATGGGTTTCCATCTCTTTCAGATGAGCCTGAAGCTGCTTTGTCACTTTTGTTTTTACACTGTTTACAACCTGTGTATTAAAATCGATTGTCGTTAAGTTTCCGTTTTCATCAGAATTCATTTGAAACATATCTTTCATATTTTCACTGTCAGACATATAGTCCTCAATCGAATCCTGGATCACCTCTGTCGCTATACGCTTCGTTTCCATCTCGCCGATGTCCATTAAAACAGGTTTGATCGAGCCATTGATCATCCAAAGGCTGACCGTTGTTGACAGGATAAAAAAGACAACTGACAGGAGCATCACGTAACGGAAAGGCAAAGGTCCTCTCTTGCGAAAAGGGCCGCGATATCTTGGCAAGAAAATCCCCCCTTACATATCACAATGTATGCTTGTAAGAGGGGACATAGTAATAGCCGGGGCCAATTTATTTTATTTCACCATTTTTAACAGCGCTTCTCTGCCGCTCATGCCGACTTGAATGCCAAGATCTTCCGCAGCGTACGTGACGGATTCTAAAGGTGCGTCTAACAGCTGGTCAATGGTGCGGACACCAACTGCCCGCCCCGCCACGATGCCGCGCTCCTTTAATTTTTCATTCAGCAGCGCCACATCAAGCGCGCCGCACATAATGTATCCGTGATCATTGGCGACGGCCATAAAATTCGTTTTGGGAAGCTTTACTGTCACAGCTGTAAAAGGCTGTCCTTCTATCATGATCGGTGTCAGATTTACCACGTCAACCACTCCCTTCATTCATCACTTTATGATGAAGGGCACAGCTTGTTGTGGGCTGACTTCCTTATTGCGCAAGCTTCCAAGCAAGCAGATCCCGCAAAAATTCAGGCATGAAATATTCTTTTTCTGCAGCGTCGCGAATCAACGGAAACAGTTTGCCGAGCGTAAACATATCAAGCACCGCAACGGAGTATTGTTTATGTTTTTCAATATCTTCCCCGTTCAACGTGATGCGGGTGACATGCGAGATCCCGTCATCGAGCCGTTTCGTTTCTACCTCAACGCCGGCATACACCATTTTCCCCATCACTTCTCCGCGGAAGCCGAGCCCTTTGATCCGAAGCTGCTCCATTTGTTCGGAAGCGGCATGCACAATGGTTTCCTTCAGTTCTTCTCCCGTCAGGCGGACAGCCACAGGGTTGATCGGATGCGGACAGATGCGATGCAGATCCAGCTTTGTCACAGGACCTGCTTTCAGCGGACCGAGAATGACACCTGAATTGACCATACTGATGTCCGTCTCGCACCATTCCTTTAAGGCGTACGCCAAAAGCAAAGGCAGCTCTGATTCTTCAAACCACTTCACCTCAGCATCTTGTGCAAGCTCCGCAACAGCATCGGAGAGCTTCGCCTCGGCTTCACGTTCTTTTTCATTGAGAAACGCTTTTGTTTCTGCGGATTCTCCTGTCCATTCCGCCATATTCTGCACAGACGCTGTTTTGCTGATGATGCTTCGCTGTACACTGTCTACCGTGATTTCTACACAGCCGACATAATGCCCGTATTTCTCAGCGCTGGCAAGCAATACCCCGTTCACCACTTGTCCGTCTTCAAGCAAATGATGGGTGTGCGATTCGAGAATGACATCAATCTCAGGTACCGCTTCAGCCACTGCCTGATCATCAAGAATGCCTAAATGCGACAAAAGGACGATGATATCAGCCTGCCCTTTCACTTCCTGAATGGTTTCCTTTATGCTTTCAAGGGCATCCGTTACTGTCCATCCCAGCTTGTCATAAACGGGATAATACGGCACAGTTACGCCTAAGAAAGCAATGGACATACCGTTTTTCAATGATTTGATATGGTAAGGCACCGCCCAGGACGGACGGTTTCCGTTTTTATCAAACAGGTTGGAGACGATAACAGGAAATTCAGCATGATCATATAAAGCAGCAAGCTCTTCATGCGGAAGCGTAATCCCTTCGTTATTTCCGATCGCCGCTCCATCAATGTGAAGGCGGTTTAAGAGATCGACATTCGCTTTTCCGAATGTCGCCTCTGTCACGAATTGAAAACGATCAAGATGATCGCCAATATCAAATACGAGCGTCTCTTCGCTGTCTGATTGATGCTCTTTTCTTTTCTGCTCGATATAATCTACAATTTTCGGCCAGTTTTCAAAATGGCTGTGCAAATCATTTGTATGATATAAGCGGAGCTTCTCCTTCATAATATCTCTCCCTAATCGTTGCTGAAAATGCCTTCATAAATGAGCTGGCAGCCGATCAAAATCAATACGATCCGCATGATCATAACGATCGTTTTCGTCTGCATTTTTCTGTTGATGGCGGCGCCAAGCTTTCCGCCGAACCAAGCGCCGGGCACAAGCGCGAGGGCGTACAGCCAATTGACGTGCCCGGAAATAATATGTGAAACAGACCCTGTCATAGAAGACAGGAAAATAATAAACATGGATGTTGCCACCGCAACCTTCGGCGGAAACAAAAATAACAGCATCATCGCCGGAACCATCAGTGATCCGCCGCCTATTCCGAAAAGCCCGCCTAAAAAACCGACAACAAAGGCAATAGCAATACCGACAGGGGCCTGATATGAGTACGTATAAGGCTCACCAGCATCATCCTGAAATGTCCGGATAATTCCTCTGTGCGCTTTGTTGATTGGCCGGGCTTTCGCTTTCAGCATTAAGGATAATGAAATCAGAATCATAAAAATGCCAAACCAAACGGAAAACGAGTTTGAATTGAACAGCTTTGACACGTAAGCCCCGATAATGCTGCCGGGACCTGAACCGATAAAGAAAATGAGCCCGCTCTTATAATCAACGGTTTTATATTTAATATAAGCCAAAGTTGAAGAAAGACCCGTAAAAATAATGACCAAAAGCGAAGTTCCAATCGCAACCTGCGGCGTCACATCCTGAAACAGCTGCGTCACTGTGCTTAAAAACATCAGAGACGGCACAATGACAATTCCGCCGCCAAGCCCGATCAGACTTCCTACCGTACCTGCGATTAATCCCAGGACGACCAAAATCACAAACGCCATCAGTAAAAACCTCTTTTCTAAAATAAATCGAGCTGTCTCGGAGCAAGTCCGCTGTACTCGATATCAAGCATTTCAAGCATCTGCTTGCCGTTATCCGCGGCGTCACCGCCGGAATTATTGTTGAACAGGACAAAAACATCCTTACATTGCTGCTGCAATTCATTCAGGTGCTTTTTCCAATCCTCCAGCTCCTGTTGGTTGTAGCGGTATAAGTACCTGACCTCGCGCCAGTTTTTCCCTCCATCAGGCTTCATCCAGCCCTGCTTGTTGCGTCCGTGAAACCTGACGAGCGTTTTGTTTTCATCGGTTGCGCGCAGCACAGTCGGAACGCTGCCTTCTCCGATTTGCGGTTCATCACAGACACTGTGAATCCAGCCTTCCGCTTTCATAAAGGAAAGCGTCTGCTCATAAAACGGCGGCGAGAACCAGGAACGGTTTCTGAATTCAAGCGCACAAGGAATATCTCCCATTTGGTGCTTGCACCATCTCAAATAGGCGACATTCTCCTTCTTGCAGTCAAACCACGGCGGAAATTGAAACAGCACCATGGCGAGCTTGTTGCTATGTAAATATGGCGTTAAAGACACCTTAAACGCATCAAACATCTCCTCTTTTGAGTCAAAGGGAATTTCACCGCGCTGGTGCCCTGTCATGCCCTGGTATGCTTTCACGATAAATTGGAAGGTTTCGGGTGTTTCCTTGACCCACTTTTCATTATTGCGAGCCGGCTGAATCGCGTAAAAGCTCGCGTCTAATTCCACGATCGGGAAATGGGAGGAATAGGCCTGCAATTTTTTCTGGCTGGCCGTCTTCGGCGGATAGATACTGTCATGATCCCCCCATCCCGTCAGTCCGATATAAATCACACTCATTCACCTCTCTTCCAGTTTATCACACGTGTTTTCAGGTTTCCTCGGAAATGCTGTTCATATGGCGGGAAAATGCCGAACGAAGATGCTGATATTGTTCCTCATTCGTATCTAAAAACGCCTCTTCTCTGGAGGAAGGAATATGCTGATATTCAATAGGCGCCTGAAACTGCTCACTCGTAAAATCGTACATCACACCATTGATGCTGTTATAAAAATGCCAGCTCTCACCAACTTTTGTTTTCAGAATGGCGCCGCCGAATTGATCCTGAATCACCAGTGCCGTCACACCGCATTGGCCGCATGACGGGCTTTCTTCCGTCCATTTAGAGCTCGTATGGCGCGACCAAGATTGCTTAAGTATGTATTTGACATGCTCCACTGCCTCCCCCTCCTTTAAAAAAAGATACCACGTTGATGAAATTTTAAAAACAAGAACGGCAGAAATCAAAAAACCCGGCGGTAAAATCCGCCGGGCTTACGAAGGAACGACCAGCGCTCCGTCAATTCCGCTGACTTTCTCCCCATCATTGTACACGCACCGGCCTTTACTGTAAGTGGCCGAAATGCTGCAGGGAAATGTATGTCCTTCGTAAATGCTTTTTTTATGCTTTGCAAACATCGATTCTCTTGTAACAGTGTACGGCTCCATGCTGACGAGGACGAAATCCGCATCACACCCCGCCTCGAGCCGTCCTTTTTTCTGAAGGCCAAATCGTTTTGCAGGGGCAGCCGCTGTCCATTCTGCGATGGTTTCAAACGGAATCTGATGCTCAAGCGCCAGTTCCAGCATGCCTAATAAAGTGAACTGCCCTCCGCTGATTCCGCCCCATGATAAAAACAGATTGTCCTCCCGTTTTAAGGATGGACGGCATGGGGAATGGTCTGAGGAAACCATGTCAATGTCCCCGGCAATGAGCGCCTCGATCAGCGTCTCTTTTGATTGCGGTGACCGGAGCGGAGGCGCGCATTTTGCAACAGAGCCCTTTTCCCGTAAATCTTCATGGCTGAACAAGACATAATGTGGGCATGTCTCGACCGAAACATCAAGCCCTTCCTGTTTCGCCTCTCTGATCAGCCGGACCGCTTTCGCCGTGCTGATATGGACAAAATGAACCGGACAGCCTGTCACCTTCGCATACTGAATGGTGCGATACACCGCTTCAGCTTCGGCTTCCTCCGGGCGGGAGGCAGCGTACGCATCCGCATCCACCTTTCCTTTATTGGCCAAAACCATCTGCAAATAGCTTGTGATCGCGTCGCTTTCTGCGTGAAGAGCAAGGATTTTTCCTGCACCTGCGACTTCCGCCATGCCTTTGAGCAATGTCCGTTCGTCAACAGAGTGGAACTCATCAGTGCCTGACTTTGATAAAAACGCTTTAAACCCGATCGCTCCCGCTGCAGCCATTGGGCGGATGTCCTCGATATGGCCTGGCACAAGACCGCCCCATAGCGCAAAATCCACGGCTGATTTTTGCCTGCCCAGCTCAGCTTTTGCAACTAGATGCTCTGCCGTCACGGTTGATGGAATGCAGTTGAGCGGCATATCAAAATAGGTGGTGCAGCCGCCTGCGGCCATCATTTGAGAACCTGTTTCAAACCCCTCCCAATCCTCCCTGCCCGGTTCATTAAAGTGAACATGGCAGTCTATCACGCCAGGAAACACGTATGTCCCGTCTGCCTGGATTATTTCCGTCCCACTTGCTTCAATGTCAGAACCTATCTTGGCAATGACACCGTTTTGAACTGCAATATCAGCTTCTATAACGCCATCTGGCGTAACTGCCTTCGCACCTTTTATCACCATATCGTAAGCCATATTGATCCCCCCATGTAAGGATGACGATTTTTCATGTCAGTTTATGTCACACAACCAGTTCTATTTTCAACAGTTTACTGCTACTATGATCGTATTACATCAGCAAAACCGCTAGAATTCCTATTGAAAATTATTCATCTTAACCAATGTTTTTATAGAAAAGGAGAATGCGCTATGAATATTTTTGATGTGATGAAAATACCGGCTTTTGAAAACGCCAATTTAATCGCTGGAAAAGCAGGAGGAGAAAGAGAGATTCAGCATGTCAACATGATGGACGCTCCGGATATCGCAGACTTTTTGCATAAGAATGAATTGCTCGTCACCACCGCCTATCACCTGAAGGATCACCCGCATCAATTATCTGAACTGATTCGGCAAATGGCAAAACGCGGCTGCGCGGGCCTCGGCATTAAAACAAAGCGCTATCTGGAAGATATCCCGAAGGAAATCATCGAACTGGCCGATTCATATGCGTTTCCGATCATTGAACTTCCGGAACACATCCGCCTCGGCGATATTGTGAATGCCACACTCAGCCATATTCTTGATATGCGTTCTAACGAGCTGGAGCAAGCCATTTACGCGCACAAAAAATTCACAAACCACATTATGAGCGGAAAGGGACTGCAATCTCTGCTCAAAAAGGTGTCAGACCTCCTTCAGCTTCCCGTGCTGCTTCTAGACCAGCATGCTAAAATGCTGTCAGCGTCTCATCAAATTTCAGTTGAAACCGAAAAGCTGAAAGGCACCCTGAATACCGTATCCGGGCCGTTTTTCACTTGTTTCTCTACAATCTCAGATCAGAAAACATACTCTGTCCTGCCCATTTATAACCACGAAAAAAACTGCGGATACCTGCTGATACCCAACATGGTGCAGGCCGGCGACAAAGGATTGATCCTCACAATTGAACAAGCGGCCAACGTCATTTCCTTTGAACTGCTGAAGGAAAATGCGCTGAAGCAGTTCAGCCGGCGGGCGCGCAATGAGTTTTTTAACAATTTTATTGAGCGGTCATTTTCTTCAAACGACGAAATCAAAAATCGGGCAAAAGAATTCAAGCTGCGCTGGGATCAAAAATACATGTGCATTGCCGGCAAACTCGATCGGAATGACGAATCAATCAGCTTTACAGAAAATCAGCTCGCTTCCGACAGCGTATTCGAATTTCTCGAAGGTGAATTATCGGCCTTCCCGTTTCCGCCTCACTTCTTTATGAAAGGAAATGTCGGCATTATTCTCATCGAGGCAACAGACAGCTGGAGTGAAATGCACGCCTCGGTGATCAGCTTTTTAGAACAGTTCCAAACACAGGTCAGCACTCAATTTAAACGAACCGTGTCCTTTGGCATCAGCAATATCTGCCAAAAGCTCATTGATGTTCCCGACGCTTTCACAGAAGCTTCTGATGCTCTGCAATCGGGGCATTTGTCAAGAAGCACCGCATTTATCCAGGTGTATCACGCCAAAGATGTGCCTGAGCTTCTGCGCTTGCTCCCGGTTGAGGATTTGAAGAAATTTTACAACTCTACGCTTCAGAGCCTCGCTGAAAAACAGCAGGAGGATCAAAGCCTGCTTCATACGCTTTCCGTCTATTTAGAGACACACTGCCAAATTTCAGAGACGGCAAAGCGTCTGTACGTTCATCGCAATACGGTCATCTACCGTCTTGAAAAATGCGAAGAGCTACTGGGGAAAAGCTTAAAAGATCCTGAAACAACGATGCGTTTGCGGCTTGCCTTACGTATGCAGCGGCTGATCAGCTAACGTTTGTCACATTTTCCTACAAAATGAATCATTTTTCGTCACTTTCAGCAATCACACCTGTCTTTTTCGGCTACTGTATCCAATGACACCCCTCGGCCGGCACGGTATCATGTTACTAAAGTTCACATACAGGGAGGGACTATAGTGAAAAAAAGATCGATTGGGGTGTTTACGCTTGGCCTGCAGCATGTGCTCGCCATGTATGCAGGTGCGATTTTGGTACCCCTGCTTGTCGGCAGGGCGCTGAATGTAACAACTGAACAGCTGTCCTACCTATTGGCGATTGACCTGTTAACGTGCGGCGTCGCGACGCTTTTGCAAACCTTGCGCGGAGCATACATCGGCATCGGGCTTCCCGTCATGCTTGGCAGTTCATTTGTGGCCGTCACCCCGATGATTGCAATCGGCGCCAATTACGGCATTCACGCGATTTACGGTTCTATCATCGCGGCCGGTGTGTTCATCTTTTTGTTTGCGCGTTTTTTCGGCAAACTGACTGTGTTATTTCCTCCTGTCGTAACAGGTACGGTTGTGACCTTAATCGGCCTTTCACTTGTTCCGACAGGTGTGAAAAATATGGCTGGCGGCGAAAAAATAAACGGCAGCGCCAACCCCGAATACGGTTCGCTCGAAAACCTTCTTCTCTCTGTCGGTGTCCTTGTTCTGATCTTAGTCCTCAACCGCTTTCTCAAAGGATTTGCCCGAACACTGTCCGTTCTGATCGGAATCGCCGCCGGAACAGCGGCAGCAGCAATCATGGGCAAAGTCAGCTTTTCTTCTGTTATAGAAGCACCGTTCTTCCAAATCCCGAAGCCTTTTTACTTCGGAGCCCCAACGTTTGAAATCGGCCCGATCTTAACGATGCTGATCGTCGGAATCGTCATTATTGTGGAATCAACCGGCGTTTTCTACGCAATCGGAAAGATATGCGGCAGACCTTTAACTGAAAAAGACCTCGTCAAAGGCTATCGAGCGGAAGGAATCGCCATTCTCATCGGCGGGCTGTTCAATGCCTTTCCTTATAATACCTTTGCTCAAAACGCCGGCTTATTGCAGCTGACCAAAGTGAAAACAAGAAACATCGTCGTTACCGCAGGCTGTATTCTTGTCTGTCTCGGACTAATTCCGAAGATTGCTGCCCTTGCTTCTGCCGTTCCTGCTGCTGTGCTTGGCGGCGCAACCGTCGTCATGTTCGGCATGGTGATTGCCTCCGGCGTCAAAATGCTCAGCACAGCGGATCTCGAAAATCAATACCACCTCCTGACCATCGCATGCTCAATCGCACTCGGCATCGGCGCCAGCACCGTCCCCGGGATATTTGCTGAATTCCCCGCTCCGATCCGGATTCTGGTCAGTGACGGCACCATCACCGGAAGCCTGACCGCTATCTTTTTGAATCTATTTTTCAGCTTGCGCGGCAAAAAAGACAAAACAGCTCAGAAAACTGAACTTCCGGTATTAGAACATACACTTGCATTAGAAAAAGAGGTGTAAAAAAGATGAGGAAACAGCATAATGCCTTTCAGCTGATGATGCTGGGGCTTCAGCACATGCTTGCCATGTATGCGGGAGCCATTCTCGTTCCGCTGATCGTCGGAGCGGCGATCGGACTGAATGCGGGGCAGCTGACGTATTTAATTGCGATCGATTTGTTCATGTGCGGGGCGGCGACTCTTTTGCAGCTCTGGAGAAACCGGTATTTCGGCATTGGCCTCCCCGTTGTGCTCGGATGCACGTTTACCGCAGTCGGCCCGATGATTTCCATCGGCAGCACTTATGGTGTCCCAGCAATATATGGTGCCATTATCGCCGCAGGACTGATTGTCATCTTAGCCGCGGGCTTCTTTGGAAAGCTTGTCCGTTTTTTCCCGCCTGCCGTAACCGGATCAGTCGTCATGATCATCGGCATCAGCCTGATCCCAACGGCAATGAATAACCTGGCCGGAGGTGAAGGAAGCAAAGAATTCGGCTCACTGGAAAACGTGCTCCTCGGGTTTGGCGTCACAGCTTTTATCTTATTGCTGTTTTATTTCTTTAAAGGCTTTATCCGCTCCATAGCGATTTTACTCGGTCTTATCGCAGGAACAGCGGCTGCATATTTCATGGGAAAGGTTGATTTTTCTGAGGTCATGGAGGCGTCTTGGCTTCATGTTCCGTCTCTGTTTTATTTCGGACCGCCAACCTTTGAGCTGCCGGCTGTTGTCACAATGCTTCTCGTTGCGATTGTCAGCCTCGTTGAATCGACAGGTGTTTACTTTGCGCTTGCCGATATCACAAACCGCAGGCTGTCGGAGAAGGATCTGGAAAAGGGCTACCGGGCAGAAGGCCTTGCGATTTTGCTGGGCGGATTATTTAACGCGTTTCCCTATACAGCCTTCTCGCAAAATGTCGGCATCGTTCAGCTTTCAAAGATGAAAAGCATCAACGTCGTCGCCATCACAGGAATCATGCTGATGGCGATCGGGCTTGTTCCAAAAGCCGCGGCACTGACTACAGTGATCCCCACCCCAGTTCTCGGCGGTGCAATGATCGTCATGTTCGGCATGGTCATTTCTTACGGGATCAAAATGCTATCCAGCGTTGACCTTGATTCGCAAGGCAACCTGCTGATTATCGCCTCTTCCGTCAGCTTGGGGCTTGGCGCTACAACAGTTCCCGCGTTGTTTTCATCTCTTCCGGGAGCGGCCTCTGTCTTGGCAGGAAGCGGAATTGTGATCAGCAGTTTCACGGCCATTGCACTGCACGCTTTTTTTCAAACCAAACAGCCGAATGGCGCAGACATAAAAACATAAAGGAAGATGCCAATGTTCACAATGGATGACCTGAACCAAATGGACACACAAACACTGACAGGCACACTTGGTTCTATTTTTGAACACTCTTCATGGATTGCGGAGAGATCCTCAGCACTACGGCCGTTTTCGTCCCTTTCTGATCTTCACCGCAAAATGACTGGCATTGTAAAAGCCGCGGATCGCGAGACACAGCTTGATTTAATTAAAAAGCATCCCCGGCTCGGAACAAAGAAAACAATGAGCGATGACTCGGTAAGAGAGCAGCAGAACGCGGGGCTCAACAAATTAGAACAGCAGGAATACGAGGAGTTTCTCAAGCTGAATGAACACTATTATGATCGCTTCGGCTTTCCTTTTATTTTAGCGGTGAAAGGAAAGACGAAACATGACATTCACCAAGCCCTGCTGGCACGGCTTGAGAGCGAACGAGAAACGGAGTTCCAGCAGGCCCTTATAGAAATTTACCAAATCGCCCGCTTTCGCCTGGCTGACATCATCACTGAAAAAGGAGAGACGCAAATGAAAAGAACTATGTCTTACGGAAAAGGAAATGTATTTGCATACCGAACGTTTTTAAAACCGCTCACTGGAGTGAAGCAAATCCCGGAATCATCTTTTGCCGGGAGAGGCAATACCGTTGTCGGCGTTGATGTGACATGCGAAATTGGCGGAGAAGCCTTCCTGCCATCATTTACAGACGGAGATAACACTCTCGTCGTGGCGACGGATTCAATGAAAAACTTTATCCAGCGCCATCTCGCATCCTATGAAGGAACGACAACCGAGGGGTTCCTATACTATGTAGCTCACCGATTTTTTGATACCTATTCTCATATGGACAAGATCACTCTGACTGGCGAAGACATTCCGTTTGAAGCAATGCCTGCATACGAGGAGCAAGAGCTCAGCACCAGCCGCCTCGTCTTCAGAAGATCGCGTAATGAACGAAGCCGCTCTGCGCTGAAAGCAGAACGAAGCGGGAATACCATAACGATTACAGAGCAATACAGCGAAATCATGGATCTTCAGCTCGTCAAGGTGAGCGGCAACTCCTTCGTCGGCTTTATCCGGGACGAATATACGACTCTTCCCGAAGACAGCAACCGCCCGCTGTTTGTCTATTTAAACATCAGCTGGCAATATGAAAATACCAATGACGCATACGCTTCTGATCCAGCCCGCTACGTTGCGGCTGAACAAGTCCGCGACTTGGCGAGCACCGTTTTTCACGAGCTCGAAACCCCTTCAATCCAAAACTTAATCTATCATATCGGCTGCAGAATATTAGCGAGGTTCCCGCAGCTCACTAATGTCAGCTTCCAATCTCAAAATCACACGTGGGATACGGTTGTCGAAGAAATCCCGGGCTCAAAAGGAAAAGTCTACACCGAACCGCGCCCGCCATACGGTTTCCAACATTTTACCGTGACAAGAGAAGACGCCGAGAAAGAAAAACAGAAAGCAGCTGAAAAATGTCGGAGCCTGAAAGCCTGATGGGAAAGCTGACCACCCATATTTTAGATTTAACCTGCGGCAAACCAGCGGCGAACATAAAAATTGAATTGAAGCGGCTGGACGAAA
Source organism: Bacillus sp. FMQ74 (assembly GCF_001875785.1). Classification (NCBI taxonomy): domain Bacteria; kingdom Bacillati; phylum Bacillota; class Bacilli; order Caryophanales; family Bacillaceae; genus Bacillus; species Bacillus sp. FMQ74. The sequence continues at coordinate 340,553 of NZ_MOEO01000003.1, read as the reverse complement.
GTATTATGAAAGAGGTATACACTAACAATGACGGCAGAGTCGATGTCCCTCTGCTGGCTGCTGAAGAGCTGGTGTCCGGAGAATATGTGATGGAATTTCATGCAGGAGACTATTTTGCGAGTAAAAACGTGAATACGGTCGACCAGCCGTTTTTAACCATAGTCACCGTCCGTTTTCACATTGCAGATCCAGATGCGCATTACCATATCCCGCTTTTGCTGTCGCCGTTTGGTTATCAGGTGTATAGGGGGAGTTAAGAAGGAAGCCCGCCGGTGAGGCGGGCTTCTATTTGCACTTCAATAAACTTTTGATCCTAGGAAAGTACTTGAAGTGATCCCACGCTTAGTGAAACAACAGCTTGAATACAAATTCACCAATATTTTTCAGGATAAATGCCTACGAGAAAAATATCCTGTAGCCCTTTCATTTATAAATATTGAGGTTTCAAACTAATAAGTCAGCTCTTAGCAGCCGAGCTCCCTTTTCTAATCCTATAACGAAAAAATACTTTAAAAAGACAATTGATGCGGTTTTAATAGTTTTGGTACACCTTTAGACAAGATATTCATTTTTTCTTTTTTAGACTTAAATCTATGTCGAAAATGATCGTTTGGCATATCTTATCCTATCTCCACTAAAGGGGGTGACATTATGGGATTCTACAATTCTGGTGGATACAGTGGCAACTCTGGCTACTCAAACGGTTTCGGGAGCTCCTTCGCTTTGATCGTGGTGCTATTTATTTTGTTGATCATTGTTGGAGCAGCTATGTTTAATTACTAAGTTTAACTTTCCTTGCCTCCGCCGTATCCAACACCTCCCTGTCCGACAGACGCCATAAGAAGTTTTTATGGCGTCTTTGCTATGGATTCACTAATGATTTTCTAATCCAGAAGCTGTCAAGTTCTACGAGATTTATCGTGATGTTTTCCCACAACGCTTCTGCGTCTTGATCGCGCTGTCTAACTGCTCTTTAAAGACTAAAAAAGTCCGGCTTTTAAAAGCCGGACTCCCGTCTCCCTTCGTTCAACTCTCTTCTAATCCTGTAAGCTGACCGCATAATCCCGCTATACCCGGTACACCGGCACAAATTCCCCGCCAGCCCTTCTTCTATATCTTCGTCAGAAGGTTGAGGGGTTTCCCGAAACAGTGCTTTAAGCGCAATTATCATTCCTGGGGTACAGTATCCGCATTGAAAGCCGCCTTCTTCCAGAAAAGCGGTTTGGCAGATATCCAGTTCCTCTTTTTGTACTCCCTCGATTGTTGTAATGGAATGGCCGTTCACTTGGTAAGCCATGGTCATACACGCATTGGCCAGTTTTCCATCGATTAAAATAGAGCAGGCTCCGCAGCGGCCGATTCCGCAAGACACCTTTGTCCCGGTCAGCTGAAATTCCTTTCTAAGCAGATCACTCAGACGTGCCGTGGGAATGGCTGAAACCTCCCGCTCCTGCCCATTCACGGTCATTCGGAACTGTTCCTTTTTTACAGGAAACGGCCCGGCCTCTTTTACGTCCATTGCTTCAGTCCCTTTCTGTCTATCGCTTCAAGCAGCTCTTCTCTTGAAATCGGCAGCTTGTTTATCCAGCATCCGACGGCATCATGTACTGCCTTTACAATCGCCGGAGTGATGGCGATCGTTCCGATTTCGCCAACACCGCGCGGTCCATATGCATCACCCTTCATTAGTTCTTCTATTGCGATCACCTTCATGTTAGGAACGTCTTTGACTCCGGGGATCAAATAGTGATCTAGATTTTCCGCGGCATAATGACCGTCCGTCATTTTGGCTTCCTCCATTAGCGTATAGCCGAGTGCCATGGCAGCGCCGCCTTCAATTTGACCTCGATATCCCTGCGGACTGACAACCAGACCTGCCGCAATAGCTTGCTCACAATCTATCACTTTGACATCGCCTGTTAACAGATCTACCTCCACCTCAACGGCAGCCGATCCGAAAGAATACAAGAAATGACTGCCTGGTACAACTACAGGATCAGGCGTTGTTGGAAAGTCAAATACCGTTTCCTCTGCCAAAGGGCCTTTTTCAGCCATCTCCTTATACGTCACCACGAGCGCCTTTGTGTTTTTGTCACGCAAGCCTGCAGCGCCGGGAATAAGGTTTTCCGCTGAACAGCCGTTCCATTCTGCCGCCCGTTTTTTCAACTGAGCTAGAAACGGCTTCTTCAAACGCTGGATCGCGTGCCACACCATGCTTGTGCCGCGGGATGCGGTGGAGGAGCCTGACTTCGGCACTTTTGCGGTATCCCCAATAACAATGGAAATATCCTCTGCGGCACAACCCAGCTCCTCCATGAGAATATGTTCAATCGCGGCTAGAATCCCCTGTCCGCATTCTTCAAATCCGAACGATGCTGTGATTTTGCCTTCACTCGAAAGGGACAAACGGCCTCCTGACGCATCCATTCGGCCATACCCCAGCCCGCCGCCGTGCATTGTAATTGCCGCTCCCGTGCCTCTTTGCAGATACCCGCAGTTCCGGCTTGTTCTTGTAAGAATGGGAGATTTAGAGATGGCATTCAACACCTGCGCCGCTCCGTCAGTTGGTGCAATTCGATGCTCAAGCGGTCCCAAGTCATGCGGTTTTCTGATATTTTTTCTTCTCAGCTCCAGCGGGTCGATGCCGAGCATTCCGCTGAGACGATCGAGATGGGTTTCGAGTGCAAATGTGATTTGGTTGCCGCCAAAGCCCCTAAATTCCCCCGCCACCCCGTTGTTTGTAAAAACAGATATTCCTTCAGTCCGGGTATTCGGAATACGGTACGGCCCCGCGGCATGCTCGACAGAAAAATCAAGAACGGCAGGTCCAAGCGTGGCGTAAGCGCCTGTGTCCGCCACAATTTTCACGTCATGCGCCAATAGATTTCCCGAATGATCCGCACTTGTTTTTATCGTAATCTTCATCGGATGGCGCTTAATGCCAGAACGTACAGATTCCTTTCGTGTCTGATGGATTTTGACAGGACGTCCGCTTTTCAGGGCCAAAAGCGCGGCATACGGCTGAATATTCAGCTCATCTTTCCCTCCGAACGAGCCGCCCATCGGACTTGACACAATCCTGATCTTCTCTTCAGGAATGTCAAAAATACGGGCAAGCTGGAAACGGTCTTTATAGCCGTGCTGGGTTCCTGCATACATCGTAAAACCCCCGTCGTCTTCCGGAACGGCTACGCCTCCTTCCGTTTCCATATACGTATGCATCTGCCGCGGCAGCTCATAGGTTTCTTCAAGGACTGTGTCAGATGCTCGAAACCCTTCTTCCACATCGCCGTTTGAAAAAAACGCACGGTGCAGGATATTCCCGTCCTCATGCAGTCTTTGCGCATTCGGCCGAAGCGCTTTCTCTGGTGAATCCATGACTTCAAGCTCTTTATACTCAACTCGAATCAGCTCCAGCGCCGCTTCCGCGATTTCCTCCGATTCTGCAGCAACTGCGGCGATCGCATCCCCGACATACCGCACCCTGTCCTCACATAAAACCGGCTGATCAGGGATGACAATGCCAAATCGGTTTAAGCCGGGAACGTCTTTATGTGTGACGACGGCCTGCACGCCTACCATTTTCTCAGCTTTCATGGTGCAAATCGACACAATCTCTGCATGAGGATAAGCACTTCTCAGCACCTTGCCATAAAGCATTCCTGGAAAGCTGAGATCGGTCATATATTTCAAATCCCCTGTGACCTTTCCCCTTCCATCCGGCCTGACTCTTGACGGTTTGTTGATGTTCATTTATTCCCCTCCCCCAGCCATCAGCTCTGCCATGATGACGTTGGCAGCGGCTTTTTTTCTGTATGCCGCGGACATAAAAGCATCTGAGGAAAACGGCAGCTCATGGATAAGTGTTTTGTACAGCTCATGCGGGTCCCACCCGGGTGCCATCCATTTCGCTTCGCTGTCCAATAATCTCCTAGGAGTGATATCGGCATGGCCAGCTGCGAGACGAATGCCGCCGTCTTTCAAAAAACGTCCAGCTGCAACAGCAACCGCTCCTGTAAAAGCCTGGCGCCTTCCAAGCTTGTGATAAAATACACGCTCTCCCTCCGCCTGCGGGATGATGACACGCGTGACGATAGCCGTTCTAAAGTCTTCCTCACTGAGCCAAGCGCCAAGCGGCAGCCTGATTAGCTCCTTTTGATATACGATAAGCTCAGCACCAAGCACAAGCAGAAGCGGAATGGAATCACCGATTTTACTCGCTATGTTGCCGCCAATCGTGGCACGGCTGCGAATCCCCGGTGCAGCGACAGCGGAAGCAGCGTCACTGAAACAGCCAAGCGCGCTCTTGATCAAAGGGTTCTTTCTGCATTCATTCAGTGATGTGAGCGCTCCGATCGACACGTGGGTGTCACTGGCGCTGATCCCTCGCATCTCGTCAATCCCTTCAAGGCTGACAAGGTGCTGTTTCGGTAGAGTTCCTTTGTCCCACTGAAGCTGAAGCAGCGTGCTTCCCGATGCGGCACACACATCCGGAGCAAGCTTCTCTAAAAGCGAATAGGCCTCATCAAGCGCTGTCGGCCTCCATAATTGAATATTCATCCTTGCTTTTGTCACTTGGCCGTTCAAACCATCGCCCTCCTTACCATGTCATATTCCTCGGGTGTATCAATATCGTCCAACTCACACCTATTCTTTGCCTCCAAAACCGCTCCTGCTCCAAGCTGTCCGCTTTTCAGGAGCCTGCGAGCCCCTTCATCTCCCTTTAACCCCTTTACATAAGGAAAACAAGCCGACGAGAAGTAGATTGGCGGGGTGAACGCCCCTAAAAACGATGACACGGCAAATGACTCAGGAGCCAGTGCCATAAGAGCATTGAGATGATCGACGGAAAGCTGAGGCTGGTCGGCTAACAAAATGACAACGCCGTCCGCCCCCATGCTTTCTGCTTTTCTCACCCCGCTGCTGACTGAATGCCCCTGACCCTTTTCTGCGTCTTGGCAAACGTGCAGGCTCCAGCGTTTTTGAAAAGGCGGAGCGTGATACGGCGCTCCTATCCACTCAAGGGAGGCATGTTCTGTCCGCTCGACGACCAGCACGTGATCAAGGCGGGACGACAGAGCAGTTTTCAAAGAAAGCGAGCCTATGTTTTCTCCTTTTAGCGGCAAAGCAAGCTTGTTTTGGCCCATTCTTCTGCTTTTGCCGGCAGCGAGAAACACGCCGATCAGATAGGGGCTTCTCATACAACCGCCAGCCGTTTTCTTGTTTGAATGATTTCTGCAATTACACTTACCGCAATTTCCTCTGGACCTTCCGCACCGATTTCCAGCCCGACCGGACTGTAAAAGTGAGACGGAGGCTGTTTTCCGTTCAGCAGCCGTTTTGTACGGTTTGCCGAACCCAACAGTCCAATATAATGGAGGTTTTGAGAAAATAAGAAGTTGATGATCGTTTGATCGTGCTGATAATGATGGGTTGCCACAACAGCTGCATCATGCGGAAAAAATTGAAATTCGCTAAGCATTTGTTCCGGAAAAGCGGTGATCAGCTGATCCGCTTTTGGAAAAAGAGAGGATGTACAATAAGCGGGCCGCCAATCCGTCACGATAACAGAAAACCCTGTATCAGCCGCCAAATTGGCCAGCGGTACAGTATCCGGTCCGGCCCCAAACAAAATGAGACGCGGCTTCGGTTCAATTCGCTGAATAAACATGTTAGTTGGTGGATCGAAATGCGGTAAATGAAGCGTTGAAACAGTACGTTGAATAGCTTGCAGAGGCGCGTCCGGCCAGTTCCCAAAATGCCCGTTCTCCGTCAGAAATAAATAATGGGAGGATTCAATCTTTACAACAGAAGTGACAGCTTTGCCTGAATGAAGGCATTCCCTCACTTTTTCATAGTGGCGCCTTTTTTCCTGAGTGATTCGCTCCGCATGAACATGAATCATGCCGTTACACCCGGCTCCCATACCCCAGGAAAGATCGTCCTCCGCCCGCATGTCGTAGGGAATCAGCGCTGACGTGAGCTGATCGCCCAGCGCATTGATTCGTTGGAATACATCTTCTTCCACACACCCGCCGCTCAGCAAGCCAATCCGTCTGCCATTTTTCTTAAAGAGCATAGAGGCGCCTGCTTTTCGATACGCGGAGCCTTCAACTTGAACAATTGTCGCCAGTATAGCCTCCTCCTGGTCTTCCAGGAGCGCATCTAACATCGTGTGAAAATTTCCCAATGCAGTATCCTCCTCTCGAAAATTGACGTGAGAAACAACTAGTTCAGCGTGATTTTATTGGTAACTTGTATAAAGAATAGACGATGGAAGAAAAAATGACTCATGATTTGTCAGAAAATGAAACACATAGAAAGAGGATTTGTAAAAAGAGTCAAACGAAGAAAATCAAATTGGAGAAAACACGAAATTTTAACTTAAAAAGCTTGCGGAGGTCCGCAAGCTTTTCTTTACACCGCTGCCTGGCGGCCAGCGTTTTCATACACATCCAGCGCTGCTTGGAGCGCTTTTCCTGCTTCGATTCCTGCGTTATGTCTGAGAAGCACAGCCTCTAACCCGGCAAGCACGAATAATACGTTTTCTTTTCTGCAGCTGTAGCCCATCGTGCCGATTCTCCAGATCTTCCCTGCCAGCGGGCCGAATGAGCTGGCGATTTCGATGCCGAATTGTTCCAGCAGCACACGACGGATAGACTCGCCGTCGATGCCGCAGGGAATTTCAACACAGGTGACAACAGGCATTTTGCAGCTGTCATCTCCAAACAATCTTAGCCCCATTGCCTTTATCCCTGCTGCTAACGCGGCTTCATGGTACCGATGCCGCTCAAAACGCGCCTCAAGGCCTTCTTCAAGCACCAGTCTGACTCCCTCACGCAAGGCGTACAGCATCGTCGTCGCTTCTGTATGATGATTGAGCCGTCTTTCGCTCCAATAATCCTCAAGCTGGCTCAAATCAAAGTAGTTGCTTGTGATCGGCCGATTTCCGGAAAGTGCTTCCCTGTCAGCTTGTGTCGCAATCCCGCGCTCCACCTTTTTGCGCGCTGCAATCACGTCCGCCACCCGCTCATTATATGTAATCGGCGCCATTCCTGAAGGCACAGACAAACATTTTTGCGTTCCGCCGATGGCAGCGTCAATCTTCCATTCATCGACTTTAACCTCGCAGCCCCCAATCGTTGCGACTGCATCGACGATAAACAATGCATCCTCGGTGCGGCAGGCTTCGCCGATGGCTTTCAGCGGGTGAATCCGTCCTGTTGATGTTTCTCCATGCACCATTGCCACAATTTTCGGCTTCACTTTTTTTATCTCCCGTATGATGTCCTCCGGGTCAAAAACCGTTCCCCATTCGCACTCAAGCATATGAACATTTGCCCCATAACGCTCGGCGATTTCAGTCAGCAAATAACCGAAACGGCCATAAATGGGAATGAGCACATCATCTCCCGGCTCTATCACACTAGCCAGCACTGCTTCAATTCCCGCCCGTGAAGTGCCGTCAATCGGGTATGCCCAGCGGTTTTTTGTTTGGAACAGCTCCCGAAGCATCTCCATCGTTTCATTCATAATACCTGTAAACGCCGGATCAAATTGGCCGACAACCGGGGTGCTCATTACTCTTAATACACGCGGATCAACCTCAACAGGCCCCGGCGTCATAATCGTTCTTAACGGGGTGCATAATTCTCTTCTGCCTGACACAGCCATTCCTCCTTTATCAGTAAGCCAGTTTGTATAATAAATCAGTCAGTGCGCGGACGCCGATCTCAAGCTGTCTGGCTGATGTATATTCCTTCGGTGAGTGGCTGATGCCGCCTCGGCTTGGCACAAACAGCATACAAGCAGGATAGCGCCTTCCGATCATTTGCGCGTCATGCCCTGCTCCGCTCACCATTTCCTCACAGCTGAAGCTGTTTTCTAATGCTGTTTCAAAAGCCGTAGCCTTCAGCCTTTCGTCCATCGGCACAGGCTCTATCCGCATATATTCATCAATCACGGCGTGAATTCCTTTTTGATGGCAAATGCCGTTGATCAAAGCAACCATGTCTTGATGAAACTGCTCCAGCACATGCTGATGCTGATGGCGAATATCGATTGAAAACTGGACGCGGCCCGGTATGACATTGGCTACATTGGGCTCTGCCGTTATTTTTCCGCAAGTCAGACGGAGCTCCTCCGGCAGCTCCTCCGACCGCAGCAGCAGCTCATGAATGATACGGCTGCTGGCTGCGAGCGGGTCCTTGCGCCATTTCATGGAGGTGGTTCCCGCGTGATTGCATTCTCCCTCCAGCGTGACGAGATATCGCCTCTGCCCCGCAATGCTTGTCACAATGCCGAGATCCCGTCCTGACATTTCCAATGTCTGTCCCTGTTCAATATGGAGCTCAACAAAAGCGCTGATATCTGTCCGATATGCTGGCTGAAACACACCTTTGCCAAAACCGTTCTCATGCATCGCATGTTGCAGCGAGACTCCTGATTCGTCTCTTGGCTCTGCTCCATCCTGTAATGAAAAAACACCCGTCATATTCCCTGATCCCCAATAGGTCATTGGAAAACGGCTGCCCTCCTCCTCACATAAGGATACCGCTTCGAGTGTTTTTTTCGGCGATCCATATGTCTCTTTGAGCCGCTTTATCGCAAGCATTGCCGCCAGAACACCATAGGCGCCGTCGTATTTCCCCCCGTTGATGACAGTATCGATATGTGAACCGGTTACAATGACTTCATCCGGAGACTGGGTGCCCGAAAGCCTTCCAAACACATTGCCGACATCGTCGAATCTTGTGTCAAGCCCGAAAGAAGACATTTCCGTTTTCACGGCAAGCTGTGCGTCCATCCACTCTTTTGTGTATAAAAGCCTCGTTACGCCGCCATCCGCAGACGCACCGTATTGGGCGAGCCATTCAATATAATCTGTGATGCTGTTTTTTACTGAAAGCTTCTGCTTTTCCATGTACTCCCCCCTCTGGCCGCTATGGTGACTTCATTATAGAAGGAGGAACATGATAGTTCATTGACAGATTAACCAAAAAAACGTTTATTTTTTGGTCACAATATCCAGCAACCAGATTTACCCTGCCTGTCAGAACTATTTTGCGGGAGAGGCGGTGTTCGCGAACGGATGAAAACAGAAATGCCGGCAGCTCGCAAAAAACAGGACCTAAAGATATGGGAACAGGAGATTTCCGCCTCCTCCAAAGGGACTAATTTACAATTTTAATGAAAAATATACAAAATGACACTTCTATCCTTTATGTCAATTTTAGATAATAGACATGATCTGATAAAAGGAGGGCAAGTGATGACAAAAAAAGCATGGTTTCTGCCGCTCGTCTGTGTATTACTGATTTCCGGATGGCTTGCGCCGGCAGCTTCAGCAAGCGCGCAAACCGCATTAAGCCTTAATGACCGATTGGCGTCTTCCCCTTCAGGAACAGGAAGCCTTCTCTCATTAGCCGCCCCCGCTGCACCCTATGCTGATACAGATACCTATTATGAAGAGGCTGAAGGCAAAACAGGAGACTCGCTAAAAAGCGCCCTGCACCGCATCATCAGCGGACACACGATGCTGTCCTACAGCGAAGTATGGAACGCGCTGAAAGAAACCGATGAAGATCCGGCAAATCCGAATAACGTCATCCTGCTCTATACGAAAGAATCGAGATCTAAAAACCTGAACGGCGGCAATGTCGGCGATTGGAACCGCGAGCACGTCTGGGCGAAATCCCATGGCGATTTTGGTACGAGCAAGGGGCCTGGTACTGATATTCACCATTTGCGCCCGGCTGATGTTCAAGTTAACAGCGCCAGAGGAAATATGGATTTTGACAATGGCGGCACTGAATATGCGAAGGCACCCGGAAATTATTATGACGGCGATTCATGGGAGCCCCGCGATGATGTGAAAGGCGATGTTGCCCGCATGCTGTTTTACATGGCTGTCCGTTACGAGGGTGATGACGGCTATCCTGATCTTGAGCTTAATGATAAGACAGGCAACGGCTCAGCTCCTTACCATGGCAAACAATCTGTCCTGCTCGAATGGAATAAGCAGGATCCGGTTGACGACCGCGAGCGGAAAAGAAATGAAATCATTTATGAGAAATATCAGCACAACCGCAATCCATTTATCGATCACCCTGAATGGGCGGATGAGATTTGGCCGTAAGAAAAAGGTGCTCCTTTTGAGGAGCACCTTTTTCTAGTACACAGCCTCTTCCGTTTCCGCATCGAAAAAGACGACGTGGTCCATTTTCACTGAGAGCTGGATTGAATCGCCTGCTGCGATTCGGGTGTTTCCATCCAGGCGGACCTTGAGCCGCTCGTCCCCAGCCATGACATGCACTATGAGCTCCGAGCCCAGATTTTCATTCACTTCAACCTTCGCTTGAAACACTGAATCAAACAACTGGTCATTTCCGGTCATTTGTGTGATGTGCTCCGGCCGTACACCGGCAATCATCTGTTCTCCGGCATATCCCTTTTCCTTCAGCCGCTTTGCTTTTTCTTCAGGAATATGAAGCCGGATCGAAGAATTTGTGAAAAACAGCTCGCCATGCTGCTGTTCTATGATGCCTTTCAAAAAGTTCATTCCGGGAGAGCCAATGAAGCCTGCGACAAACAAATTGGCCGGGTAATGATAAATGTCATGAGGTTTCGCCACTTGCTGGATTTCCCCTTCATTCATGACGACAATCCGATCTCCCATTGTCATTGCTTCGGTCTGGTCATGCGTGACATAAATGATCGTTGCCTCTAATCGCTGGTGCAGCTTGCTGATTTCTGTCCGCATCGTCACTCTTAGTTTTGCATCCAGATTAGAAAGCGGCTCGTCCATTAAAAAGACCTTCGGCTCCCTCACAATCGACCTGCCAAGCGCCACCCTTTGCCGCTGCCCGCCGGAGAGCGCCTTCGGTTTTCTCTTCAGCAAATGTTCAATTTCTAAAATTCTGGCTGCCGCATGAACCCGCTCGGCAATTTCCTGTTTCGCCATCTTTCTGAGCTTTAATCCAAACGCCATATTATCAAAAACCGTCATATGCGGATAAAGCGCATAGTTTTGGAATACCATCGCAATATCACGTTCTTTCGGCGGAAGATCATTGACCCGCTCCCCATCAATAAGAAGATTTCCTTCAGAAATGCTTTCTAATCCAGCCACCATCCGCAGCGTTGTTGATTTTCCGCATCCTGACGGCCCCACCAGCACCAATAGCTCCTTATCCTTTACATCTAAATCAAAGTCCTTCACGGTTAATTGTGAGTGATATGATTTTTTGACGTGTTCGAATGTTAATGAAGCCATCAGAACATTCCCCCTATCTTTTGATCCGTTATTTCGTCACTGGAAACAACTTGGTCTTTCTGTTATTTTTAGAGTAATCGATTCCCATTTTTGCTATATTTCTAAAATAAAAAATGTAAATTTGTATTATAACGTCATAATACATTATAATATAAATAATAGGTTAAAAGGAGGCTACCCTTTGTTAAACAACGGAAGTTCTACACCTTTATACATTCAGCTAAAACAAATCATCACTGATGACATCAAAAAGGGCGTGTATTCCCCAACCGCCAAGCTGCCTACCGAAAACGAGCTTTGCAGCAAGTATAACGTCAGCCGCATCACCGTCAGGAAAGCCATTCTCGATTTAGTCGAAGAAGGCTATCTAATCAGGCAGCAGGGAAAGGGAACGTTCGTTAAAAGCCCTAAATTAAAACGAGAGCTGATCGCTGTAAACGGCTACTCGGAATTTATGGAATCAACCGGCAAAAAACCGAAGCACCAAGTGCTGTCCCATGACATCATTCCAGCGCCAAAGCCCATCGCCGAAAAGCTTCAAATCCATCCTGAGAGCCCTGTCGTTGAATTAAAACGCATTCTGTATAACGATGATCAGCCTCTCACCTTTGAAGTGACGCATTATCCGCTTGATTTGTTTCCCGGAATTGATACCTTTATTGCTGACGGCGTATCTATGCATGATATTTTGAAACAGCAATACAAAGTTGTACCCACGCACAATACGAAACTATTAAACGTTGTATATGCCCAGCAGGAGGAAAGCAAATACCTGGATTGTGATATCGGGGATGCGCTGTTTGAAATTGATAAAACGGCTTTTACATCAAACGACCAGCCAATCTATTGCTCACTGTTTTTGATGCACACAAACCGTGTCACTTTTACCATTAACAGCCCCTACACATAACAGGCATAAAAAACGAGACACTGCTTATAGTATTCTCGTTTTTTCACTGCTTCCCCCGTCCTCCAAGCGATAAGGATAGCCATAGCCGAAAGCTCCGTACACACCGCATGTTTTCGCAGCTGTTTCGGCGGCCTGGCGCAAAGCGTACGTTATATCCTGCTTCACGCAAAAGGCAGTCAAAAAGCCTGCTATAAAAGAATCTCCCGCTCCAAGTGTATCTATTATATCAGTTTCCACAATCGGCTGATGATAGATTCGATCACCCGCAGACAGGATTGCTCCTTGGCCCCCTCGGGTCATACAAACCATTTTGGCTCCGTACCCATGAGCTGTTTTGGCAAGCTCGCCGCATTCCGACTCACTCAAATCGCTTCCTGAAAAAAACGCATACGTCACATAAGGACAGACCCTTCTCAAATAATCATCCTCCCGATTGGTTGAAAAATCAAATGAGACAGGGACAAGCCCGCACAGCTGCGGAAGATCGTTCTCAAGCCTGCTGTACACGCTAGTATGCAGCAGATCATGTCCGCTGATAAAGGCTATATCTTTCTCCTGGAACACGAGCCGAAGCCGGGACTGAATACCGCCTTTATTTGACCTGACAAAAATGCGGTCCCCCTGTTCATCAAGGGTGACAATCGCCATCCCGTTTTCCCCGTGCGCCTGGCGGATATAATCTGCATTGACCTGCTCCAGCTTGAGAACGTTCAACAAATGGGCCGCGGCTTCGTCATTGCCGACGATTCCGATATAAGAAGACTCATGCCCGAGCCGTTTGGCAAGCACGGCGACGTTTAAGGCATTTCCTCCCGGGTAAAATGTTTCTTGATCCTGGTAGTAATCGACAACATTATCTCCAACCGCAATCAATTTCATAGTGCTTCCTCCTTTATCCTTTTACACTGCCGCTTGCAATCCCGCGGACAAAATATTTCTGCATCAATAAAAATAGAATAATAATCGGCGCGGCTGAAATCGTTAACCCCGCCAGCAGGACGCCCCAGTCTGTCTGCAGCGCGTCTCTGAACTGCATCAGACCGGCTGGAATGGTCCGCAAATTCTCATCATCAATGAAGATAATCGCAAACATAAACTCATTCCATGTATGGTAAGCCGTCAAAATGCCGGATGTCACCAAAATTGGCACACTCATTGGTAAGAAAATTCTGAAAAATATCCCAAAACTTGTACACCCATCCAAATAGGCCGCCTCCTCCAATTCTTTGGAAATAGAAAGAAAATAAGAGCGGATCAAAATGATGGTGAATGGGATCCGATAAGCCGCATACGGCAGGATTAACGCCCAATACGTATTGTACAGGCCAAGCGACTGAATAATAGAATAAAGCGGCACAAGACTGACCTGCGGCGTCAGCATCAATCCGCCAAGACATATCACCAAAAAGAATCCTTTTCCTTTAAACTCAAACCGGGAAAGGCCATACGCTGCCCATGCACTGATAAAGACAGTGATCACACACGTCAGCGCCGTAACGATGACACTGTTCATAAAATAAGAAGAAATCCCCTGGTTCCAGGCGGATACAAAGTTTTCCGGATGCCACGAAGACGGCAGCGACCAGCTGTGCTCAAAAATATCGTCAGAGTTTTTAAAGGCGCTCATCACCATCCAGAGAAGCGGATAGGCAATCGCAATCAGATAAAGAAACAGAAAAAACCACACAGACGTTTCTCCGATATACCATTTTCGTCTATGCTTTCTTTTCACCTCAATGTGCCGGTCAGGCACAGGCTCCAATCTGAACGAATCTGTCTTCTTCTGAGGCAGCATCTGTTACTCCTCCTTTCCGGTTTTAAAGAACTTCATTTGCATGAGCGACAATGCGAGCGTAATGATTAACACGACAGTGGCAATCGCTGAGGCGTAGCCCATCATATCCTTTGTAAAGGCGCTTTTATATAAAAACGTGCTTAAGACTTCAGACGCGTTGCCCGGCCCGCCGCCTGTCAAAATGTACGGCTCATTAAATACCGTAAAGGCCCCGGTCAGCGTCATGACCACCGCAACAAAAGACATCTCTTTCGTCTGGGGAACAGTAATATGAAAAAACTGCTGAATTTTCCCCGCACCGTCAAGACGGGCTGCTTCATACAGTTCATCCGGTATTTTTTGAATCGACACAATGTACAGCATCGCAATATAACCGACAGATTGCCACTGGGACACAAAAATGACAGAAAGCATAGCTGTACTGTCCTCCCCGAGCCAGGCCCTCGTCAGCTGATCAAGACCGATGGCCTGAAGCAGCTGATTCAAAAGCCCTGTCTCCGGATTGTAAATAAAATCAAACAAAAGCGCGATCACCGTCATGGAGATGACAACCGGCAAAAAGAAAACGGTACGAAAAAATGGCGACCATTTTCTGACCAGCTTATCCTCAAGCACCGCCGCCAAAATCAAACCGCCAAATACCTGGCATATAATTGAGATCACTGCGTAAAGCACGTTATTGGTAAGTGCCTGATAGAAGACAGGATCATGAAATAATTCAACATAGTTTTTTAAGCCGATAAACGTTTTTTCCGGAGAAAAAGAGCTCCACTGAAACAGGCTGAGGAATACATTCTCAAAAATCGGGATATAAACGAAAAGTAAAAAAACGAGAGCGGGCACCAAAAACAAATAGGGGATTATTTTATTTTGATTGACCAAGGGTATCTCATCTCCTTTATAAAAAGAAAAGGTGCGAAGCTTCACCTTTTCTTTGATTTATTCAGCTGACGCCCTCGCCTGCTTTGCTGCTTTTTGAACGGCTTTCATCACCTGCTGCGGTGTCATGTCGCCGCCAAGCATTTGTTGGACGCCCGTTAGGTACGCATCTGCGACTTCAACATCGACATCCATATCAAACCATGGAACCATTGATTTGGCGTCAACAATATGCTGAACGGCTTCACGCTGAATGGCTGTTGAATTTTCTTCAGTAGCCGTGCCTTGCACCGCACTGTATTTCCCGACATCTTTCACGAGCTTTTTGCCCATTTTTTTCGACGTCAAAAACTGCAAAAATTCCATCGCTTCCTTCGGATGTTTTGTTCTTGAGGAAATCATGAATCCTTCCGGCGCTCCCGTTAATGCTTCTGAAGATCCTTTTTGCCCGCTGATTTCAGGAAATGGGAACATCCCGAGGTTAACCGGTTCAACCAGCTTGATTTCTGCTGTTTCCGCATATATCATCGCCGACTTTCCGCTCTTAAATTGCTGTCTCACATATTCGTGGTCGACGGAGTTTACATGTTTATTAAAGTAAGGCGTCAGCTCTTGAAGCTTTTCAAGGGCTTTTACGTAGCCTTCATCGGTAAATTCACCCGTTTTGGCGTTATAGTCCTTTTCCCGTGTTTTTTCATCGACCATCCGCTGATTAAGCGTGCCGATATAGTGCGAGATTGTCCAAGTCGCCTTTGTTCCGAAGCTGATCGGTGTGTAGCCATGTTCTTTCAGCTTTTTTGACACCTCGATTAATTCATCCCACGTCTTCGGGGGATCAAGATTCAGCTTTTGGAAAATGTCTTTATTATAGAAGAATGATTTAGCGTCCATTTGCCACGGCACGCCGTATTGCTTGTTTTCATAAGTAAATGGCGTAATTTGCGATTGAACGAGCTGGGATGACCAATCGGTGTCATTTTTGTAGTAGGACGAGAGATCAAGTGCTTTATTGCCTCTGATAAATTTATAAGCAAACTCATCGCTCCAAGAGAAGTAAATGTCAGGAGGGCTGGTGGTTCCCAGCATGACCTTAATTTTATCTTTATAGGAGTCATTTAAAACGGCTTCAATTTGAATATCGATATCCGGATGTTCTTTTTCAAATTCCTTCACAACTTCTTCAAAATAACTTTTTTCCGGCTCCTTCGGCCATCTGTGGAAAAACTTCAATGTCACCTTTCCGTCCGCTGAACTGTTTTGGCTCGAACAGCCCGCAATGGTGAACATACTGACAGCTGCAATGATCAAGAACAACAACATTTTCTTCAAAGGGTTGGCCTCCTCTGGACATTAGACTATAATGTTATATAACATTATAGTCTAATGCATAATGGTTCCTCATTTTCAGATCAATACTCAACTTTCCACATGTATCTTCTATGAGATAAAGGATGATTTCTCGCCTCTGCCAGCTCGTCTGCATAGCTTCTCAGCACACGGTTGAGAACGAGCGGAGCAAGGTAGCCTTTAACTGAATCGTCAATTGCAGTGAAGTCGTAAGATGCAGCATCAAGCACAGTGAGCTTTTTGCCATACTTTTTCGAGAAGGTAAGCGCCCGCTCTTCAAGAGGTCTTGTTTCATCTAAACCGAGCAGGATGATAAATGGCACGGATTCATCAATAATTTCAAACGGTCCGTGAAAGTATTCTCCGGCATGAATGGCGTGGGAATGAATCCATTGCATTTCCATGAGAATGCAGATGCTGTAGGAGTAAGCGACACCGTAGTTTGCACCGCTTGCCATTGTATAAATTATGCTTTCTTTTTCATGAGCTTTTGCAAATTGCTTTGCGTTGTCAGCTTCCTGCTTAAGGGCTTCTTCATACACAGCCTGTAATTGGTCTAAGCCTTCAATTGCCTGTTGGAATTTCGTATTGTTTTCTAAAACTTGCAGGGTTCCAAAAACGATTTGATACAGAACGCCATAGTTCGTATTGATCGCAAGCGCCTCATCACCCCAATCGTACTGGGCAACATATTGCGCTTCCTGCGCTAAAGGAGACTCCGGTTTATACGTCATCGCAATCGTAAGTGCGCCTTTGCCTCTCGCAAACGCAGCAGCTTTGACTGTTTCCGGGGTATTTCCCGAATGCGAGCACAAAATAACAAGAGACTTTTCGCCAAGCTGAACAGGGTTGCGCTGAATAAATTCATTAGAACTGTAAAGGTCGGAGTTGATTGATTTTGACTCTCTGTCAAACACATATTTACTCGGGTACATAATGGCCGAAGATCCTCCGCATGCAACAAAGAATACATGGTCAATGGTTTTCCCTTTCAAATCCTGCAAGAAAGCTTGAACCTCACGATTTACTTTTGCTGTGGCCTGACTCAAATCCTTCACTCCCTATTTTTATTATATAACGTTATATAACATTATATATTGTTATATTAAAGTCCACAGCGATGATTGTCAATATTATTTTCTGAAATTTCTCAATAATTATAGACAAGACCTATAAGCGAAAAAATGCCCAAATGAAAAGCCAGAACTTTATTTAAGCTCTGGCTTCACTGTTCAATCCGCAGACTGACACCTTATTTGAAGAATACCTTGTCCACATTGTACTTCGATTGCTGTGTATTGATAATATAGGTTTCGTAAATGTCTCTTTCCATTGGATCATCGACTACACATACTTCAATTTTATATACTTCATCTCTGTGATGTTTGATTGGTGAGACATTGTCTTCAAAATGTTTCTTAATTCTCTGTCTTAACTTTCTGGCTTTACCGACAAACAGCAGCTCGTCATGAATGTTGTAAAACATAAAAATGCCGCCTTTGTGCCTTGGGATCTGGTGAAAGTCGATGAATCCGTGAATCGGTTTTATTTTCGGCTCGTTATCATTAGCTGATTGCTGTCGTTCAGTGATGATGACATTCGGTGCAGGTATATCAATTTTTATCAAAATTAGTTCACGTCCTCTTTTTCATTAAAGATAAATGCTAACACATACAGAATAGAAAAGCTAGAATAGCTTTATACTATTTGTTTGTTATGCTCTTACTTATTATGCAAGTGCTCCGGCTGGATCATACGGGCTAAGGTCTAATTCTGTCTGCTTTCCGAGAACTAGCTTTGCGAGCTCTGCACCCAAGAACGGCCCCATCGTTAGGCCAGAAGCACCCAAACCGTTAGCAGCGTACAGGCCTTGAACATTCGGCACGGCCCCTACAACCGGCAGAAATCCCGGTGTAAACGGCCTGAAGCCCACTCTTGTTTCAATGGCAGCGGCATCAGCAAGGCCCGGTGCAACGCCTAACGCTTTGCTCAATACTTCGTGCTGGCCTCCGGCTGTCACACGCAGATCATGAAGAGCAGCATCATTTTCGTGTGTGGCGCCAGCTATGATTCTGCCGTTATCAAACGAAAGAATGTACTGATCGTTCGGCGGCATCACAACCGGCCACGCGCCTGTATCCGTGTCCATCATTTCAAAATGCATAATCTGCGCTTTTTGAAAGGACACTTGAAAATGAATGCCAAGAGGCTTCATGATTTCATTGGCCCATGCCCCCGCCGCCACAATCACCGCGTCAGCCGCAAACTGCTGTGTGTCTGTTCGCACGCCGATGACTGTTCCGTTTTCAAAAAGCAGGGATGCATTTCCTTTGATGATCGCTGCGCCGCGTTTCTCCGCAGCGCTTAAAAGCGACCGGCACAGCGCTCTTCCGTTTACACGAGCGGCCCCGCTGATATGAACCGATTCATAGCCATCAGCTAAAATCGGAAACAGCTTTTTCGTCTCACTCGCGGACAAGCGGGTAATCTCACCGATCTCCGGCGCGTCCTCCCGTCTCTTATACGCCCGCTCCTCCATCTTATCGAGCTTTGACGCGTCAGTGTGAATGCTGATCGCACCAACACGCTTGTATCCCGTATCTGTTTCTCCGACCTCTTCCAATTGATGGATTAAATCCGTATAGTACCGTGCTCCTCCCTTTGCAAGCTGATACCAATCCTGATTACGGCGCTGCGAGAGCCAAGGACAGACGATCCCCGCCGCCGCATCAGTCGCTTGTCCCGGCTCTTTCCGGTCAATGACAGTAACGCGAGCGCCTGATTTTGCGAGATGATAAGCCGTCGACGCGCCCAGAATCCCTGCGCCGACGATGATGTACGATTTCATATGCAAACACCTTTTCTATTATAATGTCTATTCATTTTACCAAATAGAATGCTTTCCTTCGACCTTTTGCCCTAATGTGGAAAAACCGCGAAGTTCGTCCAATCTCTTCACTCTCCTACCGAATATCCTGTCACTATCAATAGAGAAAGGATGATACCATGAGCGAAAATCGTCATGAAAATGAAGAAAACAGACGCGATGCGGCAGTCGCAAAAGTCCAAAACAGCGGTAATGCAAAAGTCGTGGTCAGCGTGAACACAGATCAGGATCAGGCACAGGCTCAGACACAAGACGGGGAAGACTAATGAACGAAAACATTATTCCTCTCAACAGACATACTCAAGAGATACCCACTACTGAATCTGTTATCAAAAACAGCGGCAACTCAGAGGTCCATATCGACATTCACATTGATACAATGCCAATTGCTTTTGCTCTATTATGCTCTGCATTAGCCGCAAAGCAGATGACAAAAGAGGAATTCGATATGGCTTATACTCAATTGCGAGAGATGAACAGAGAAAATAACAACAGATCATCTGTAAAGCAAATTATCAATCAGGAGACAGAAGAAGAGTAAAAAACCGCGGGCCCTGCGGCCAGCGGTTTTTCTTCTGCATACAAAAAGGACGCAACTGAAACCAGTCACGTCCTTTTTTGTGAAACAATTAACCGATTGAACCTTCCATTTCGAACTTAATCAAACGGTTCATTTCAACTGCGTATTCCATTGGAAGCTCTTTTGTGAATGGCTCGATGAAGCCCATTACGATCATTTCAGTCGCTTCTTCTTCAGAAATACCGCGGCTCATCAAGTAGAAGAGCTGCTCTTCAGATACTTTAGACACTTTCGCTTCGTGCTCCAATGAAATGTTATCATTTAAGATTTCATTGTAAGGAATTGTGTCTGACGTTGATTTGTTATCCATAATGAGCGTATCGCACTCGATGTTAGAGCGGGCGCCTTCCGCTTTGCGTCCGAAGTGGACGATTCCGCGGTACGTTACTTTTCCGCCCTGTTTTGAAATCGATTTTGACACGATTGTAGATGATGTGTTTGGTGCAAGGTGAATCATTTTCGCACCTGCATCCTGATGCTGGCCTTTACCCGCAAGAGCGATAGAAAGCGTCATACCGCGCGCGCCTTCGCCTTTTAGGATACAAGCCGGATATTTCATTGTCAGCTTAGAACCGATGTTGCCGTCGATCCATTCCATTGTTGCGTTTTCTTCACAGATCGTACGCTTCGTTACAAGGTTGTAAACGTTGTTCGCCCAGTTTTGGATCGTTGTATAACGGCAGTAGCCGCCTTTTTTCACGATGATCTCAACAACCGCACTGTGAAGTGAGTTTGTTGTGTAAACAGGCGCAGTACAGCCTTCAACATAATGCACGCTTGCTTCTTCGTCAACAATGATCAGTGTACGTTCGAACTGACCCATGTTTTCAGAGTTGATACGGAAGTAAGCTTGAAGCGGCGTTTCAACCTTCACGCCTTTAGGCACGTAGATGAAAGATCCGCCGGACCAAACAGCTGAGTTAAGCGCCGCAAACTTGTTATCAGTCGGCGGGATTACTTTTGCCCAGTGCTCACGGAAAATATCTTCATTCTCTTTCAGCGCGCTGTCAGTGTCTTTAAAGACGATGCCTTGCGCTTCAAGATCTTCTTTCATGTTGTGGTATACAACCTCAGATTCGTACTGAGCAGAAACACCCGCAAGGTATTTTTGTTCAGCTTCAGGAATACCGAGCTTGTCGAATGTTTGCTTAATTTCTTCAGGAACTTCATCCCAAGAACGCTCTGAACGCTCAGACGGTTTTACGTAATACGTAATTTCGTCAAAGTTCAGTGAGTTTAAATCTCCGCCCCATTGAGGCATTGGCATGTTGTAGAAATGCTCAAGTGATTTCAAGCGGAAGTCAAGCATCCATTGAGGCTCTTCTTTCATGCGAGAAATTTCTTCTACGATTTCTTTTGTCAATCCGCGCTCTGAACGGAAAATGGAAACGTCCTTGTCGTGAAAACCATACTTGTATTCACCAATATCAGGCATTTTTTTAGCCATCCATTTTCACTCCAATCCTTTTAATTGCCGCCTTCTTCTTTCGCGACTCCTTTTTCAAGTGCTTTCCATGACAGGGTTGCACATTTGATACGGGCCGGGAATTTTGAAACGCCTTGAAGGGCTTCAATATCCCCGAGATCTATAGAATCATCATACTCTTTCCCTTGCATCATATCCGAGAAAATCTTAGACATGGAAAGGGCAGTTTCAATATCTTTCCCTTTAATCGCCTGAGTCATCATCGAAGCGGATGCCATTGAAATGGAACAGCCTTCCCCTTCAAACTTCGCATCTTCCACGATGTCTCCGTCAAGCTTCATTGTCAGTCTGATTCGGTCGCCGCATGTTGGATTGTTCATATCCACGACGATGCTGTCATTCAAAACCCCTTTATTTCTCGGGTTTTTGTAATGATCCATAATCACCTGTCTGTACAATGTATCTAAGTTTGCATTAAAAGACATTTGTAAAATACTCCTTTGTCTTTTGAAGAGCTTCCACAAGCTTATCAATCTCTTCCTCTGTATTATACAGATAAAAGCTTGCTCTTGCAGTAGCAGTTACATCCAGCCATTTCATCAGCGGCTGCGCGCAATGGTGGCCGGCTCTGACTGCGATTCCCTCCGCATCAAGAACAGTCGCCACATCGTGCGGATGAACATCATCAAGGTTGAATGTGACAAGCCCGGCACGCTCTTCCGGCCCGTAAACCGTTACGCCGTCAAGCTGGCGGAAGCGTTCAAGCGCATAAGCTGCAAGCTTGTGCTCATGGCGGGAAATCTCATCAAGACCGATTTCTTCGAGAAAATCAATGGCGGCACCGAGACCGATTGCTCCTGCAATAATCGGCGTACCCGCTTCGAATTTCCACGGAAGCTCTTTCCAAGTTGATTCATAAAGCCCGACAAAGTCGATCATTTCACCGCCGAATTCGGCAGGCTCCATGTTTTCCAGCAGGGCTTTCTTTCCGTACAGCACACCAATACCGGTAGGTCCGCACATTTTATGGGAAGAAAGCGCAAAGAAGTCGCAATCGAGATCCTGCACGTCAATTTTCATGTGAGGCGTGCTTTGTGCACCGTCCACCACAATGACAGCCCCGTTGTCATGAGCGATTTTCGCCATTTCTTTAATCGGGTTGACCGTGCCGAGGACATTAGATACATGAGACACCGCAACAATTTTTGTGTTGCTTGTGACTGTTTCTCTGACGTCTTCTAAAGAAATCGTTCCGTCTTCCTGCAGCGGAATATATTTTAATGTGGCGCCAGTCGCTTTGACAGCCTGTTGCCACGGAATGATATTCGCATGATGCTCCATGTAGGTGATAACCACTTCATCACCAGGTTTCAGGTTGGCGCGCGCATAGCTTAACGCCACCATATTCAGTGATGTGGTCGTGCCTTTTGTGAAAATAATCTCAGCCATTGACTTCGCGTTAATAAACTTGCGGACTTTTTCACGCGCTCCTTCATAACCGTCTGTCGCTCTGGTTCCAAGTGTATGGACGCCCCGGTGAACATTGGAATTGTATTGGTTATAATACTTATCCAGTGTTTCAATGACAGCACGCGGCTTCTGGGAAGTCGCCGCGCTGTCGAGATAAACGAGATCATGTCCGTTCACTTGCTGATGAAGGATCGGGAACTGTTCACGAATATCTGTGATATTCATTACTTCACTTTCCTTTCGATAACAGAAACCAATTGTTTCTTAACGCCTTCAATCGGAAGTTCATTTACTACCGGTGCAAGGAATCCGTAAATGACTAAGCGTTCTGCTTCTTCTTTCGGAATACCGCGGCTCATCAGGTAGTAAAGCTGAATAGGGTCCACACGGCCGACAGATGCCGCATGTCCTGCAGTTACATCGTCTTCGTCAATTAAAAGAATAGGGTTTGCGTCTCCACGTGCTTTTTCACTGAGCATCAGCACACGTGATTCTTGCTCCGCATTCGCTTTAGAAGCGCCATGTTCGATTTTGCCGATTCCGTTAAAGATAGAAGAAGCGGCATCCTTCATTACACCGTGCTTCAAGATATAGCCTTCAGAAGCTTTACCGAAATGGATGATTTGTGTTGTAAAGTTTTCTGTTTGCTCTCCTCTTCCGACAACAACCGTTTTCGTATCACCGTATGTGCCGTCACCGTAAAGGTTGGTTGTGTTTTCGGAAATCGTGTCGCCGTCGTTCATCAGGCCGAGAGCCCACTCGATTTTGCTGTCGCGTCCGCGAGCAGCACCGCGGCGGTTCACATAAGTCGTCACACCGCTTGACAGATTATCCACCGCACCGTATGTCACACTGGCATTATCACCTGTGATGACCTCACTGATAATATTGAAGACAGCGTCTTTCGGGTTTACAGTGCTGATGTAGTTTTCTACATATGTGACAGAGCTGTGGTCTTCAGCCACAATCAGCACGTGGTTGAATAGAGCTGTATCATTGCTTTCGTGGACATAAACAGCCTGAACCGGCGTCTCCACCTGAACATTTTTCGGAACATAAAGGAATGCTCCTCCATTAACAAGAGCTGCGTGAAGTGCAGTTAACTTATGCTCATCAACTTTCACGCCGTCCTTCATAAAGTATTTCTCCACCAAGTCGCTGTGCTCGCGTGCAGCAGTCAGAATATCAGTGAAGATAACGCCTTTGTCTTTCAATTCTTGAGAAAGTGAAAGGTGCGCCGGCGTCTGGTCACGCTGTACGTATAATGTTTTATCTTCGTTTTCAATGTCGATCAGCGCTTTTACTTCATCAGTCAAATCTTCTAATGAAGAAAGCGGTTCGTTATCAACTGTGTGCTTCGCGAAATTCGTGAAGTTCCAGTTTGTGATTTTAGTTTTGTCAGGTTTCGGCATCGGCAGATCCTCAGCTTGTTCAAGAGCCTGTAAGCGCAGGTTCTTCAGCCAGGCAGGTTCTTGATGCTTTTCGGAAAAGCTTTTGAGATACTCCTGATCTACGGATAGTTTTGTACCTAGTGTCATGTTAATCCCCCTAACGCTTACGCTTCTTGGCCAACAGTTTCGTCTTCAATGCCAAGTTCTTGTTTGATCCAGTCATAACCTTCTGCTTCAAGACGCTGTGCAAGCTCTGCACCGCCGGATTTTACAACGCGGCCTTGCATCATAACGTGAACAACATCCGGAGTGATGTAGTTTAACAGGCGCTGATAGTGAGTGATCATCAGGCAGCCGAAGTTTTCGCTGCGCATTTTGTTGATCCCTTTAGATACAACTTTCAAAGCATCGATATCAAGACCTGAGTCGATCTCATCAAGGATGGCGATTTTCGGTTCAATCATCATTAATTGAAGAATTTCGTTGCGTTTTTTCTCCCCGCCTGAGAAGCCTTCGTTAAGATAGCGCTGTGCCATTTCAGGGTCCATTTCAAGGAACTCCATGTTTTCGTCCATTTTGCGGATGAATTTCATAAGAGAAATTTCATCGCCTTCTTCTCTGCGCGCGTTGATTGCTGAGCGAAGGAAGTCGGCATTTGTCACACCGCTGATTTCACTTGGGTACTGCATCGCAAGGAATAAGCCTGCCTGCGCACGCTCGTCCACTTCCATCTCCAGTACATCTTTGCCGTCAAGCGTGATGCTGCCTTTTGTTACTTCATATTTAGGATGCCCCATAATAGCAGCTGATAAAGTGGATTTACCAGTTCCGTTCGGGCCCATTACTGCGTGGAATTCTCCGCCTTTTATTTCAAGGTTTACACCCTTTAAGATCTCTTTCCCTTCGATTTCAACGTGAAGATCTTTGATCGTTAATGTTGAAGCAGCCATATCTATACCTCCAAAAATATATAATCATTATTCTCATTTTATTCTCATTCTAATTTTATAACAAATGAAAAGTAAATACAACTTTTTATCGTGCCTCGCACATTCCTCAAGTTTAACAAAGATCAGCACTTTATTAAAGCGATTGAAAAAGAAAAAGAGTGGATTCCCACCCTTTTTTAAAAGATTGATTTTCTCAATAAGCTCCAGCAGAAATCCGCTTGCTTTTTTGATAATCAAGCTCTCTCTGCCGCTCTACTTTCATTCTTGTTTCCAGCCGGCGTCCGTATTCCTCGTATCCAATTCCGTGTGACAGCTGCATCGCTTTTTCCATTTCTGACGTATAATCGAGGTTCAGTCTGTCCTGGCTGCTGCAAATAATGAATCAATCCCTTCATATATTTGCTTTCTATTGTATCAGTGCTGCGTTGGATGCCGCAAAAAGGATATGGCTTGAAATAGCGGCAGATGAGACGAAAGCATCCATTCAGATCAAATGAGAATGGTTTTTCGGAATATTCCTTCTCTTAATGCGTGGTGTTTCCGAATTCCTCAATGCACTGCTGGACAACTGTCACGCCTTGACTGAAGGCCGCGCCGCCTCCAAATGCCGCTGCCACACTGACGGCTTCGAGAATGTTTTCTTCTGTCGCTCCCTGATCAAGACAGCCTTTTGTATGATAGATCATGCAATATTCGTCCTGAGCATTGATGGCGATTCCAAGGGCGATCAGCTGCTTTTCTCTTTCAGTCAGAGAATTCCCGGCAAAGCACTGTTCAGTAAACTCGTTAAATTTCCTTCCCATCAGCGGCATCTTTTGTTCAAATGTGCCTAAACCATGTTTATATTGTTTGAGCGCGTCCTGCATGCTTCCTCTGTCTTGATTCAAAGAAAATCCCTCCATCTGTTTAACATTCCTTTTTATTATGAACAGCTTTTAGGAAAATACGCGAAAAAACCCCCGGATTTCTCATCCGGGGGTTTCAGTCTTATTCAGATACAGGAAGCACAGCTCCGTCGTATTTTTTCTCGATGAAGTCTTTGATCTTTTTAGAGTGAAGAACTTCCATCAACGCTTTGATTTTTGCAGAATCTTCTTCGCCTTTTCTTACTGCGATGATGTTAGCGTATGGGTTGTTTTTCGTTGATTCTACTTCAATCGCGTCTTTTTTAGGATTTAATTTATTTTGGATCGCATAGTTTACATTGATGAAGACCGCGTCTCCTTCTTTGTTTTCATATGCTTTTGCCGTTAATTCTGGCGCTACTTTTTTGAATTCGAGGTTTTTCGGGTTTTTCTTAATGTCTTTCAATGTTGCGTCAACTGTTTCCACTTTAGGATCAAGAGTGATTAATCCAGCATTTTCAAGCATTGCAAGCATACGGCCTTGTTCAGCAACGTTGTTTGTCAGAATGATTGTCGCACCGTCTGGAAGGTCTTTCAGCGATTTGTATGTTTTAGAGTAAATACCGAATGGCTCTAGGTGAACAGCGCCGGCATTCACAAGTTTGTAATCTGTGTTTTCTTTCATTTCTTGCTCAAGGTAAGGAATGTGCTGGAAGTAGTTCGCGTCCACTTCTTTATCAGCTAAAGCTTTATTGTACATTTTGTAATCACTAAGCACTTTCACTTTCAGCGTATAGCCTTTTTCTTTCAGCAATGGTTCAGCTTCTTTTAAAATTTCCGCATGCGGCGTTTTCGTTGCCGCAACGACAATTTCTTTCTTGCCGGATTCAGCGCCATTATTCGAACCGCAGGCAGCCAGAACTCCTGCAAATACAAGCAGTAATGCACCCAAAAATAGCTTTTTCAATGTAAATCCTCCCTTATCGTTTGTCTATAATATTTGTTATGACATCACCGATGATTTGAATAATAAATACGATGATTAAAATAAACACAGTAGCAACGAAGGTAACATCAGCGTTATTAGACTGATATCCTTCTACGTACGCAAGGTTTCCAAGGCCTCCTGAACCAATGGCTCCGGCAATTGCCGTTGAGCCGATCAAAGCGATGGCTGTAACCGTAATGCCAGAAATAAGAGCCGGCATTGATTCCGGAATCAGCACTTTGAAAATAATCGTAGACGTTTTCGCGCCCATTGATTTAGCGGCTTCAATCACACCTTTATCCACCTCACGCAGCGCGATTTCAACAAGGCGGGCGTAAAATGGTGCCGAGCCGATGACCAGCGCCGGCAATGCGGCGTTTGGCCCTAAGATTGTGCCGACTAAAAACTTCGTAAAACCTAATAGTAAAATAATTAAAATAAGGAACGGAATCGATCTGAATATGTTAACAACGGCCGCAATCACAGAGTTGACCGCTTTATTCTGCCAGAGGCTTCCTTTGCTTGTCAGAAAGAGCAGCAAGCCGAGGATGACCCCGATGACAAAAGCAAACAGTAAAGAAATCAGCGTCATATAAAGTGTTTCATATGTCGCGTTCCACAATTCAGTTAAATCAACGTTCGGGAAGTATTTTTCAAACATTCGTGATCACCTCTGCTTTCACCTGTTTGTCATTAATGAATCGGATCACGTTTTGCACTTCTTCCTCGTCTCCGTCAATGTGGATGAACAGTGAACCATAAGCTCCATCCTTCGTCTGAGAAATTTTCCCTTGCAGAATATTGACGCTGACATTGAAGTTTCTGATCATCTCTGTAATCAGAGGCTGTTCAGCTGACTCACCGACAAATGTGAGCTGAACCATTTTTCCTGATGCTGTATCATCAAGAAGGTGCTGAAGCGTTTCTTTCGTTTCTTCCGGCTCTGTCACCTGTTGAACAAATCGTTTTGTCATTTGTTCCTTTGGATTTTTGAAGACGTCGAGAACTTCGCCTTCTTCGACTACCTTACCGTTTTCCATGACGGCGACTCTGTTGCAGATTTTGCGGATGACATGCATTTCGTGCGTAATCAGCACAATCGTCAAACCGAGTCTTTCATTAATATCGGACAATAGATCCAGAATTGAATCTGTCGTTTGCGGATCTAATGCTGATGTCGCTTCGTCACAAAGAAGAACCTTCGGATTGTTTGCAAGCGCTCTGGCAATTCCGACACGCTGCTTCTGCCCGCCGCTCAGCTGGGACGGATATGATTTTTCTTTTCCTTCTAAACCTACCAGTTTAATCAGTTCATTGGCGCGCTTAATCCGCTCGCTTTTTTTCACCCCGGCAATTTCTAAAGGAAACATGATATTATCTCTGACAGTCCGCGACCAAAGCAAATTGAAATGCTGGAAAATCATACTGATTTCATGGCGTGCTTTTCTTAAACCGCGTCCATTTACTTCATTAATCTTGGTTCCCGCCACTTCTACGATTCCTGAGGTTGGTTTCTCAAGGCCGTTCAGCAGACGGATTAAGGAACTCTTACCAGCTCCGCTATATCCTATAATTCCAAAAATCTCACCCTTTTTAATGGAAAGCGAGACATTTTGGACAGCATTGACATCTCCATGTTTCGACTTGTAAACTTTTGAAACATCCTGAAGATTGATCAAAGCGATCACCTGCCTTAACACTATTCTAAGAAATCTTCCGGTTTTTTCTGCAAAAGAAAAGCCTTTCTGCACACTTGAGCAGAAAGGCTTATATAAAATGCCTTTCTCTCATCTTTCAAAGCTGAACGCTTCGTGTGAATTGGCACCATTTCAACAGCGTTGATGGTTGCCGGGCTTCATAGGGCACTTCCCTCCACCTCTCTTGATAAGAGAAATATATAGTCTTTTTCGTCCGGAAATTCTTAATGTAGAATAGCACGGCGAATGATTAAATGTCAATAAAATAAATGATGTCAACTTTTACTATTATAATAATTTATTATTTTTTAATTCTTCAAAATCCTCTGAAAAAATCCATTTGTCAGCCAGAGAATGGCCTCTAGCTTTAACAGGGCCCTGAATGACCCCTTTACTTTGAGGCTTCCGCTCTGAATCAGGTGCTGAAGGGAAATGTCTCCGTGCAATAAATCAATAATTTCCGTTTGGTTTCCGTAAAAGGTCAGGTTGGACGTTTGGGGCGGAGAAACTTTTTTCATTTCTCCCTGTTCGTTTATTGAGACGGTTAAGGCTTCTGCTTCTCCTTGAAAGGTAATGAGCAATGTTGAGGCATTCAAAAGGGGTTTTAAAAACAGATGCTGATACTCATCTTCTAAAACTTCCGCTTTCTCCATATGTACAACCTCCTATTTGTTGGTCATACATACACATTTCTCTCTCTGTCGCAAGAACCCCTTTATAAAACGAACGACAATTTCGTTGGATATGCTGAGAAAAATGTCATAATTGGGATGCGGAAGATGATTTTTGTTTGATCAGCTCATATAAATAAGAAACGGAATGAAATGCATATCCTCTTTCGACCACCTTTCCGCCTTTAAACAGCAGAAAACAAGGGACGCTTTCAATTTGATATGCTTTTGCAAATGTCGGAGAATAATTGACATTGTTTTGATAGAAGGCGACATCAGGTAGCATTTCTTTCACCACTGTCAGCATTTTGCTTGCAAGCTGGCAGGTGCCGCAAAACGGAGTATATAAATATAGAAGGTACACATCATCTTCAATGTGATCAAGTTCGTGTTCTTGGAGTTCTTTCATGCTATACACCTCGGGACTTTCTTTCAAGAAAAATAGTATGGACATTCAGATTCGCACGCAGCAATACAGAGGCGACATGGTGCCTGGGCGCAGCCGCTACTTCCTTATAGGCTCTGTCGATATGGAGATGGCAGGCTTCATTAAATTCACGCTTCAGCTGTTTTCTCAATTTCTCGCCTGATTCATCAGCATCAACTAATATATAGACGTCTTTGTCATAAAGCTCGTCAGCCAATTCCTCAAGCTTCAGCTGGCTGATTGTTCCGTTTGTGCAGATAATGCGCACCGGTTCATTCAAGACGCTTTCGATTTTCTCTTTATCTGATTTCCCCTCGACAATCATAACCTTTTCCAGCTCATCCATCTTCATCTTCTTCACCTGCCGCGTCAAATTTGAAACGTTCAGATTGTAAAAGAAGGCAGTGAAATTCACCGCCAACATTTAACACCAGCCGTTTTCGTAGTCACAATCTACGTATTTTGCATCGTCACCAGAGACCACATCGGCTGTCTTATAAAATTTCTCATTTTCAAAGGAATAACCGGACTTAAGCTCATATTCATTCATGCTTGTCATTTGGCCGATCATCTCATTATCATGATATAACGAGAGCCGGCCATTTTGAAAGCGGCCTGTCACGTCGTTGGTGACATCGAGCTTTTGTTTGTCGAAAGCCATATTGGACACCTCCCATAACGTTAGCGTGTCCAATTGCTTTTACGGCTATCCTGTTTTAGTCTTCTTGTGTCATCTCTTCGTATTGCTCTGCTGTCATCAGTTTTTCAATTTCAGAAGCGTCAGTTGGCTCAACGACGATCATCCATGCTTTTTCGTACGGAGATTCGTTGACGAATTCCGGACTGTCATCAAGATCTTCGTTTACTTCCACAACAGTTCCGTTAATCGGCGCATAAAGCTCAGATACCGTTTTAACGGATTCAACACTGCCGAATGGCTCGTCCGCTTT
The DNA here is from genome assembly GCF_001875785.1 of Bacillus sp. FMQ74. Lineage (NCBI taxonomy): Bacteria > Bacillati > Bacillota > Bacilli > Caryophanales > Bacillaceae > Bacillus > Bacillus sp. FMQ74. The sequence continues at coordinate 310,065 of NZ_MOEO01000003.1, read as the reverse complement.
GATTTCAGCGCCCACTTCAGGAAGTTCGACAAACACGATGTCGCCTAGCTCAGACTGGGCAAAATGCGTAATTCCGATTCTGGCTTTTTCTCCTTCAACTTTTACCCATTCGTGTTCTCCTGAGTAACGCAAATCTTTTGGTATGCTCAATTGAATCCCTCCATTTTTTACAGCACTACAATAAGAAGATACCACACTTTTCAAAAAAAATTTACATTAAGCCCAGTTTTCTTCAAATTGGTCTTCTTTAAATCCGACAGTCACTTTTTCGCCGTCTGTTGTAAGCGGGCGTTTGATCAGCATTCCGTCTGAAGCCAGCAGCTCGAGCTGTTCGTCCTCTGACATGTGATACAGCTTTTCCTTGAGATTGAGCTCGCGGTATTTCATGCCGCTCGTGTTGAAAAATTTCTTGAGATCCAGCCCGCTTTTTTCATAAAGCGCTTTTAATTCTTCTTTGCTTGGCGGCTGCTCAGCAATATGTATTTCGTTTATTTCTTTCCCATGCTCTTCAAGCCACTTCTTTGCTTTGCGGCACGTTCCGCATTTAGGGTACCAGTAAAAAGTTAACGACATCTTCTTCCCCCTCAATAAAATAATCGAGGTTATTTTAACACAGTTTGTTTTAAAAACCTAAAACAGTGCTTCTTAAAAAAGAGCTCCGCGCATGCGGAGCTCATGGCCAATCAGACAATATATTTCTCAGCCTCAAAAATGCCTGCCGCCGCCTTGCGTTTTTTCTGAATCACGTTTTTAGGCGTTACGCGTGTCAGCTTGCGCAGAGCGGAAAGCATCATGCGGAGTGAGTCTCCTTCTTCCATTGCGATAAGGGATTCCTTCGCATGAGCTTCAATTTCGTTAAAGGCTTCTTGAATGAAAATTTCTGTGTACAACACCTTTTGCGCTGCTTTTTCAGCGCCTTGTGCTGCAATGGCCTTTTCCGTTCTGAGCACGGCCGATTCCATTGCGTATACATTGCTGACGATATCCGCGACGTTCACGAGAATTTCTTGCTCACGATCGATCGCTTTTCCGTATTTTTGCGCGGCTAGGCCGGCAGCAAACAACGCAATTTTTTTCGCTTGCTTGACAATATATTTCTCCTGCTCTAAGACGCCGCTTCCAGGCTCTTCAGGCATAAGCATCATGAGTTCTTCCTGCAGTGACTGCGCTTTTTCAAATAGAGGCAGCTCGCCTTTTAGCGCTTTTTTCAGGAAAGTGCTTGGCACGATTAATCGGTTGATTTCGTTTGTGCCTTCAAAAATGCGATTGATCCTTGAATCCCTATAGGCCCTTTCTACCTCGTACTCCTGCATAAAGCCGTAGCCTCCATGAATCTGCACGCCTTCATCAACGATATAATCAAGCGTTTCAGAGCCGAATACCTTATTCAGAGAGCATTCAATGGCGTATTCCGCAATCGATTTGGCAATTTGCCGGCCGTCCTTGAGATCTTCAGCCGTGAACTGGCTCATATTGTCTTCAAACAGCCCGACGGTTCTGTATACAGAGCTTTCCATCGCATACAGTCTCGAGGCCATTGTCCCGATTTTTTCCTGTGTCAATGAAAAACCAGCAATCGGCGTTTTAAATTGGCGGCGCTGATTTGCGTATGCCGCAGACAGCTCGATAACCCGTTTAGATGCGCCGATTGTGCCAACCGCCAGTTTATAGCGGCCAATGTTTAAAATATTAAAGGCGATGACATGCCCTTTGCCGATTTCTCCGAGCAGGTTTTCCTTTGGCACTTCAGCTTGATCCAGAATGAGGGTTCTTGTCGATGATCCCTTGATTCCCATTTTCTTTTCTTCCGGTCCCGTGGAGACACCCGGGAACTCTTTTTCTACAATAAAGGCTGAAAACTTGTCGCCATCCACCTTAGCGTAAACCACAAAAACATCGGCAAAAGCAGAGTTGGTAATCCACTGTTTTTCCCCTGTTAATACATAATGCGTTCCTGCTTCATTCAGCACAGCTGTTGTTTTTGCTCCAAGTGCATCAGACCCAGAGCCAGGCTCAGTCAGAGCATAAGCCGCGATCTTTTCGCCTGAAGCGAGTCCAGGCAAGTATTTTTTCTTTTGTTCTTCTGATCCGAAAAAGACGATCGGCAGGGAACCGATGCCGACATGTGCGCCATAGGAAAGAGAAAAGCTTCCCGCACGCGAAAATTTCTCAGTGATGAGCGCCGAGCTGATCTTATCTAGGCCGAGCCCGCCGTATTCTTCCGGCACATCAGCGCCAAGCAGCCCTAGTTCGCCCGCTTTCTTCAACAGTCTGACAGAATGCTCGAATTGATGGTTTTCGATGTCATCTATATGAGGGAGAACATCTTGCTCGATATAATCCTCTGTTGTTTTCGCAATCATTTTATGCTCGTCAGTGAAATCCTCCGGTGTATACATTTGATCGTATGTGACATCCTCGATTAAAAATCCGCCGCCTTTTTGTACGTCAGCCGTTTTTTTTGCCATTTGTTTTTCCCCCTTTAGCATAATTCAAATACACCGGCCGCTCCCATCCCGCCGCCGATACACATGGTCACGACTCCAAATTGCTCGTTTCTCCGTTTCATTTCATGGATGAGTGAGAGTGTAAGCTTTGTGCCCGTACAGCCAAGCGGGTGTCCAAGCGCGATTGCGCCCCCGTTGACATTCACTTTTTCTTCATCAATCCCTAATTCCCTGATTACTTGAATGGCCTGTGAGGCAAAAGCTTCATTCAGTTCAAACAAGCCGATGTCCTGCAGCTGAAGTCCCGCAAGCTTCAAAGCGCGCGGAATCGCTTCCACCGGTCCGATTCCCATCACTTCCGGCGGCACGCCGCCTACCGCAAAGGAGCGGAATTTCACAAGCGGCGCCAGGCCAAGAGCATCGGCTTTTTCCCTGTCCATCAGCATGACAGCCGCCGCTCCGTCACTCGTCTGCGAGGAATTGCCCGCAGTCACCGTCCCGTCAACGGAAAAGGCCGGGCGCAATGTCGCTAAGATGTCTGCAGTCGTTTGCGGGCGAACACCTTCATCCTGAGAAAATACAAATTGTTTTTCCTGAGGCTTATGGTCTTCTCCGATTTCTGTGACCGTCACTTCGACGGGTACAATTTCATCTTTAAATTTTCCTTCTGCAAGGGCTTTAGCGGCGTTTTGGTGACTGCGAACGGCAAACGCGTCTTGATCCTTACGGGAGACGCCGTATTTTTTGGCAACCTGCTCAGCTGTATGTCCCATGCTCATATAATATTCCGGTGCCTTTTCTGCCAAAGCAAGGTTCGGGCGGGTAACATGCCCCATCATCGGAACTTGCGACATGGATTCTGCTCCGCCGGCGATCGCTGTATCGTAGGCGCCGAGCATAATTTTTTCTGCCGCATATGCAATAGACTGAAGGCCGGAAGAGCAATACCGATTGACTGTAATCGCCGGAACCGTGTATGGCAGTCCCGCGAGCGCCCCGATATTTCTCGCCATATTAAGCCCCTGTTCCGCTTCAGGCGTTGCACAGCCGATAATCAAGTCATCAATATTGCCTTCATAGCCGCCTGCCCGTTTCAGTGTTTCTTTTACGCAAATCGCTCCCAGATCATCCGGGCGAACGGTGGCCAACGATCCTTTTTTTGCTTTCCCAACCGGTGTTCTTGCACCTGATACAATGACTGCCTCTTTCATAAGCTCCCTCCTAATTCCGTAAAGGTTTACCTTTCACAAGCATATGCTGCATTCTCGCTTGAGATTTTGCCTCTCCGGCCAAACTCAAAAACGCTTCTCTTTCGATCTCCAATAAATACTCTTCATCAACCTCTGTACCAAACGGCACTTTTCCGCCCGCAATGACATAAGCGAGTTTTTTCGCAATCTTGAAATCATGCTCAGATATATAGCCGGAAAGCTTCATCTGCTCAGCGCCAAGCAAGAGTGCCGCATAACCGGTTTCTCCCGGCACCTTGACCTTTTCTTTTACAGGCGGCCGCCAGCCAGTATCGTATAAAGATGCGGCCAGCTGCTTCGCATCGTACAGCAGGTGGTCTTGATTTACGCTGATCTGATCCGTTTCTTTTAAGATGTTCATCTCACGAGCCTCTTGAGCGGAAGCGGACACTTTCGCCATCGCAATTGTTTCAAATGTTTTCATTGCCGCATTCATTGGATCATGGCCGCGGCGAAGATGATTGATGTACAGCTCTTTGTTTCCACCTCCGCCAGGGATGAGGCCGACACCGGATTCTACAAGTCCCATATAGGCTTCGCTTGCTGCTTGAGTGCGCGCCGCAGGCAGGCATACTTCCGTTCCTCCGCCGAGCGTCATGCCAAATGGCGCGGCGACGACCGGTTTCGCACTATATTTGATCTTCATCATCGTCTCCTGAAAACGGCGTATCACAAAATCAACTTCCAAAAAGTTGTCATCTTGGACTTCCATTAAGATCATGGCGAGATTCGCGCCGACGCAGAAATTTTTCCCTTGATTGCCGATGACAAGCCCCTTGTAATTCCGTTCTGTTTCCTCTAATCCTTTGTGGATCATTTGAATGATATCGAGGCCGATCGCATTGCTTTTCGAATGAAATTCAAGAAGGGCCACATCATCTCCAAGGTCAATCAAGCTAGCTCCGCTGTTTTTCGCAATCACGCCTTTTGTTTCTTTAAGCGCTTGTAAATGAATTCGTTTTTTGTTTTCTTTCACGGCTCTGTATTCGCCGCGGTCATAATAAAATATCGTTCCGTTCTCTTTGATGTAGAAGGTTTCATTTCCTTTGTCCAGCATCTCTTTGATCCAGCCAGGCATATCTGCTCCAAGCTGCTCAAGCTTTTCCGCTGACTGCCTGAGGCCGATGGCATCCCACATTTCAAAAGGCCCCAGTTCCCAGCCGAATCCCCACTTCATGGCTTGGTCAATCGCATGAATATCATCGGCAATCTCACCAAGCAGCTCGGCTGAGTAAAGCAGGGTTTGAGAAGTGATATTCCACAGCAATCGGCCGGCCCTGTCATCCGAATAAATAAGCGCTTTCATTTTGGCTTTTGTCCCTTTTGCCTGCTTTGCCGCTTCAAGTGCCGGTGTTTTCATTTTTGTCCGCTCGCCATAAGTAAGCGTCACTGGGTCAAGCTCATAAATCGTTTTTCCTTCTTTTTTATAAAAGCCTTGGCCGACCTTACTTCCGATCCACCCTTTTTCCAGCATATCGTTCATGAAGCTTGGAAGGCGAAACACTTCCTTCTCATCGCCATCGGCTTTGTCATACACATTTCGGGCAACGTGGGCGAATGTATCGAGGCCGACAACATCAAGCGTTCTGAAGGTGGCGCTTTTCGGCCTGCCGATCAGCGGTCCTGTGATCGAATCAACCTCCCCGACCTGATAGCCGCCTTTCAGCATTTCTTGGACTGTCACAAGAAGCCCGTATGTTCCGATGCGGTTTGCGATAAAGTTCGGTGTGTCCTTTGCTGTAACAACGCCTTTACCGAGGACATTTTCTCCGAAAGCTGTCATAAACTTTAAAATATCGGGATCCGTTTCCTTAATCGGAATGATCTCCAGCAGCTTTAAATAGCGTGCGGGATTAAAAAAATGCGTTCCAAGAAAATGGGCTTTAAAATCATCCGACCGGCCTTCAGCCATTTCCTGCACTGATATGCCGGATGTGTTGCTTGAGACGATGCTTCCAGTCTTTCGATGTTCATCCACAAGAGCGAAAATTTTCTTTTTGACTTCAAGGTTTTCGACTACGACCTCAATAATCCAATCTGCTTCTTTCAGTTTTTCTGCATCATCCTCCAGATTGCCCGGTGTAATATAGGAGGTATTTTTCGCTGATGTGAGGGGAGCGGGCTTTTGTTTCAGCAGTTTTTTCACCGCCTGCCGGCTAAGCCTGCTGCGTACCTCCGGACTGTCCTTCGTCAGCCCCTTTTTTTCCTCTTCCTTTGTCAAATCGTTCGGCACAATATCTAGCAGCAGGACAGGAATTCCGATGTTAGCCAAATGCGCCGCAATCCCGGAACCCATTACCCCCGATCCTAAAACGGCTGCCTTCCGAATGTGTTTGTGCATGAGATATCCCCCTTGAACATTGAATGAATAGTCATTCATTTTTTGACTAAAAAAAATGAAACCCGTTTCTTCTTTCATCTTAAAAGATTTCCGGTTCGACTTCAATAGCTAATTTGTTATTTTTTTGTATGAAGCCTATAAAAGACGGGTAACTTAAGCCCGGAGGTGAAGGGAATGGTGCGAGAGAAGAAAAATCCGTCTTCTGCGGCAGTCAGCTCGGCGAGCGTAAAGGGAGATGCCGGTCCGACTCAGCATTACGGCGGCGGAAAACGGACAAGTCAAAACCAACAGTATAAAAAACATAATATGGAACAATCATAATGCAGCTGCTTCCCGCGGCTGCTTTCATTTTTTCAGAATTCCTTTTAACACAAATGCTGCATTGGCGGGCCGTTCGGCAATTCTTCTCATAAAGTAGCTAAACCAGTCCGTTCCATATGGGACATACACACGCATTCTATAGCCTTCTTTCGCGAGTTCCTTCTGACGCTCTGGCCTGATGCCGTATAGCATTTGAAACTCAAATTGCGACGCGGGGATTTGATGTTCGGCTACGAGCTGTTTCGCAAATGCAATGATGTCATCGTCATGTGTGGCGACAGCCGTGTAGTTCCCGCTTAACAGCTGCAGCTTTATTAAGCTCTGAAAATGTAGGTCTGTTCCTTTTTTGTCAGGAAACGCTACAGCCGCAGATTCTTTATAAGCGCCCTTCACAAGTCTGAGATTCGGCTTTAAGTCGCGCATCTTTCTAATATCTTCTGCCGCCCGGTACAGATACGCCTGAATGACCGTGCCGAGCTTCTCAAATTCCTGTTTGCATTGCCTGTAAATAGAAAGTGTCTGTTCATAATGGGAATAGTCTTCCATATCAATGGTCACAGCAACATCATATTGCTTCGCAACGGAAAGAATAGCGCGCAAATGAGTAAGAGCAAGTTCTTCTGAAAGATCGAGCCCGATTGAGGTCAGTTTAAGTGAAAGCTCCGAATCCAATTGATGTTCGGCAATGGCTTGAATGGCTTTCTTGCATTCCTCTGCGACTTGTTTTGCTTCTTTTTCCGAGGCTGCATACTCGCCTAAATAATCAATTGTTGCACACAAACCGGATCTGTTTAGCTTTTTGACGGTCTTAACCGCCGATTCAATTGTATCCCCTGCGACAAACCTTCGTGCTCCAAGCCGCGTTCCATATGCTTTGGCGAACTTGGTAAGTGTTTTATTTTGAGATAAGAATAAAAACACATGTCTCAACATTCGACTCCCTCCTGCCGTCATCTTCAAAACACCTGTATATAAATCCCAGCCTGAAGGAAACTATAAAATGAACAGAAATCAAAGGAGGATCACAATGGACAATCAGCAGCAATCCCAAATGCCGCCTTCCGTTATTTCGACAAAGGATCATTTGTATCTGAATGACATGCTGAACTGGAATTTGCTTGCGATGAAAAAAGCGCATTTCATGGCGCAAAAGTGCCAGGATCAATCATTAAAACAAGAACTCGACCGCGTCGGACACATGCATCATGATCACTATCAAAGAATATTAAAGCACCTGCAGCCAGGGCAGCAGCAGTCCGGCTACATCCAATAAGGAGGCGCCAGAATGAATCAACAAAATCAAAAAATCAGCAACCCGCAGACACCTGTACCGACAACATCGGAAATGAATGACAGAGATTTCGTCAACGAACTGCTGACAACCGAAAAATACATGACAACAGCTTATTGCACGGCCTTGCACGAATTCAGCCACGAGTCTCTTTATCAGGATATTCAATCCATTTTTGATGAGTCACAAAAAGCGCAAAGAAAACTGTATGACCTCATGTTCCAATATGGATGGTATTCTGTTGAAGCGGAGGATGCACAAAAGCTGCAGCAGTCTTATCAAAAATTCCAGCAGACCATTCAGCAGCAGTCTCCTTATCAGCAATAACAACATCAGTAAAAAGGATACGATGTTCTTTCGGGCATCTATCCTTTTTTTTCGTGTAAAATCAGTTGACTTTTCATTTACGCTTATTTATATTTAATAAGCATTAACTATTTTGTCATCAAAATATATATACAGTGTATGTAACAGAGGGGAAATGAATATGAAGAGTGCGGATCAGTTAATGTCCGATATTCAATTATCGCTTCAGGCGCTCTTTCAAAAGATACAGCCTGAAATGCTGGAAAGCATGGAGAAACAAGGTGTCACCCCAGCGCAGCTGTTTGTGCTGGCCAGCTTAAAGAAACACGGCAGCCTCAAAATTTCTGAAATTGCCGAGCGTATGGAGGTGAAGCCAAGCGCGGTGACGCTAATGGCAGATCGCCTTGAACAAAAAAATCTTATCGCAAGAACACACAACACAAAAGACAGGCGAGTGATTGATCTCAGTCTTACTGACGAAGGAGACAGAAAATTCGAGGAGATTTTGGCAGGCAGAAAAGCCATTATGGCGCGTTATCTTTCCTTTTTGACGGAGGAAGAGATGCTTCAGGCGGCGCATATTACAGCAAAGCTCGCACAAGCAGCAGCGGAAACTGATGAAAAGCAAAACATGAAAAGAGGAAACGGATGAAAATGAGTAAAGAAGGCAAACAATCCAAACGGACGTTATTAATAACAGGCTTAATTATTGCCATGTTTTTTTCAGCCCTTGACGGTACCATTGTCGGAACGGCCATGCCGAAAATTGTCGGTGATCTGGGCGGTTTGAGCATGATGACCTGGCTGACAACTGCATATTTGTTAACATCAACAACCATTGTTCCAATTGCCGGCAAACTGGCTGATTTATTGGGACGCCGCATTGTCTATGTATCAGGTTTGATTATTTTTATGGCCGCTTCTGCTTTATGCGGGATGGCCAACAACATGACAGAATTGATTATTTTCCGTGGACTGCAAGGAATCGGCGGAGGCATCATGATGCCGATGGCAATGATTGTTATCGGTGACTTGTTCACAGGAAAACAGCGTGCTAAATTCCAAGGGGTCTTTGGCGCGATTTACGGGCTAGCTTCAGTAATTGGGCCGCAAATCGGCGGCTGGATTGTAGACTCGTTAAACTGGAAATGGGTTTTCTATATTAACCTGCCAGTCGGAATTATTGCGGTTATTTTCATTGCAAGAGGATTACAGGGGCGCCAGCAGACTGGTCCGATCAACTTCGACATCGCTGGTATTTTCACGATGATTGTCGGTGTTGTCAGCCTCCTGCTCGCCTTAAGCTTTGGCGGAAAAGATTATGCATGGGATTCATGGCAGATTCTTGGTTTGTTCGCTCTCGCACTGATCGGCATTGTCAGCTTTATTATCGTAGAATCAAAAGCAAAAGAGCCAATCCTGCCAATGTATTTATTTAAAAATAGAACATTTACCTTTCTAAACTTGATTGGCTTCTTTATGAGTATCGGTATGTTTGGCGCCATTACGTTTGTTCCTTTCTTTATGCAAGGAATTGTCGGTGTAAGTGCGTCTGAATCGGGTACAATTATGACACCGATGATGATTTCTATGATTATCACAAGTATTATCGGCGGCCAGCTTGTGTACAAAATCGGAATTAAACCGCAAATCATTACAGGCATGCTGGTTATGGCCGGCGGATTCCTGCTGTTAACGACATTGGATCTTGACACGAGCAAGCTTGTCGCTACATCATATATGGCGATTATTGGTCTTGGAATGGGTCTTGTTATGCCGATTCTGACATTGGCTTTACAAGAAAGCTTTTCGAAAGAGGAGCTTGGAGTTGTCACCTCATCCAGCCAATTCTTCCGTTCTATTGGCGGAACATTCGGCATTACCATGTTGGGAGCCGTAATGAATGCGAGATCAGGAAATCTATTAACAGATAAATTGGTGCCGTATTTAGACTCTCTTCCGGCACAGGCAAGCTCATTTGCCGCCCAGCTAAAGGGTATGATTGATACAAATCCGCAAGGGCTGCTGCAATCACTGTTCAGTCCGGACGCAGTCAAACAAATCCCTGCGGCTTTCTCATCCCATATTGTGCCGATTTTAAAAACATCGTTGATGGATTCACTCCACAGCGTGTTTTATACAGGCCTGATCTTTATCGCAGTCGGAGCCGTATTTACATTGTTCTTAAAACCTATCAAACTATCAAATAAGAAAACGGGAGAACAAGTGAAAGAGAAAGCGGCAAAAGCCGTTGAATCACCTTCCCATTAATAGAGCACCCCGCGGGTATCAAACCGCGGGGTTTTTTATTCAATCATCTGGGCCCTTCCATTTCCGAAAGACCAATCCTCATCTTGATTTCCGGCCAGCATGATAAACACATCTTCTTTTCTTACACCAAGCTCGGAATGAATCCGGCTTGCGATTGAGCGGTAAAGCGCTTTTTTCTGTTCAGTTGTTCTTGAATGTTTCAGTGTAAAATGAATGTATATCAGTTCATCAGTACGCTCAACTTGGAGATAAAATGGATCATAAAAAAATTCGCCTTTTTCATACTGCCTGATGACTTGAAAATAGTCATCTTCCGGCACATTGATCTCTTCAATCATCGATTGGTGGATAGTCCTGCTCAGTTTTTGAAGCCACGCTTCGCTTCTTCCCGACCGTAAATGAATCTGTACAAATGGCATCTCCCTGCATCCCTCTCTTTACAGCGTCTGTCCGCTGTCAATTGTGATGATTTGGCCTGTGAGTGATTCCTGTTCAACTAGTGAACAAATCAATTTGGCAACATCATCAGGTTTTGCAATATACTGCAGCGGCAAAGAGCCGATCATGCTTTTCATTTTTTCTTCCCGGCCAGCCCACCATCTCGTTGCCACAGCTCCTGGTGCTACACCGCTCACTCTGATTTCAGGCGCTAAGGCGTGGGCCAATGATTTCGTTAAACCGTGCACCGCCGATTTTGATACTGCGTAAGGCATAGATGAGCCCGCACCAGTTAACCCTGCGATGCTGCCGACGTTTACGATCGCTCCGGCCTTGCTTTTCTTCATGAACGGAACCACTGCCCGTGCGCAGAAAAACATCCCTTTCACATTAACGGCATACAGCTCATCCCATATGTCTTCTGTCGCAGCCTCAAGATCATCCATTGGAATATGCCGTGTAATGCTGGCATTGTTGACTAAAATATCAACCCTGCCGTGTGTGTTCACGATTGCTTGAATCATGTCCTGCACTTCGCTGTTTCTGGATACATCTGCTTGGATGGCGAAGGCTTTCCCGCCAGCTTTTTGAATCATTTCCACTGTTTCCTCCGCTTCTGATTGCGAACGTGAATAATTCACCGCAACAATCGCCCCGCGCTTTGCCAATTCCATACTGGCTGCTTTTCCGATTCCTGTGCCGCCCCCCGTTACGAGAGCTATTTTGTTCAAGACATTCATTGCCGCCACTCCTTGCTGTTGACTAAAATATATTTCTGATTCCATTGTAATCCAGCTTTGATGTTACGTATAATGATTGTTAAAGATACTTGATATCATTCAGATTGATATCAAACGAACGGAGGAGTTCATAATGGAAAGCGGAGATTTACGTGTATTTCAAATGGTAGCCCGTGAAGGAACCATTACGAAAGCAGCTCTGCAGCTTGGCTATGTGCAATCGAATGTCACGGCCAGAATTCAACAATTGGAAGCTGAACTGGGTACCACACTGTTTTTGCGCCATAATCGGGGCATGACACTTTCCGCAAGCGGAAAGTTGCTGCTGGATTACGCAAATAAAATTATCGGCCTACTTGATGAAGCGTCTAAAGCGCTCTCATCCTCCGCAGAACCAAGCGGGCCGCTTATGATCGGCTCCACTCAGACAACTGCCGCGGTAAGGCTTCCAAAGCTCCTGGCATCTTATTATGAAGAACATCCAAACGTCCAGTTGTCTTTAACAACAGGACATACGCAATTTCTCCTTGATAAAGTTCTTCGTTACGAATTGGACGGCGCGTTTATCGGATGCGAATGCAACCATCCTGAGCTCGAATCCTATCCGGCATTTGAGGAAGAACCGGTAGTTGTTTCGGCTGCCTCCGTGTCCGATGTTGAGGAAGCCATCACAAAGCCGATTCTCGTTTACAGCACAGGCTGCTCGTATCGAGAAACACTTGAAAAATGGCTGCGCTCCGTCGGTGTCACACAGCCGGTCATTATGGAATTTGGTACGCTTGAAGCAATTATTGGCGGGGTTACAGCAGGTCTTGGCATTTCGTTGCTGCCTAGAACGGTTGTGCAAAAGCATGAGGCAGAAGGATCGATTCGATTGTACCCGTTGCCTGAAGCACTCAGACAGATGAAAACAGAATTTATTGTTCGAAAAGATTCGTTTATCAGCAGCGCGCTGAGAACCTTTATGGATTCCTTTGCACCAGGTAAAACGGATGAATCACAAAAAAGCAGTCTGCTATAATGAACAGACTGCTTTTTGGCTATTGTTTGTTTCGATGCTCTTCATTTAATTCTTTAATATGCTGAATGACATCTTTAATGCCCTGCTTTGCCTCGGGATATGTCGCATTCCAATGCTTAGCGAGCGGAGGCATGCTCTTGGCTATATGAGTATACAAAATCCATTGCTTCACTTCTTCTTTTAGCTCATCGTTTGTTTCACCAAGCAGAAGTTCCGTATACTTTTCCAGCAATCCATCCAGCTGTTCCTGAAGTTTCTGTTCCATTTTCCATCTTCCTTTCGAAAAAACAGCAAGGAGCTTTCTCAAATGAAAGCTCCTTCGCTGGCGTTATTTATCCATGTGATGTGAAAGCGGCTTCCTGGACAATGCATCTGCCCCTGCCATGAGGAATGCAAAGAGGCGTTCCGAACAGCGGGTCCTGTGTAACCTGACAGTTCATAGAAAACACATTTTGCACAAGATCACAAGTGATAACCTCTTCCGGACGGCCTTCAGCATAAATCTGTTTATCTTTTATGGCCACAAGATGATGCGCATAGCGGCATGCCAGGTTTAAGTCATGGAGAACCATAACAATCGTCCGCTCTTCCTTTTCATTCAGCTCAAACAGCAAATCAAGAATTTCAATTTGATGCGTCATGTCTAAATACGTCGTCGGCTCGTCTAGGAGGATGATATCGGTTTCCTGCGCAAGCGTCATTGCGATCCAAGCCCGCTGGCGCTGTCCGCCAGACAAAGAATCAACGGCACGGTCAGCCATGTCCTCAAGCTTTGTTGCTTTAAGTGCTCTCTCAACTGCTTCCTCATCCTCTTTTGACCACTGCTTCAGCCAGTTTTGGTAAGGATATCTACCTTGTTTCACCAGCTGATGCACCGTCAGCCCCTCTGGAGCCGAAGGACCTTGAGGCAGGATGGCCAGCTCTTTTGCGACTTCCTTCGTCGGAAGCTTGGCAATTGCTCTTCCTTCCAGCAGCACTGAACCGCCTCTCGGCTTCATCAGGCGCGCTAATGAACGTAAAAGTGTCGATTTTCCGCAGCCATTACTGCCAATAAATACGGTAATTTCACCTTTGGGAATTGTTAAATTCAACTCATCAATAATAACGGCATCTCCGTATCCTAAGCTCAGCGTTTCTGTAGAAATTGCACTCATACCCATAACCGCTCCTTTTTGCTGGCTTTTTAGCAGCATTATGTATTGCACGTTTTCTATATACATGCTTTTCAGTCAATTGTCGTCAATGCAAGTGATTCGATATTCAGCCATTTGATATGGTCATCTATCCCTCATTGTAGCAGAAAACACTGACTTTGAAAATCATTTTCAATTAGTCTTTGGACATAATTGGCGTTTATGTTTTTTTTATTACACGATTATTTCTTGATTTCTCTGATCGAGCCGTCCTTAAGCTTTAGTTTTAAATCGATATGATCATAATGACTGTCCAGATTAAATGCTGCCAGTACGCTGTGTATCACTTCTGTTTCAGCCATTTGGTCTGTCACGGAAAGCTCGCTCAGAATCATTTTCATCTCATCCAATGCTTCTTCTCCCTCCTGATTGACACCTGAGAGCTTATCCTGTATTTCCGCTTTTTCCTGAGTCCCGTTCTTTGTATAGATGCCTTCATAACGGTTATGCTCACCATCCCCGTAGCTCACACGAAGCGAAAAATTGCTGTAAGGAACGGACTTCAGCTGGGTGACGGCTGTATTTTCTCCTTCTGCCTGCTGCTGGTCTTCATTAAGATGGCAGCCCGCAATCAGAACCACTGCGAGACATACAGCCCCGGCTGCTCTGATCAAATGCATATGTTTCCCCCCTGTAGGATTCCATTTGTTTTAGGTATATCCAGAGAATGAAATCCTCATTCAGAGAAGAATTGAAAAAGCCGGGGCATTTAACGCCACGGCTTTTTCTTTAAGATTCGGTCATTTGCAAAAAGGTTTCGGCGTCACGCACAGCCAGCTTGATGGCATTCTCCCAGAAATCGCGCTTCGTGATGTCAGCACCCAAATGCTTCATCGCCAAATCCTCCACGGTCATAGAAGCCGTGTCACGCAATAGCGCCATATACTTCTCTTCGAATGTGTCTTTTTCTTCAAGTGCCAACGCGTAAATGCCAAGAGAAAACAGGTAGCCGAATGTGTATGGAAAATTATAAAACGGTACCCTTGTGATGTGAAAGTGAAGCTTTGATGCCCAAAAAAGCGGATGATACTCTCCTAACGCATTACAGTAGGCCTCTCTTTGCGCCTCTTCCATCAGTTCATTCAAGCGGCTGGCCGGTACCACTCCCCGCTTTCGTTCCTCGTAGAATCTCGTTTCGAATAGAAATCTCGCGTGAATGTTCATGAAGAACGCAACGCTTCTTTGCACTTTATCCTCCAGAAGAACAAGCTTTTCTTCCCTCGTCTCGGCCTGCTGGACAGTCGCGTCCGCGACTATCATCTCTGCAAACGTTGAAGCCGTTTCCGCAACGTTCATAGCGTAGGAACGGTTTAACGGCCTGACGTCGAGCATTGCTTCCTGATGGAACGCGTGCCCGAGTTCATGCGCAAGAGTAGAAACATTTGAGGCGCTGCCCGAAAATGTCATGAAAATTCGGGATTCCCCGCTGTCAGGAAAACTGGTGCAAAAGCCGCCAACTCTTTTTCCACTTCTGTCTTCCGCCTCAATCCAGCCGTCCCGAAACGCTTTTTCAGTAAATGAGGACAGCTTTTTGCCAAACGTTGAAAACTGGCTGGTAATGATATTTGCGGCTTCATCATAGGAATAGACCTTTCCGTCAGAACCGATTGGCGCCTCAACATCGTACCAGCTAAGCTTTTCAAGGCCGAGCATGGATGCTTTCCGGTTCAAAAACTGAACGAACGGCTGCTTGTTTTCAGTGATGACCTGCCACATCGTATCAAGTGTTTCTTTTTTCATCCTGTTGATCTGAAGCGGTTCCTTCAGGACATTTTCCCAGCCGCGCGCTTTATAGGTTTCAAGCCGGAATCCCGCCAAATGATTCAGCGTGCTGCTGATAATATCCTGCTTGCTTTCCCATGCTTGATGGAAACGTTCATATACTGCTTTTCTGACAGCTCGGTCTTGATGGTCCATCATATTCTCTGCCTGACCGACAGACAATTGCTTGTTTTCACCGTTTTCCTCATACGGGATCGTCATTTTCCCGACAATCATATTGTATAAGTCACTCCAAGCGTGATATCCATCCACCGCAAGGTTTCCGATCATTTTTTCTTTACCTGGGCTAAGCTTTTCTGCAACCCTCTGTCTTCTTTCATTTAATATGTAAGATATATCGCGTAATCCCGGTTTTGTTAACAATTCATTCCACACGTCTTGATCAACGTCCACAAGTTTATGATCTAATGTAACGAGCGACGATTGAAAATCTGCGGAAAGCCGATTCATAAGCGACTGATGCTCTATAGCCTTTTGATCATTGATATTCTGGGCCTGAAGGCAAGCAACGAAAGCGCCGGCCTGCTGAAGCTTGACGGATGTCTGCTCGAATAAATCTAGCAACGCGGTCAGCTCATCAGCCTCTTCAGACGATGCAGGCACCTGAAACGCGTCAGTCATGTCTTGAAATGCACGCAGACTTTGTGACAGCTTCTCAATATACCCTTTGAATTCTTCTGATTGGCTCCCGCCCTTAAAAAATGAATCAAGATCCCATTTTTGGTCTACCCCTTGAAGCGCCATATCACAAAACCCCTTTCCTTCTTTCGTTCTATTATAGAACAATTCTGAATTATTGTATAAAAATTTCTTTTACAGGCGTCATTTTCTGTTCAGGATTGTACAATAGCTGTAGCAGTTTAATAGGAGGGTTAGGATGAATAAAAAAATAGCAATCGTAACAGGAGCATCAAGCGGCTTCGGTTTGCTTGCAGCTGTAAGGCTCGCCCGATCGTTTTTCGTGATTGCCACATCAAGACAGCCTGAAAAAGCGGAACAGCTTCGAGAATTGGCTGCAGCACACAAGGTGTCTGATTCCATTCACATAACAGCTCTTGATGTCACCGATGAACAATCTATAGTCTCATTCGGAAAAACCATTAGTGCTTACGCCCCGATCGACCTACTCGTCAACAATGCCGGAACGGCTTATGGAGGATTTATTGAGGATGTGCCGATGGAACATTTCAGAAAACAATTTGAAACGAACGTCTTCGGAGTGATTCATGTGACAAAAACCGTGCTGCCTTACATAAGAAAGCATGGCGGCGCAAAGATTATAAACGTGAGCAGCATCAGCGGACTGACCGGGTTCCCTGCGCTATCGCCATATGCAGCTTCTAAGCATGCATTGGAAGGTTTTTCTGAAAGCCTGCGTATCGAGCTGCTTCCGTTTGGTATCGAAACCGCTTTGATCGAGCCAGGCTCATACAAGACATCGATCTGGTCAACTTCATTATCAAATTTTATGTCGGTGCCTGCTGACGATTCAGCCTATCATCAATACTATAAAAAGATCCTTTCGTACGTTGAAAAAAACGGAGAAGAAAGCGGAGATCCCCAAGAGGTTGCCGACCTTATTTATCAATTGGCAACAAAAAAGCATGTAAAGAAATTGCGATACCCGATCGGAAAAGGCATCAAGCTTACCCTGCTGTTCCGATCGCTTTTTCCTTGGTCTGCGTGGGAATCTATCCTGAAGAAAAAGCTATTCAGCTAATCTAAATTATAATTATTATAATTTAGTATTGATTTTTATTTAGTATATGATATAATTAAGTCAACAGATCACAAGGAGGACGTTATCTTATGAAAACTGAAAACGCAAAAACAAATCAAACACTAGTTGAGAAATCAATGAACACACAATTATCAAACTGGTTTCTTTTATACTCTAAGCTCCACCGTTTCCATTGGTATGTGAAAGGACCTCATTTCTTTACATTGCACGAGAAATTTGAAGAACTTTATGATCATGCGGCTGAAACAGTCGATACCATCGCTGAGCGTCTGCTGGCGATCGGCGGGCAGCCTGTTGCCACAGTGAAAGAATACACTGAGCATGCATCTATCACAGACGGCGGAAACGAAACATCAGCCTCAGAAATGGTACAAGCATTGGTTAACGACTACAAACAAATCAGCAGCGAATCTAAATTCGTGATCGGCTTGGCTGAAGAAAATCAAGACAATGCGACAGCGGACTTATTTGTCGGATTAATTGAAGAAGTTGAAAAACAAGTGTGGATGCTTTCCTCTTATTTAGGGTAACAAAAAAGCTGAACCTATTTGGGTTCAGCTTTTTGTTTTCTTCTTAGCTTGTGCTGCTTTCTGTCTGCTTCGTCAGTGTCACGTTCAACGTTTTCGTTTTTCCATTTCGCAGCACTTGAATTGTTGTTTTATCTCCGACTTTTAAGTCTTTGTAAAGGATCTGGCGGATATCCGCACTGCTTTCCACGTCTTTACCGTTTAGTTTGACAATAACATCCTCGGATTTAATGCCTGCTTTTGCCGCAGGTGAATTCGCTTGAACTTCTTTTACATAAACACCTTTGCCTAATTGATCCCCGAACAAGCCGAGCGTATTTTCCTGATAGGTTTCAGGAACTTGCGCCATGTCAATCATTTGCACGCCCAAAAACGGACGATCCACTTTTCCGTTTTGCAGCAGCTGGTCAACAATCGGCTCGACATCATTGCTTGGGATCGCAAATCCAAGTGATTCCACACCGCTTTCGCTCACCTTCAAGCTGTTGATGCCGATGACCTGGCCGTTTGCATTAATTAACGGACCACCACTGTTCCCCGGATTGATCGCCGCATCAGTTTGCAGCACGTTCATTTCCACCGTACCCTGTGTTGTATCCACATCAATTGTCCGGTTCAGCCCGCTAATGATGCCTTGTGTCACCGTACCGGAAAACTGCTGTCCGAGCGGGTTACCGATAGCGATTACTTTTTCACCCGTGCGCAGCTTTGAAGAATCACCGAAGCTCGCCACTTTTTTGACGTTTTTTCCGCTGATTTCCAAAACCGCCAAATCAGTAATGGCATCGCTGCCGACAAGCTTGGCAGTTTCCGTTTCTCCGTTGTATAACGTAACAGTCAGCTTGTTCGCGCCTTCAACGACATGGTTGTTTGTAATGATATACGCTTTATTGCTGTCTTTTTTGAAAATAACACCTGACCCGGTTCCGCTTTCACTTTCTGAGCTGGAGCCGCCTCCCGTGCCGAATGTGTTATTTTGAGAGGTTTGGATATTTGAAATTCCGACAATCGTCGGCTCTAAATCCTCTACCATATCAGCGACGTTTGAAGCGTTCGTTATCGGTGTCGAAGTAAAATTATCAGACTGCACCTGTTTATTTGCAGAAGCGGCCTCGGTCGCCTGATTTTGGTCTGAGGGCAGATAAGGCGCAATGCCAAGCATAAGGCCCCCGCCGATAATACCGCCTAAAATCGGGCTCAGCCATGCGGCTCTCCGTTTCTTTTCTTTTTTCACAGCCGTTTCTTGCTTTTCCATTTCTAACGCAGAAGCCGTTTCCTGCCGTCCCGCTTCATACGGCACAGGCGCGTCAAGCAATTCTTGTTCAGAATGTCCTATCAGCTTCTGGTTTTCTGTATTCTGCTGTTCTGTATGTGAAGGTTCT
This sequence comes from Bacillus sp. FMQ74, assembly GCF_001875785.1. NCBI lineage: Bacteria > Bacillati > Bacillota > Bacilli > Caryophanales > Bacillaceae > Bacillus > Bacillus sp. FMQ74. Next base: position 291,014 of record NZ_MOEO01000003.1, on the reverse strand, counting down.
GTTTGATGTTGATCGTTTTGGCCATCACGTCGATAATCCATGTTCTTGCACTCCTTTAACGGTTATTCATTTATCATTACATATTCATCGCATGTACAAGTTCAATTGTCCCAATAATGAGGAGAAAAGCAAAGCACCAAAATAGAATATGTCTGATCATCCTACATCTTCCTCGCTCTTTTTCTCTTCCTTTCTTCCCTTAAACATATCATAAACAAACATTGTGGGATAAAAATGAAAAGAATATGTGAAATTATGAAAATTGCCAGCCGTATGTTAAAACTAGTTTATAATGACGTTGAAAGGATGTGAAGAGCCTTGTCATACACCATTTATCTAGTTGAAGATGAGGATAACCTGAATGAACTGCTGACGAAGTATTTAGAGAATGAGGGCTGGAACATTACATCTTTTACGAAAGGTGAAGACGCCAGAAAGAAAATGACACCGTCTCCCCACCTATGGATTCTCGATATCATGCTGCCGGATACCGACGGCTATACATTAATAAAAGAAATCAAGGCGAAAGATCCTGACGTGCCGGTCATTTTTATTTCCGCCCGTGATGCAGATATTGACAGAGTGCTTGGCTTAGAGCTTGGCAGCAATGACTACATTTCAAAACCGTTTCTGCCGCGGGAGCTGATTATCCGTGTGCAAAAACTGCTGCAGCTCGTATATAAGGAAGCTCCTCCTGTACAAAAAAATGAAATTGCCGTCTCCTCGTATCGGGTCGCTGAAGACGCCCGCGAGGTCTATGATGAAAACGGGAATATCATCAATTTGACGTCGAAGGAATTTGATCTGCTGCTATTATTTATCCATCATAAAGGGCATCCATACTCTCGTGAGGATATCCTCTTAAAAGTATGGGGACATGACTACTTCGGAACAGACCGGGTCGTTGATGACCTCGTTCGGAGACTGCGCAGAAAGATGCCAGAATTGAAGGTGGAAACGATTTACGGTTTCGGCTACAGGATGATGTCATCATGAAAAACAAACCGCTCGCGTTTCAGATATGGGTTGTTATATCCGGCATCCTGTTAGCGATATCGATTTTACTGCTAGTGTTATTTTCAAACACGCTGCGCGATTTCTTCACCAATGAAACGTATACGACGATTGAAAATGAGCAGCATGTTCTGACAGAGTACCGCCTGCCAGGTTCGATTGAAAGGCGCTATTACAGCGAGGAAGCGACGGCGCCGACAACTGTCCGCTCCGTACAGCACGTGCTCCTTCCTGAAAATGAAGAGGCTTCTTCAGACAAGGATTTAAGCATACTGTCATCTTCATTTATCCACAAGGTGTACAAGCTGGCTGATAAGCAGGAAGCTAAAAAGAAACGTTACAGCGCCGACGTCAATGGAGAGAAAGTGTTTTTTGTCATTAAAAAGGGACTTTCCGTCAATGGACAATCAGCGATGATGCTCTCTTACGCGCTTGATTCTTATCGGGACGATTTGGCCTATACCTTGTTCAAACAGCTTCTGTTTATTATAGCTGTCGTCATTTTATTAAGCTGGATTCCGGCCATTTGGCTTGCAAAGTATTTATCAAGGCCTCTCGTATCATTTGAAAAACACGTCAAACGGATTTCAGAACAGGATTGGGATGATCCAGTAAAAGTGGATCGGAAAGATGAAATCGGCAAATTGGGCCATACCATCGAAGAGATGCGCCAAAAGCTTGTGCAAAAGGATGAAACAGAAAGAACTCTATTGCAAAATATCTCTCATGATTTAAAAACGCCGGTCATGGTCATCAGAGGCTATACACAATCAATTAAAGACGGGATTTTCCCTAAAGGAGATCTTGAAAACACTGTAGATGTCATAGAATGCGAAGCGCTTAAGCTGGAGAAAAAAATAAAGGATTTATTATATTTAACGAAGCTGGATTATTTAGCCAAGCAAAAAGTGCAGCACGACATGTTCAGTATCGTGGAAGTGACAGAAGAAGTCATCGAACGATTGAAGTGGGCGCGAAAAGAACTATCGTGGGAAATTGATGTAGAAGAGGATATTTTGATGCCGGGTGATCCGGAGCAATGGAACAAACTCCTCGAAAACATTCTGGAAAATCAAATACGCTATGCTGAGACAAAAATAGAAATCAGCATGAAACAAGATGATCGGAATATTGTGATCACCATTAAAAATGACGGTCCGCATATTGAAGATGAGATGCTCTCCAGCCTCTATGAGCCTTTTAATAAAGGGAAGAAAGGCGAATTCGGCATTGGTCTAAGCATCGTAAAACGAATTTTAACTCTTCATAAGGCGTCTATCTCAATTGAAAATGACAAAACGGGTGTAACATACCGCATAGCAGTGCCAAAATAGACTGTAGATGTTTTTGCAGTCTATTTTTTTATGTGAAAGAATAGCCGTTAAAATCTCTGTAATTTGTTTTGAGCGGCTGTTTGCATTGATGAACCCATTTTTTCTCTGACAAGGTCTGCTTCGGATATTTAACTTTCTCCACTTTTATTCCTCTGTTTCGCAAGCGGCTGATCATTTCGTCCAATTCTCTCATTCTAGATTCACCCTTTCGCTTGAGCTTTGACCATTCGGTCATCTCAATTTATAATATAAATAATACATGATAAAAAAACAAGTTACAATAAGGTTAATTTTATAACAGACGGTGTGACTATATGGTCATATCCTAGCAGGCCTCCGGGCTCCGAAAGGGTGGAACCATTGAAGGAAAAAGAAAAGCTGATTATTGAAACAGCCTTAAAACTGTTTGCCCAAAAAGGATACAACTCAACATCAGTCCAAGAAATCGCAAAAGAATGCAAAATATCTAAAGGCGCTTTTTATATTTATTTTCCTTCGAAAGAAGCGCTTCTTCTGTCTATGCTGAACTACTATTATGATAAAACGTTTACCCGAATTTTAAATATTAAAACGAAGGGCGAAAGCCCCAGAACGGCTTACCGCAAACAACTGACCGTACTCTATGAAAACATCCTTGAACACAAGGATTTTATCAGCATGCAAATGAAGGAAGGTTCTCTGCCTTACACAGAGGAAGTGGAGCAATGCGCAAAAAAAATCCGCCAGTCCTCACTTCAATTTCATATTGACAGTCTGCTGAACATCTACGGAAAAAAAGCGGAACCGTACACTGCAGAGCTTTGTTTTTTAATAGAGGGCATCAGCCAGATTTACCTGGAATGCATGATTTTGCTCGGGTATACTGTGAAGCCGTCTCAATTAGCTGATATCATTATGAATCGAATTGATGATATGGTAAAAGGCATGTCTGAACGAAACGATAAGCCTTTCATCACATTGGAAGAGGCGAGCTCTTTATTTGGGCCTCTTACACACGGACGGCCTGACCCGCTGACTGAATCGATTGTGAAAAGCCTACGTGACAAAATTAACAGCTTACACACAAACTCCTCTCTTGAATTATCGGAGAGCTTGGACATACTTGAAGCAGAAATGAAGAAAAAAACACCGAAGCTGGCGATCATAAAAGGAATGATTCATAATCTGGCGGAGTCTGAAGCGCTCGCCAAAGATGCGGAGCAGCTTAAATATTTATTAAAACAGCAACATATTTAGAAGAACGGCTGCTTAAAAAGCAGCCGTTTTTTCTTTCTATTACGCCTTTGGTTTTACCATATCTTCCGGCTTAACCATTTCGTTAAATTGCTCCTCTGTCAGCAATTCAAGCTTCAAAGCCGCTTCTTTGAGCGTCAATCCCTCTTTATGGGCAAGCTTGGCGATTTTCGCCGCGTTTTCATAACCGATATGCGGGTTCAGCGCCGTAACAAGCATTAATGAATTTGACAGGTTTTCCTGAATGGTTTCTTTATTAGGCTCAATACCGACAGCACATTTATCATGGAATGAATTCATGCCGTCACTGAGCAGCTGCACAGATTGCAGGAAGTTGTAAATAATAACAGGCTTAAACACGTTCAGTTCAAAGTTCCCCTGACTCGCCGCAAAGCCGATTGTCGCATCGTTCCCCATGATTTGCGCTGCGATCATTGTTAACGCTTCGCTTTGTGTCGGGTTGACTTTACCAGGCATAATGGAGCTGCCCGGCTCATTTTCAGGAATGACGATCTCCCCGATGCCGCAGCGAGGTCCGCTTGCAAGCCATCTGACATCGTTCGCGATTTTCATCAAGTCAGCCGCAAGCGCTTTTAATGCGCCATGCGCATAAGTGATTTCGTCATGGCTTGTCAGCGCGTGGAATTTATTCGGCGAGCTGCTGAACGTTTGGCCGGTCAGCTTAGTGATCTCTTCTGAGACAAGCTCTCCAAACTCTGGGTGGGCGTTGATACCCGTTCCGACAGCCGTTCCACCAATTGCAAGCGCACGCATTTTATCTGTCGCTTCCAAAATCATTTCCTTCGAACGGTCCAGCATGTGAACCCATCCGCTGATTTCCTGCCCGAGGGTCAGTGGCGTAGCATCCTGAAGATGCGTGCGTCCGATTTTGACAATATCATTGTATGCTTTCGCTTTCTCATCCAGTGTATTGCGAAGCTGATCAAGCGCCGGCACAAGCTGTTCGTAAACAGCCAAAACAGCGGCAACATGCATCGCAGTCGGGAATGTGTCGTTTGAACTTTGGCTGCGGTTCACGTCATCATTTGGATGAATCGTTAGATCAGAGTTCTTCTCTTTTAATAAAGCAGTCGCACGGTTGGCTACCACTTCGTTCATGTTCATATTGCTTTGTGTGCCGCTTCCGGTCTGCCATACAACAAGCGGGAAGTTGTCATCGTACTTGCCTTTGAGGACATCATCACAAACCGCTGCAATCGCTTCAGCTTTTTCAGCATCCAGATTGCCGAGGCGTTTATTAGCTAGAGCTGTGCTTCGTTTCAATATTGCAAACGCCTTCACAACACGCATCGGCATTTTTTCAGAACCAATCTTAAAGTTCTCCTTGCTTCGCTGTGTTTGGGCGCCCCAAAATTTATCAGCAGGAACTTTTACTTCTCCCATGGTGTCTCGTTCAATTCTGTATTCCATTTATGTATCCCTCCATAACGGTTGCTTCAATAGATCATAATTCGCCAATGACACAAAAAATCCTTTTTATTTTTCGATCTTGGCAGATTTTAATTTTAATTCAAGATATACGCGAGAATCCTTTGAATATTTGTATTTTGGATTCGTCCTGCCGTACTCCTTTGATGTATAAGAGACATCATAATGCTGTTCAAATGATCTGATGAGCTGTTCGATTTCTTCTTGTTTACCAGCAAGCCTTACCTGTGCCACTTCGTTTCCTCCGCTTTCATAAAAAAACTTACTCCATGAAATACTCTAACACAGTATATCATTTTTTTAACAGGAAAAGATAACCTCTACTAAGGTTTTGGATAAGAGGTGACCTCATTGGAACAAACAGAGTTTAAAGAATATATACACGATAATTTAGCATTGGTGCTCCCAAAATTAAAAGAAAACGATGATCTTGTGAAAAATAAAAAAATGCTTGCGAACGGATTGGTTTTTTACTATCTCTATTTCAGTGAACTGACTGATGAGAATAAGGTGTCAGAAGCCATTAAAACTTTGATTAAAGATGAGGAGACCTTAACGCTTGACCAGGTCAAAAAACGCCTTGACCAGCTTGACGCAAGACCTATTGAAACCGCAAAAAAAACGATTGAATCGATTCTCAACGGCAATTGTGCTGTGTTTATCAACGGATTGGACAAAGCCTATATTCTGAGCACAGCAAAGAAAAAAACAAGAAGCCTGACAGAGCCGACAACAGAAAAAGTGGTTCGCGGCCCAAAAGTTGCGTTTGTAGAGGATCTCGATACAAATCTCGCTCTGATCAGACAAAGAACCTCTCATCCGAAATTAATCACCAAAAAAATCATGATCGGCGAAAACAAGCTGAAGCCTGCAGCCATTATGTACATTGAGGGCAAAGCAAAAAAGTCCGTCATAAAAGAAGTAAAGGCACGCCTTAAAAATATCCAGCTGGAGGATATCCAGGACAGCGGAACGCTCGAGGAGCTCATTGAAGATAATAAATATTCACCATTTCCGCAGATTCAAAATACGGAGAGACCCGACAAGGTATCTTCAGCCCTGTTTAACGGCCGTGTGGCAATTTTGGTCGACAGTTCACCATTTGTGCTGCTGGTGCCGGTTTCTCTCGGCATCCTGATGCAGTCCCCGGATGACTACTATGAACGCTGGATTTCAGCATCTCTTATCCGGTCGCTGCGTTTTGCTTCTATCTTTATCACCTTGTTTTTGTCATCGATTTATATTGCACTTGTTTCCTTCCATCAGGGGCTGCTGCCGACCGCACTCGCCGTTACAATTTCGGCGAACAGGGAAAACGTGCCGTTCCCTCCGATATTTGAAGCCTTGCTGATGGAAGTAACCATCGAGCTGCTAAGGGAAGCCGGACTGCGACTCCCCAATCCGCTCGGACAGACGATCGGCCTCGTCGGGGGCGTAGTCATCGGACAGGCGGCTGTAGAAGCGAATCTCGTCAGTTCGATTATGGTCATTGTCGTCAGTGTCATTGCCCTTGCATCCTTTACCGTTCCTCAATACGGAATGGGGCTGTCTTTCCGGGTGCTGCGTTTTATTTCGATGTTTTCCGCCGCTATTTTAGGGCTGTACGGCATTATTTTATTTATGCTTGTCGTTTATACGCACTTAACGAGACAAACGAGCTTTGGGTCTCCGTATTTTTCGCCAAACGGATTCTTTAGCCTGAAAAATACGGATGACTCCATTATCCGTCTCCCAATTAAAAACAAACCAAAAGAGGCGAATAATCCAAATGAGCCAAAAACAGACTCCACTGAAACTTAATACCTTTCAAGGTATTTCGATTATTGCTAATACAATGCTTGGGGCCGGACTTTTAACCTTGCCGAGAGCGCTGACCACTAAGGCTAATACGCCTGACGGCTGGATCACGCTGATATTAGAAGGTTTCATTTTTATTTTCTTCATTTATTTAAACACGCTCATTCAGAAAAAACATCAATACCCTTCACTCTTTGAGTATTTGCAGGAAGGGCTTGGAAAATGGATCGGCGGTATCATCGGCCTTTTGATTTGCGGCTATTTCCTCGGCGTAGCCAGCTTCGAGACCCGGGCGATGGCTGAAATGGTGAAGTTTTTCCTGCTGGAGAGAACACCAATTCAAGTCATTATTTTAACGTTTATTTGCTGCGGTATTTATTTAATGGTTGGAGGCTTAAGTGATGTGTCGCGGCTGTTTCCCTTTTATTTAACGGTAACCATTATAATTTTGCTGGTTGTGTTTGGGATCAGTTTTAAAATTTTTGATATCAATAATTTGCGTCCTGTTTTAGGTGAAGGCCTTGGACCTGTTGCAAACTCCCTTACCGTCGTTTCCATCTCTTTTTTAGGAATGGAAGTGATGCTGTTTCTTCCTGAACATATGAAGAAAAAGAAATACACATTCAGATATGCGTCTCTAGGATTTTTGATTCCGATTATCTTATATATCATTACGTATATTATCGTTGTCGGAGCTTTGACCGCACCCGAGGTGAAAACGCTGATTTGGCCGACTATTTCTCTCTTTCAGTCCTTTGAGCTTAAAGGCATATTCATTGAACGGTTTGAATCGTTTTTACTGGTGGTTTGGATCATCCAATTTTTTACAACATTTGTCATTTACGGATACTTTGCCGCTAACGGGCTAAAGAAGACATTCGGATTATCGACTAAAACAAGCATGGTGATTATCGGCATAACGGTCTTTTATTTTTCTCTCTGGCCGGATGACGCCAATCAAGTCATGATGTACAGCAATTATCTTGGATATATTTTTGTCTCCCTGTTTCTGCTTCCCTTCATTCTCTTTTTCATTGTAGCTCTCAAAAGGAGGATTACAGCAAAATGAAAATCCGGATTTTATGTATGTTTTTATGCACCCTATTGCTGTCCGGATGCTGGGACAGCGAAAACATCGAGGAATTAAGCTTGGTGATCGGAGTAGGCCTAGACAAGCCCGACGATCAGAATTTAGAGCTGACACAGCAGATTCTCGTGCCAAAAAAAATCAGCGCCAAGGAGAGCTCTTCATCTGACCCGACACAGCTGTCTATCACAAAGGGTGAAACTGTCCATCAAATGATGAGAACCTCTGCATTAAAGCATAATCCTACATTTTCACAGCATTTGCGTCTCATTCTGCTTTCCAAAAGCGTGATTGCGAATCACATTGGAATGGACGCGATCATTAACCAGTTTGTCAGAGACAACGGAACAAGGAGGAGTTCCTACGTCTTCATCACCAATGGCCGAACTAAGGATATATTTAAAATGAATGATGAAGGCGAGCCCGCATCCAACGTGATATATGATCTGACAGAGAATAATAAGGTGACGATCAGAATGATGGAGCCAGTTACATTGGGGGAGATCTCAGAACACTTAACCTCTGACGATTCATTCCTCATCCCTCATGTCGGTAAGGAAAACGGCATGCTCGCGATAAACGGAGCCTCTATCATAAAAAATAAATTATGGCACCGGAATCTCACCCCGATTGAGGTTCAAAATATTAACTTATTTTCTGGCACTGTCGAGGGTGGCGTCATTGAGATGAAGCGCGATGGCCATCTCTTTTCTTATGAAGTATATTCGAGCAATCGGAAGATCAAGACGGCCTATAAGGACGGAAAGTTCAAATTCACTGTCACCCGCACTATTGAAGGTCGTCTATCTGAGGACTGGAATCCCAGTGAAGATTCGTTTAAGGATTCATATATTAAAAGCATTGAAAAGACAGTCGAAAAAAAAGTACACAAAACAGTAACGACATTTATTACAGAGAAGCTGCAGAAAGAGATCAAAGCGGACGTCACCGGGCTGGGAAACGAGGTCAGAATTCATTATCCTCAAAAGTGGAAAAAGATTTCAAGAAAATGGGATGATGATTATTTCAGCAATGCGGAAATAGACTACCGGGTCAATGTGGTTGTCAGAGACTTCGGAACGAAAGGCGCAAACAAATAGCAGCCGCCTACTTTACGAGATGATTTCGGTGTGCGTACACCGCCGCCTGCGTCCGGTCACTGACATCTAGCTTTGATAAAATATTGGTAATATGCGTTTTGACTGTTTTAATTGTAATAAACAGTTCCTCGCCTATTTCTTTGTTTGTCTTTCCTTCTGCGATCAGGCAGAGTATTTCCAGCTCCCGTTTCGTAAGTGATTCATGCGGGAGCGCGTTTTCACCTGAGTGGCGCAGCCTGGACAATACTTTTCCCGCCACTTTTGATTCCAGCTTTGGCTCTCCCTTGCTTGCGGCGCGGATGGCATCGGCGATTTCTGCCGCTTTTGAGGTTTTCAACAGATAGCTGAGCGCGCCAGCCTCAATAACCGGGTACACTTTGTCATCATCAATGAAGCTAGTGAGCACAATAATTTTCGGGTCGGAAAGCTCCCGGCAAATTTGCTTTGTAGCTTCAATGCCATCCATGCCCTCCATGACAAGATCCATTAAAATGACATCCGGCGACAGTTCCGCAGCAAGCCGAACACCTTCGCCGCCGTCCGATGCTTCGCCGATGACTTTAATATCGGGCTGCGCCTCCAAAAAAGCCGCGAGCCCCATTCTGACCATTTCATGATCATCAATCAATAATACTCGAATCACGTTCGTTCTCTCCTTTTTCTTCCGGGAAAATCGGGACCTTCACTTCGATTTGTGTGCCCTTTCCTTCTACTGAAATCACTTCGGCGACCCCGCCGATTTCACTTGCACGTTCTTTCATAGAATTCAAGCCGTATGAGGATGCTTTCACCTGGTCCATTTTAAAGCCTTTTCCATTATCAATCACCTTCAGACGGAGCTGGCTGTTCTTTATGCCCAGAATCACGGTTACTTTTGTCGCTTTCGAATGTCTAAATACGTTTGAAAGGGCCTCCTGGACGATTCTGAACAAGTGGTCTTCAACACCCTTGGATATTTCTGTGTCCTGTATATCCCACTCAATATCAAGCGGCTGCTTTTTTCGGAACTCGTCCAAAAGCTCCGTCAGGCCCTCCTTCAGCCCTTTTCCTTCAAGGGTAACAGGCCGTAAATGGAGCAGCAGAGCCCTCATCTCATTTTGGGCTTCGCCTGCCATATGCTCGACCATCTTGATACGCTTGACTGTTTTGTCATCAGCACCCTTGACATTTTCCAGCACGGCTGATGTCATCATCGATATTGCAAAGAGCTGCTGGCTGACCGCATCATGTAGATCTCTGGCCAATCGCTGGCGTTCTTCTGAGATAACCGATTTCTTCATTTGCGCCTGCCATTCCACACGTTCATTGGAAAGCTTCTGCAAGGATGCGACTTGAAGCTCCACGCGCTTCGCCATTTCGTTCAGCTGATCGGCGGCCAGGCCGATTTCATCATCACCGAGCGGCGGTATCCGATAAGCGAAATTGCCGTTTTCAAAGGTTAAAATGGATTCAATTAATGTATCAATCCTTGTCTTCAACCGATTGCCGTACATATACCCTGAGGCGAAACCGATCGTCACGCTGATCAGCAGCAAAATCAGGATAAACGGAATTCCGAACCAGCTTGATGACAGCAAAACAAGCGGATCGAGCCGATAGTAAAACATCATAAAGGAAATCAGGCAGGCAAAAAGGAGCAGGCTGATTCCCGTTGTCATGCGGATGGCGCGCCATTGGAGGCTGGCAAGCATTTTTTTTCTCATACGTACTTCACATCCACATCACCGATAAATAAGGAAACGGACACTTTGACCCGGCGCTTTGACTCGCTGAAATCGGTTGACGCGGCATATACCTTCGTGCTTAATCCGCTTTTCTTCGAACCGATCAGATTGATATCTCCTATAAAAACAGCCGAGCTGACAGCCACTTCAAGGTCCGATGGTACATAAATATCAACGTTTCCGATGACTCCGCTAATGACGATTGTACTTTCTCCCTCGGGAATCATCGCTTTAGACAAATCGATTTTGATATCACCGATAAAACCAGAGACATTTAAATCATTCAGGTCAAACGGCTGCTTCATCATTTGCAGCTCTCCGATAAAAAAGCTGCGCAAGTCTGGATGTTTTACATCTTTTGGCGGCTTATAATGTTCTTTTTTATTGAGATTGACCTGTTTCTCATTCGGTTCAAATATCGGCTTCCCTTTGATAAGCCTATAGCCGGCGTAAATCAGAAACGCGGCAAACGCATAGCCGAATAAATTAAAGGTGATGCTGAAGAGGTTTTTCAAAAATAGAAACGCGGCAAAGATATACATGACGGAGCCAAGCCAATCACGGGAATATTTTTTAAGAAAATAGCCGGCAATCAGAAAAAAGAGCGGCCAAAACAGCAGATCGCCTATTCCGATAATTTGCAAAAACATACTGATGCCGAATAAAGCAATGATCAATCCGAGAAGCTGTTTTTTTGTCATTCCTGGTGTCCGCCTCCTTTCTTCTGCCTGGTATTACCGTATCGCTAGATCCCCGCTGTCCGTTTTGATGTCGATTGGATGCTGGCCGTTTCCTTGTGTGCCTGTGATGTGATGCTGTTCTTTATGTGCTGTATCAGCAAATGAATACGGCGAACTGACGTCACCGCTCGCTGATTTCGCTTTGACTGTAAAGCTGCCGTTTTGGGGAAGGCTTAGATTGACATCACCGCTTGTCAGCGTGACAGATACGGGGCCGGTTACCTTTTTTAATACAGCATTAAAATCTCCTGAAGTCATTTTCACATCAAGAGAGCCTGATACATGAACCAGATTTGCGTCCCCTGAAGCTAAATCAATGCCGGCTGTTTTGTAATTGGTATTTGAAATGGTGACATCTCCGGATGATCCCTTTACTTTCAGTTCTTGAAGACGGACGTCGGTCACTCTCGTATTTCCGCTTGCAGATACTGCGTTCAGCCTGGAAAGCGCAAGATGGTCATTCCCGACCACAGACACGTCCCCGCTTGAGGTTCGCACTGTCAGATCACCTTTGTAGTCATACGGAAGCCGGACGATAAGAGTCGAACGGTTAAACCCATTCAAAAATTGAAATTCTTTTTCCTTTACGGTCAGCTCCAATTTTCTTTTGTTTTCAGTAACAAATAACTTTCCAGAGTCTCCTTCAATGCCTGCTGATATGTCATTTCGTTCTTCCGCGATGACCCGGACATCCTTGCTATCAGACTCTATGACCATGCTGTCAATGTCTCGCGGCAACGCGCTGGCTGAATCGGCTTCTGTGCCATTTATGAAACCCAGGCCTGCGGCAAACACGTCTTTTACGACGACAGCGAAAAAGACAAGGATACCGGCAGTGATCAACAGTTTGCCAAGCATTTTTTTCATTCGGTTTCATCCTTCTCATTCATTCTATTATAAAGGAAAAGCTTGCGAATTGATACGTGCGGAAGGGAAGGACTTGACAGCAAATCCTTCCCTGTTCCGCTTATTCATTTGCCGCTTGTGTCTTGTCTGATTTTTGCAGTGAGAGCGCGCGCATTTTTTCAATCTCCGCTTCCACATCATCTGCGAATTCCTTGCGTGTTAGTTCTGTGCCGGCTTCCGCTGACTTTGAATAATTCGCGCGGATTTCCATTTCTTCAATACGATTTTCAATACGTAAAAATTCACGATACGCGCTTTCACTGTCAATTTTGTCAAATGTCGTATTCATATGCTCTTTAGCTTTCGCCGCATTTGCCCGCGCAATCAGCGCCTGTTTTTTATCCTTTACGTCTTGAAGCTTAGTTTCAAGTGCCGCCAGCTGTTCTTTCAGGTCAGCCAGCTGACTGTCAGCCTGTTCATAGGAAACTTTATGCTCAGCCGCCTTCCCTTCTAAATACTTCATTTCAGTCAGCGCTTTTTTCGCCAGTTCTTCTTCACCTGCGTCAAATGCGAGCTGTGCCTGTTTTTTCCGTTTGCCAGCCACTTCAGCGGCTTCTTCATATTTTTTCTTAAATTGATAGGCAATCGTGTGCTGTTTCACAATTGTTTGCTTTGCTTTTGCAATGTCACTTTCCATATCGCGTACATATTGATTCAGCATTACCTTTGGATTCTCCATTTTATCAAGTCCTTCATGAACTGACGCAACAAACATGTCTCTGATTCTTTTTAATACCATACCTGATTCCTCCTAATATATTGATATTATTTTTTCTTCAAAAATTCTTCCCATTCGTCATCAAAGTGAGATTGGTAGGCAGCCGAAGCCGGTTCAGGATCAAAAGATGATATACCGTTATCAGCTGATCCGTTTTTCATCAGCTTCCAGCCGTAGTACACCATAGCGGCTGCCAATGCGATTCCGACGACAAACGGAAGTGAGCAGATGAGCATAATGGCTCCGATACCGCCCACGATGATTCCCGTGATGGTTTTTCCCGCGGCAAACCTTTTGACTCCTGCGTATGTCATTAAGCTCCCGATGGCGAGCGGGATGATAAAGCCGAAGCTTCCTCCTCCAAAAAAGACAGATATCCCAAATACAATTAATAAGAATCCGCCTACTGTTTTTTTGTTTATCTTCATGCAGATCCTCCTTTCGTTTTCCTTGTCTTCATCTTATACAAGTTGGCATTTATGCAAAACGAATCAGAGATTGATTTTTATATAAGACCCGAGTCGTATCTCGCACCGGACCCATCGGCACAAAAAAACGCCATGCACGAGGCATGGCGTTTCAAAACCCTTTACAGATGAACACTTGCTTCCCTTTCTTTAATCAGGTCGGACCTTTCTGCTTTGGCCAGTTTTGTAAACAGCAAAATTCCGATACCCGCAATAATTTCGACAATCCCACCGGCAGCGATCACTTTTCCTGAGCCGAAAGCATTGGCGGCATACCCGCAAATGACAGCTCCGGCAGGGATCGAAATATTTGAGATCATATGTATAACGGCGTAAACCTGCGGCTGATCCTCACTATCCACAGAGGTCTGGATAATCGTGTACTCAGGAACATTAACAGCACTGACTGCGGCGCCAAAGGTAAACGCAGCGAAAAACACGAGCGGCAAAAAGGTGTTCATCCCGGTAATAAAGAAAGCAAAGCCTTCAATAATGCCGGCAGTGACGAAAAGCAGCCCGTACCTGTTTACTTTGACTTTCGCCAGCACAAATCCTAATAAAAATGCACCTGCGGCGGTGGTGGCCTTTAAAAGCGAGTAAACGATCGGCTGGCCGTTTAAATCTTCCGCAACGTATACGGCCGAGAGCGCTTCCCAAGGGGCAGCCGCGAAATTCATAAAGATACAGTAAATAGCGAGCGGATATAAAATCTGATGTTTTCTGACGAGCCTAAAACCGCGTTTCAGTCTTCCGATATACGTGCCTCTCTGTGTAACAACAGCAGACTCTGATTGAGACTCAACCGCAGTGTACTTAATAAAAAGGACGAGAAAACCTGACACCAAATAGAGCACAAGTGCGATAAGCATTGTATAAGAAGGACTGATAAATGTAAGAAAAGCGCCGCATAATGTGACAGCCCCGAGCCGGACAATTTGAGCGGAGGATTGCAGCACAGCGTTTGCTTTTTGAATGCCCTGTTCATTTACGATTTGAGGTATCAAAGCGATAGAGGCGGGATTGTAGGCAGCCCCAGTAGCTGAATGCACTATCATAAGCGTCATGACAAACCACAGCGGAGAGAAGCCCGCAAAATGACATAGAGGGATAATCAAAACAATTGCTGCCCTTGTCAAATCTGAAAAGTACATCCAAAATTTCAGCGTGCTCTGTTTCATAAATGGCCCTGTCACTGGCGCCAGCACGGCTTCCGGCAAAAAAGTGACAGCAATCAATAAAGCAGTGCCGATCGCACCTTTGCCGTCATAAATTAAAAACCATAATATTGAATTAAATGCGAACATATCGCCGGATATCTTGACTATTCTTGAGAAAAACAGATAATTGAAATTTCTCTTCCAGATGCTATCACTTTCAATTAAATTCACCATCCATCAGAGCCCCCCACTGCCTATTTTTTACATCTATTCATTACAATATCTCATTTTTCCATTTTTCAGTCAATAATTCATAAGGTTCATTTTTTGTCGTAAAATGGGAAATTGACAGAGTGAAAAACAAAAAAGCCGGCATGTATTTGAACACGCCGGCTCTCACTTTTACTTTTCCGATTCACTGCTGTTTCGGTCCCGAAACACAATAGCACTTCTTTCATATTCTACATCGCCAATACCGCATCTTGCATTCACAACCCGTGCAGCGGCAAAGAAATAGTCGGACAGTCGATTGAGATAACGCAGCACTGTTTCATGAATCTCCTCCGATTTCATCAGTGTCACCACTCTTCGTTCTGCCCGCCTTGTAATGGTACGCGCCACATGGAGAAGCGAAGCACCCTTCGATCCGCCTGGAAGAATAAATTTCTTCAGTTCCGGCGCTTCTGCAGTATAGGCATCAATGCGCGTTTCTAAAAAGGAAACAGATTCTTCCGTTAGTTTATAGTCTTTTCTTTCCGTGACAATTGCCAGATCGCCTCCGCAGTCAAACAGCTCATGCTGGATGGCCAGCAGCTCGGCTATCAGATCTTCAAAACCGGACTGCCCGGAAAGCTCTGCCAAAGCAAGCCCGATAAAGCTGTTAAGCTCGTCAATCGTGCCGTAACTTTCGACGCGTAGGCTGTCCTTGTCCGTTCTGCCTCCGATTAAGCCCGTTTGTCCCTTATCGCCTGTTTTTGTATATAGTTTCATACCTGAATCTCCTTTACAGACTTATTCAAACAGCTCAACAGCCTCTTTTACACATTCAGCTGTCCCGTTCTGTATCAATTGAATCAGCCGCTGTTCTGTGTTTTCGGATTGCTGAGTTTGGGTCGCGGCGACGAGAATATCACCTGTGCCTCGTCCGTCTCCCAGCCCTTTCGTCCGTTCTGCTTCGGCTGCCATAAGAGCTTTGATGAAGAATTGATCTGATGCATAGCCGTTAATCAAAATCCAAATTGAAAAGCCGGTCAGAACGCATATGAAAACAGATAACTCCCCATCTTCAAACGTTCGATACACGAAACGGTCAAGCTTTTCTGAAGAAGCGGTGGCACACGTTTCCTCCAGTTGAAAACCGTTCTCTGAAAGGTAAGCTGTAAGTCCTTTTATCGGATCTGACTGATCTGGCAGCCGTTTATGGATCAGCGTTCTGCTCCACGAAAACCCTGCACCGATAGGCGTCGAGGACAATGTTCGAAGCGGGATTTCCGTTTGCAGAAGAATGTCATCACGCCCCGCTTGGAGCAATGCTTCAAATGGGATAGACTGCCGCTTCACGCTATCTTTTTCAGGCTGAATCACAATCATCGGTTTAGGTGAGCTTTGATGAACCAAGGCGGTGACATCTGTATCGTACACCGCCTTTATGCAATGTTCTGTGACAGCATATTCCGGTTTTTGCTTAGGCCCTGCGGTACCGTTTTTCATAAACATGAGCCCATCACAGTACAGGCTTGCGGTGTTCAAATCATGAAAAACGCTAACAGCTGCCAATCCGCGTTCTCTCGTCAGGCGTTTGATCAGATCAAGCAGGTCCTTTTGATAAGCCAGATCGAGAAAATTGGTTGGCTCGTCCAAAAATAAAATACGCGGCTGCTGCGCCAAAGCTTGTGCCAAATACACCCGCTGCTGTTCCCCTCCGCTTAGTACGCGAATCGGCTTTTGCGCAAAATCGGCGACTCCTGTTTGCTCCATTGCTTCCTGTACAATAGCTTCATCCTTTTCAGTCTGCTGTCTGAACAGTCCCGTTTGGAATGGATATCTGCCAAAGGCAACAGTTTCTTTGACGGTAAAGGTGAAGGCTTGATCCGTTTTTTGCGGCAGGACAGCCATGATTTGCGCCAGTTCCTTCGGTTTATAGTCCGCCAGCGGTTTTCCGGCCAGATAAACGCTGCCTTCCTTGGCCGGCAGCGTACCTGTCAGCAAGTGCAAAAGCGTGGTTTTCCCGCTTCCATTAGGGCCGAGAATTCCGAGGAATTCTCCCTTCTCCACTGTTAAGCTGACATTGTTGACCAGGCAGCTGTCGCCATATCCTCCCGACAGCCCTTCTGTCCTCATCATAAGCTTTTCCTCCCGCGATGCTGCCGAATTAAAATCAGAGCGAACACAGGCGCTCCCGCCAAGGACGTAATGATCCCGATCGGCAGTTCAATAGGCTCAATGATCGTTCTGGAAAGCAGATCGGCTAAAACGAGAAACCCTGCCCCGAGCAATGCAGACAGCGGCAGTAAATGCCGATGGTCTGTTCCCCACAAAAGCCTTGTGATATGCGGAATGACAAGGCCGACAAAGCCGATCGTGCCCGACACTGCCACTGCGCTTCCTGTCAAAAGAGAGCCGGCTATTAAAATCATCATCTTCCTCTGCTGAACGCTGACTCCGAGAAGCTTTGCTTTGTCTTCTCCATATGTCATCACGTTCAGCTCCCTTCCGTTTATGATCAATAAAATGGTTCCCAAAAGAAAAAACGGAAGAAACAAAATAACATAACTCCAGCCTCTCATTGAGACGCTGCCAAGCAGCCAATGCACAATCGGAAGCAGGTTATCTCCTGTCAAGGCGATGATAAGAGAAATAAATGCGCCCAAAAAAGAGTTGATGATAACACCAGTCAAAATGAGGGTGGAAACAGACATCGAAGTGTGAACGAGGCGGCTGAAGGAAAGGACCGCCGCCATCGTGGCAAGCGCCGCAGCTACACTCATAACCGGGAGTGTAAACCCTCCGATGCCAGGAAGCTGCAGGCTAAAAAATAGGGTCACAACCGCGCCAACTGAAGCACCGGATGAAACACCGAGCGTATAGGGATCAGCAAGCGGATTTTTCAGCAGCCCCTGAAAAGCGGCCCCTGCGATAGAAAGAGCCGCCCCCACAAGGGCGGCCAGCACAACTCTCGGCAGTCTGATATTCATCATAATATTTGTGTACATCTGATCATCAGAGCCGATAGAGCCACCGAAGCCTTGATGCCAAAAGACACGAAAGACTGCGAGAATAGGAATTTGCAGGCTGCCGCAAGAAATTCCTAATATGATGCTCACGGCTAAAAATAAGAAACCGATGATATATGCAGCGAAACGATTATTCCTTAAACGTATCCGGGTAAATGCTTTCCGCAAGTTCTTCGACCCCTTCGATCAGACGGGGACCGGAACGTGTTACAAGATCAGGGTCCACATCATACACGCGATGATGTTTCACAGCATTGATTTCGCTCCAGCCATCGCGTTTTTCCACAGCTTTCGCTTTCACACCGTCTGTTGTAACAATTGCATCAGGATTGAGTTTTACGATCGCCTCATCTGTCATTTGTACCCATCCAGTCTGATCCGCCGCTGCGTTTTTAGCATGGATGACATTCAGCATTTCATTCATAAACGTGTCTTTTCCGGTTGTATAAATGTCAGGATCAGGAGAAACCTCGATAAATACCCTTTTCTCCTCGTCCTTTGAAATGGTTTTCGCTTTTTCTTGAATATCTTTTACATCTGATTTCATGCTTTTCACGAGCTGATCGGCTTGTTTCTCCGCCCCGGCTGCTTCTCCGATCATTTCGATTGATTTGTACACCTCGGAGAATGATTGTGCATCATTGACAGTCAGCACGGTAATGCCCGCATCCTTCAGCTGTTTGATGGCATCCGCTGACGCTGACATGGAAGACTCGTGAGCCAGAACGAGATCTGGCTTTAGAGAAATGACTTTTTCAACGTTTACATTCATATCTCCGACTTTTTCAACCTTTTTGACTTCCTTTGGATAGGTATCGTTTGTGGTGACACCGACCACTTTGTCACCGAGGCCGAGAGCATATGTAATTTCTGTGTTGCTCGGCATTAATGAAACAATCTTTTTCGGCTCTTTTTTGATGGTTACATCCTGGTTTGACGCATCATCAATGGTGACAGGGAATGCTTCTGACTTTTGTTTTGCCTTGGAATCCTTCTGATCCGCAGAATTGCCGCAGCCTGCCAGCATAACAGCAGCCAGCAGGAGCGCAGTCCATATCCCGGCTCGTTTTTTCATAATCTTTTCCTCCTAAACGAACTAAAAAAGCATCTCTACGACGGTAAAGATGCTGTAAACAACACAAAAAAGCCTATTGTTTACACATCATCTGTCCTCGCAGAATTCGTGCTGATCAAACAGGCAGGTATCCTGGCTCTTGGCGCTTGGCCAATTACAGTGGCGGGACCGCACCGGCTTTTACCGGTTTCCCTATTAAGCCGGCTGTTATCCACGGACCGGCACCTATTTGACATTGGTATCCTTTTTTCGGAGTAATTATACTATATGACTGACAGGCTTGTATATGCGTCCTGAATGACTTTTCCCCGTATTATGCATGGAAGCAAAATCCTCGTAAACACTAAATTTGATCTTGTATACTTAATACCATCATCAATCAAAAGGAATGATTCTTATGGATTTACAGCTAAAAGACAAACTCGTCTTAATCACCGGCTCGACGTCCGGTATCGGGAAAGCCGCCGCAAAAAGCTTTCTGCAAGAGGGTGCGGCAGTCATTGTCAACGGACGCAAACAGGAGACTGTCGATCGCACGGTTGAAGAGCTTTCTGGATACGGAACAGTGCACGGTGCGGCTGCCGATTTGTCAAAGACAGATGAAGCAGCGGCTTTTATTGAAAAAGTAAATGAAATTGGTGATATCGATATCCTTGTCAACAACCTCGGTTTCTTCGAAGTAAAAGACTTTGCCGATGTGACAGATGAAGAGTGGAATCAATATTTCGAAGTGAACGTGATGAGCGCCGTTCGGACAAGCCGTCACTTCCTTCCAAAAATGCTTGCTAAAAACAGCGGCCGCATTTTAAATATTGCAAGTGAAGCAGGCATCAAACCGCTGCCAACGATGATTCCATACTCAATGACAAAAACGGCGCTGATCAGCCTTTCAAGAGGAATGGCTGAAATGACAAAAGGCACGAATGTGACGGTCAACTCAGTGCTTCCGGGGCCTACTTGGACAGAGGGCGTGGCCTCCTATATGGAGGGCGCCGCACAAGCAGCCGGCCAGGATACAGATACATTTATCAAAGATTATTTCAAGGTCAATGAGCCGACTTCGCTTATTCAGCGGTACGCGACAGCAGAAGAAGTCGCCAACACAATCGTATTCCTCGCGTCTGACGCCGCCTCCGCCATTAACGGCACGGCACAGCGTGTGGAAGGCGGCATTATCCGTTCTCTGTAACATGCAAAAACGCATCCGTCTATCGGATGCGTTTTTTTATACGTCTCCAGCAAATGGTACCGGCTGATATCCGCCTGTTTCCAGTTGTGCTGAAAACAACCCTCCAGCGTGAGGCTGCTCGTATCTTTCTTTCTCTGTCATTTGTTCCGTTGCAGTTGTAATGTAAAGGGTTTTTAAGTCTCTGCCGCCGAACGCGCAGCAGGTGACATACTTAGCCGGCACGCTGATTGAATTGATTTCCTTTTTCTGAAACGGGTCAATGTGAACAACGCGGCTGCCCCCAAACAGCGCCACCCACAGCATGCCATTTTGGTCGATTGTCATGCCGTCCGGCAATCCTTCTGATTGGTTAAAACGATAGACAGGTTCTGGATTTGAAACATCTCCGCTTTGAGGGTCATAGCTGTAGCACACGATCTCCTGCGTCGGCGTGTCGATGTAATACATCAAATTCCGCTCGCGATCCCAATCCAAACCATTTGAGGTAGAGACTTGATCTTTGATTTTGACAAGACTGCCGTCTAGATTCAAACGGTACAGCGACGCTTGTTTTTGCTCGCCTTCCATGCTCGTCGTCCCCGCCCAAAGCCTTCCGTACGGGTCACATTTAGCATCATTAAATCGCAGGCTCTCATGCATGTCCTTCGGCTGTTTAATTTTTTCCAGGCTGTCATCCCGAAGATGATACAGGTAAAACCCATCCTTCATCGTCATTATCAGTTCATCCTTTGAATATTTCGCAAGCGCTGTCACAAAGGATTTGAATTTGATCGATCGGTTGATTTTTTCTTCAGGGTCAAAGATGTGGAGCTCGCTCCCCAGGATATCAACCCAATATAAGCGGCCGTTTTCTTCATCCCATAACGGGCCTTCTCCAATCACTGCCCGAGTGTCTGCTTCCAATACTGCATCCATGTGTTACACCTCTTTAGCTTCAGTCTATATATTGTTATTCCCGGCAAAGAGGTGTCCAAACCACATGATGTTTATTGTTTTTTAAAAAGGATGGTAATGACCGTCCCAATGTCCATTCTGCTGTTCACATGGATCGTTCCGTTATGCAGATGGACAAGCTCCTTGGCAATCGCAAGCCCGAGACCCGTTCCGGCAGTTGAATCTTTTGTGTTCGTCCCTCTGTAGTAACGGTTAAACAAATGGGTAATGGTTTCTTCATCCATTCCTTTCCCATTGTCCTTCACCTTTAAAGAAATATGATTTTTTGTTTGTTCCAGAATGACTTGAATCTCTGTTCCTTTGCCGTTGTGCTTCACGGCATTCCCAAGGAGGTTTTCTAATATGCGCCTGAACCACGCTTCATCAAGGGCAAATTCAATATGCTCTTCTTTGGATACAAACGAGATATCATATCCTTCAGAAAACGGATTTTTCTTAAAATCCTCAATGACATTTTTAAAAAACGGGATAAGGCTAGTAAGCTTTCTCTCAATAGGAAGAGCATCATTTTTCAGCCGATATGTTAAATTTAAGTCTTCAATCAGCTTGGACATGTATTCAGATTTTTCTCTGACAACCTGTCCCATTTCTTTCACTTCTTCCGGCGACCAGTCATACTGCTTCGACTCGAGCATCATGCTGTAGCCGTAAATGCTGCTGAGCGGTGTTTTTAAGTCATGTGACAAACCGGCGATCCATTCTTCCCTTGTCGCCTGGATTTTTTCTCTGTTTCTTTTATCCCTTCTCAGCGTTTCAGTCAGCTGATCCATTGATTCAAATATCTCACCGAAGAAGCGGTACGGCTGTTTGATTTTTCCCTTTTTATTTTTGCTGACAGGACGGCCTTCCCGGTTTCTAGGCTCCTCAAGCTTCCCTTTTGACAGATTGACCAGCCATCTAATCGTGTGAAAAATCGGCAGCCCGAATCGGAACATATACCAAACGGTCATCCAAATGATATACATGAACAAAACGGCCATAACAAGAAACATCGCTTTTAATACAACCTTCAGGAACGATTTGTTAAACTCCTGATCGGTTACATAGACAGGGTTCGGCACCGTAGCGACCATCCATCTGTCTTTATTGAGGATCTTAACGGAAATTTCCCGCTTATAGTTCCAAGGTTTAGAGCTGTATTTCAGCAGCTCCAGCTGGTTCATCGTTTTTCTTTCGCTTTTTGTGCTGTTGATGCTGTCGAGAATGTTTCCATTGCTGTCTAACAGGTAAATGGCGCCTTTTTTCTGCTTAATATAGTCGATGGTGCTGGACTTATAGTGCGCTAGAGCGTCTATCTTTTGTTCACGTTTTTCAACGGAAGTCAGGAGCTGTTCACTCTTTGATTTCCAGCCGGACAATAGAAGATACGACTTATCTTCAATATTGATGGCCCAATAATTCAGTTTATAGTTATGAAGCTTTTTGATTTTATAAATAGACAAAAGCTCTTTCTTGGTATAAGTGCCCGGCACGTCTTTTGGCACGCTGTAGGAATAAACAGTGTTTCCTTCCGAATCAATGATTTGCATCCAGCCGTGCTGTTTATCAACAGATTTCTTCAGGAAATTATCCACTTCCCATGTCCCGTCTTCGTTTACATCGAGATATGCCTCAAGTGTGTCGGTCGTCGCCTTCGTCAGCCCTGAATTGGATTCCGCATCGCTAAAACGAGCGTCTAAATAGAAAAACGACGCAACAAGCATCACCGTAAGCAGCAGGATCACAATCAGCATCTGCCCGAAAAAGTGAAACAAAAACTTCCATCTTAACCTCATGACCGCTTGCCTTCAGGATTTGGGATAAAACGATAGCCGAGACCTCGAACGGTTACAATATACTCTGGATTGCTCGGATCGCGCTCAATCTTCTCCCTAAGCTTGCGAATATGAACCATGACGGTGTTGTTGTCACCATAGGAAGGGTAGCCCCATACTTTTTCATATATTTGATCCTTGGAGAGCACCACGTTAGGGTGTTCACAAAAATACTGCAAAAGCTGCAGAAGCTGAGCTGAACAAGCAACGGCTTCCCCGCCTACGATCAGCTCGGCATTTTGCGGAGAAAAAGTAAAATAATCATATGTGTAGGTTTGATTTAAACTCGTTTCTTTCGATTGATATGTACGCTTGAGATGCGCTCTGATCCGCGCCGCTAATTCCAGCGGATTAAATGGTTTTGTGATATAGTCATCAGCTCCGACCGCAAAGCCCGATAATTTGTCCGCGTCGGATGACCTTGCCGTCAGGAAAAAAATCGGAGCGTCTGAATACTCCCTGATCAGCGTGCAGGCTTCAAAACCGGACATTCCGCCCATCATGACATCCAGCACTATTAAGTCAACCTTATTGGCCTTCACAACAGGAATCGCTTCTTCTGCGCTTGCCGCATCCAGTATATTTCGATAACCTTCTTTTTCGAGAACGCGCTTGATCATGTCCACAATCGCTTTCTCATCGTCTACGATTAAAATTGACGCATTTTCCACTTTTATGTTCCTTTCTGTCACTGTTTTTTTCATCTTATCATTATATCGTTTATTTATGGTACATTTTTGAATACATTGGGGCTGGCAAATCAAAACAGCAAAAAAGGAGCAAACAAGCGCTCCCTTTTGATGTTTTTTCATATCTAAAATATTATGAGTTCTCATCTACCATGTACAAAATAAACTCCCAAAATCCCGGGACATCCTGACACAAAAGCATATCAGCCTTTTCAAACATTTTGATCTTCAGCTCTTGCTCTAAATCTTCTCTTTCTTGATAAGACGTATTGCTGAGTTTTTTTCTGATCATCGGTGAAAAGCATGCTATCAGGTGCTCAATGTCATAAGTCTCGTCTTTTTGTTTCTTTTTTTGTTCAAACTGGCCGTTCACAGCTTACTTTTCCCCCTTTTTTTGCGCCGCTAGCTGCTTTCTGATATTCTCCAGCCCCTTTTTATGAATGTTGGAAATGTTTTGTCGGGACTCCCCTAATGAATCTGCAATCTCCTGCATCGTGGCACCGTGAAGATACACTTTCGTCAGCACGCTTTTTTGTTTGTCAGTCAGATTCTGAATCGCTTGGTAGAGCTGATAATCCTGAACATGCTGGCTCAAATCATCCTGCCGGTCTAAAAATTCTTCAAATGCATCGCTTCCTGTTTCGGAAGGAAGTCGATCTCCTGCCTCCGGATGATCAACCATCAGTGGATACCGTTTTTGATTTTTGCGAACCCGCTTATCAAAATCAATAGAAAAGATGCGAATCATTGAATTCATATACTTGACGATGCGGATTTCTTTATAAAACTGCTTAAATAGCTCGTCCAATGATTTTGCATCTTTTTCGTTAGGGCTTTCCATTACGTTTTTGAACAAACGGTAATGCTGAGGATTGCTCAAAAAATGCTTCACGATGGGATGCTTCATTATCTCCTTACATTTTGACCGTAAAAGACTTTGATAGTCCATCAAACCGCCTCCCTACTAAATTAAATGAAGGAAAGCAAAAAAAAGTAAACTACTACTTTCCGACTAGTGTCTTCCAAAATACTTTGCAGCAGTTTACGTTTTATCGGATTTCCTTCACTTACATACATGACTGCAGAAAAAGAAGGGAGGTATTTTCCTATGGATCAAGTTTTTATAGAGGAAGTCGTAAAACAAATCGGCAATTTGGGGTTTCCCGCGCTGATTGCAATGTACCTGCTGACCCGATTCGAAAAGAAGTTTGATCAACTAATAGAACTAATGACAGAACTGAAAGATCATGCAAAAAAATAATTTTTCAATCAAAGTTGACTTTTCGCTGATTTTTTTCACTTAACAAAACAGAAGGGAAAACGAAAGGCCTTTCACCTTCTCTTTCTGCTATCACAATTAAATGTAAGGAGGAAACATTTCATGAAAAAACAAAATGACATTCCGCAGCCAATTAGAGGAGACAAAGGAGCAACGGTAAAAATCCCACGTAATATTGAAAGAGATCGGCAAAACCCTGATATGCTTGTTCCGCCTGAAACCGATCATGGCACCGTCAGCAATATGAAATTTTCGTTCTCTGATACTCATAACCGATTAGAAAAAGGCGGATATGCCCGTGAAGTGACAGTACGTGAACTGCCGATTTCAGAAAACCTTGCATCTGTAAATATGCGGCTGAAACCAGGCGCCATTCGCGAGCTGCACTGGCATAAAGAAGCAGAATGGGCTTATATGATTTACGGAAGCGCAAGAGTCACAATTGTAGATGAAAAAGGGCGCAGCTTTATTGATGATGTAAGTGAAGGTGACCTTTGGTACTTCCCGTCAGGCCTGCCGCACTCTATCCAAGCGCTGGATGAGGGGGCTGAGTTCCTGCTTGTGTTTGACGATGGATCATTCTCTGAAAACAGCACGTTCCAGCTGACAGATTGGCTTGCCCACACTCCAAAAGAAGTGATTGCTGCGAACTTCGGCGTGACAGAAGAAGAGATTGCTAATTTGCCAGGCAAAGAAAAATATATATTTGAAAACCAACTCCCTGGCAGCTTAAAAGATGACATTGTGGAAGGGCCAAACGGCGAAGTTCCTTATCCATTTACTTACCGCCTTCTTGAACAAGAGCCGATTGAATCTGAGGGAGGAAAAGTATACATTGCAGATTCGACAAACTTCAAAGTGTCTAAAACCATCGCATCAGCGCTCGTAACAGTAGAACCCGGCGCCATGAGAGAGCTGCACTGGCATCCGAATACACACGAATGGCAATACTACATCTCCGGTAAAGCAAGAATGACCGTCTTTGCATCTGACGGCCATGCCAGAACGTTTAACTACCAAGCCGGTGATGTCGGATATGTACCATTTGCAATGGGTCATTACGTTGAAAACATTGGGGATGAACCGCTTGTCTTTTTAGAAATCTTCAAAGACGACCATTATGCCGATGTATCTTTAAACCAATGGCTTGCCATGCTTCCTGAAACATTTGTTCAAGCTCACCTTGACTTAGGCAAAGATTTTACTGATTTGCTTTCAAAAGAAAAGCACCCAGTTGTAAAAAAGAAATGCAGTAAATAATAGACTTACAGCTTGCAGAGAGCACTCGTTCTCTGCAAGCCCTTTATAAGGAGCTGAACCTGTGAAACATCAAACGTCTTCAAAACGCTTATTGCGGCTCTCCATCAAATACTTGCTGGCCGCAGCAGCAGTGGTGTTGACCTATTTTGCTGTCATCTATATATTATTTTCCTTAGCGGGAACGAGCTACCGCTCAGCAGCTCATGTCCTGCTTTTTGCTGTGTTATTTCTTATCCTTGGGCTATTCCTAGAACCATTTGAACGCCTGATGATACATAGTTTTACATTTTTCAAGACAGACAAACGCTTACTCATTCTCCTGGCAGGCATCGTCCAGCTTATGTTTTTATGGATGACTGCTCATACAACAGACGAAATGATCAGCGACATCTGGCTGTCTACCACTGAAGAAATGATCATCGCAGCCGTATTTCTGATTTTAGACAAATGCAACTCAGCACTTCCCAGCTAAAAAAAGAACGCATTCCAATTGGATGCGTTCTTTTTATTCATAGCGTAGCGCGTCTACAGGCTGAAGCTTAGATGCCTTGATGGACGGAAGCAAGCCGAAGATAATGCCGACTGCCATTGAAAAGATGAGTGCTCCGACAACAGCTGGAACAGAGACGATAAAAGGCATCGGAAAAACGACCGTCAGCAGCTTAGCGATGCCGAAGCCCGCCAGCACACCGAGTATTCCGCCAATGCTTGTCAGCACAACAGCCTCAGTTAAAAATTGAAATAGTATTACACGCCGCTTAGCACCGAGCGCTTTCTTAATCCCGATTTCCCTCGTGCGCTCCGTTACGGAAACGAGCATAATGTTCATGACGCCGATACCGCCCACCAAAAGTGAAATACTGGCGATTCCGCCAAGCAACAATGCAAATGACTGATTAAAGGACTCTACTTCCTGCGCGATCTCTTGGAGATCCATTACACTGTACTCTGCTTTCTCCAACTCAGCTTCTGACAGTCCCTGATTTAAAAGATCCGCAGCCATTACACCCGCTTCTTGGATATGCTCAGAAGAGTCAGCCTGCACGGCAATCTGCGTAGGCGCATCAAACCCTTCAATAAGCGGCCACACTTTTTTCGGCACATACAAAACCGGGTTCGCGTAGTCGCCTTCAAACATGCTTTCCTGCTGATTTTTTTCTTTAAAAACACCGACGACCTTAAACGGCACACCATTCATTTCAATGCTTTTATGCAGAGCGTCTCCGTCTGGAAACAGTTCATCTCTGACAGCTTCATTGATCATCACCACTTGGTGTGTGCTGTTTAATTCGTTTTCCGTCAGCTTTCTCCCTTCGGTTATTCGGATTGGGAACATATCGAAGTAATCATCGTCCACTCCGTATACTTGGGGATACGAAACGTTTGTTAAATGAAAAACGCTCGCGCCTTCTGACATGTAATATAAGGATAATCCTTTGACAATAGGATCAGATTTGATCGCCTTTACTGTTTCTTCCGCTACAGGCGGCGCGGACGTATACGAAACCTGAGGGCCGCCGCCCTCCTCTTCACCGCCCGACGGCTGGTAGACAACGTTGATCGCGTTGTTTCCCATGCCGATCATACTTTGCTTTAATTGCTCACTTTGGCCCTTCAGCATCGAAACAATCGCAATGATTGACGCTATGCCGATAATCACGCCGAGCATTGTCAGAATGGATCTTAATTTATGAGAGAAAATGGATTGAAAGGAGATTCGAATATGCTCAAGCATGGCTGATATCCCCTCTCTCATCTAATACCAACTCTCCGTCTCTGATAAAAACGGTTCTGTCAGCTTTTTTGGCGACGTCCGGGTCGTGGGTTATCATAATAATGGTCTTGCCTTCCCGATGAAGTTCGGAAAACAGTGACAAAATTTGTTCACTTGATTTGGTATCAAGCGCCCCGGTCGGTTCATCAGCTAAAATAAACCTCGGCTGATTGACAAGGGCTCTCGCTATCGCCACCCGCTGCTTTTGACCGCCTGACAGCTTAGGAGGTTTGTAGGAGACCCTGTCTTTTAATCCGACCTTTTCCAGCGCTTCATATGCCCGTTGCCTTCTCTCTTTTTTCTTCACTTTATTGTAAATCATCGGCAGCTCGACATTTTGCAGCGCGGTGAGACGCGGCAGTAAATGAAAAGTTTGAAACACAAACCCGATTGATTCGTTGCGAATTTCGGCTAAAGCTCCGTCTTTCCCTTTCAATATATCTATCTGATCAAGCGTATAGGTTCCTGAGGTTGGCCTGTCCAAACAGCCGATAATATTCATTAACGTTGACTTTCCAGAACCCGAAGGCCCCATAATAGCCAAAAACTCCCCTGCCTGGACGGTCAGATTGATATGTTTCAAGATTGGAACTTCTTCTTTTCCCAGCTTGTACGATTTCGAAATATTATTCAGTGTCAGCATTGACTGTAACCTGCTTTCCTTCCTTGACCGCGGGATCAGGGTAGATCACATAATCTTCCGGCGTCAGACCGCTCTTAATTTCCACCATGTTATTTTCATCAGTCTCGCCGATTTCAACAGGCTGCTTAACCGCTTTCTGCTTCTCATCAGCTTTCCACACGTACGGTTCGCCGTCATCCTGAATGACCATGTCGGACGGCAGCTTGATCGTATCCGCATCAGCATCATCACTCACCACTTCGATGTTGACATGATAGCCGACTTCAAGACCTTTATGGCTGTCTAATAAAATGGTGAAAGGATAGTTAGAGGACTGAGGATTCATTTCTTCATCAGCAAAGCTTTCTGATTCTTCACCCTCGCCTGCTCCCGCTGGAAGCTTGCCAATCGAGGTGACCTTTCCTTTCCACTCGCCCTCACCGCCTGTTTTCAGCGTAACCCTGACTTTGCTGCCTTTTTTGATCGAGTCCATTAACAGCTCATTGATTTGGCTTTTGACTAGATATTTGCCCGTCGAAACAATCTGGATATACGGGCCTGTTGCCTGGTCGCCTGTTGCCCCGTCAGCGATATCCTGATTGACGCTTTGAACGATTCCGTCATGCTTGCTTGTAATGACATTGGAACCTTTGTTTTTCGTCAGGCCAGCCAGTTCTTTTTGATGCTGCTTCAGTTCAAGCTGGCTTGTTTTCAAATCGAAATTGGCTTGGTCAATTTCATCTTGAAGCTGGGCTTTCTCTTCTTTTCCTGCAGCTTTCAGCTTCTTTTCCGTTTCTGTTATTGATTTTTGCAAACGGCTGATTTGCAAAGTTGTCATTTCGATTTGCAAATTGGCTTGCTCAATTTCATCAGAGTGATCCTCGCCCTCATACTCAAAAAGCTTATCGCCCTTTTTAACCTGATCGCCTTCTTTGACGTATGTTTTTTTAATACTGCCTTTTTCTGAATCTATGTATACTTTCTGCTGTTTCTCAGGTTCAACCTTTCCAGAAAACGTTTGGCCTGATTCTGAATCTCCTCCCATGTATACCGCTACCGATTCAGCATAGGGCTCCGATGATACGGCAACTTGGTTCATGTGAGTAAAAAAGTAAAAACCGCCGGCGCCGATCCCAGCCAATACAAGCACACCGGCACATATCGCACCGCCAATAAGCCATTTTTTCTTCTTTGAC
The DNA here is from genome assembly GCF_001875785.1 of Bacillus sp. FMQ74. Taxonomy (NCBI): domain Bacteria; kingdom Bacillati; phylum Bacillota; class Bacilli; order Caryophanales; family Bacillaceae; genus Bacillus; species Bacillus sp. FMQ74. The sequence continues at coordinate 261,203 of NZ_MOEO01000003.1, read as the reverse complement.
ACAACGATCTCCTCTTTCTGTAAACTATGTAATATTTTCGAAACATTCTAACCAATATTATCTATTAATTCAAAAAGACTTGCAATCTTTTTATTGAAATGACGAAATCAAATAGAAAAATTGTATTTTCAAAGCCGAATAAAAAAAATCCCGGCTTCGAACCGGGATTTTTTCATACAGTAACTACTCTTTTTCATTTTTAATCAAGTCATAGGTCAAGCATACAGGTTTATTTGTACGGGGATCAGTCACGATTTCGGCATCAATCTGAAATACCTGCTTCAAAATGTCCGGTGTCATGACCTCCAGTGCAGTTCCTTCCTTGATGACCGTGCCTTTTTTGAGCGCGATCATATAATGGGAAAAACGAGCTGCGTGGTTAAGGTCATGAATGACCATTAAAATCGTCCGCCCCTGCTCTTTGTTGAGTCTGTCAAGCAGCTGCAGAATTTCAAGCTGATGTGCAAGATCAAGATACGTCGTAGGTTCATCCAGCAGCAGCAGTTCCGTCCCTTGCGCAAGCGCCATGGCAATCCACACGCGTTGACGCTGTCCGCCTGACAATGCCTCAATCGGCCGTTCAGCATATTCAGCCATTCCTGTTTCTTCAAGCGCCCATTTGATAATCCGGCGGTCTTCGTCATTTATTCTGCCGAATCCTGATTGATGCGGAAACCTGCCGTACGACACCAATTCGTGCACCGTTAGGCCGCTCGGCGCTTCAGGTGTCTGTGGCAGAATCGCCATATCTTTTGCAATGTCCTTTGTAGACATTTTATGAATCGCTTTGCCGTTTAAATAGACGGCACCTGCATGCGAACGCATAATTCTGGACATTGTTTTTAAAATCGTTGATTTCCCGCAGCCGTTCGGGCCAATTAAGGTGGTAATTTTCCCTTTAGGAATCGCTATATTTAAATCCTCTACAATCACCCTGTCGCCATAACCGATTCCAAGCTGTTCCGTTGATAATGAATTCATATTCGGCCCCCTCCTCTAATTCGCTTTCATCAATAAATAAATAAAGTAAGGCGCACCTAGCACGGAAATGACAAGTCCGACCGGAATTTCTGATGGTGCCAATACATTTCTCGCCATCGTATCAGCGAGCAAAAACAGGAATGCGCCGATGAGAGCGGAGACCGGTATCAGCGTCTGGTGACGCGGACCGGTCAGCCTTCTAGCCACATGAGGCGCGATCAATCCGAGAAACGCGATGCCTCCCGCAGCTGCCACGCATGAAGCGGCAAGAGTGACCGCTGCCAGAAGGAGAATCCGCCTCTCCCTTTCAACAGCAGTGCCCAGTCCGGTGGCTAATTGGTCTCCTAGCTGCAATATGTTCAAATAGCGTGCCTTATATAAAGTAAACGGTAGCAAGATCACAATCCAAGGAAGGATCGCCCAGATCATATTCCAGTTCGCTCCCCATATTGAGCCGGATATCCAAACCGCGGCTTGCATAAAATCATGAGGGTCCATCTTGAGCTGAAAAATCAGCAACAGGGCGTTGAATCCGGCATTTACCCCTATGCCGACTAAAATCAGCCGAATCGGTGTGACGCCCTTTTTCCATGCCAGAAGATAAATGAGAAACGCAGCGAGGATTGCTCCTGCCAAAGCACTGAACGGCAGCATAAATGTTCCGAAAAAGCTGAGATCTGAAGCTGATCCTTGAAAAAAGTATATAAAAAGCACAACGGCAAGTGAGCCGCCGGCGTTAATTCCGAGAATACCAGGTTCAGCAAGATCATTTTGAGACACGCTTTGCAAAATGGCGCCAGCAACGGCGATTCCTGCTCCAACAAGCAAAGAAAGGATGATCCGGGGCAGCCTGAACTCAAATAAGACAAGTTCATCACGCGCTGTCCCTTGGCCGAAAAAGACCTGAAGCGTTTTAAGCGGTGCAATTTTGATAACACCCAAATTGAGACTGATAAAAAAGACCACCACGATGAGCATAAGGGTCACAGCCATTACTGCGAGCGGTTTTCTTGTTGTTGTTTTCATTACAGCCCTCTCCTTTCACGACGTGCCAAATAAAAGAAAAAGGGAACGCCGATGAGAGAAGTCAGTGCGCCGACAGGCGTTTCAAAGGGTGCGTTTACGAGTCTGGCCGCTATGTCAGCAAAAACAAGCAAGACAGCACCAAGCACCGCCGAGCAGGGAATGATCCACCGATAATCCACACCAACCAAAAATCGGGTAATATGCGGAATGATCAGCCCGATAAATGCGATGGTGCCGGCTATGGAAACCGCAGCTCCGGTCAAAATCACTACGATAAGCATACCAACCAGCTTTACCGCTGATGTATATTGTCCTAGCCCTTTTGCCAGATCGTCACCAAGACTTAACACTGTCACAGACCGGGCGATGAAAAACGCCAGCGTTAAACCGACAGCCCCTGCAATAAGCAAAAGCTGGACCCCTGACCATTTCACACCCGCTACCCCGCCCGCATACCAAAAGCTGATATCCTGAGCGACATCAAAGCGGATTGCAATGGCAGTTGAAATGCCGGTAAAGAAATAAGTAACTGCCGTACCCGCCAGAGCAAGCTTTACAGGCGTAAGTCCGCCCCTTGAAAACATGCCGATGCCCATTACCGTCGATGCACCCAGTCCCGCTCCCGCAAAGGACAATAGCACAAGCCCCATAGCAGAAAGTCCGGGAAAAAAGGCAAACGCAATCGAAACAGCAAACGCAGAGCCTGATGTCACACCCATAATCGAAGGTTCTGCCAAAGGGTTTCTCGTCATCCCCTGCATGATCGCTCCCGACACTGCTAACAATGCGCCTACAAGTGCGGCAGCAGCCGTTCTCGGCAGCCGAAGATCATGTATAATTTGGTGAGATGTCTTTGTCGGCTGATAATGAAAAATGGCGTCCCATACAGTGCGCAAATGAATATCCGCTGCACCGAGGGATATGGATAAAAGTGCGCCAAGGCAAAGCAGGCATAGACCTGCAATAAGGACGATAACCGCGCCACATGTCCTTGACGTCCATTGGATTTCTTCTGATGCAGTCTGTATATTTTTATGTTGACTCAACTGCCGTACTTCCTTTCTGATACTGATAATGATTATCAATTGCTGTTTCAGTATATCACTTTTTTCAGCTGATTTTGAACAAAAATGAAAATACATTTGCAAAAATATCGTGTCAACCGGCACTTGCAATGGTATAATCACAGATGATAATGATTCTCTTTTTCATCTTTTTTTTAGAAAGAAGGTATGAGATATGACCCATAAATACAAGAAACTCGGAGCCGCGTTTTTTGCCCTGTTATTGATTGCAGCTCTGGCAGCCTGCGGGAATAACTCAGAAAGCAAAGGCTCTGCCTCTGATTCAAAAGACGCAGAAACCTTTACATACAAGGCTGAAAACGGAAATGTAAAAATCCCGAAGCATCCTAAACGGGTGGTTGTCATGGCTGACGGCTACTACGGCTACTTCAAAACACTTGGCATCAACGTTGTCGGTGCACCTGAGAACGTATTTAAAAACCCTTACTACAAAGGAAAAACAGCCGGCGTCGAAAACATCGGAGACGGCACTTCGGTTGAAAAGGTCATTGATTTAAACCCTGACCTGATTATCGTCTGGACAACACAGGGTGCTGATATTAAAAAGCTTGAAAAAATCGCGCCGACTGTCGCAGTAAAATACGATAAGCTCGACAACATCGAACAGCTGAAAGAATTTGCAAAAATGACTGGAACTGAAGATAAAGCTGAAAAATGGCTGGCCGAGTGGGATAAAAAAGTTGCGGCAGCTAAAACAAAAATCAAAAAAGCGGTCGGTGACAAAACCATTTCCATTATGCAAACGAACGGAAAAGACATTTACGTATTCGGTAAAGACTTTGGAAGAGGCGGAAGCATCATTTACAAAGACCTCGGCCTGCAGGCGACAAAGCTGACAAAAGAAAAAGCCATTGACCAGGGACCTGGTTATACAAGTATCTCATTAGAAAAACTCCCTGACTTCGCAGGAGATTATATTTTCGCGGGCCCATGGCAATCAGGCGGTGATGATGGCGGCGTTTTTGACAGCTCCATTTGGAAGAACCTTAACGCCGTTAAAAATGGCCATGTCTACAAGATGGACCCGATCGGATTCTATTTCTCTGACCCGATTTCATTAGAAGGACAGCTGAAGTTTATTACGGAAAGCTTGACTAAATAAACAAAAGAGCCGCCTGCCCGCGGCTCTTTTGTCTCATTTATAAGGATCGTTCAATTTGATCGGATATTTTCAGGAAGTTGCATATTCGATTGCCACTTAATTTTTTGATTCCAGCTTTCCTGTGAACTATGTTAACGAACAGTAGAAATTCTTTTTTATAAAAAAAGACACCTGACAAAACAAATCAGGTGTCTTTTCATTATGCTTGTTTTTCTCTCTGGAACTTTTTACTCACAAATGGATAAACAATCAAGCCGACAAAGAATAAACCAATGCCAAGAATAAATGTCGTTAAATCTGCTGTGCCTGTTACAATAACAAACACAGAGTATGCACACGCCAGTATCGCGATCAATCCGTCTCTTACACGAGAGCCTTTCAGCTGGTCATACGTTTCACCTTTGATGACAAGCTTCAAGCTGTAGATTGCTGATACCAGATACGGAATTAAATATGCGAGTGTCGCCGCTGTCGTTAAAAATGTAAATGCGTCACTTATTGTCCGGGAAATAACGGAGAAAATGAAGACCTGTGACATGACGTTTGTAATAATGAGTGCAATGACCGGGCTTCCCTTTTTATTCGTTTTTGCAAAAAATGCCGGGAAATCTCCTGCTTTAGCGGCTTGGTATGGCACCTCAGAGCCAAGCAAAATCCAGCCGAGCATCGTTCCGAATAAACAAAGGATAGCCAAAAGCGCCATAATCACGCTTCCCGCGTTTCCAACAATCGCATAGAGTACATCAACAAATGGTTTTTCAGAGCCGACAAGCTTATCATGCGGCAGAACACCCATCGTAATTAAAGTCACTATAATATAAATGCTCAAAGCAATCAGCAAGCCGGTAATCGTCGCACGTTTCACATCACGCTGAGAACGCGCACGGCCGGACAGGATCACCGCGGATTCAATTCCGACAAACGCCCACAGTGTAGAAATCGCGGCGTTATGAACCTGGCCGCCAATTCCAATGCTTGTGCCGTTTTCTCCTTGAACCGGGAAATAAAAATGACCGAATAATGTCGTTTGAAACACAAACAAACCGGCAACGATAAAGAAGACAAAACCTAATACTTTAGAAAGCGTTGTGACAAAGTTCAATTTACTTGCTCCGTTAATGCTGGCAACAAGAATCGTGTGCGTTCCCCATAACAAGATCGTACATACGGCAAACGTCAGCAATTGGCCGAGTGTCACCTCTTGCCCGCCGATCGAAAACATCTCACGTTTGTCAACCAAGATCGGGAAGAACGAAGTCAAGTAACCGGCGAGACTTGTGATGATCGCCACGTTGCTGATCCAGCTCGCCACCCAGTAGCCCCACACCATTGTGAAACCGGCAGCGTTGCCTTTCTTCGGATCGGAAAACAACGCTCTAGCATAACTTTGCGGTCCCGCTGTCAGTTCAGGCTTGCGAATAGACAAGTGCCCGAACACAAGCGCAATCATCAGCACGCCGGCACCTGTCAAAAGCCAGGCGGACGTAGCGCCAAACGGACTTGCGATTGAAGCAAGCGAGCTCGGCAGGGAGAAAATTCCTGATCCAACCATATTTCCAACGACAAACGCCGTTAATAACCAAAAACCCCATTTTTTTGTCTGTTCCATTCCAGTACCTCCATGATTCTTTGTACGGACCAGACCCCGAGATCATATAAACGCAAAAAAAGCCTGAACAAAAGTCCATGCTTAAAGAAACACACACCCTTGATCTCCGGATAGCCCTCCGCGAAAAAGCACGCGGCAGTCCTGCACTTATTCAGATACAGTCCCAGCATAGAGAAGGATCGGCTTTCTCCACACTTCGGCGCTGATGCCTTTTACACATGTTTAACAGCCCCTGTCAGCCTGGCATGTGTGACTCATCATCCGCGCAACCTCTACCTCACTGAGAAAGAGTGAGGATTTAATTATTCAGTTACTCCCAGAAGGTTATCAAAGAAAGGATGATCTGTCAAAGGGAACAGATGGAAAATACGGATAGAGCCAAGCCCTATCCGCATGTGGTTATCGATTATTTTTCTTTTTTTGCACAGCCTCTTGAAGCGGATCATCTTTTAGAGCTGAACCAGCATCTTCAAGAGCTCCTTGGATTACGTTTTTTTCTTTTTCGGAACGTTTTCCTTTATCTTTATTAAAGAAACCCATTCGTATCACCTCTTTTAAAAAATAGGTACATGTTTAAGATGCCTTTTTCCTGAAAAATTATGCGGGATATTTTTTATCGTACAAAGTCCTGTTGATCAAACATACATTCTCTTGATATATTTGTAATTCAGAGATTTTTTGCAAAAGATAAAAGGAGAAGCGGCAAATGACAGGAAAAACACACATCATGGGAGGCATCGCTTCTTGTACGGCGGCGGCTTATTATTATGGATTTGATCCAGTGCTTATGGCTGCGTCAGGCGCGGTTGGGGCATTGATTCCCGATATCTGCCACACGCAAAGCAAAATCGGGAGAAAATTCCCTATTTTATCGAAAGTGGTCAGCTCCGTTTTTGGCCACCGTACCTTTACACACAGCCTGCTGTTTATGCTCATCATGTTTTTTATCACTTCTACATATATTCCAGATAAAAACATCTCAGCCGGCTTGATGATCGGAATGGCGAGCCACTTGATTCTTGACGCTTGGACGGTGAACGGAATCAAATTACTATTCCCTTCAACGATCCGCGTGCGGCTTCCATTATATATGAAGACAGGCAGTTTTTCTGAGCAGCTCGTGCTAGCGGGCCTGACCCTTGCTTCATGTTACTACTTTTATATGCTGTTTCATGGGCGCATGTTGTAAACGCGAGTGCTGAGACTTGTCTGAACCAGCTGTTTTTAGTAGGTTTTACTTAAGAAGCATTTCATGCAGATGATCAAGAAAACGTGAGGAGTCATATTGATGAAAGGAACCTTTTTTCACAATCAGCGGTTTTTATGTTTTTCGATCTTGTTTATGTGGATCAAAACGTATGTGATATATAAACTCGGCTTTGATTTGCAGATCGATACTCTGTTGGAAGAGCTGATTTTGCTGATCAATCCGCTCAGCTTTATCCTTCCTTTATTCGGGATCGGCCTGCTTCTGAACGGAAACAAGCAACGGGTCTTTTTGCTGATTGCCAATTTGGTTCTGACTGTCATCTTGATCTCCAATACGATTTTTTACGGCTTTTATATCGATTTTATTACCATTCCGGTTTTATTTCAGGCCAGCAACATGAGCGATATGGGCAGCAGTGTAAAAGAACTGTTCCATCCTCTGTTTATTGCCCTGTTTGCGGATTTGGCTTGTCTGCTGCTGCTCGCTAGAAAAACGAAACAGCCGCAGACAAAAGCCGCTCCCCGCACGATCAAACGGTACTTTGCAGCTTCCTGCGGCATGATTTTATGCACGCTGGCACTTGCAGAAGTACAGCAGCCGAAGCTTTTGGCACATTCCTTTGACCGGGAAATGCTCGTCAAAAGCATCGGCCTGTTTCAGTTCCATATATACGATACGATTTCTCAGACTGTTAATATAAGCGCGAAGGCATTTGCCGATGAAGACAGCATAACTGCCATTAAAAATTACACAGAGGCTGATTACAGCAAGCCTGATCAAAGCAAATTCGGACTGGCAAAGGGGCGCAATGTCATCTTTATAACACTTGAGTCGACCCAAAGCTTTGTTCTGAATGAAAAAGTCAATGGAAAAGAAATTACCCCATTTATGAATGATCTCATTAAAAAAAGCTATTACTTTGATCATTTCTATCAGCAAACAGAACAAGGGAAAACATCTGATTCAGAATTCATCGTTGCTAACTCGCTGTATCCTTCCCTTAGCGGCGCCGTCTTTTTCACGAAAAGCGACCATCAATTTCATACGATGTACAAATCGCTGAAACAGCATGATTATTATTCAGCAGCCTTTCATGCCAATCATAAAACATTTTGGAACAGAGATGTCATGTACGATACATTTGGCATTGACCGCTTTTTTGATGTAGATGACTTCCATGTCACTCCCGGAACATCGACAAGCTGGGGCTTAAAGGATAAGGAATTTTTAGAGCAGTCCGCCGAAAAGCTGCAAAGTCTGCCGCAGCCATTCTTCAGCAGTTTCATCACGTTAACGAATCATTTTCCGTTTGAGATTGATAAAGAGGATCAGCTGATTGATGAATACGATTCGAGCAGCGCCCTGCTAAACCGTTATGTGACAACAGTGCGCTATGAGGATGAGGCATTAAAGCATTTTATCAAAAAGCTGAAGGACGAAGGCTTATACGAAAATTCGCTGATTGTATTTATGGGAGATCATTACGGCATTTCAGAAGCCCATAACGAGGCATTGGCGGAGTTTTTAGGAAAAGACGAAATCACGCCGTATGACAATGTTCAGCTCCAGCGGGTGCCGTTTATCATACATATCCCGGGAATCACCGATCAACAACCGGAAACCATCTCTGATGTTGGCGGACAAGTCGACGTCAGACCGACACTGATGCATTTACTCGGCGTTGACACAAAAGGCGATATTCAATTCGGCAATGATTTGCTGTCAGGCGATCGCACACCATTCGCCGTTCTGCGAAACGGAAGCTTTATTACGAACGATTTTATATACACGAAGAACACGTGCTACAGCCAAAAAACAGGTGAAATACTGGAAGATCAGGATGCGTGCCTCCCTTATAAGGAGAAAGCAAACGAAGAACTGTCTCTCTCTGATAAAATTTTAAATGGTGACCTGCTCAGGTTTTCCGAATGAAAAAATCCCTCTATTAAAGAGGGATTTTTTACGTTTCCAACATCACCTTGCCAGTCAGCTTCGTTTCATAGCCGTTTAAATGAGACAGATTCGCCTTGTAGTCCTCAGAATTCAAAATCTCCTTCACGGCTTTGAGCAGCTGCTCATTTTTTTTCAAAACGACGATATCATATTGTTCGTCGATGAGCGGGATAAAATCAACACGTCCCATATGTGCCGCGTGCTGCGCTCCGATTCCCGCGTCAGCCTGTCCGCTTGAAACTTGTGAAGCGGCAGCGTAATGATCGGTCACAATATCGCCGTATCCCTTTACATCAGCCGGATTCACACCAAGCAAGCCAAGCTGTTCATCAAGGAGCACCCTTGCGCCAGAACCCTTTTCCCTGTTGATGATCCGGATATCAGCTCTTTTCAAGTCTTTCCAGCCTTGAATGTTCTTCGGATTCCCTTTTTGCACATACAGTCCTGCTTTGCGGAGAACGACATTGATGAGACAAAACGGTTCACCTGACAAAATCCGTTTCACATAAGGCGCATTATACTGGCCCGTTTCAGCATCGTACAAATGGAGGCTGACAATGTCACACTTGCCTTGATACATATCAATCAGGCTGTTTAAGCTTCCTTTGTATTTACGGAGCGGCGTCTCTTGAATGGCATTCTCTAAATGCTTGCTGAGAAGATCCATCGAAATGTCCTGTCCGCTGATCATGACATTCGGTCTGCCGTCCGGCTCAGCCTCCTGCACCTGTTTCGGCGCTTCTGTTGCAGCGATGGGCTGAGACATTCTCATATTCGTCTTATATTGCTTTAAATCTTCTTCATCCACACGCATCTGCCTTCCGACACGGTAAGCAGGCAGCACGCCTTTTTTAATCAAATCATAAACGGTCAGCTTTGATACCTTCAGCAGACCTGCAACTTCTTCTATCGTATAGGAAGAGGTTTCATTCATCATCATCACTCTCCTATTTTATTATACCTTTTCGCTGAATGTAAAAAAACCCACATAAACCAAACATAATCAGTTATAATTAGATATAACTAATCATAAGGGGTGCAATCATGTTTAAGAAGTATTCTATTTTAATCGCAGCCTTAACCGCTTTTCTTCTTGCAGCAGGCTGTTCTTCAAACCAGTCTTCAACGGACAGCGAGAAAAAAGTAACATTAACGATCTCAGCTGCCGCAAGCGCACAGGATGCACTTGAGGAAATCCAAAAAAACTATGAAAAAGAACATCAAAACATTACCATCCAAGATAACTATGGCTCATCCGGCGCCTTGCAAAAACAGATTTCTCAAGGAGCAGGAGCAGATCTGTTCTTCTCAGCTGCTGAGGACAAATTTAAAAAGCTGGTGGATGATGGGGATATCGCAAAAAAAGACAGCACTGATTTAGTCGGTAATGAAATTGTGCTGGTCGTACCGAAAAACGGAGATTCACCTGTGACAAGCTTCAGCAATCTGGCTGAATCAGAAAAAATCGCACTTGGCACTCCGGAATCCGTACCGGCAGGAGCTTATGGGAAAGAATCACTGACAAAGCTGTCTTTATGGGACAAAGTGAAGGATAAAATTGTGTATGGAAAAGACGTTCGCCAAGTTCTTTCTTATGTGGAAACCGGCAATGTAGACGCAGGTATTGTTTATAAAACAGATGCCTTGGTCTCAAAAAAGGTCAAAATCATTGACGAGGCAAAAGCAGATACACACAGCCCGATTGTCTATCCGTTAGGAATCGTAAAAGATACAAAACACCGTAAGGAAGCGAAGGAATTTTACGAATACCTGCAATCTGATGAAGCAATGAAAGTATTTGAGAAATATGGCTTTACTGCCGAGTAGCATAAGCGCTTCAGAATTTTTCACACCCGTTGTGCTTTCCTTTCAGGTGGCGGCAGTTGCCGGAATTGTTGTCATTATTCTCGGAACACTTGCTGGAGCATGGATGTCACGGGCATCATTTTTCGGAAAAACGGCGCTCGAAACATGTTTTATGCTTCCTCTCGTTCTTCCGCCTACTGTTGTCGGTTTTATTTTGATCGTCATTTTCGGAAAGCATAGCTTCATCGGACAAGCCATCGAGTGGATCTTCCAGCAGCCTGTCATTTTCACCTGGTGGGCCGCTGTGATCGCCTCGGCTGTTGTGGCCTTTCCGCTCATGTATCAATCAGCCAAAACCGGATTTGCTGACATTGACCCCGATATACAAGGCGCGGCAATGGTAGACGGCGCAAGCAGATGGAAGGTCTTTATCCATATCTCCGTCCCGCTTGCCTATCCTTCATTGCTAACCGGAAGCATCCTGAGCCTAGCGCGGGCGCTTGGAGAGTTCGGCGCAACACTCATGTTTGCCGGGAACATCCCCGGTGTTACACAAACACTGCCGACGGCCATATATGTCGCATTGGATTCAGGAAACAATACCCTTGCCTGGGCATGGGTCGTCTGTATTGTTGTCATTTCCTTTTTGATGCTGTTTTTCATTCAACAGAAAAAAACGCACTAAAAAACTCCCCGTAACGGGGAGCTTTTTGATTAAAACAGAAGCTCATCAGGATTTGGGCCGACACGCTCATCTTTGTTTAATGCGTCAATTTTGTCCATGTCTTCTTGAGACAATTCGAAATCAAAAATATCAGCGTTTTCGATGATACGGTGTTCTTTAATGGATTTTGGAATGGTTACAACTTCATGCTGCAGATCCCAGCGCAAAATCACTTGAGCTACAGATTTATTGTGTTTTTCAGCAATCTGTGTCAGCACCTCGTTATCCAAAAGCTGTCCCTGCATGAGCGGAGACCACGCTTCCAGCTGAATGCCTTGTTTTTTACAATAGTCTCTTAATTCTTTTTGCGTCAAACGAGGGTGAAATTCAACTTGGTTCACCATAGGTTTGATTTCAGCATCTTTTAACAGCTCTTCTAAATGATGAACTTGGAAGTTGCTGACACCGATCGCGCGAATTTTGCCGTCTTTGTACAGCTTTTCAAGCGCGCGCCATGTATCTTTAAATTTATCTTTGCCAGGCCAATGGATCAAATATAAATCTAAATAATCAAGCTGCAGTCTTTCCAGGCTTTTTTCAAAGGCAGCAAGCGTTGTTTCATAGCCTTGATCTTCATTCCACACTTTTGATGTGATGAAGAGCTCTTCTCTTGCCACACCGGATTCTTTAATCCCGATGCCAACACCTTCTTCATTTTTGTAGATCGCTGCTGTATCAATGCTGCGGTAGCCGTTTTTAATTGCCGCTTTCACTGATTCGGTCGCTTCACTACCATTTTCCACTTTAAAAACACCTAGACCGAACCAAGGCATTTCAACTCCGTTATGTAACTTTACCGTATCTTTTAAACTTGTTGGCACTTGAACATCCACCCTTTCACTGAAATGTAAGCGTCTATATTATCTCACATTCCTCTCAGCCGATACCAATCATACGCTTAAGACCCTCTTTTTGCTTCTTTTTTCACAGCAAAGGCAAAACAAAACACTATTTTTTTCCTGTTTTAACAATATTGAGATTACAAATACATGGAGCAGGGAATGCGTTTAGTGTAACCAAATGAAAACAAAGGAGGAAACAACTTGAAACGTATTCGTATCCCAATGACACTTGCTCTTGGTGCCGCTTTGACAATTGCCCCTTTGTCCTTTGCTTCCGCTGAAGAAAATCCTGCTCCGAAGATCTCGCAGACAACAACTGCCGGAACAACTGCCGCTGATGTAGGTTTAAACGTCAACCTAGATGTACTTGGAATTGCCAACCAGATCGCTGATGCCATTAAATCCGCACAGAATCGGGATGGATTTGTGAAAAATCTCATGGAGTCTTCCTTCTACGCGTCCGGCCAAAAATATAACGTCATGGTATTTAATTTAAGCCAGGAATATGAAGATCATTTGAACGGTGTGCAATTTTATGGCTCAGCCGTTTATGACGGCATTACGTATGGCATTTGGGTATTTGAAGACGGAACATTTACAAATAAGGGCGATGGCGGCTGGATTAACTGGGCCTTCAGAGGCTGGTTCGACCGGGATGGCAGCACTGTCGAATTTCATCGCCCTTAATATAGAAAAAAGCTGGCGCTCTCACGCACCAGCTTTTTTGCTGCATTTATTCGCCGCCTTCAAGCATGGCGGCTTCAACATCATTAATGTATTGGCGAAGCTCATGGGAGATGTCCCGGGAAATTTCTCTTTCTTCGAACAGCGTTTGAATTTCATTTCTGATCGCCTGCACAGCCTTCAGCTTCACTTCCAGTTTTTGATTTTCAAAATGGGCGCTTGATTTTAACTCATGATGGCTGTTTTCCAGCCTGAAAATTAACTGTTTATAGAAGGTAATGACAGATAAAAACACTTCCTTATGTTCTTCCGTCTTATGTTTTTCCAAATATTCTATCGCTGCTTTTGCCGTTTTTACTCTTGTTGCCCGTATCAATCCCGCTTCATTTAATATCGACATCTCCGGCTTTTTATGTTCACCGAAGAAAATCCAATACATCAGCCTCTTGAGCCTTGTTTTTGATAACCCGACCTTAAACGGGTTGGCATACAAAATTTCCAACTCGTTAAATCGTTCTTGCAGCACATTTGCTGTTTCTTCCGGGATGTCTCCCCGCTCCAGCATTTTCATCAGTGCCTCTTGCTCAGCCTTAACCCCTTGCGCACGGACCTTCCGCTCATGCTTTTTGATACGATTAGATGAGGTATACTGCTGAAAACGAAGGTTTTTCATTTTCTCATTGTATTCAGCTATAACCGCAAGAGAGGCCGTTTTGTTTGTATCGTTCATGTCCTCCTTTATCGTTTGGAGGGCTGTTTTGATCAACTTGCGTCTCGCCGTCAGCAGCTTCTTATTTCGTTCCTCGTCCTCTTCTTCTTTTTCAGTCAGAACCGGCAGCACTACGGTGGCAATGACAAGCGTGCATAAAATGACGCCGGCTGCTAAAAAGAGAATCAGATTTCTTTCCGGAAACGGCGTGCCGTCCTCCAGGAAATACGGAATGGAGAAAGAACCCGCAAGCGTTACTGCTCCGCGCACACCGGAAATCGAAATTAACAGTGTCGAACGAAGACCCGGTTTATAGATGTTTTGATCTTTATTAAAGAACCATTTGCCGTTCCAAAAGAACAGCACCCACAGGAATCTGAGGAGCATTAACGTAAATGTGATGACTAGGATATAGCCGATCACCTTCATGTTGCTGATGGCGGTGTCGTTAAAGATAACAGAAATCACATCTGGGATTTGCGTGCCGAGAATAACAAAGACCAGGCCGTTCAAAATAAATAAAATAATGTTCCACGTACTTGAGGAGACGATTTGCAGCTTGATCATCGTTGATTCCAGACGATCCTGTTCAACCGCATGAGTGATCCCTCCCGCCACAACAGCTAAAATGCCGGAAACGCCGATTTCTTCAGCGGCCAAATAAATCACAAACGGCGTCAGAATTTGAATCAGCATATGCATCGTGACATCCTGCATGCCAAGGCGGCGCAGAAATAGGCGAAAACGAATAATCAAAAATGAAATGACTACCCCGCACAGCAAGCCTCCAAGAGAGATAAAGACAAAACTGACAGCCGCTTGCGCTAATGAAAATGCACCAGTCACTGCCGCTGCAATCGCAAACTTAAAGGCTACAAGGCCTGATGCGTCATTCATCAGCCCCTCACCTTCAAGCAGGCGAAGAATCCCTTTTGGCATTTTCACTCTTCCTGATAATGCGCTGACAGCGACGACATCAGTCGGTGAAAGAATGGCCGCAAGTCCAAAGGCCGCTGCCAGCGGAATATCAGGAATCATCCAGTGAATCGTATAGCCGCCTACAATCACAGTCGCAAACACTAGGCCGAGTGCAAGCAATAAAATCGGAGCTCTTAAATTCCAAAGCTCCGCCCGCGGCGTCCTCTTTCCATCATTAAATAGCAGAGGCGCGATAAACAGAACAAAAAACAATTCGGTGTTTAATTCAAAATGAAGTCCCTGTGGAAATGAGGCGGCAAGAATCCCAAGAGCCACTTGAATCAGCGGCACCGGAATAAACGGAATAAATCGGTTCACGATATTAGAAATCGCAATAATCGTTAATAAAACGAGCACAACTAAAAATATGTCCAAATGCATGACCTCCTTCGTCTGTTGTCTTTTGTGCATGGTGAGTCTTGTCTAAAAGTCGCTGAGCCAGGCTGGCCTTGCATCCGATATGTGGTTTCGCAGGAGTTTGCTCCACACTGTCTTCTTTTTATAGTACCCTTTTTAGGGTATTTTTTCTCATGATATGCTCACAGTGAACTTTTTTGCATCAGAGCAAATTGCAAAAAAAGAGACAGGAAGCTATTCCCCGTCTCTCGTCTTTCTTTCTCAATCATGAAAATTCGTACCGTCAGTTGTTGCTTTAATAATGCCGGCGCGGATGACAAAGTCACCGAAATGCTCGCCTTCCTCACGTTCTTTCGCATAGCGGGAAAGAAGGACGCGAAGCTCGCTTAAAATGTCTGCTTCACCGATGTTTTCACGGTACATTTTGCTTAAACGGCTTCCGTCAAACGCAGCGCCAAGATACATATTATATTTGCCCGGCGCCTTTCCGATAAATCCAATCTCACCGAGTGCGTGGCGTGCACAGCCGTTCGGGCATCCTGTCATGCGAATGGTGATTTCCTGATCACGAAGGCCGTTTTCGTCAATAATCTCTTCAACCTTATCTAAAAGGGTTGGCAAATAACGTTCTGCTTCCGCCATTGCCAATCCGCAGGTTGGAAGAGCGACGCAAGCCATCGAGCTGCGGCGGAGTGCTGAATGATGCTTGCCGTCAGTTAGTCCGTATTGCTCGATTAACGCACTGATTTCATCTTTTTTCTCGCTTGAAACGTTCGCGATAATCAGGTTTTGATTGGCCGTCAGACGGAACTCGCCTGTGTGAACTTTGGCGATTTCCCGTAAGCCTGTCATCAGCTTATAATCATCGTAATCCGTTATACGGCCGCCTTCGACAAACAGCGTGAAATGCCATTTATCCTCGATGCCTTCCACCCAGCCGTAACGGTCGCCGTTATGATCGAAATGATATGGCTTCGCTTCTTCCAGGCTCCAGCCGAGACGGTTTTCCAATTCTTCTTTTACGTTTTCTAAACCGAGGCGGTCAACTGTGTATTTGAACCGCGCATTTTTGCGGACAGAACGGTTTCCGTAATCACGCTGAATCGTAATTGTTTTTTCAGCAACGTCATACATTTGATCGGGCCGGCAGAATCCGATGACCTTGGCTAATTGCGGGTATGTGGCTGTGTCGCCATGCGTCATTCCCATACCGCCGCCGATCGCCACATTAAAACCGATCAGCTTGCCATCTTCGACAATCGCAATGAATCCGAGATCTTGTGAAAAGACGTCAATATCATTAGACGGCGGAACGGCAATACCGATTTTAAACTTCCGCGGCAGATAGAGCGGTCCGTACATTGGCTCGACTTCTTCATCCGGCGTGCCGGCCACTCTTTCCTCATCAAGCCAAATTTCATGATAGGCTCTCGTCCGCGGCAGCAGATCATCACTTAATTTTTTAGACCACTCGTATACCTCTGAATGGATTTCAGACTGATAAGGATTTGATGCGCACATGACGTTACGGTTTACGTCTCCGCAGGCTGCGATCGTATCCAAAAGCGCTGAGTGGATCGTCTGGATGGTTTTCTTCATGTTCCATTTCAAAATCCCGTGCATTTGGAACGTTTCACGTGTCGTCAGTTTTAATGTGCCGTTCCCGTATTTCTGAGAAAGGTCATCCATGACAAGCCATTGCTCAGGCGTTGAAACGCCCCCTGGCATACGCACGCGCAGCATAAACTGATATGCGGGTTCAAGCTTTTGCTTTTGGCGTTCATTGCGGAGATCGCGGTCATCCTGCAAATAACTGCCGTGGTGCTTCATCAGGCGGTTGTCATCATCCGGAATTCCGGCACTGATCCGATCGAGCATCACTTCTTTCAGTGTGCCGCGCAAATAGTCACTTTCTCTTTTAATGCGTTCAACATCACTTGGAGAGCCGTCCGGTGCTTTTAAGATTTTGGTCACCATGTTGAAAAACTCCTTTCATGTCAAATCAGTATACATCACGCTGGTAGCGTTTTTGCTGCTGCATATCGGCAAGATAAGCTTCCGCTTCTTCGCGGCTCATATTGCCTTCTTTTTCGATAATCTCAAGTAATGTGTTATGGACGTCATGCGCCATGTGCTTTTCATCTCCGCAAATGTAAACAGCCGCTCCTTCTTGAAGCCATTCGAACAACTCTGCGCTCTGTTCAAGCATGCGGTGCTGCACATATACTTTTTCTTCCGTATCACGCGAGAACGCCACATCCATTTTTGTCAGCACACCGTCTTTGAGCCAATTCTGCCACTCTGTCTGGTAAAGGAAATCCGTGACAAAGTGCTGATCGCCAAAGAACATCCATGCTTTTCCTTCTGCTCCCGTCTCCTCGCGCTCCTGCATAAAGGAACGGAAAGGCGCGACGCCTGTCCCGGGGCCGACCATGATAATTGGTGTTTCAGGATCTTTCGGAAGCTTAAAGTTTTGGTTGTGCTGTACATAAACAGGCAGTGTGTCCCCCGGCTGCAGACGTTCCGCACATAAAATTGAGCAGACGCCTTTTCGTTCACGGCCGTGCGCATCGTAGCGAACTGCGCCGATTGTTACATGCACTTCATCCGGATTTGCGGATAAACTGCTTGCAATCGAATAAAGGCGGGCAGGCATTTTTCGCAAAATCGAGACAAACTGCTGCGGAGATACACTGAATGGGCCATAATCACGGACGAGATCAAGCAAATCGCGTCCTTCAATATAAGCTTTTACATTTTCCTCATTTCCCGGGGCTAAAAGCTCTCTAAGCTCCTCACTTCCCGTCAGTTGGGCTGCTTGTTCAAGAAGCGGTTTTGTGAGAACGGTAATCTCATAGTGAGAAATCAGCGCTTCCTTCAGCGGACGGACATCACCTTGCTTATTAAGCGTCACAATTTCTTCCGGGTCCCAATTCATTTCCTTAAGGAGCAGCTCGACAAGCTCCGGATCGTTTTCCGGATAGACGCCGAGACTGTCACCAGGCTCGTAAGTCAGGCCAGATCCTTCAAGAGACAGCTCCACATGACGTGTTTCTTTATTTGATCCTCTGCCGTTCAAATTCAAATTTTCTAACACTTCAGCCCGAAACGGGTTTGTTCTGGAATACGAAGACTCACCCGTTTGAGACGCAGCCGCCGGCGCAGGTGCGGCGCTTCCGCCCCCAGCTTCATTTAATCCCTTCAATACACTCTCAAGCCATTCGGCTGCTGGTTCATCATAGTCAAGATCGCAATCAACGCGCGGAGAAATCCGTTTTCCTCCGAGTTCTTCTAAGCGCTGATCAAATTCTTTCCCTGTCTGGCAGAAAAATTCGTACGAACTATCACCAAGCGCCAAAACGGAAAATCGCAGATCTTCAAGCTTAGGCGCCCGTCTTCCATGCAGAAATTCGTGAAACGACAACGCGTTATCAGGCGGCTCGCCTTCACCGTGTGTACTGACGACGATTAAAAGATTGGTTACCTTCTTCAGCTGATTCGGCTTAAAATCGCTCATGGATGAGACGGTCACTTGAAAACCGCTCTGTTCAAGCTGCTTGCCGGCATTTTCTGCAAGCCCCTGTGCGTTTCCTGTTTGTGAACCATAAAGAACGGTCACTTCTTTTGAAACGGCCGGTGCCGGAGCTTCCGCAGACACAGCTGCCGCCGGCGCACCCGCAGTTTCTTGGGCGGAAACAGATTGCGCTGATAAATATCCGCTCAGCCAGATTTTCTGGGATTCGGTCAAGGTCGGCAGAAGGCGGTTAAGGAGCTCTGCCTGCTCCTGATTAAACGGACTGTTCATTACCTGAAGTTGCAACGTATCCACCTCACAAAGTTATAAACTGATCGAAAATTGCATCTAATTGAACTTTACCGGAATACTAGGCTTAAGTAAAATATATTTACATGATGATAACTATTAAGAATCCTAATGATAAAACGGCTATGCTTCATGTAAATAGAAAAAAGAGAAGGACTCCCTTCTCTTCATTCAGCAATCTGATATAAGTGAGGCGGCACAGCGGTTACAAACGGACTGGCTTCACCTGTATAAAATATCGTCAGCATGTGCATCGCACGGGTGCACGCAGTATATAAAAGCCTGCGGTCGTGCTCTGTATGATAGTGTTCTTCAGATGCATCATAGACAAGTACTGCGTCAAATTCAATTCCCTTCGCTAAATATACCGGGATCACGCAAACACCCTTTTGGAATGGTTGATTTTCTTTATGAATCAGGCGAACATCTGTATATTCACTCATGTGGGCGTGCGCCTGTATGCATTGCTGCGCAGTCTTGCAGATGACGGCTATTGTTTCGTGCCCTTTTTTCTTGAGCCGTTCAATTTCTTGCGCGAGCTTTTGGCAAAGGTGCTCATGTCCTTCAGTTTTGACAACGAGTGGCATTTCCCCGTTTCTGTTAAACGGCTCAATATCCGCCCCATCTTGAAGCATCGCTTTTGTAAACTCGACAATTTGCCTTGTGGATCTGTATGTTCTCTTTAAACGAACATACTCCGCAGGCTCATCTTCAAAGCACGCATCCATACGCTGGTCCCCATGTATGGCATGCGCGTAGATAGACTGATTGATGTCACCGAGTACAGTCATGCTGGCAGCCGGAAAAATGCTTCTCATGTAAGCCATCTGCAGCGGTGAATAGTCCTGGGCTTCGTCAATAAATAGATGTTTGATCTTCGTATTTTTCTTTCTGCCCTCAATCAGATCCTGCATATAAAGAAACGGTGCCGCGTCCTCATAGAGCAATTTATTTTCCATAAATGCCGAACGGGTCAGCTCTCCTATCGCTGCTGTCTTCTCATGCTGGGATTTCCCTCCCCACCCGGAAAACAATTGCAGATACAGTTGGTTCACATCAAGAAATGCGAGGAGTCTGACCGCTTGTTTGAGCGGTTTGAAAGCTTTTTTCACAATGATGGCGGCAAGCAGCTGCTGCTCTCTTTGATAATCGTTAAACGTACTCTCGCTGAACCGTTTCCTTTCCTGCAGTTTCTTGTACACATCCAAGTAGTCCTCTTTGTCGAGCAGCTCAGCTTCATGAACGACCCAATCCTTTCGCCGTTCCTTTTTCTCAAGCTTGTTAAGCTCACTCAGCAGCCACTTCGCGGTTTGTTCCATCCGGTTTGGAATCGAGTGATTTTGGTCCAATGAGTAAAAATAGGATTGAATTTGTTCCTTTGTAATCAGCTTTTGGCTACGGAAGACAATATTTTTAAAAATCATCCCTTCAGAGGAAAGCCGTGTGACGTATTCATCAATGAATTGCTGAAAAGATAAACCCGCTTTCCATTTGATACTCGCAAGCCTTGTTGGAAAATCGTTTTCCTTTGTTTCAGTCAGGCAATATTCAAGCTGATCAAAGGGGCTTTCACATTGAAACCTGCGGCCAAGCCGATGTTCGATATATTCCTGAAACGTCGCCTGCTCCATATTCTCTTCTCCTAACTCAGGCAAAACAGAGGAGACATAGCTGTTAAATAAGAAGTTAGGAGAAAACAAAACGATTTGTCCGGCATCAATGACGCCGCGGTGCCTGTATAACAAATAAGCGACACGCTGAAGCGCTGCCGAAGTTTTTCCGCTCCCAGCCGCTCCCTGCACGATCAGGAATTTGCTTTTTTCATTACGGATAATCTGATTTTGTTCTTTCTGAATCGTAGACACGATGTTTTTCATTTGGGTATCGGAATGATGGCTTAATACCTCTTGCAGCATTTCATCGCCAATCGTCATATCGGTATTAAACATCGCCTTGAGATCGCCGTTTTTGATCATAAACTGTCGTTTCAGCACCATTTCCCCTTCTATCGTTTCACCGGACACCTCGTACTCCGCTTTTCCTGGGGAATAATTGTAGTACATACTTGATATCGGCGCCCTCCAGTCATAGATCAGAAAGCATTCCTCCTTCTCATCCAAACAGGAAGCTAAACCGATATAAATTCGCTCTGCCTGCTCCTCGCCGTTTTCAATAAAATCAACCCGTCCGAAATAAGGCGATTTTTTTAATTGTTGAATTCGTTTGAGCTGCTGGGCCATGCGTCGATGATTCCGTTCCCGATCAGACAGCAGCTCTGCCTGCTGCTTAATGCTCGCCATCGTTTCAACCGCTTCATGGGCATCATCAAAATTAACCTTCACATCCTCCCAAAAGCTTTTTCTTAATCCGATGATATCATGCTTCAACCCGCCCGCAGACGTTTCCAGAAACCGCTCTTTTTTTCCGAGTTCCTGCAGCACCTCATCTATTCTTGACTGCTCTTTCTTCCATTCCTTATCCTTCTGATTCATGAACGGCACCTCCAGAAAATAGTTGACAAACATAGATGAACTACTGTAAAATATAATTGGATACATATATAAAATATATGATGAAAACTGGCAAATACAATTCATCTTATCACATTTACCCAAAATCAATCAAGATTTGGGTTATTTATATGAAAAAAAACCGATTTCACATCGAAATCGGTTTTTTTGCTATTAATTATCTAAGCGAAAAGAACGGTTTGGCAGCTTCCAATTAAACATATAGGAACAAACCCGGCAAACAACGAGCACAAAAAACAGAACGTACAAGCCCAGCGAGTTCCCCAGCCAGCCCAATCCGACGATTAAGCCGCCGAGAGCCGCCCAGACCGCGTAAATTTCCGCCTTCAGCACAAGCGGTTTGCGCCCGGCAAGAAGGTCGCGGATGATTCCGCCCCCGCTTCCCGTCAGCACCGCAGCCACAATCACGGCACTAAGCGGATGGCCCATTTTGACGGCATACAGTGCGCCTTGGATAGCAAAGGCTGCGAGGCCGATCGCATCTGACAAATTGCCCCACTTATTCCAATGCTTCAGCAGCAGCTTCGGAAACAGAAACACAATTGTAATAGATAAAAGCGCGATTTGAAAGTACGCTCCCTGCTCCCATAGCGCTGACACCGGAACACCGATCAGCAAATTGCGGATCGCTCCTCCTCCAAAAGCTGTGACGATCCCTAATATATAAACTCCTAAAATATCGTATTCCTCTTCCATCGCAACAATTGCGCCGCTGACTGCAAACGCAATGATGCCAATCACACTGAGCAGCTCCCAAGCCATTCTGATGACTCCCTTTTATGTTTGTTAAATTTTCTGACGACCTCTAGATTTTATAATCGCTCAAGCGTAAAATCAATAACATTTTTATGAGAAAAAAAGATAAATTTAGAGGGAATACAGCCATTGCTGATGGATATGAGTTTGCGAAATAAAAAGCGCCCCGGCATACGAGGCGCTTTTGGGTTATTCAGATTTTTCGCCCTTCAGCAGGCACATAAAAACGATAATCAGGATAAAAGCAATCAAGGCCAGGAATGGAATCGTAATAAAACCAAACCAGTTAATATATTGGCCTGAGCACGGCACACCGCTTACACACGGCTTAATGCCGCTAAAGCCGGGCACTTTTTGCTCTAAGTAATGCATGATCGAAATAAATGCCCCGATCATCGCCATCGGAAGCACATATTTTTTCACGCGTGTGTCCCCTTGAAAGGTGGCAATGCCTAAAATCAGGACAAGCGGATACATGAGGATACGCTGGAACCAGCACAGTTCACACGGAATGAACTTTCTGATTTCACTAAAATACAGGCTGCCCAGCATAGCGACAAGAGCCACAACCCAGGAAGCATATAAAAATACGATTCTATTTTTCATATCGTTACTTCCCTTTCAGCTCTTTTTCTATCGTTTCTTTGATTTCATCATAATCCATAAATTTCTTAATTACTTTATCATTGACGTAAATCGTCGGTGTTGCGTTTATGTTCATTTTTTGATTAAGGTCAGAATCCTTTTCCACTTGAGAAGCGAATGTTTCCTTATCAAGGTTTTCCTTGAGTGTCTCAGGTTTTATCTTTGTGGTGCTTTTTGCAAGATCACCGAGAACGCCTGGGGTTACCCATTCCTGTTCTGTATCCGGCTGTTTTTCGAACAGCTTTTCATGGAATTCCCAGAAAGAGTCAGGATCTTCCTTCCATACTTCTTCCGATGCAAGAGCGGCTAATCTTGAACCTTTGCCATGGAACATGACGTTCACAAAAGAAAATTTCACATCGCCCTTATCAATAAAGTCTTTTTGTATTTTTGGAAAGATGTCACTGTTAAACACCTTGCAAGACGGACATTTGTAATCTCCGAATTCTACTACAGTTACCGGTGCATCGTCCTTGCCAAGCACAGGCTGGCCCTTAATAGACGGCTGTCCGGAAACCGCTTCATCGCCTTGTTCCGTTTTGTTATTAATGATGACAATGGCTGCTAGCAATGCAACAACCACAACCGTAAGGATGACCGCGAATTTCGCAGAAGACTGCTGTTTCTTTTTCACTCCGACACCTCATCGTTTTAAAATTAAAAAAGAAGCGGATCGCAATTGACCCACTTCTTTATTTTAACAAGACAAGCGCAGATAAGAAAACCCCGAAAAATGAATTCTCTCCGACAATTTATTTGTTTTGAAGACGCATGACACGCATGGCGTTCGCCACAGCCAGCAGCGTAACGCCGACATCGGAGAAAACCGCTTCCCACATAGTCGCAATTCCAAATGCACCAAGTATGAGAAAGATCGCTTTCACGCCTAAAGCAAAGCCAATGTTTTGCCACACGATTCGCCGTGTCCGTTTCGCAATCCGAATCGCTTCCGCTATTTTTGACGGCTGATCTGTCATCAGCACGATGTCTGCGGCTTCTACCGCGGCGTCTGAGCCAAGGCCTCCCATCGCGGCCCCTATATCTGCGCGGGCAAGCACTGGTGTATCATTGATGCCGTCACCGACAAAAATGAGTTTTTCATTAGGCAAAAGCTTGGCTTCCAATGCTTCGACCTGCGCGACTTTATCCTGCGGGAGCAGCTCTGCATATACCTCATCGATGCCAAGCTGTTTTCCGACGGCTTCCCCCGTTTGTTTCGAATCACCCGTCAGCATAGCTGTCTGTTTGATCCCAAGCGACTTCAGATCAGCAACCGCTTGTGCTGCGTCTTCCTTCACTTCATCCGCTATGATGATTGCTCCGGCATATCGTTGATCAACGGCAACGTGTACGATTGTTCCGGCTTTTTCATCCGGGACATCCTCAATTTGTTCTCTTTCCATGAGTTTTTTATTCCCGGCAAGGAACTCAGTTCCATTTATCTTTGCAAAAATGCCGTGGCCGGAGATTTCTTCGTATGACTCAATCTCATCGGAGGAAAGCATTTTCCCGTAAGCTTTACGCACAGATTCAGCAATCGGATGCTGTGAATGAAGCTCAGCGTATGCCGCCGCTTCAAGTAAGCTGTCCTTTGTAAATCCTTCCGAAGGCTTGATTTCTGTCACTTCAAAGCTGCCTTTTGTTAATGTTCCCGTTTTATCAAACACCGCGTATTTAACTTGATTCAAGGCTTCTAAATAATTGCTTCCCTTTACAAGCACTCCAGCCTTTGAGGCCGCTCCGATTCCTCCGAAGAAACCGAGCGGAATAGAGACAACAAGCGCACAAGGACAAGAAATCACTAAAAAGATAAGCGCGCGGTACACCCAATCGGAAAGCGCGGCGCCAGAAACAACAAGCGGCGGTACAAAGGCCAGCAATACCGCGATAATGACAACAGCGGGTGTATAATACTTAGCAAACTTCGTGATAAAGTTTTCTGTCCGGGCTTTGCGGCTGCTCGCATTCTGAACCAGGTCTAATATTTTTGATACTGCTGATTCCTGATAGCCCTTTGTGACTTCAATATGCAGAACGCCGTTTTGATTGATAAAGCCTGACATTACCTCTTGTCCTTCCGCAGCTTTTCTCGGAACGGACTCACCTGTCAACGCAGATGTATCAACCATCGCTGACCCTTGCACGACCTTACCGTCCAGGGGTATGCTTTCTCCCGGATTAACCACAATGATATCCCCTGTCTGAACATCCTCCGGGGAAATCTGTTCAATGCCGTTCTTTGTTTTCACATTGGCGTAATCAGGCCGTATGTCCATTAACGCACTAATTGATTTTCTGGACCGGCTGACTGCGGCTCCTTGAAAAAGCTCACCTATTTGATAAAACAGCATAACGGCGACTCCCTCAGGGTATTGCTGAATCAGAAAAGCACCAATTGTGGCAAGGGCCATTAAGAAATGTTCGTCAAACACCTGGCCGCGGATGATGTTTTTGACTGCGCGGATGACAATGTCACCGCCAATGATCAAATAAGCAGCAAGAAATAGGAAAAATTCAATGGTTCCGGAATGAACCAAATATGCCGCTGCGCCGAGAATGACAGCCGCCGCCATTCTGATCAGCATATTGACCATTCGATTACGATAGCCGTCATCCGCTGATTTCTTTTTATGCTTTTGGCGAACCGTTACATGCGGATCGATTGATTTCACTTTTTTCTCTATTTTATTTGTGACCCATTGCTCTTCTTTCCCATCGGCCGAGACAGTTAAGGTGCTTGCCGCAAAATTTACCGCGCATCCGTCAATTCCTTTTATGCCTTTGACTCCATTTTCGATTTTTCGGGCACAATTGCTGCAATCCAAACCGTCCAGAACGTATTCCTGTTTCACTAGTCTCACCTTACCTTCCGATTTAGGGTTCCCTCTTCAAAGCGTATCAATGAGCATTGTACTTATTATACATATATGAGCATATACTCATATAATTATTACACCTATTATATGTTGTTTTCCAAGAAAGTGTCAATGAAAAACAAAAACCGGCATATAGCCGGTTTTTCATTTTACTTTTTGCAGACGAAGAGCATTCAGAACAACGGAAACGGAGCTGAATGCCATTGCTGCTCCTGCTATCCACGGTGCTAAAAATCCAAGTGCTGCGATTGGGATGCCGAGGCTGTTATAGCCAAGCGCCCAGAATAAGTTTTGTTTAATGTTTTTCATTGTCAGTCTGCTCATGCGGATTGCGTCGGCAATGCTGTTTAAATCGCCGCGAATCAGCGTTATGTCGGCTGTTTCCATGGCAATGTCCGTGCCGGTTCCAATCGCCATGCCGATATCAGCTGTGGCAAGCGCCGGCGCATCGTTAATTCCGTCGCCTACCATGGCCGTCTGACGGCCTTCTTTTTGCAGGCGGGCAATTTCTGCCGCCTTTTGTTCGGGAAGGACTTCCGCAATGATATTCGTAATTCCCGCTTCCTTCGCAATGGCTTCTGCGGTTCTGCGATTGTCTCCTGTCATCATGATGACATCAAGCCCCAACTCTTTCAGACGGGCAACAGCCTTCCGCGACGTGTCCTTAATCGTATCTGCAACCGCTACTAACCCCGCTGCTTCTCCATCAATGGATACAAGCATAACTGTTTTCCCTTCGGCCTCAAGCTCTTCCATTTGGGCGAGAAGAGCCCCATGCTCAACCTGTTCGCTCTCCATTAACTTTCTTGTGCCGACGAGAATGCTTTTTCCTCCGGCTTCAGCCAAAATGCCTGCGCCGACTTTCGCTTCAAAACGGGTTAGCTTCGGTATCTCTAGCCCTTTTTCTTTCACGCCAGCAACAATTGCTTCGCCGAGCGGATGCTCCGATCCCGTTTCCGCTGCCGCTGCAAATTGAAGCAAATCTGTTTCTTCAAAACGGCCGAATGGAATGGCATCCGTCAGACGCGGCTTCCCGTTTGTCACGGTTCCGGTTTTATCAAGAACAATGGTATCGAGACGATGTGTTTTTTCTAAATGCTCGCCGCCTTTAAATAAAATGCCGAATTCAGCAGCGCGTCCAGATCCAGCCATTATGCTCGTCGGAGTGGCAAGACCGAGGGCGCAAGGACAAGCAATGACAAGAACTGCAATGAACTTGCTGATCGCTTCAGCAAAATCGCCAGGAGCCGCCCAAAGATACCAAATGAGAAAAGTGAGAACGGCAATCCCCAATACAATCGGCACAAAAATGCCTGAAATCTGGTCAGCGAGACGCTGGATCGGCGCTTTTGACCCTTGTGCTTCCTCAACAATTTTGATGATATGAGAAAGCGCAGTATCCTTTCCGACGTTGACAGCTTTAATTTTCAGGAAGCCGTTTGCGTTAACGGTTGAACCAGTCACACTGTCGCCAGGATTTTTATCAACAGGAAGACTTTCTCCAGTAATCATCGATTCGTCAACCGCTGAGCGGCCTTCAATCACTTCTCCGTCGACAGGAATTCGTTCGCCAGGTTTGACGTAAACAATGTCATTAACGAGCACTTCGGCGATCGGGACGATTTGCTCCTTTCCGTCTCTTACGACAGTCGCTGTTTTCGCTTGAAGCTTCATCAGCTTTTTAATCGCATCCGAGGAACGGCCCTTTGCTTTTGTTTCAAACAACTTGCCTAATAAAATCAGTGTCAGCAAAATCGCACTTGTTTCATAGTAAAGGCCGTCTGTATGTCCGTGGGAACCAAGGCTTTGAAAAGTAAGATATAGACTATAGGCGTAAGCAGCAGTCGTTCCAAGTGCGACCAATACATCCATATTGGCGCTTTTATTTCTGAGTGCCTTATACGCACCCGCATAAAACGGCCAGCCGATCAGAAACTGGACTGGTGTCGCCAGCGCAAACTGCATCCATGGATTGAGGAATATGTCCGGCACCCAAATGAATGATGTAAATGTAAAATGGCTCACCATCGCCCAAAGCAATGGGAACGACAGGACTGCTGAAAAGATCAGTCTCGCTGTTTGCTTCCGTTCATCTTTCTTTTTTGCAGCAGCTGCTTCACTGTCCTGATCATCCTTCAGCTTTAGCTTATATCCAAGCTTATCTACCGCTTCTTTCAGATCGCCGACGGACGCTTCTTTTGGATTGTATTCGACTGTAACTGTTTCTAAAGCGAAGTTTACAGGAGCGTTTGCGACGCCTTCTATTTTGTTAAGCCGCTTTTCAATCCGATTGGCGCAGGCCGCACAGGTCATGCCTTCAATATCGAATTCAGCTTTTTCTGTAACGACGTGATAGCCCAGCTTCTCTATTTTTTCCTGAATCGCTGCAGCCCCTGTTTCAGCAGGATCGTAGATTACATTAGAGGTTTCCGTTGCCAGATTGACATTGGCATCCGTGACACCGGGCATCCGCTTCAGGCCTTTTTCAATTCTGGCAGCACATGCCGCACAGGTCATACCAGAGACCTGCATTGCGACTTCCTTTTGTTCACTCAATATACTCACTCCTTTATATACACCCGGGGGGTATATAAAAATGAAAGAAATATCGCACCTCCATAAAGGCGCGATATCTTGAATCAATCGGCTACATCATAACCCTGATCTTCTATCGCATCCGCAATGTCTTTGACGGATACTTTGTCAGCATCAAACGAAACTTCGACTTTACCCGCTTCCAAATTGACATGAACAGCACTGACGCCGTCCAGTTCTCCTACGCTTGTTTCTACTGCTTTGACACAGTGCTGACAAGACATTCCTTCAACTTGCAATGTTTTTTGTTCCATATGAATTCCTCCTGTTTATTCTTTCTGTTTTCATCCTACCATACCCCCGTAGGGTATTACAATAAAAAACGCTTTATGATTTTGTGAACTTTTTAAATACATCCAAAAGCTCAGAAATGGCTTGTTCCCCGTCTCCGCTTTTGATAGCATCCGCTACACAATGATGGGCATGATCCTCAAGCAAATGAAGCGCCACATTTTTCATTGCCGCCTGAACAGCTGAAATCTGCACAAGAATATCTACACAATATCTATCGTTTTCCACCATGTTTTGAATGCCTCTGACTTGGCCCTCAATCCGCTTCAGCCGGTTTGTGATTTGATCCTTTTCTTTCGAGCTTTTATGGTTTAATGTTTTATGTTCGTTATGCTTTTCCATGCGTACACCTCTGTTTAATGATATTAATTCCCATTATACTGATTGTCCAAACGGTTGTCTAAGCATGCCGACGCAAAAAATGAATCAGTTAGGTTTTACCATTTGATCAGGAGGGTATATACTTCTGTTGAAAACGCTTTTAAAGGGGAGAAGAAAAGTGGATACGATAAAGGTTGGAATATTAGGATACGGATTGTCCGGTTCTGTTTTTCACGGGCCGCTGCTGGCTGTTCTCGATGAGTATCACATCAGCAAAATCATGACATCACGGACGGAAGAAGTAAAACGGGATTTTCCCGATGCTGAAGTTGTGCATGAGCTTGAGGAAATCACAAATGACCCTTCCATTGAGCTCGTCATTGTCACCACACCGAGCGGCCTTCATTACGAGCATGCTATGGCATGCATACAGGCCGGAAAACATGTTGTGATGGAAAAACCTATGACAGCGACGGCCGAAGAGGGGGAAAGATTAAAAAGGGCTGCCTATGAAAAAGGCGTATTGTTAAGCGTATATCATAATCGGCGCTGGGATAACGACTTTTTAACGATTAAAAAGCTGATCTCTGAGGGATCCCTTGAAGATATCAATACATATCAAGTATCCTATGACCGCTACAGACCTGAAGTTCAAGCGCGTTGGCGGGAAAAAGAAGGTGCTGCCACTGGTACGCTGTATGATCTCGGCTCCCACATTATAGACCAAGCCCTGCATTTGTTTGGGATGCCTGAAGCCGTGACTGCAAACGTAATGGCTCAGCGGGAAAATGCTGAAACGGTTGACTATTTTCATTTAATCCTGGATTACGGCAAGCTTCAAGCCATTCTATACGGAGGATCAATTGTTCCTGCAAACGGTCCCCGTTATCAAATCCATGGAAAGAATTCCAGCTTTATCAAATATGGAATCGACGGGCAGGAAGACGCACTCAGAGCGGGAAGAAAACCAGAGGGTGACAGCTGGGGTGCGGATGATCCGGAGTTTTACGGACAGCTTACAACCGTTCATGGCTCCGACAAAAAAACAGAAACCGTTCCATCAGTAAATGGCTCCTATCTTACTTATTACCGAAAAATAGCGGAAAGCATACGAGAAGGTGCTGCGCTCCCAGTCACTGCTGAGGAAGGTATTGATGTCATCCGCATCATTGAAGCTGCGATGAAAAGCAGTAAAGAGAAACGCACCATTATGCTGGAGAAATAAACAAAAGCCTCCCCTTATTGGGGGAGGCTTTTTCATTAGAATGTTTTTCCTGCTTCTTTCGCACGCGCGATCGCGTCTTCTTTGATTTGCTGTGCTTTATCTGGCTCCGCATTATGTCCCTCTACGAAAATGCCATCGAATGATGGTACGCCGAAGAAGTTCATCATGATGCCAATGTAGCGGTGTCCCATTTCCATCTCAGCCGCAGGGCCTTCTGAATAGTAGCCGCCGCGTGCTTGGATATGAATTGCTTTTTTATCAGTCAACAAGCCGACAGGACCTTGTTCTGTGTATTTGAATGACTTTCCTGCAACGGCAACAGAATCAAGATACGCTTTCATCACTGGCGGGAATGAGAAGTTCCATAAAGGTGTAACAAATACGTACTTATCAGCTGATGCAAATTGATCGCTAAGCTCTCCCAAACGGCCTACTTTCGCTTTTTCGTTTTCAGAAAGCTCTTCAAAGCCTGTACCTGACTGAAGCTTTCCCCATCCGCTGAATACATCTGCGTCAATGTGCGGGATGTTTTCTTTGTACAAATCGATATGTACAACTTCATCATTTGGATTCGCTTCTTTGTAAGATTCGATAAATGCTTTACCTGTTGCCATACTGTACGAAGTTGCTTCGTCATGCGGATGAGCAGTGATATATAATACTTTTGCCATTTTTACCAGCCCTTTCGTTTTAAAAATCACACATCAATTATTATCATACAGATGCATAATGATTATTCTGTCTCTCTTAGACTTTATTATAGAGACAAAGAAATTTACTTTCAAGTAAAACATCTCGAATTAAAGATTATTTACCTTTCCCAAACAGCTTACTTTTCAAAAGCAGTTCTCAAGCCGGAATACAGCGCGGATAATTCTTTACTGATCCGAGGATAATGAGGGACATGCGGCACTTGAATATCCGCCGGCATCCTTTTCACGTTAAAGGATTGCTCAGCCTGTTCAAAAAACGCCCGCAGCTGGTTGATCTCTTCATCAGAAAACGGAGCAGGCGGGCGGCGGTGAGCTTGCGCTGAGAGCAAATAATACCCTAAGTGCTGAGCACTGGAAATGGCAGGCCAGAGTGCATCCGCATTTGCATGAGGAAACTCCCCAAGCGCCTTGTCATACGCATCCCGAAGCCTGACAAGGCTCACCCTTAACTTGTGTTCGTCGGCATTCTGGCCGGTTAACAGTTTCTCCATAAACTGCCCCTCCAGCCGAATGACGTTCCTCATCAGTTCAGGCAGCCGCTTCGTTGAAAACCGCCTCCACAAAAGCATTGTTCCCAATAGCCCGATCACGCTGCCGACAGCTACGTCCGTCAGCCTCGCTATCATAAAATAACCGGCGCCCGCGCCACCATGCATACTTTCTGTGATAACAAGCGCATTTGCGGTTAAAAAGGGAACAGCCAGCGCATAATTGCGGACAATCAGCATCTCAAGGAGACATTGCAGCGCTGCAATACTAAACGCAATATAAACACCGCTCGGCTTAAAAAACAGGATTGCGCCTGCCAGTATAACACCGATCACCGTTCCGGCCGAACGCTGAATAGCCCTGTGAAGCGTAAAAACAACCGTAGTGCCAAGCATGACCGCTGCTGCCGAAAGCGGAATCCAATAGGAGCGTGCAAAGCCGAATTCGAGGGCAAGCATATCGGCGGCAAACAGCACAATTCCGTACTTTAACGCTCTAATCAAAACCGGGGACTTCCAGTCAAAGGCATTTCTCAAAAAGTAAAAAGAGGATGGCAGGCGGCTCGGTTCCCCATCAAGCTGCTTATCATTATCAAAACGTCCTGAAGCGATATGCAAAACCTCGTTGATTTCTTCAAACAGCTTTCGTCTTGGCTCAGATTCATTTTCATTAATCTGAAACGTATTGGAAACCCGTGCATGTGCAAGCATATCTCCGGTTTGACGAAGTGCCTTTTCAATCTGCGCGGTCTCTCTGTCCGGCGTTTCAGCTGAAAAATGAATAATGGCCAGGAATATGTCGTCAGCTTTTTCAAGCAGGCGGAAAAACCGTTCATCATGCCGCGATTGTTTCCGTCTGTTCCCTTTCCCTAGAACGGTTTGGCGGGCTGTTCTGAGCATGAGCACCGTCTGATGCTGCGCATGATGAAAACCTGGTGTTCCGACGGCTGAAAGACATGCAGCCAGCTGATCATATGTTTTTTGCAGCACCGCTTTCTCCGGTCCATGCTTGTTCCATAACCAGCCGATTAGCGCGATGCCCATGGCGAAAATGCCTCCGAGAAACGTCAGTCCCGCTCTGAACAACGCTTGTGAAGGATCGGCCGGCAGCCCGGAACTGACTAAAAAGGCTAGGACAAAAAACATCGGCGCAGGGCCTTGAATGCCGAGCGCGCTAAAAATAAACATCGCCGCTGCACCGATCAGCCCCAAAACAGCCGCCATCATCCAAAGCGTCCCCGACAAAAGCGTCCCTAATCCAAATGAGAGGGCGATCCCAAAGGAAACCAAGAGCAGCTTCAAAGCGCGCTTTTTGTACGATTCACCGCCCGCATATAAATAAACAAAGCCTCCGATACTTGCAGTTAATCCGTAATCCGTGTGACCTGCTAATGCGCCGACCAGCACAGGAAACCCTGAAGCCAAACCTGATCCGATAGCCTTTTTCCAAGGAAATGGATTCGCATGAATGCGAAAGGCATCCTTCACGATGGGCATGATTCTTTGATTGTTCTCAGCAGTTTTGTTCATTTGACAAAATCCTTTTCAATGAATGTGTAGAACTCTTCCCGTTTCTTCGCTTTAGTATGCCCATAAACGCGGTTAGCTCCTCAATTGGTGCGCCCGATAAAAAAACAGAGACTTAGACCGTCTCTGCTTGCATGACATCAGTTTATTCGCAATATCATCAAAGCGGCGCAAATCAGAACTGCTTTGTCCATCTGCTTTCCTTTAAGAGCAGGTGAATAAAAAATAAAGGATAAATCAATAGATACCCATTAAACAGCCACCACACAAGATCAAAGTCCCTGCTGAATGTCCAGAATGATATCGCCTGCAGACCTGAACAACAGGTCAGCACAAGAGAAATCAGCGCCATCAGCTTCCACTCAGCACGATTCACCCGCTGTAGGTACAAGCTGTACAACCCTGTGACAGAGATCAGGATATCCAGCGGAAAAAAAGACCAGTTCCAGGCAATCATAAACGGATGGTCATGATGTTTAAAGGCCCAGTTTTCCGGTATGAGCGAAAACCCGGCTGACAGCCAGTACAAGATAAAGCCGATATCAGTCACAAGAAAAAAGAGCTTCATATATCTCATTTGTACTGCCCGCTTTTATGTACCGGCTCAGACACCCCAGCCTGCTCGATCAGGTTTAAAGAAACAACACCGGCAATAATCAATCCAATTGAAATGACTTTCATGATACTAACATGTTCTTGAAAAAACAAAAAACCAACGACTGTAATCAGGACGATTCCCATCCCTGACCATACAGCATAAGCAACAGATACATCTATTGATTTTAGCGTAAGCGTCAGAAAGAAAAGACTCCCTCCGTAAAAGAAAATCAACAGCACACTGGGAATAAGCTTTGTAAAACCAGACGATAGCTTCATGCTGACCGTTCCCGCAACCTCAAACAAAATCGCCAAGCATAGAAACACCCAATTCACGTCGCATCAGCCTCCTCATCAGCTGTTATACCGTTAAACAAAACATCGACAATTGATTCAAGAACCTCTCCTGTCGTGAACTGTTGTTTCAGTGGATATTCAGGGTCATACACTTGGTTGATGCTCCCTATATACATGTGAACAAATAGATCCGGATTGATGTTTCTGATTCTCTTTTGCTGTTTGCACTCGTTTAATAATGCTAGGACAATCGCCCATTCTTCCTTAATAAATGTATCTAAAGTAAGCCACGCATCGTAATGGTATTTCTTGAGATCACTTAGTAATCCCATGTTCAGAAGTTCCATCCCCTGCGGAAGGCTGATCAGCATTTTTTTCACCTTTTCGAGCACATTTAAACGTTCATTTTCATAGATGTCTCTTTCCATTTGCTTCATTTCAGCTATAAATTGTTCGACAACCGCTTCAACAAGCTTATCTTTAGATGAATAATATGCATAGAGCGTCCGCTTGCTCGTTCCCAGCGCAGCCGCCAAATCATTCATCGTAAAAGAAAATCCTTTTTGCTTGATCAGCCGGAAGGTTTCCGCCAGAATTCTTTTATCCATATCAATCCCCCGCTTTCGGTACTACAAAAACTCTTTCAGTACCAAAATTATACGACAGCAATTTATGGAAATCAACAATATATAAAAAAACCTCTCCTATTGGGAGAGGTTTAAAAGACACTGCGGACCAAACCGCCGTCCGCCCGAAGTGCCGCGCCATTGATCGCAGAGGAAAGCGGGCTGCTTAAAAATGTAACGAAGTGGGCGATTTCTTCCGGACGGATCAGTCTTTGAATAATAGATGTCGGCCGGTTTTCTTTCATAAAACGTGCCTCAGCTTCTTGAACAGTCAGATTTTCACCAGGATACAGCGAGTTCAGCATGGTTTCCACACCCTCTGTTAAAGTAGAACCCGGCATGACGGTATTGACTGTGACATTCGTGCCGGTTGCCAGCTCCGCCAAACTGCGGGAAATGGAGAGCTGCATCGTTTTCGTCGCACTGTAATGGGCCATTTCCTGTGACGGCATAATCGCCGCTTCACTGGCAATGAAAATCACACGTCCTTCTTTTTTCTCGATCATATTATGCAAATACTTGCGTGTCAGCCTTACACCGCTCATAATATTCACTTCAAAAAAACGAAACCATTCATCATCGGGAATATCAAAATACTCCGCCGGTTCAAAAATTCCTAAATTGTTGATCAAAATATCAACGTGCGGATAGGCCTGAAACAGCTCATTGCAGCCTTCTTCTGTTCCCAAATCAAATGCAGCCGGATAAAGGACCGCTTCAGCATGTTGTGTTTTCAATTCATCTATCGTCTGATTCACTTTCTCTTTTCGGCGTCCGTTAATGATCACTGCGGCCCCTTCTTCAGCTAACGAAGAGGCAATAGCTTTTCCGATCCCCGATGTCGAGCCGGTCACCAGTGCGGTTTTTCCTTGTAAATTCAGCTTCATTCTTCATCCCTCCGTTTATGATTCCTCTTATTTATTGACAGGAATCTGGTTAGTGAAACATCTGCTCTGCAACCAGTATGAAACAGCTGGGATTGAAATGGAAGTACGCACTTTTTGGTGCCTGTGGTTTGGAGAAAAAATAAAGCAGAACCTCTTGAGAGGTTCTGCTTTATTGTCAGTATGTATGGAGACGGTGGGAGTTTTATTACCATTATATGATTATGTTTTAAAATAGTTACAAACCGTTGATATATAAGCCTTTACGTATGATGAAAAATCAGTTTTAAAACTATAATTTTATATTTTTGTTATAAAAATGTTGCCGCAAATGTCATGGACCTAACACACATACTCAATACCTTGAATTCTGCTACGATGCGGTAGGTCCATTTACCGATCGTTTTCTACTTTCCTTATTTTTCCTTTTCTAGCCCATAACCACCTTATCATTCAAATAAGGGTAAACTTTTACAGAGAATCTAACACTTTGATTTATTTTATATTCTTTGTTTATCAATATACTCATAATCTAAGTCTACTTTAATAGGAACCGCCCTTGTAGAACTTTCTGCCTGCAAATAAAAAGGGCCTTCACTAGGGAAGGGCCTTTTCCATTCCTCTCTAAAAATGAAGGAACTTGATTCCAGATTGTAATTCTAACATTTAAAAGCAAAGACAAACATTCCTTTAAAATGGTTTCCGCCAAAAAGTCTCACTAGATATAATTGAATTATGTGCATATGTACTTTAAAGATAGAGGTGAATATATTATGAAATTAACATTTGATCCGGCTGTGGGTATGGGGTGTGGGTGAAACAGAAAACACAAATGAGCATGACAGATTTTGAACGCAAGTTATATCAGATTTTTGTTAATATACAGATTTACAGGAAAAATCCGACTTCACTAGAACTAAAAAAGAAAGACCGGGAAAAGTGAACAGGAAATACGTGATACCACGAAAACCTTATCCCCAAAATAGATTGTTTAGAAAGTCCTACTCGATGAGTAGGACTTCTTTATGAATAGGCTATATTCTCTTCAAAATAAATTTTACATTTGGTAAAATAATGGATATATGAAGGAGAGTGATTGATACATGTTGCTATTCATAGGTAAATTCATATTGCTCTATATCTTCTGTTCTTTTGCTTATTATTTATTTAAAGTCGCTTATTACAATATTGGTAAAAAATTAGCGCTAAGCACATCGGAAGGAACTAAAGCGAATTGGGTCGCAAACGTGTTTATTAAAAACGGTACTAAGCTAACTGATGGTGATTATTTTATGGTTGCAGTTGTTTCAGCATTGTGGCTTTTACTTAGGTAATATAACAAGCCTCCCTTTACAGGAGGCTTGTTTTTATTCAGTAGGATAACCATTTGCCTTACAGAAACTCTTAATATATTTGTTTTTGCTAGCAAATTTTCTGCAAGCTTTATTCATCCCAGCGTTATAAACTTCTTTCAAGAATTGTTGAGCTATCCCAGCCAGACCAATTGCAGTAAGAAGAGCAATAAGCTCTTGCAATCCAATATATACTACCCACGGGAGTGCTGGAACAATTGCAGTGGAGGCATCTCCAACTTTGACTTCTTGTCCTTTATTTTGCTCTAACCATTTAACCTGTTCAGTTGGAATGCTAGCATAAAATAATGAAAGGTTAAAGATTTCATCACCAGTATAACCAATTTGTTTAGCTTTTTCTTTATCTACGCTGTATGTAAAATCATCGTTGAGTTTTAAAGCTTCTTTGACAAATTTCTCTGCTTTTTCAAAATCAGCTTCCGTTGCATGCTTTAATGCCTCGCTTACCTTCTCTTCCGATGTTAAATTGTTCATAATTGATTTTGCTTCTACGGTGTTGGCAGGAGTGCTTAAGAGGACAGTGACTAAAAGGGCAAAAGACGACAAAATGACAATCACGCTACTTTTTAGCTTACTCATTCCTTTAATCATTCCTTTCTACTAATTTGTTACGTATTAAATATTATCATATTTGGGATTTTATTTCCATTACAAAATTGTGACATCTATACTTTTCACACATTAAAAAAGCCCTGCTCATACGAGTGGGCTCAAATATTTATGCGGACGATATTTTTTATTTGTTTCAAGCTTTTCTTTCAACGCCTCCGCATCCTGCAGTAAAGACAAACTTGTATTCCCTATCTTTTTTTACAGCTTCAATGCATTTGTCACTTATCAATTTACTCATGCGCTGCTTATTTACCCCTAAAATCTCGGCAACTTCAGAAGTGCTGAGGACCTCAATTTTCAGGAAGCCTTCAACCTCCTCGCGACCGCCGAAACATTGAACACATATAGTCATCTTTATCCGTCTGCATAACATTAGGTTATTGGCTTTATGGAAAACGAAAAACTTTAAAAGTGTTTTCAAAATGTTACCGCAGTGCCCTCAAAAGCTTTAAAAGCCTTGATAGCACTGCGGTTTCAAAGTATGTATGGAGACGGTGGGAGTCGAACCCACGTCCAGAAACATCGATTACTTAAGCGTCTACGAGCGTAGCCTGCATATTTATGGTTTCACTCATCTTCTTGCCTGCGGGCGGGCCTTCCGAGAGCTAGTCTGTTCATCTCTTCTTACGTTCTCAGACAGGAACGCAAGCGTAGCCTACTTGGATGTGCTCTTCACAGACACATAGGCAATGTCAGGAAGAGCTCGCTGCGCTTATTAGGCAGCTAATGCTACGTTTTGGTTAAAACTGTTAGTTTTGCCAGTTATATTTAAGTGCGTGTTTACGAGATCGCCTCTCGGCTCGCAGCTCAAGCTCGATCCATCCCTGTCGAATCCGTAACGTCCCCTTGATATAAGGGAAATACGGGAGAAAATATCAAGCTCTCACTCAAACTGGCTATAGTCTTATTATAACATGATCACGGCTCATTTCAATTGTCAAATCCTTCAAATGAATGGCGTCGTGATTTGATCGTGAACACAGTATAGCACAGGCCTGATTTTCGAATCAAGCACTATGCCTTTAGAAGCCTTTTTGACTGTCTCTGAACGCTCTTTCGATTTCCCGCTTCGCGTCCTTGCGCTTCAGGTCTTCCCGTTTGTCATAGTTCTTCTTCCCTTTTCCAAGGCCGAGAAGCACTTTGGCAAAGCCATTTTTTAAATACAGCTTCAGCGGAACGAGAGAATAGCCTTTTTCCTTTGTTAACCCGATCAGCTTATTAATCTCCTTACGGTGCATTAACAGCTTTCTTGTCCGGAGCGGATCATGGTTATAGCGGTTTCCCTGCTCATAGGGGCTGACGTGCATATTGTGGAGAAACACTTCTCCCCGTTCGATTTTGGCGAAGGAATCCTTTAGGTTGACACGGCCGGCGCGAATCGATTTGATTTCTGTTCCTTGCAGAACGATGCCTGTTTCATAGGTTTCTTCTATAAAATAGTCGTGATTGGCTTTCTTATTTTGAGATAATACTTTTCCTGACCCTTTTGGCATGCCAGAACCTCCTCTCTCTAAGGAAAAACTGTCCACCTTTTGCGATACGCTCTATTTTACCAAATGTCACGTACCGCTACAATGAAAAGCTGTTTCCGAAAGAAAGCAAATAGAGCGCTGCGGCCCTATTTGCTGGTTGAGCTGCTATTTCTTCTTTTTCCGTTTCTGTTTCGGCGCATTTTGGAAGCCGCGTTTTTTCTTTTTCTTCTTCGGCTTAGTGAACCATTCTCCTTTTTCCTCAGACGGAGCTGGAGAAACAGGTGTATTGGTGCTTTGAACACGTTTTCTGGCAGGCTTTCCGCGTTTTCTGCTCCGGCTGCTGTCCAATTCTCTCGGACGGCGCGGGGAGCCCTTCATGCCGACGATTTCAAAGTCGATATTGCGCTCATCTTTATTGACATCGACAACCTTGACTGTGATTTCGTCCCCGATGCGGAAGACGTTTCCTGTCCGTTCGCCGATCATTGCAAAATGCTGTTCGTCAAAACGGTAGTAGTCATCTGTCATAAAGCTGACGTGGACGAGTCCTTCGATTGTATTCGGCAGCTCGACGAACATTCCGAAGTTTGTCACAGAGCTGATCATGCCGTCAAACTCTTCACCGATTTTATCAAGCATGTATTCCGCTTTTTTCAGATCATCCGTCTCACGCTCGGCGTCAACTGCACGGCGCTCCATTGATGATGTATGTTCTGCGATATCCGGCAGGCGTTCAGCCCACTTTTCCTGTGTCGCTTCATCGACCTTGCCGTTGATTAAATACGTACGGATCAGACGATGAACGATTAAGTCCGGATAACGGCGGATCGGCGATGTGAAATGCGTATAGAATTCCGTTGACAGACCGAAGTGCCCCAAGCTTTGCGGGTCGTACTTCGCCTGTTTCATCGAACGGAGCATAACAGTAGATATAACCGTTTCCTCTGGTCTGTCACGCACAGCGTCCAGAATGCTTTGCAGGGCGCGCGGGTGAATATTTCCCGCCGTTCCTTTCACCACATAGCCAAATGTCGTCACAAACTCTAAAAACTTTTGCAGCTTTTCAGCATTCGGCTCTTCGTGAATCCGGTATATAAACGGGACGTTCATCCAATGGAAATGCTCCGCTACTGTTTCATTTGCCACAAGCATAAATTCTTCAATGAGCTTCTCGGCGACAGAGCGTTCTCTGATCACAACGTCTTTAACCGCTCCTTCGTCATCGACAAGCACCTTTGCTTCTTTGAAATCAAAGTCAACGGCGCCGCGGTCCATCCGCTTATCACGCAGAATTTGAGCCAGGCGCTCCATGTCTTTGAACATCGGAACAAGAGGCTCGTATTTTTGTTTCAGCTCTTCATCATCATCAACAAGAATTTTATTCACATCCGAATACGTCATTCTTTCCGTTGTTTTGATGACACTTTGGAAGATCTCGTGCTCTGTCACCTGTCCCTGACTGTTAATGGTCATTTCACAAGAAAGCGTCAGGCGGTCAACTTTTGGATTTAAGGAGCAGATGCCGTTTGACAATCTGTGCGGAATCATCGGGATGACACGGT
This sequence comes from Bacillus sp. FMQ74, assembly GCF_001875785.1. Lineage (NCBI taxonomy): Bacteria > Bacillati > Bacillota > Bacilli > Caryophanales > Bacillaceae > Bacillus > Bacillus sp. FMQ74. The sequence continues at coordinate 220,923 of NZ_MOEO01000003.1, read as the reverse complement.
CAACCAAATACACACTCGTCCCTCTTTCAAGCGCTTCTTTGTCAATGGGTGAATTTTCGGTTACGTAATGGCTGACATCAGCAATATGAACGCCAAGCTTGTAGCTTCCATCGTCCAGCTTCGTCACGGTAACTGCATCATCCAAATCCTTCGCATCCGCCCCATCAATGGTGACAATCACCTGGTCACGGAGATCACGGCGGTCTTTTAGATCTTTTTCATTAATTGTGTCAGGCGTACTTGATGCCTGTTCCATCGCGTCAGCTGGAAATTCTCCCGGCAGGCCGTGCTTATGAATGACCGATAAAATATCAATGCCCGGATCATTTTTGTGGCCGAGAATGGTTTCAATCTCACCCTCAGCGTTCATGCGGCCTTCAGGATAGCTCGTCAGCTTGACAACAACCTTATGCCCTTCCGCAGCTCCATTTTTCCCATTTTTCGGGATAAAGATGTCACTCGTGATTTTTTTGTCGTCCGGAATGACAAAACCGAAGTTTCTCGTTTCTGTATACGTGCCGACAACCCGCTGAATCGCTCTTTCTAAAATCCGTATGACGGTTCCTTCCTGCCTGGAGCCGCTTGACTGTGAGTTCAGACGCACCATGACGATATCGCCGTTCATTGCCGTATTCAGCTCATTAGGCGGAATAAACACATCACTTAACGACGTATCCTCAGGCAGCAAAAAGGCAAATCCTTTCGCATGCGCTGAAATCTTTCCTTTTATTAAATTCATCTTCTCCGGAATGCCGTAGCGGTCGCTTCTCGTCCGTACGATAAGCCCTTTTTCTTCCAAGGCGACTAACGCTTTGACGAGCGCTTTAAACTCCTCGGCTTCCGTAATATTTAACATCTCCTCAAGTTCCTGAACGGTCAGAGGCTTGTACGCCTCTTCCTTCATAAACGAGAGAAGCTTTTCCATAAATGCTTCTTTTTCCATTATCCGACCTCCTGTTGATTACCAATCAAGCTTCTCTAAAAATTCATACACATCCTGATGGACGAGGTCACGTTCTTTGTCGAGTGTAATGACATGCCCTGATTCCTCGTACCATTTCAGCTGTTTATCATCAGTTTCCACTTCGTTGTAAATAATATTGGCGCTTTCGGTATTAATCATGTGGTCATGACGGGCCTGCACCACAAATGTCGGTGAATAAATCATATCGACATTATTCCGCACATCAGCAATTAAGTCTTGCAGCGCCTTGAGGGTATTCATCGGCGTTTTTTCGAATTCTTTCATTTCCTCTTCAATTTGCTCCGGGCTTTTCCCCTCAAACTTTTTGTAATTGCGAGCGTATGAAAGAACGCCCTGATACATGACCTCTTCACTCTTAATATGCATCGGTGCGCACATTGGGACAATTCCCTTTATGGGTACAGTGTAACCCAATTTCAGCGAAAAAACCCCGCCAAGCGACAGTCCGCAGGCAGCTATGCTCTCATAGCCTTCAGATTTTAAGTATTCATAGCCATCCATTACGTTTTTCCACCAGTCTTCAGGCCCCGTATGTACAAGTTCTTCAGGCGGGACGCCATGTCCTTCATATTGAGGCGCGTGGCACGTATAGCCGCGTTCATTCAAATATCGTCCCAGCATCCTTACATCCGCTGTATTTCCTGTAAAGCCATGCAGCAAAAGCACCGCTTTGTCTCCGCCTTTAAATGTAAATGGTTTTGGTGTTACAACTTTCATGCTCATGTCTCCCTTTCTATCTGCACGATCATTTTAGTTTTCCACAGTTTAATCAGAAAAAAACGTTTTGAATATCATCCAGAAACGTGAAAAAGGCCTGACTTCACATCAGACCTTATACAAACATTGCCCTATAGGATATAAGCAAGCGCAATCGTTAACACGAAAAACAAGACTGCCAGCACTACCGTAATGCGGTGCAAAATTAAATCAAGACCTCTTGCTTTTTGTTTCCCGAAGAGCTGCTCCGCTCCGCCTGAAATCGCACCAGATAATCCGGCGCTTTTACTGGATTGAAGCAAAACGACAATAATAAGTGCAATGCTGACGATAACCAATAAGGTAATCAAAACTGCGTGCATCCCATACACCTCCAGACTCACTGGCTACATTACTTCTATTTTACATGAAAAGGGTTGGCATGTCACGCTGTATCAGACGCCAAAAGGCCGGATAAGACGTTTTATCTTGGTTACCTTATTCATATGAAAAGGTCAAAGGAGAAAAGCGATGCCGTTTATCAGCATAGACAGCAGGAAACATCTTTTTTATGAAGAATATGGACAGGGAATCCCTATCATTTTTATCCACCCGCCGGGCATGGGACGCAAGGTTTTTTATTATCAGCGCCTTCTATCCAAGCATTTCAGGGTGATTTTTCCCGATTTAAGCAGCCACGGTGACAGTGATCACATCGATCAGCCAGCCTCTATTTCCTATTACGCAAACGAGATCGCGCAGTTCATGGACGCTTTGTACATTGATAAAGCTGTATTATTCGGGTATTCCGCCGGAGGCTTAATCGCGCAGCACATCGGCTTCACCCGCCCGGACAAAGTCTCACACCTGATTCTGTCCGGCGCCTACCCCGCTGTTCATAACGTAATCGGCCAGAAGCTGCACAAACTCGGAATGTATCTGCTTGAAAAAAACCCCGGTTTGCTCATGAGAATCCTCGCTGGCAGCCACACAAAAGACAGACAGCTTCGCAGCATATTAACAGACCATATGAAAAAAGCAGACCAGGCCCATTGGCATCAGTATTATCAGGATTCGCTAGGCTACAACTGCATTGAACAGCTGCCCCGGCTAAACATGCCAATGCTTTTTATGTATGGCGGCCTGCGGGACTGGACCTTTACAAACGCAGGCTATTACCGAAGGGCGTGCAGACATGCCGAATTTTTCAGATTGGAATATCAGGGACATCAGTTGCCGACAAAACAATGGAAAACGTGCAATGAGCTGGTGACAGGGTTTGTGCTGACACATCATTCAAGATAGAAAACGCTTGGATCTCCTTGCGTTTTCTGTATTTTATTGACTTTTGTCAACAAAATCATAGTAAAAAAGATCCTCAAATTTCAAATTAAAATAGTGAAGCATTTTACCAATCACAAGTTGACCCGGCCTCCTTTCACCATTCAGCACGCGGCTCAGTGTGGCGGGTGAGACTCCGATTTCCAGCGCAAGCTGATTAAGGGAATAATCGTTATTAACCATATACTGCAAGACATAATCACGTCTAATCTGTATCTTTTCTACTGGCACTTTCCTCACCTTCCATTCCTGAAAAACTTTTTTCTATACTTTTACATTACGGCTTATATTAACTTTTGTCAATACATTTCCAGTCTACCTATTCCCTTTAGTCAATAAACATACTAAAATATGAGTAACAGTGAGGGACGGGGTGAGACATATGGAAAGCTTTGGCGAACAATTGCGGGCATTGCGCGAAGAGAGAAAGTTAACAGTCAACCAGCTGGCGACTTATTCAGGCGTAAGCGCGGCCGGCATCTCCAGAATCGAAAATGGAAAACGGGGCGTTCCCAAACCTGCCACCATCAAAAAACTGGCGGAGGCATTAAAAATTCCTTATGAGGGGCTTATGTACAAAGCTGGTTACATCGAAGAAGTGCATGAAGCCAAGGCTCCTTATGAAACGAAGTGCAAGCTGCTGGAAAAAGCGGAGGCCTATGACCTCAAAAACCTTGCGCTTCTTGAAAACGAAAAATGGCAATATCTCAATAAAGAAGACTTGCTCATGCTTGATCATTATTTTTCGTTTATTTCAGACGAAGCCAAAAAACGGTCTGCTGATGACTGACTATTGATAGAAATGTGAGGCGATAGACCATGTCACCGTTCGGACAGCAATTACGGGAGCTGCGCCGCGCCCGCAAACTGACAGTGAATCAGCTTGCGGTGTATTCAGGCATCAGCTCGGCCACCATTTCAAAAATTGAAAACGGCAAGCGCGGGACGCCAAAACCCGCCACGATCAAAAAACTGGCGGCCGTCCTGAAGGTGCCGTACGAAAACCTAATGGCCGCCGCAGGCCATATTCAGGCTTTTCCTAAAGAAATCCGCGAAGCATCTGAAAGCTATCAGTCCGTTTATGACATTTACCAAACGGCTGTCACGCGCGGAGCGGAGCACCTCCCTATTTTCAATAGCCAAAAATGGGAACATCTTTCAAAGCAGGATATTGAAGATCTCAGCAAATACTTCGATTTTTTATCTTCGGAAGCAAAAAAACGCGCTTCTTCCTCATAATCTCCTGATTCTCTTACTGCATTTTATCAATCACGCTTGCATACCTTCCCTCGTTATTTGCGTTATAATAGTGACAGACGAGGTGAAAAGTATGAACCAATCAGAAATGTGTCCTAGATTTGAAAAAGCAGTCGACATCTTAAGTAAACGCTGGGTCGCGTTAATCGTATTTCAGCTCTTGAACGGGTCGCAGCGATTTAGCGAAATTGAAGCAGCACTTCCAAATCTAAGCGGCAGAGTTCTGTCAGAACGGCTGAAAGAACTTGAGCTTGAAGGAGTAGTAAAGCGGGATGTCATCCCTGAAACTCCGGTTCGGATCGAATATTCATTGACTGATAAAGGAAAGGCGCTAGCACCCATTTTAGGTGAGATTTCTAAATGGGCGACTGAATGGATTGACCCTTCCTTTCTTGACTAATTGCTAAAACGGTTCTGATCTCAAAGACGAGAAAAGAGCCGTTTTTTATTTTTGATTTTCCAGGTGAAAAAAAGATATCTCAGCCGATATATAGTACATCCACACATTACGTTTTTAAAGGAGACCACTATATGCGACTGACGATTTCCCGCAAATTCAGCCTGGTATTTTTGACACTGATCCTGATCAATTTACTTATAGGCGGAATCGGCGTTCTTAATATGCAGCATATCATTCAAAAAACAGATGAAATCAACACGAAATGGATTGACGGCATCAAAGGAATTACATCAATTAATTATGCAACCGAGCACCTTTCTTCTAAAGAAAAGGACTTTCTGATTTATACAGACAAAAGCAAAATGGATACACTTGATCAAGAAATGAATCAGATCATGGAAGACATTAACCAAAAGCTTGCTAACTACGAAAAAACGATCTCCACTGATAAAGAGCAGAAACTGTTCGAGCAGCTTCAAACTGAAGTGAACACCTATATGGATATTCATGCGCAAATTATCGAAAGCGGCCGCACAAATGACATGGATAAAGCAAGAGGTTTATTGGTCCAAACTGAGGCCAGCTTTGAGGATATGAAAAAAACAATCACTCAGCTTGTTGACTACAATCAAGAAGGCAGCAACACAGCAGTAAAAGAAACGAAGGCCGTCTATCAAAATGGGCTTATTTATACTGCCCTGCTTGTGGCAGCTTCGATCATCGTCAGCATTTTCATCTGGCTTTATATCACGCGAAACATTGTAAAGCCTATCACCCGCATGAAGGAATCCGCCAATCATATTGCCGAGGGAGATTTGTCGAACGACATGGAGCCGCTTAACTCAAAAGACGAGCTGGGCGACCTGAATGAAGCGCTGCAAAAAATGGTAGGGAATCTGAGAGATATTGTCGGATATTCTAAAGACATATCAAGCCGGGTTCTTTCTTCTTCACAGGTGCTTGCTACCGCAACGAATGAAACAAGATCCGGCAGCAAACATATTACTGAAACGATGAACGAAATGGCTGAGGGCTCTGAACAGCAGGCCCAAGACGCCGTGACGATTGCCGAATCGATGAATGAGTTTACCGAAAGTATTGATAAAGCCTATAATCACGGCATTACAATCAGCGATACGTCTCAAAACGTTCTCGAACTCGCGGTAAGCGGAAACGAAAATATGGATACATCATTACAGCAAATGAAAACCATCCATCATATCGTTCAAGAAGCCGTGCATAAAGTGAGATCACTTGAACAGCATTCTCAGGATATCAACAAGCTCGTTCAAGTCATCAACGGGATTGCCGAGCAAACGAATTTGCTATCCCTTAACGCTGCGATTGAAGCTGCCCGCGCAGGAGAAAGCGGTAAAGGCTTCGCCGTTGTGGCTGATGAAGTCAGAAAGCTGGCTGACGGCGTTTCTGATTCCGTGCAGGATATTACCCGGATTGTAAACGGGACACAGCAGGAAATCCACACTGTCATAACGTACTTGGAAAGCTGCTTTACAGAAGTCGAAAAAGGAACGGAAAACCTGACAGACACCGGACAGGCTATGCAGCATATCAAACAATCTGTCACTCATGTTGCAGACAGCATTAAGGAAGTTACGGATGGACTGAAGCAGTTAACAAACCAATCAATTACCATCAATCAATCGATTGAAAATATCGCTTCTGTATCCGAAGAGTCGGCCGCCGGCATTGAAGAAACATTTTCAATAACCGAGCAATCCGCCCATTCGATGGATCAAGTGCTTCAAAATGCTGAGGAGTTGGAGCAGCTGGCGAAGGAGCTTAATGCAAAGATGGACCAGTTTACAATTTAAATCGAAAAAAGAGGCTGGAGTCCAGCCTCTTTTTCTATTCTATGCAGCTGATTGAACGTGTTTCGCTCTGGTTCTTTTTTTCTTCACCGGACTTAATGCCCGCTCCAGCCAGGCCATGAGCAAATCTGCTGCCACCGCCATCACCGCAATCGGTATCGCTCCAGCTAGAATAATCGCAGTTCCGTTTGTCGCGTTTGAGCCGCGGACGATCATGTCGCCAAGGCCTCCGGCGCCGACAAATGTGCCGATTGCTGTAATTCCGATGGCAATGACGAGAGCCGTGCGAAGGCCCGCCATGATGACAGAAAGCGCGAGCGGGAGCTCAACCATTCTGAGCACTTGGAATTTCGTCATGCCCATTGCTTTTCCCGATTCTAAGTAGGCATGCTCAATGCTGACAATGCCTGTGTACGTGTTTCGAATAATCGGCAGCAGGGAATACAGAAATAATGATACAATCACGGTATTTGCGCCGAGCCCCATAACAAGCATCAAGACGGCCAGCATGGCGAGCGCCGGGATTGTTTGAATAACGTTTGTTACGGCGAACACCCAGGCTGACAAACGGCGAAAATGCGCGATGAGGATTCCGGCCGGAACCCCGACGACAGCGGCAAACAAAACACCGTAAGCCGACATGAGAAAGTGGCGGCCGAATTCACCCATGACGTAGCTGCTGTTCTGTGCGTAATACGTCATTAACTGTTCAAGCACGTTCATTGACCTCATCCCCCTTCACGATTCAAAGTAGTGATGTTTTTCTAAATATTCCTTGGCAACGACAGACGGTTCCTTTAGATTGCCGTCGACTTCATAGTTAAGCTCCTGCATCGTGGCTGTGTCGATTTTTCCGATCATTTTCTTGATGATGCCTTCAAGATCAGGATGTTCTTTGAGCACCTTTTCCGGAACAACCGGAGAGCAGTCGTATGGCGGGAAAAACTGTTTATCATCCTTCAGCATTTTGAGACCATAGGACTTGATTCTTCCATCGGTTGAATACGCAAGCACAATGTCCATTTTTCCGCTTTTTACCGCGTCGTACACAAGGCCGATCTGCATTGGATACGTGCCGCCGAATGTCATGCCGTAGGTTTTCGTAAAATCCTGATAACCGTTTCCTTTGAGCTTCATCCAATAGTTATCGACGCCAAGCTTTAATTGCTGCGCCCGTTTTTTTACGTCTGATACGGTTTCTAAATGATATTGATCTGCCAGCTTTTTGCTGACCGTAAAGACGTACGTATTATCAAACCCGTAGGAATCATACCATTTTAAATCGTATCTTTTTTTAAACTCCCGCTGAGTAAGCGCCAGCGCTTTGTCCGGGTCTTTTTCCGGTTGCATCCTCAACGTTCCTGTCAGTGCGTCTCCCGTATATCTTGTGGCTGCAATGTCGATTTCCCCGTTCATTAAGGCCTGCTGCTGCACCGCGTTGGAGCCAAGATTTTTAATTGTTGTTGTTTTGAGATCAGTATGGTGTTCGATCAACTGTCCAAGCATGCTGGCGATGATTTCTGATTCGCTCATGCTTTGCGCGCCGATTTTAATGGTCTGGTCTGGAGCGGCGCTGAGACCAGGAAGCGAACAACCGCTCAACGTCAATGTTGCCGCAAGTGCTAAACCGATCATTAATTTAAGATATTTTCTTTTCATGAGCCGCCTCCTTATGACACTTCCTTCAACCTCTGCATGCCGGCAGGTGTCAGTTTTCGTTCAGCCACTGCCAGCACATAATCAATCACGATCGCCAATATTGTGACGGGAACCGCGCCCCCGATGATATATTCCGGCTGATATAAATTCAGTCCGATAAAAATGTAATCACCCAATCCGCCGCCTCCGATAAAAGAGGCAAGCGTGGCCCAGCCGATTAAGTAAATCGTCGATGTTCTAATTCCTGCCATGATCACTGGCGCGGCAAGCGGCAGCTCCACCAAACGGACTTGTTCAGCCGGCGTCATTCCGATGCCTTTACCAGACTCGAGCAGATTTTTGTTGACGCCGCGAATGCCGGTATACGTGTTGCGAAGTATCGGCAATACGGAATAGAAAAACAAAGCCATAATGGCTGGAACCTTCCCTACACCAAGGAGGGGGATAAAAAAGGCAAGGATAGCCAGACTCGGCAGCGTCTGAATGATATTTACAATACCGATAATGGTGCCGGCTCCTTTTTTCATTCTGGTAAGCACAACCCCGAGGGGGACGGCAACCAGCACGCCCAGGATCACAGCAATTAGCGATATCGTAATATGCTCGTATGTTTTATGAAGAAGCTCGCCTCCGTTGGTTTGCAAAAATTGAACTATATGATGCATGACTTATCCCCTCCCTATGACAATACCGCGAGCTGCTTTTCTTCTCCCCAGAGGGAGTCATACACGATGTCGACCAGACTTGCTCTCGTCACAATTCCGATTAAACGTCGGTCTTCATCCACAACAGGGACATATTTGACACCCCGTTTTAAAATTTTGCGGACCGTGTCGCGCAGCAATGTGCCGCCCAATACTGTGTATAGATCTTCATGTAAAACCTCTCCTACGAGATTGGCCTTTTTCCGGCATTGATCAATGATTTCAACATCGATATAACCTTGCAGAACGTGGTCGTCATCGACGACAAGCAATGAATCGACCCGTTCCTGCCTCATCAGCTGAATGGCCTCAGAAAGCGTTTTGTCCGCGGTGATCGTTACAGGCTGAGTATTCATAATCTGGTCAACCCGTTCAACATCCGGGCTGGATGACTGAATCAGCCGCTCCTTGCCGATAAATTCCTCAACAAATTCGTCTGCCGGATTTCTCAAAATGTCATCGGGTGTTCCAATTTGAACGATTTCTCCCGCTTTTAAAATCACAATCCGGTCTGCCAGCTTAATCGCTTCATCCATATCGTGGGTAACAAATACGATGGTTTTATGTAAGGTTTTTTGCAGTTTTTTAAATTCTTCCTGAAGGGAATCCCTCGTAATCGGGTCGAGTGCCCCGAACGGTTCATCCATTAAGATAAGCGGCGGCTCCGCGGCAAGTGCCCGTAATACACCAATTCGCTGCTGCTGCCCCCCGCTTAATTCATGAGGGTAACGGTCTAAATATTCTGGTCCCATATCGACCAATTTTAAAAGCTCACGCGCCCGCTCTTTCCGTTGCTGTTCCGGCCATTTCAGCAGTTTTGGGACGAGTGAGATATTCTGCTGAATGGTCATATGGGGAAACAGGCCGATTTGCTGAATCACATAACCAATTTTACGCCTGAGCTCTACAGGATCCTGTTCCATAATGTTTTCGCCGTCAATGAAAATCTTCCCGGCGGAAGGCTCAATTAATCGGTTAATCATTTTCATCGTTGTCGTTTTTCCGCAGCCGCTTGGCCCGATAAAGCAGATAAATTCTCCTTTTGCAATCTTAAGATTCACGTTGTTCACAGCTTTTTTGCCGCCCTTATATGTTTTCGAGACATTTTCTAATGTCAGCAAACATCGCACCTCCAAAATTAAGTTTATTCAATTTGTTTAGTTTAAATTTAATTTTTCAGACAATTGAATGCTTCCCATTATAGAATAAAGTTTATAAAATAAAAAGTTTACAATTTGTTCATATTATTTATAAAGTATGTGTAAACGCTGATTTACCCGCATTGACGTGTGTTGATCTCCTTATTGCTCCAATTTCCTGCCAAATTCTCTTTTGACAGCATTTTCGCCGTATCAAAAATGTGGTATATTGACATCGGAATTGTTAGCTGAAAGGATGAAACCGTTGGAGAAAGATCCGTTAACGATCATTGAACAAGCCGAGGACCATTTTATAGAAAGAATCGCGGAAAACATGCATGCATTTGGAATGCCCTCTACCGTCGGACGTGTGCTGGGCATTATTTATATGAATCGAAAACCGATGACGCTTACGGAATTATCTGAGGCCACCGGCATGAGCAAAACACGCATGAGCCAGGTAGTGCGGGAAATGCTTGATGCCAACATTGCCGAGAAGGTGTTCGAAAAGGGCGTCCGAAAAGATTTATATGAGGTTGAACAGGACTACTATCAAACATTTATCACGCTGTTTTCAGCCACCTGGAGCAAAGTCGTCAGCAAAAACAAAATGATGCATAAAAAACTCAATCGGGAGCTGCTTAGCGTGTTGGATGAAGAGCTTACTCCTGAAGCGGAAGAAAAAGTGAATGAGCTGCTGAAGGAATTAAAGGAATGGCTCGATTATTATAATTGGCTCAGCCGTTTGATTGAGTTTTTTGAGAGCGAAGAAATTTTTAAATATGTACCGAAGCCGTAAAAAACGCCCTGTCATTACAAGGCGTTTTTTCTTATGCGGCACCTGCCAGTTTTTTCTTCTTTCTCTTTTTAATCGGGCTTAACGCTCGTTCAAGCCAGCCCATGACCAAATCGGCAATCACCGCCATCAAAGCTGTGGGGATTGCGCCCGCTAATATAATCGCTGTTCCGTTTGTGGCGTTTGATCCTCTGACGATGATGTCCCCGAGACCGCCTGCACCGACAAATGTCCCGATGGCCGTAATGCCGATGGCAATGACAAGCGCAGTGCGCAGGCCGGCCATTATGACAGAAAGCGCAAGCGGAAGCTCGACCATCCGCAGCACTTGAAATTTTGTCATCCCCATTGCTTTTCCGGATTCAAGATAGGCATGTTCAATGCTGATAATCCCTGTATACGTGTTTCTGATAATCGGCAGGAGAGAATACAGAAATAATGACAATATCACCGTATTAGCGCCCAGTCCCATGACAAGCATCAGCACGGCGAGCATGGCGAGGGCCGGAATCGTCTGAATGACGTTCGTGACCGCAAAAACCCATCCGCTTAATCTCCTGTATCTGGCTATCAGGATGCCGAGCGGAATTCCAACAATGGCGGCAAATAAAACGCCGTACACCGACATCAGAAAATGGCGGTAAAACTCCTGCAGCACGTAACCGCCGTTTTGCGAATAGTAAGTGCCAAGCTGTTGTAGTACTTCCATATGATCCGCCTCTTTTCTTAGTCAAAATAATGATGTTTCTCTAAAAATTCCGCTGCTACGACAGACGGCTCCTTCAGCTTGCCATCCACCTCATAGTTCAGCTCCTGCATCGTTTCCGTATCGATTTGCCCAATCAGCTTATTAATCACACCCTCAAGCTCGGGATGCGCCTTAAGCACCTTTTCCGGAATCACCGGTGAACAGTCATACGGCGGGAAGAAACGCTTATCATCTTTTAAGATTTTCAAGTCATAGGCTTTAATCCGTCCATCCGTTGAATAAGCCAGAACGGCGTCCATTTTCCCGTTTTTGACTGCGTCATAGACTAGCCCGATCTGCATTGGATAAGTTGTGCCGAACTCAAAACCATATGTGCTGACAAAGCCTTTATATCCGTCGCCTTTTCGTTTCAGCCAAGCATTGTCGACGCCTAATTTATATTGGGAGGCATTTTTCTTCAGGTCAGACACGGTGTTAATGTGCTCCTTTTCCGCAAACTTTTTTGTTACGGTGAAGGCATATGTGTTATCAAAGCCGTAGGAATCAAACCATTTATAAGAAAACCGCTTTTGAAACTCATTCTGCACAATGTTCAGCGCTTTTTTCGGATCTTTCTCCGCTTCCTTGCCGAGGGTGCTTGTTAAATCTGTTCCGGAATAGCGCGTGGCAGAAATATCAATGTCACCGCCCAGCATCGCTTGGTGCTGCACATAGTTTGACCCGAGGTTTTTCACTAAAGCGGTATTCAAATCTGTATCATGTTCAATAAGCTGCGCGATCATATTCGCTAAAATTTCTGATTCTGTCATGCTTTGCGCCCCGATTTTGATCGTGTCGTCTGAAGCGCCGCCGAGTCCCGGCAAAGAACAGCCGCTTAGCAGTATGACAAAGCCGAGAGCGCACGCGCCAAGCCATTTGATTTTTTTCGTTTTCAACAGAGCCAACTCCTTACGAAACTTCCTTCATCCCTTGCAATCCTTTCGGCGTCACCTTTCGTTCTGTCACGGCTAGGACATAATCAATGATAATGGCCAGAATTGTGACAGGCACGGCACCGCCAATAATATATTCAGGCTGATACAGGTTCAGGCCGATAAAAATATAGTCCCCGAGGCCGCCTCCCCCGATAAACGACGCAAGTGTCGCCCAGCCGATTAGGTAGATCGTTGATGTGCGGATCCCCGCCATGATGATGGGAATCGCCAGCGGGATTTCGACGAGCCGAATCTGTTCCCAGCCGGTCATGCCAATCCCTTTTCCCGATTCCAGCAGGTTTTTATTTACACCTTTAATGCCGGTATACGTATTGCGCAGGATCGGCAGCACCGAATAGAAAAATAAAGCGACAATCGCAGGCACCTTTCCTACGCCGAGAAGCGGAATAAAAAAGGCTAAAATCGCAAGACTCGGCAGGGTTTGCACAATGTTTACGAAACCGATAACCGCACCTGCGCCTTTTTTCATTCTGGTGAGAGCAACACCGAGCGGCACTGCAACGATAATGCCCAATACAACGGCTATGAGTGAAATATATAAATGCTCTCCTGTTTTATACAGCAGCTCTCCGCCGTTCGTTTGTAAAAAAGTCATCATTTGATTCATCTTAAAAGAGCTCCTCCCCCGGTCAGATCGTCATGAGCTGGTTTTCCTCGTCGCCCCAAATGGAATCGTATACGATATCAACAAGGCTCGCTCTTGTCACAATCCCTGCTAAATGATTCTGTTCATCGACGACCGGAACATATTTGATCCCCTGCTTCAAAATTTTTCGGACTGTATCGCGAAGAAGCGCCCCTTTTTGAACGGTATATATATCTGAGCGGTATACGTCGCCAACGATGCTTGCTTTTTTGCGGTTTTGATCAATCATTTCCACATCAACATAGCCCTTCAGCACGTTTTGCCGGTCCACAACAAGCAGCGAGTCAACACGTTTTTCTCTCATCAGCTGAATCGCCTGAGAAAGCGTTTTGTCCGCAGATACCGTCACTGGCGTTCTGTTCATCATTTGCTCTACCCGCTCGATATCCGGTCTTGACTGAATCAGGCGTTCTTTCCCGATAAATTCTTCAACAAATTCATTTGCCGGGTTCCGGAGAATCTCATCAGGTGTGTCGACTTGAACGATTTCTCCCGCTTTTAAAATCACGATTCTGTCAGCAAGCTTAATCGCTTCGTCCATATCGTGGGTGACAAACACAATCGTTTTGTTTAGTGTTCTCTGCAGTTTTTTGAATTCTTCCTGAAGGGAATCACGCGTAATCGGATCAAGCGCTCCGAACGGTTCATCCATTAAAATGAGAGGGGGTTCAGCGGCCAGCGCGCGCAGCACGCCGATTCTTTGCTGCTGACCGCCGCTGAGCTCATGGGGATAACGGTCTAAATATTCCGGACCCATATCCACAAGCTTTAACAGCTCTCGCGCCCGTTCCTTCCGTTTTTCCTCAGGCCATTTCAACAGTTTCGGTACGAGTGAGATGTTCTGCTGGATGGTCATGTGGGGAAACAAACCAATCTGCTGAATCACATAGCCGATTTTTCTCCTCAGCTCAACCGGGTCCTGTTCCATAATATTTTCTCCGTCAATAAAGATCCTTCCAGACGATGGTTCTATCAGTCTGTTGATCATCTTCATCGTTGTCGTTTTTCCGCAGCCGCTCGGGCCGATAAAACAGATAAACTCACCTTTGGCAATATCTAAATCAATGCTGTTCACAGCTTTTTTGCCGCCTTTATATACTTTTGACACTTGTTCCAATTTCAGCAATCCGTGCACCTCCGCAGGTTTCCATTAAATTTTCTGAAAAGTATAATCCTTATTATAATTTGAACTTTGTAAAATAAAAAGTTTACAATGTGTTGAAATTATATGTTATTTATAGATTATTTATTGTTATGACCGAGACGGAAAGGGTGTTCTTACAATTACGCCGGATACCTCCCACTTCCTCTGCATTCAGCTATTTTCAACATCAGGAAGAAATATGATATATTGACACCATCAATTGCCATTTGAAGGGATGATCAGCTGTGAAAAAAACTGCTCTCGACATCATTGAACATGCTGAAGAGCATCTCATTGAGAAGATTGCCGAAAATATGCATACGTTTGGAATGCCTTCAACTGTCGGACGTGTGCTCGGAATTATTTATATGAATCGAAAACCGATGACCTTAAGCGAGCTCTCTGAGGCTACGGGCATGAGCAAAACACGGATGAGCCAGGTTGTCCGTGAAATGATCGATGCCAATATCGCCGAAAAGGTGTTTGAAAAAGGCGTACGAAAAGACCTTTATGACGTCGAGCAGGATTATTATCAAACCTTCATTTCTTTATTTGCGGCGAATTGGACAAAGGTCGTGAGCAAAAACAAAGTGCTGTATAAAAAATTAAACCGGGAGCTGACTGATCTTTTACAAAGGGACGGGCTTACCCCGGAAGCGGAAGAGAAAGTCAATCAGCTGCTGAATGAATTAAAAGAATGGCTTCATTACTATGATTGGCTGAGCAGGTTGATTGAATTTTTTGAGAGTGAGGAAGTCTTTCGGTACGTGCCGAAAACAAAAGAAAGCAGCTCTCTAAAATAAGGGAGCTGCTTTTTGCATCATGAGATTAAGACCGGAAACATGCCTTTCAGCCCAGCACCGATCATCCCGACCGCAACCACGGCTAAGATTAATCCCATCAGTCTGGTAATCACATTCATCTCGGTTTTTCCGAGTTTGCTGCTGATAAAAGCAGAATAGTGGAAAAAGAGAAAGGTCAGGGCAATAACGGCGGCTATGCCGATTATGACAGCCACATAATGACCAATACCGCTATGCCCGGCGGAAAGGCTCATTACTGTTGCAATCGTTCCAGGCCCAGCAATGATCGGAATGGATAAAGGTGTGACAGATATATCCGCTTTTTCCTTGCTTTCCTTATGTTCATCATGATGAAGAGACTGCACGTGCGACTCTTTCGCATTCAATAGATTATAGGCAATGCCGAAAATGAATATGCCGCCCGCCACTCGGAGCGCGTGAATGTTGATATCAAACAGTTTAAAGATAAGATGGCCAAAAACCAAAAAAGCCGCGAGAATAAAAAAGGATAAAATAGCTGCCTTCCGGGCAATCGCTTTTCTTTCCGCTGATGTATAGCCTTCTGTCAGCGTCAGAAATATTGGTACGTTTCCGATCGGATTTGATACTGCGAATAAAGAAATGAAGACGTGAACGATGAATGAGAACATCATATACCTCCTTGTTGGTAGTGTCTGCACAGGAAATAGAATTATTCTCCCCCCTTTTACCCGGAGGCGATTTCCCGGTAAACCTTTATAGCCTGTCAGAAACGCTCCATGCTACAATGAAGTGACAAAATTGAATAGGAAGGACGTATACAGATGTTCAAAAAAATTGCGGCAGATGCCTTGGGCTTATCTGATATCGGAAAAATTATCGAACCTCAGGACTATGACAAAACAGACGCAGATGACTATGTCATGCATGAAGACAATGAGAAAATTTATTTCTTGATTAAAACAAAAGCAGACGAATATTGCTTTACGAACCTGGCCCTGATCCATGTAGACGGCGAACGCGCCACTTCCTCAAAACGAACGTTAAAACGCTACCCTTATTCGCAATATAAAATCTCTGACGTTTTTCTTGAAACTGCCGGAAAAGTCGATTTGGATGTTGAAATAAAGTTTAAGCTGGGCGGTGAACAATTCGACATTGATGTTCACAAAGACCAGATTGAAAAATTAAAAGACCTTTATAAAGCTCTTCTCCGCATCGCTGAAACAACCTATGAAAATGACATATTGATCAATCAAGCGGAGCAAAGCTTAGATAAAGCAGTGACGATTCTTCACCATACCCGCCCTGAGCACGTCAATATTGAAACGCAATATAAAGAGCTGACCGAATTCGGATTCACTTGGCTGACATCCGTTCGCTCGCAGTATCATATCAAAGATTTTGGAGAGGTATTTGAGAAATATATTAATAACTAGCATAAAAAAAGACACAGCTGCTATAAGGCTCGTGTCTTTTTTTTGTATGAATATTGATTACTTTACAACTTTTTTCTTTTATAATAAAACTATTAGTCTATTTTCCCTATATTACAGTAAAGGAGTTATTTTATGTATTGTCCTCAATGCGGCCATCAAACTGATGGCGGAAAGTTTTGTGAGAAATGCGGATCGCCGCTCCCTGGTCAATCAGGCCAACAGCAGGCATCTCAAACTGGAGCCGCTGCAAAGCAAGCAGCAAAACAGTTCGGTTCATTTGTCCTGGCCGTCCTGAAACGCCCTTATCAGGAATGTAAAGCAACAGGCGGAGAGCAGTTGATCAGCGCTGTGATTACGCTGGTTCTTTTCAGTTTGCTGACCCCTTTGATGTTTTATATTCTTTTTTCAGACGGTCCCGGAAGCGTAAGCTTTACAGCAATCTTCTTAGAGCCAACCATTTATTTTATTTTATTTCTATTTGGCCTGCATGCATGCATTTTTTTCGCCCTGAAAATCGCGGGAAACCAAGTGTCTTTTAAAGATTCATTCTCAAGATTCGGAGCGTTTCTCATTCCGTTTACGGCTATTTTGATTCTTGCCCTTTTCTTCTTTTTATTACATACAGACATTTGTTTCACCGTGTTAGCCGTTGGTTTAATCGGTGCATTCTTCGCCATTCCTCCTGCGATGCTGAGCAGTTACCAGCATTCATATAAAGGGAAGGTTGATGTCATTTACTCAACGATTGTGATTTATCTGATCATCTGCGTCACATTTCAGCTTATTATCGAACACTATGTCAAAGAGATTTTCCGTTATATGCTCTTTTAAAAAGAACCCCATCACCTGCTGGCGATGGGGTTCTTTTATTGAATAGACGTTAAGTAAATTCTCTTATTCTTCACTACGCCGGTATAGGTCCAATTATATGTTCTGAGCTTTGGACTGCCGCCTGATTTTGTGATATAGAATTCCTCATACGTCTTAATCGTGATAGCCGAACCATTTTGGCTCCAGCTTTTCACTTCATAGTTATTAAAGTCTTCTGTTGTCCCCTCTTTATTTAATTTCGCCACGAGATGCTGCTGGTCGGAATAAAGGGAACTGCCTTTCTCAAGACTGTCTTCCATTAGTGAGAAATTATTGTGATTCACGGCATCTGCCTG
The DNA here is from genome assembly GCF_001875785.1 of Bacillus sp. FMQ74. Lineage (NCBI taxonomy): Bacteria > Bacillati > Bacillota > Bacilli > Caryophanales > Bacillaceae > Bacillus > Bacillus sp. FMQ74. The sequence goes on along the minus strand of NZ_MOEO01000003.1, from coordinate 203,236 downwards.
ACTTTGCAGATAACTGCCCATAAATAATGTCACTTGTTCATCTGTAACATCACCGCTTGCAGAGTTTTCACTGTCTTTGTTCTTCGAATCAGCCCAAGCCGATGTGTATGTCTCTGGTTTATCATTTTTGATTTTCTTTATATTTGTGCCTGCAGATTCGAATGTTGATTCTGCGTCTTCAAAAATCCACTTTTTCTGTTTTTTATCATATGAAAGAAGATATTCATAACTCGGACTGTCATCAGTCATTTCAGATTTTGAATAGTCGCTATACGAAGAAGATTGGTGGAGTTCTTTTCCTGTTACCGATACCTGCCACGTCCCGTCGTTTTTCTGAGAGATGGCAAATGTGTCCAGGTCAAAATCAGTTTCCAAGTATCTATCTTTTAAGTATGAATCCGTACTTTTCATAGAATCAACGGTATCCTTCGTCTCTGCCTTCCATTTGGCACTTGCCTCTGTCATCTGGGCTGTATTCCCATCGGATAGCGATTTGGAGTATTGTTTTGTTGTTTTGACAATTGTGTTCATAATCTGTTCCTGTGTATCTTGATCAGGAATTAACGTTAACTCCATTTCTTTATGTTCGATGGGAACGCCGGCTGTTTTTGTTTTTCCCCACGGAAATTCTGCCTCGACTGAAGCTGTCATTGATCCATCTATTAGCAGCGGACCGTATGTTACGGATTTGAATGGATCTTTATGAATCGACTTGCCGTTAATCAGCAAATCTCCCTTCCCGCTCTTGATGTCATCCGCTAAGCTGAATGTCACATCGTCTGCTTCCAATGAGAGATCTACACGAAAGCTGTTATCGCCAACCGCCTGAATGTCTTCCTTTTTCACAAGATCGACGACATCGTTTTTCAGTTTGGCTGAGACTGTATATTCACCGGGAATGTACGGACCCAAGGTTTGTGCTTGATCGGCTTTCTTTACAGATCCGGCTTCCTCTTTATTGACATATAAATCGGTATTTTTATAATTGCTAGTTACTTCAAAATAAACAGGTGCTATCTTTAAGTCGTAATGATCAAATACCAGCAGGCTTTTCCCGTCTTTTTCCGCATATACGATATCCTTCTGGGCTGTTTCATCACGCAGCGATGCAAAAAGTTCATCCTTTTTGTCTGGATGGTCCTTCAAATATGTAAGAAACGGTTTTACATTATTTTTAGTGAGCTTCAGCTTGTCATTTACCGGTGTGAGAAGAGACGCGATTTGGTCCTTGTCCTCATCATTTACGGCCTGTTCAAACTTGTCAATTAACCTATCCTTTGAAGTAAAGTACGCTCCGGTTTTATATGCGGCGAATAATATAACGCACGCTGCGGCAATACTGCTCCATAAAATGATGGTTTTCTTAGGGATCGGTTTTCGCGGAGCCTGCCTCGTTTCGGCAGTGCTTGCTGTTTCTGGATCGGCCTGTTTACTGCTCCCTCCGATCGGGGTGCCGCATTCTTTACAAAACTTGGCCCCTTCATTATTCTGGGTACCGCAATTCTTACAAAAAAACATGACTTTCCTCCTATTCTAGTCAATTGATAACATTTACTGCTTTTCATATTTTATAATAAAACAGAATGAAATTGGGAACGAATGAAAAAATTAAATGTCTATCAGACTAAAAAAGGTGGTAAGAATATGCAAAAGCTCAGGATTGAATTAGGAGAAGATACTAATGACGAATTGTATGATCTATTGCTGCTCGCCGATCCATCAAAAGACATTGTAGATGAATACCTTGAGAGGGGAGAATGTTACACAGCTTGGGCCGGTGATGAGCTTGCCGGAGTTTATGTATTGCTAAAAACAAGGCCGCAAACAATTGAAATTGTAAATATTGCCGTAAAAGAATCTCTTCAGAAGAAAGGCTTTGGCAAACAGATGGTACTTGACGCCATCGAAAAGGCGAAAGAGCTGGGGGCGGACACGATTGAAATCGGCACGGGGAATTCCAGCATTCATCAGCTTTCTCTCTATCAAAAATGCGGATTCCGCCTTCAGGCGATCGACCATGATTTCTTTATCAGACACTATGATGAAGAAATTTTTGAAAACGGGATTCAATGCCGCGATATGGTGAGGCTTTATTTAGATCTTTCATAAAAGAGCTGATTTGCTTTTTTCCCGGTATCCCGCTGCTTATTCCTTGCCTCACTGATATGATAAAAAAAGCCAGCATGAGAGTCAGACCGGCAGACAGAAAGATATAATCAGCGTCCATACACACTAGAAGGACTGTGTAAACAGCTGCTGAAAGAGGTTCTCCCATCTTTACGATAGAAAAAATAAGTGAGAAAAATTCTTCCGAAGTAGTTCAGTCGGGACAGTCTTCTGAACATACAAAACTGTTTGTACATCAATATAGGAAATAATAACGCCTAGCACCAAAAAAAGTACAAAATCAAGGAAATAAATAGATGGATAATAAAAGCTAGTGCTAGGAAAGTTTGCATAAAAAAACCCGCCGAGATTTATCTCGGCGGTCTATTTATTACTTGTTTAAGTTGTAGAAAGAGTTAATACCGTGGTATTGAGCAGTTTCAGCCAACTGATCTTCGATGCGAAGAAGCTGGTTGTATTTCGCAACACGGTCCGTACGAGACGGAGCACCTGTTTTGATTTGTCCTGCGTTTGTAGCCACAGCGATATCAGCGATTGTGCTGTCTTCAGTTTCACCAGAACGGTGAGAGATAACAGCTGTGTAGCCTGCGCGTTTCGCCATTTCGATTGCATCGAATGTTTCAGTCAATGTACCGATTTGGTTTACTTTGATCAGGATAGAGTTGCCTACGCCGTTTTTAATACCTTCAGCAAGTTTTTTCGTGTTTGTAACGAAGAGGTCGTCACCAACAAGCTGAACTTTTTTGCCAAGACGCTCAGTAAGAAGCTTGTGGCCTTCCCAGTCGTTTTCGTCAAGTCCGTCTTCGATAGAGATGATTGGGTATTTAGAAACAAGCTCTTCATACCAGTCAACCATTTCTGCAGATGTTTTCACAACGCCTTCGCCAGACAGATGGTATTTGCCGTCTTCTTTGTTGTAGAACTCAGAAGATGCAGCATCCATAGCAAGTTTCACTTCTTCGCCAGGTTTGAAGCCGGCTTTTTCGATTGCTTCAACGATTGTTTGAAGCGCTTCTTCGTTAGAACCAAGGTTTGGAGCGAATCCGCCTTCGTCACCTACAGCAGTGTTTAAGCCTTTTGCGCTTAATACTGATTTCAGGCTGTGGAAGATTTGAGCGCCCATGCGAAGTGCTTCACGGAAGTTAGGAGCACCTACAGGCATGATCATGAATTCTTGAATATCCACGTTGTTATCAGCATGCTCTCCGCCGTTTACGATGTTCATCATCGGTACAGGAAGAGTTTTTGAGTTGAATCCTCCAAGGTATTGGTAAAGAGGAATCTGTAAGAAATCAGCAGCAGCACGCGCACAAGCCATAGATACGCCAAGGATTGCGTTCGCACCAAGTTTGCCTTTGTTTTCAGTACCGTCAAGCTCGATTAAAAGCTGATCGATTGCGTTTTGTTCAGTTACATCAAAGCCAAGAAGCTCTGGTGCAATGATTTCGTTTACGTTGTTAACAGCTGTTAACACACCTTTTCCAAGGTAACGGTCTTTGTCGCCGTCACGAAGCTCAACCGCTTCGTATTCACCTGTAGAAGCTCCGCTTGGCACTAAAGCGCGGCCGAAAGCTCCTGTTTCTGTATATACTTCAACTTCAACTGTTGGGTTGCCGCGGGAGTCTAATACTTCGCGTGCATAAACATCAACAATGTATGGCATAAGTTTTGTCTCTCCTTTTGATTTTCAAATTATTTTTGAATTAAAGATGTTCCTGTCATTTCTTTCGGTTTTTCAACACCGAGAAGGTCTAATAACGTTGGTGCAAGGTCGCCTAGGATTCCGCCTTCACGAAGCGTAATGCCTTCTTTCGTTACAATCACAGGGACTGGGTTTGTTGTATGCGCAGTGTGCGGTTCGCCTGATTCCGTAATCAGAATGTCAGCATTACCGTGATCAGCGGTAATGATGGCGTGTCCGCCTTTAGCGAGAATCGCGTCAACGACTTCGCCCAAGCATTCGTCCACTGCTTCAATTGCTTTAATTGTTGGTTCAACCATTCCGGAGTGGCCGACCATATCAGGGTTTGCGAAGTTCAGAATGATCGCGTCATGCTTGTCAGCTTCAATTTCTTTGACAAGCGCGTCTTTCACTTCATACGCACTCATTTCAGGCTTCAAGTCATACGTTGCAACTTTAGGCGAATTGATGAGAATACGCTCTTCACCCGGGAATTCAGCTTCACGGCCGCCGCTCATAAAGAACGTGACGTGCGGATACTTTTCAGTCTCTGCAATTCGAAGCTGTTTTAATCCGTGCTGAGATAATACTTCTCCGACTGTGTTATCAAGATTTATCGGTTTAAACGCTACATAGCCGTCGACTGTTTCACTGAAGTGAGTCAGGCAGACGAAATACAGGTTCTTTGGATAATTCTCGCCGCGGTCGAATTCACGGAAGTCTTTGTTTGTGAACGTGTTGGAAATCTGGATGGCGCGGTCCGGTCTGAAATTATAGAAAATCACAGAATCGCCGTCTTGGATTGTCGCAACAGGCTCACCGTTTTCTTTTGTGATAACAGATGGAATCACAAATTCATCGTAGATGCCATTCGCATATGAATCATCAACAACATCCAAGGCGCTGCGGTATGATGGGCCTTCGCCGTATGCCATTGCGCGGTACGCTTTTTCTACACGGTCCCAGCGTTTGTCGCGGTCCATAGAGTAGTAACGTCCGGAAATGCTGGCGATTTCACCCACACCGATTTCCTTGATTTGTTCGTTCAACTGGTTGATGTACGTTTTCGCTGTCTGCGGACCTACATCACGGCCGTCAAGGAAGCCATGGATATAAACCTTTGTCAGCCCTTCTTTTTTCGCAAGTTTTAACAGTGCGAATAAATGGTTGATATGGCTGTGCACGCCTCCGTCAGATAAAAGGCCAAACAGGTGCAAGGCTTTGTTGTTTTCTTTCGCGTTGCTGATCGCGTCAAGGAATGTTTGATTGCGCTCAAACTCCCCTTCACGAATGGCAACATTTACGCGTGTTAAGCTTTGGTACACAATACGTCCCGCACCGATATTTAAATGACCTACTTCGGAGTTCCCCATTTGCCCTTCAGGTAGGCCTACAGCCTCGCCTGAAGCAGTCAATGTTTGATGAGGATACTGGTTCCAGTAGCGGTCAAAATTCGGTTTTTTCGCTAAAGCAACTGCGTTCCCTACTGTTTCGTTACGTAATCCGAACCCATCAAGAATGATGAGTGCAGCTGGTTTTTTACTCATATTGACCTTCCTCCAATAATTGAACGAATGACTGTGGCTCAAGGCTTGCGCCGCCGACCAAAGCACCGTCAATATCGGACTCTGCCATATATTCTTTAATGTTTGCAGGCTTTACGCTTCCGCCATATTGGATGCGAAGCTTGTCTGCAGCTTCTTGGCTGAAGCTTTCAGCAACGGTTTTACGGATATGCGCACACACGTCATTCGCATCTTTCGCTGTAGAAGATTTGCCTGTTCCGATTGCCCAGATTGGCTCATACGCAATAACAGAAGCAGCAACTTGTTCTTCAGAAAGACCAGCAAGGCCTTTTTTCACTTGGTCAGCAACAAGATCATTTGTTTTGCCGGCTTCACGCTCTTCAAGCGTTTCACCTACACAGATGATCGGCACAATGCCATGTTTGAAAGCTGCGTGTGCTTTTTTGTTAACTGTTTCATCAGTTTCAGCGAACATTTCACGGCGCTCAGAGTGGCCGATGACACAGTAGTCAACGCCAAGGTCTTTCAGAGCAACCGGGCTGATTTCGCCTGTGAACGCGCCGCTTTCTTCGAAGTGCATGTTTTGAGCGCCGACTTTTAGGTCAGTGCCTTTAACAGCAGAAGTAAGCTTTTCTAAGAAAAGCGCTGGCGCGCAAACAACAGCTTCAGCTTTGTCTGCTGCTGGAATGGAAGATTTCACTTCTTCAACGAAGCTGACAGCTTCGCCGAGTGTTTTGTTCATTTTCCAGTTACCGGCGATAATTGGTTTTCTCATCTGTTCCACTTCCTTATAGCAGTTTTGAGATTATTTATCGTTCAGTGCAGCTACCCCTGGAAGCTCTTTGCCTTCCATAAACTCAAGGGATGCGCCGCCGCCTGTTGAGATGTGGCTCATTTTGTCAGCAAGGCCGAATTTTTCAACCGCTGCCGCAGAGTCTCCTCCACCGATGACAGAGTATGTATCTTTCGCCTCTGCCAATGCTTCCGCAACCGCTTTTGTTCCTTGAGCGAACAAGTCGATTTCGAATACGCCCATCGGTCCGTTCCACACGACAAGTTTGCTGTTTTTGATGACGTCAGCATACGTTTCGCGTGTTTTCGTACCAATGTCGATTGCTTCTAAATCACTAGGGATTTCAGAGATCGGCACAATTTTCACGTTTGCATCGTTAGAGAAATCATCTGCAACGAGTACATCTTCAGGCATGTAGAAGTTAACGCCTTTTTCTTTAGCGCGGTCCATAAATGATTTCGCAAGCTCGATCTTATCTTCTTCAAGAAGAGATTTCCCGACTTCATAGCCAAGCGCTTTTACGAAAGTATAAGCAAGACCTCCGCCGATGATCAGGTTGTCTACTTTATCAAGAAGACTTTCGATGACACCGATTTTGTCTTTTACTTTCGCTCCGCCGATGATCGCCGTGAACGGGCGGTCAGGGTTAGAAACCGCTTTTCCGAGTACATCAAGCTCTTTTTCCATTAAGAAACCTGCAACTGCTGGCAGATGCTCGGCAATTCCAGCTGTAGATGCGTGAGCACGGTGGGCAGCACCGAATGCGTCATTTACATATACATCTGCAAGCTCAGCAAATGCTTTTGCAAGCTCAGGATCATTTTTCTCTTCACCAGGATAGAAACGTACGTTTTCCAATACAAGAACGTCTCCGTCCTTCATCTCGGAAATTTGTGCTTTTACAGCATCGCCGTAAGCTTCATCCGCTTTTTTCACTTCTTTGCCAAGCAGTTCGCCGAGACGTGCAGCGACAGGAGTTAAACGAAGCTCCTCAACTACTTCGCCTTTCGGGCGGCCTAAGTGGCTCGCAAGAAGGACTTTCGCGCCTTGGTCTGCAAGGTGTTTAATTGTTGGAAGCGCAGCACGGATACGTGTATCGTCTGTTACTTCCCCGTCTTTCATTGGAACGTTAAAGTCAACGCGGCAGAATACAACTTTGCCTTTTACGTCGATGTCTTTGAGAGTTTTCTTATTCATGCCTAGGAGATCCTCCTTCAAAATGGTTTGCATACAGCACGAAAAACGTGAAACCGTCTGTTCAAGCGATAACGCCGCCAGGGCAGATCGCAGTCTTTTTCGGCACAGGGCAGTTCGTCTAATGGCCAGGGCAGCGGCCTTAGGCGAAAGCGCCGGCAAAGCTGCTAAAACGCGGTCGTTTCTCTATCACAGAGCGTTTTCTGAAAGCCGGTCTTCATGGAAAAAGGGAAAGGGAGTCCGTCCCCTTCCCTTGTCCGCTTTCATTATAGCGCTTCTATTCAAAAGAACCAAGTCAGGTCCTTTTTCAGCTATAAATTAAAGACCTTTTTTTGCGATGTAAGCTGCAAGGTCAACAACGCGGTTAGAGTAGCCGCTTTCGTTATCGTACCAAGAGATTACTTTTACCATGCTGCCTTCCATAACCATTGTAGAAAGAGCATCGATTGTAGAAGAGTTTTTGTTTCCGTTGTAGTCGCCAGAAACTAATGGCTCTTCGCTGTAGCCAAGGATTCCTTTAAGGTCGCCTTCAGCCGCTTCTTTAAGAGCTGCGTTTACTTCTTCAGCTGTTACTTCTTGGTTCAGTTCAGCAACCAAGTCAACTAGAGAAACGTTTGGAGTTGGAACACGCATTGCTCCACCGTTCAGTTTGCCTTTTAGTTCAGGAAGAACTAGAGAAACTGCTTTAGCAGCACCAGTTGATGTTGGGATGATGTTTTCAGCTGCTGCACGCGCACGACGGTAGTCTTTGTGCGGAAGATCAAGGATTTGCTGATCGTTTGTGTAAGAGTGAACAGTTGTCATCATACCGCGTTTGATGCCGAATTTATCGTTAAGTACTTTTGCAAACGGCGCAAGGCAGTTTGTTGTGCAAGATGCGTTAGAGATAACATCGTGGTTAGCCGCATCGTATTTATCTTCGTTAACACCCATAACGATTGTGATATCTTCTTCGTTAGCAGGAGCAGAGATGATTACTTTTTTCGCGCCAGCTTCTAAGTGTTTCGCAGCGTCTGCGCGTTTTGTGAAGAAACCAGTAGATTCAACTACGATTTCAACGCCTTGTTTGCCCCAGCTAAGTTTAGCAGGATCGCGTTCTGCAGAAACTTCAATTGTTTTGCCGTTAACAACAAGGTTGTTACCGTCAACTGAAACTTCAGCGTCTAATTTTCCGTGTACAGAATCATATTGTAAAAGGTGAGCCAGCATGTTAGCATCTGTTAAATCGTTAACCGCTACTACCTCAACTTCAGGATTGTTTAATGCTGCGCGGAATACGTTACGTCCAATACGACCAAAACCGTTAATACCGACTTTTACTGCCATGATTGTTTCCTCCTTTAAATAAGTGAGAGATATTTATATTGAGGGATTATTCATCCCTTAATAACTTCTTTGCGGCTCCTTCGTCTGTGACGAGAACCGTGTTGCGGGGCTTTTTAAAGTAAGCCTCGATCGCCTCTGCTTTTGATGATCCGCCCGCTACCGCAATAATATCGGGGATGGCGTCTATGTCATCCAGCTGCATTCCGACAGAATGCACTTTGTGGACCACTTCGCCGTCCGCGTTAAAATAGTAGCCGAACGCTTCTGTCACCGCGTCGTTATCATCTATTTTCTTTAAATCTTCTAAAGGCGTGTTTCTGCGCTGAGCCATAGTTTTAGCTTCGCCGATTCCGTGAACCAGCATACTCGCTGATTTAATGGTGTTCAGCACCTCTTTGACAGAAGGCTCTTCAATAATAGATGAATAGGCGCCTTGTGACAGCTGTCCCGGAACAAACAAAAGCCGGTAAGTGCCTGAAGCCTTCTCCGCCATATGCGCGCATATGGTGTTCGCCTGGTTTTTCACGTCTTCACCTAAACCGCCTCTTGCAGGCACAAACAAAAGTTCGCGGTTTTTAGAATCCGGCGTCATCATTTCGGCGACAGCTTCAATTGTCGTACCGCCAGTTACAGCGACGATATTTTTGCCTGAAAATCTTTTTTTCATACATGCGACAGCCGCTCTTCCCATTTCTTTTTTGACCCATGGAGAGTGATCGCTGTCACCTGATACGATAATGGCATCCTTTAGATTTAAACGTTCTTTTAATGTCTTTTCCAAAAGTGTCAAACCTAAAACATCTTTCATCGTATCTTCCAGAACAGAAAGCAGTTCATAGCCCTCTTCTGTCAATGTCATGCCGTTTGTCTTAATATCGACCAGGTTCTGTTCCTTTAAAAACTGAACCTCGCCCCTCAGCACACGCTCGCTGATTTCGAGACTGGCAGACAGGCTTCTTCGCCCGATCGGTTCTGTCAGCCTGATATACTGCAAGATTTCAAACCTCTTTTGCATAACGAGCAGAAGATCAGGCAATAATTTTTTTTGAGCTTGTATTAACTGGTTCATGACTCAAACGTTCCTTCCTTTTTTGCTGGACATTATATGTCCCGCTATGACAAAAAACGTCCCATCATAGCCAAAAAAAATCATTTCTGCTTTCTTTAATTATTTTAACAGGGTGGAATTGTTTATTCAACTGTTAAGAGCCAATTCATCGACAATATTCGCAGAGTTTTCATACCGCGGCGTTTTATCCAGCACTATTTTTTCCTATATATCTTTATCTTATACAGAAAACGCCAAATGGTGCATCCCAATATAAACAGCCCTTCCCATAGAAAGGGCTGTTCTTTTAAAGCGTTTTCATTTTATCCAAAGCTTTTCAATTTCTTCGAGCGATTTGTTCTTCGTTTCCGGGCAGATTGTTACGACAAACAGGAAGCAAAGGATGTTAATCACCGCGAAGATCCAGAATGTATAGGCGAGCCCGAAAGAATCAATCATCATTGGCACAAACTGTCCGATCGCCCAGTTTGCTCCCCATAAAAAGATGGTCGCAATGCCCGCAGCCCGCGCACGCAGATGGTTCGGAAAGATTTCAGAAATCATAATCCATGTGATCGGCCCAACCGAGACACAGAAAGCAGCGACAAAACCTAATATAATGACGATCAGCATGATCCCGCTTGTTAACTGAAAATAAAACGACGTCCCGATTAAAATCATAAAAAAAGCCATAAAAGCAGAACCGATGGACATCAGTTTTTTTCGTCCGACTTTATCAATCAGCAACACCGCAATAACGGTAAAGATGACTTCTACAACTCCGACGATACAAGTCGTCACAAATCCGGCGTTTTGCCCGAATCCCATCATTTTAAAGATTTCCGGCCCGTAGTAAGTAATGGCGTTCATGCCGATGACTTGGTTAAACAGCGCAAGCAGGATTCCAATGACAAGCGCCTTTCTGAGACCCGGCTTAAACAGCTGGGAGAGCGACCCCATTTGTTCTATTTTTAAAGAGTTCTCAATGTTCTTTAATTCTTCTTTTGCAACAGTTTCTCCATTAATACGTGTCAGGATCTTTAAAGCTTCGTTTGTTTTGCCCGCTTTCGCCAGCCATCTCGGACTTTCCGGAACGACGAGCAGGACAAGGAAAAAGATGACGGACGGCACCATTCCATAAGCAAGCATCCATCTCCAGCCGGTGTGCACGCCCCATTCGTATGTTCCAGACCGCTGCACAGCCAGATTAATAAAGTATGTTGCGGAAATACCCAGTATCGTAAAGAGCTGATATAAGGATGATAAACTTCCGCGTATGGCGGGCGGCGCCGCTTCTGTAATGTACGTAACAGAGAGCGATGAGCCCATCCCGATTCCCAGGCCCCCGATAATCCTTGCAATGATCAAAGTGGACACGTCTTGAGAAAGCGCTGAAACGATTGCTGATATCGCAAATAATAAAGCGGCTGTCATTAAAATTTTTCTCCGGCCGAATCTGTCACTTAAAAATCCGGATATCCCGACTCCCACAACTCCTCCAATCATAATGCTTGAAATGACAAGTCCCTCCATAAACGGACTCAGGCTGTATAAATCTTTCAGAAAACCGATGGCGCCAGAAATCACTGCCGTGTCATAGCCATACAATAAGCCGCCAAGCCCCGCCGCGCATGAGATCAAAATGACAAATCCCATTGAATGGCTTCTTGTTACAGGAACATTTGGTTCTAATTGAGTTGGAGTATTCTTCATTTCCCTGCCCTCCCGAAATGTTGAGTAAAGCGTTTTCATTTCATCCTGCAATTGTACGTACTTATATTAAAATTTAACGAAAATTACATTTAATTAGTACGTACAAATATAGAATAATCTTGTTTGTATTTTCTGTCAATGTTTTCTTACCAAGAACGCTATGATATACTGAAATTTGTCCGTATACATTTTGGAGGAATGGATATGTTACCAAAATACGCGCAAGTAAAAGAAGAAATCAGTTCATGGATTAATCAAGGCAAAATACTGCCCGATCAAAAAATCCCTACCGAAAACGAATTAATGCAGCAATTCGGCGTCAGCCGGCATACCATTCGCAAAGCGATCGGAGACCTCGTATCACAAGGCCTGCTGTACAGCGTGCAAGGCGGAGGCACCTTTGTCGCTTCACGCTCTGCGAAGTCAGCGCTGCATTCCAATAAAACGATCGGTGTTTTGACAACCTACATATCAGACTATATTTTCCCGAGCATTATCAGAGGAATCGAGTCCTATTTAAGCGAGCAGGGATATTCTATGCTTTTGACAAGCACAAACAACAACCCGGACAATGAAAGAAGAGGCTTAGAAAACCTGCTGTCCCAGCATATTGACGGACTCATCGTAGAACCGACAAAAAGCGCCCTGCAAACCCCAAACATCGGCTACTATCTAAACTTGGAGAAAAACGGCATTCCTTTTGCGATGATAAACGCGTCATATGCTGAGCTTGCCGCACCGAGTTTTACCTTGGATGATGTGAAAGGCGGCATGATGGCGGCTGAGCATTTGCTTTCTCTCGGCCACACGCACATGATGGGTATTTTTAAAGCTGATGACACACAAGGCGTGAAACGGATGAACGGATTTATACAGGCGCACCGGGAGCGTGATTTGTTCCCCTCTCCAGATATGATTGTGACATTTACAACGGAAGAAAAAGAATCAAAACTTCTGGAGAAAGTGAAGGCCACACTGGAGAAAAACAGCAAGCATATGCCGACAGCCATTCTTTGTTATAACGATGAAATTGCGCTGAAGGTGATTGATATGCTGAGGGAGATGGATCTAAAAGTGCCGGAGGATATGTCTATCGTCGGGTATGATGATTCACATTTCGCCCAAATCTCAGAAGTGAAACTAACCTCTGTCAAACATCCGAAATCGGTGCTTGGAAAAGCAGCCGCCAAATATGTCATTGACTGTTTAGAGCATAAGAAGCCAAAGCAAGAGGATGTTATATTTGAGCCTGAGTTGATCATTCGCCAGTCCGCACGAAAACTGAATGAATAAAAAAAGCAATGTATGGGTCTCCCCGCTACATTGCTTTGTTTGATAGCTGTTATCTGTTTTTCCAAACATCAGCGATGATTTCAAACGAACGCATTCTGTCTGCGTGTTCATAGGTTTCTGAGTTAACCATAATTTCGTCAGCCTGTGTCGTTTTGACGAAGTCTTCAAGCTTCGCCTTCACTTCTTCCGGTCCTCCGACAATCGTGGAGCTTAGCTGCTCATTGACCATCGCTTTTTCATACGGGCTCCAGATTTGGTCCATATCCTCAACAGGCGGCTTCAGCTGGTTCGGCGTACCGCGGACAAGATCAAGAAATCTTTGATAATGTGAAGTCGCAAGGTGCTGCGCTTTCTCGTTTGTATCTGCCGCGATAATGGTGACACCGACCATCGCATACGGTTCGTCGAGCACTTCCGACGGCGTGAAGGAATTGCGGTACAGCTCCAAGGCAGGAACCGTATTCGCCGGCGAGAAATGAGCGGCGAAGGCAAACGGAAGACCTAGTTCACCTGCAAGGCGGGCACTGAAACCGCTTGAGCCCAGCAGCCATATCGGCACATCTATGCCCTCTCCGGGAATGGCGCGGACTTGATTGCGCACATTTCCTGACGGTTTAAAGTAATTGCGGAGTTCCTCTAATTGTTCTGGGAAATCCTCCCCGCTGTTAATGTTTCTGCGGAGCGCTCTTGCTGTCAATTGGTCCGTTCCCGGCGCACGTCCGAGCCCCAGGTCAATCCGCCCGGGATACAATGTTTCCAGTGTGCCGAATTGTTCAGCAATGACTAATGAAGAGTGGTTCGGGAGCATAATGCCGCCGGAACCGACGCGGATCTTCTTAGTGCCTCCGGCAATATGGCCAATCAAAACTGCGGTGGCAGAGCTTGCCACACCTTCTATATTATGATGCTCAGCAAGCCAGTAACGGTGATAGCCCCATTCCTCCGCACGGCGCGCCAAGTCCATGCTGTTTCGGAATGATTCCGCGATCGTTCCTCCCTGAACAACCGGAGATAAATTCAAGACAGAAAGCAAGGTATCTTTGCGTTGGTTGTTAGACATATTGTTCTCCTTTGCAAATGTGTTATCAGGAAACAGCCCAAAGCTGTCAGGTCATGATCGAAAGAACTTCTATCACACCATAACACAACTGCATTCAGGAATAAAAGAATTTGATTCGATGAAATTCGAACAATATAAAATGAACGGTTTGGAACGTTATTCTGCTCCAAACAGCTCCTTAGCCATCTCAATAAAGAGCTTAGCCGCCAGAGAAGCCTCCTTCAGCGACGGAACAGCAAGCTGCACATCACGGTATACCTGCGGGTCCAACTCTCTGGTCACCACATGCTCTGGCAGCGGCATGCCCGACATGGACATTTCTGATAAAATTGCGAGACCCAGTCCTTCTTTGACCATACTGATCGAGGTGTTCATGTTATAGACTGTGAAAGCGGTGTTCAGCGTAGCGCCCGCTTGCCTGAACATATCGTGAAAAGGTGATTCATAGCCGCCGTCGCAGACGATCATCGGTTCATGATCGAGATCTTTCAGCGTAATGGCTGAACGGCTGCAAAGCGGGTGATCATCCCTAAGCACGACAGCCATTTTGTCTTTTTTCAAATGAATGTACTCCATCTCCTCTGTTGGATACAGAAGAATGCCGACATCTATCATCCGCGTGTGAAGCCACTCCTTTACTTCATTTACAGTTCCCTCGTGCAGCACAAGCTCCAGTTTCGGATATTTTTGTTTAAATTCACTGATCAGCTTCGGCATAAAATAAGCCGAGGCAGTTGAGAATGTGCCAATATGGATCGTACCCAGTTCTAGCCCTTTTTCCGCTGCTGCGACCTGCTCAACTTTTTCAATGCCTTTTAGGACTTCTCTGATGTGTACTAAGATCTGTTTTCCCGTATCAGTCAGCATCAGGCCATTGCGGCGGTCACGAATAATCAGCTTTACATCAAGCTCAGCTTCGATTGCAGAAATCGCATGGCTGACAGCCGGCTGTGTCATGTTCAGCGCCTGACCCGCTTTTGTAAAGCTTCCTGTTTCAGCTATTTTGACGAAAACCCTTAATTGTGTAATGGTCATAACAATTTACTTATGCTCCTTATAAAAAAGATTCATTTTATTTATCTTATGTTCTACCGTATCATATGATGGAAAAGTTCTACAAGGAGTGAATGAACAATGAAGCAGCTCTCAAAAACGCGGACAGCTCTCCTGCTCGCATTTCTCGTCATCATGTGGGGCGTCAATTGGCCGCTGTCCAAAGCCGCGCTCGCCTATTCGCCGCCCTTATTGTTCGCGGGCATCCGAACGCTGATCGGCGGGCTTTTATTAGTCATTGTCGCACTGCCGCGTATCCAAAAATTGCGTTTAAAAGAAACGTGGCCGATTTATCTTGTTTCTGCACTTTTAAACATTACGTTATTCTACGGCCTGCAAACGATTGGGCTGAATTATCTTCCGGCCGGCCTGTTTTCTGCAATCGTCTTCTTTCAGCCTGTTCTGATGGGTGTATTTTCTTGGCTGTGGCTCGGTGAATCCATGTTTGCGATGAAAGTGGTCGGGCTCATCCTCGGTTTTGCGGGAGTAGCCGTCATTAGTGCCGCGGGCTTTGGCGGGCATATTTCTGTCATTGGGATTCTGCTGGCGCTCGGTTCCGCAATCAGCTGGGCGCTCGGGACGGTATATATGAAAAAAACAGGCAGCCGCGTCGATTCTATCTGGATGGTCGCTTTGCAGCTGACGATCGGAAGCGTGTTTCTGCTTATCTCCGGCTTTTGGACAGAAAGCTTCTCCGCGATCCAATGGACAGCTCCGTTTATCACGAGCCTGCTGTTCATCTCTGTATTCGTTATCGCGCTCGGTTGGCTTGTCTTTTTTACGCTTGTCGGTTCAGGAGAAGCAAGCAAGGTCGCATCTTATACTTTTTTGATTCCGCTCATATCGATCGTGGCCAGCTCCATTTTCCTGCATGAACCGCTTACCCTTAGCCTCTTGGCAGGGCTGCTGCTGATTGTCACAAGCATCTGTCTTGTGAATACAAAATCAAAAGCGCAGAAAGCAGCGGCGATTGGTATAAAAGAGAAAGCTGCACAATAATAAAAACCCTCTTGCCGGATGCGGCGAGAGGGTTTCTTATTTACTGATGTTTGCGTCCTTTGACCAAATACGCAACGGTTATCAAAAGGTAGATCGCCGCAGTAATGCCGGTAATGACAATTGACGTTGTCATGACGACCCCGATCAGAATGGCGAGTAATGCCACAATCGCAAACCATGTCGTGTACGGGAACCATTTTACATAATAAGCCGGTTTTTCCGTTTGCTGTTTTCTCGATTTCAAATGAGCGAATCCGATGATCAGCCAAATGAATAAAACGGTATATCCCAATGATCCCATTAAATAATTAAATGTTTGGCTTCCTGCGAACAGAGAAATCAACACACCAATATAGAGAGAAGAAGTGCACATCAGAATCGCAAACATCGGTACGTTTTTCGATGAAAGCTTCGAGAAGACCTTCGGAAGCCTTCCGTCACTTGCCTGTGTATACAAAATGCGTGATGATCCGTATAAACCTGAATTCATAGAAGAAATGATCGCCAGCAGGATGACTGCGTTCATGATATGATCAGCGCCCGGAATGCCTACCATTTTAAAGACCATCACGAAAGGACTTTCCGGAACGGAATTGACTTGGTTCCACGGAATCAGGCTGACGATGATGAAAAACGGCAGCAGGTAAAACGCGACAATCCGTGTCAGTGTGCTGCGGACAGCTTTCGGGACAACCTTTTCCGGATTTTTTGTCTCAGCAAGTGTCACTCCGATAATTTCTGTACCGCCGTAAGAGTAGATGACGACAAGCATCGCCGTAATCAGCCCTGTGCCGCCGTGCGGGAAAAACCCGCCGTGTTCTGTCAGGTTTGAAAATCCGGCAGCTGCATGATCACCGAATGATACAAATAAGAGCAGCAACCCCAAAATAATAAAGATGATAATAACGGTAATCTTGATCATGGCCAGCCAATATTCAGTTTCGGCGAAGATTTTAACAGAAAGCAAGTTTACAATCGTGACGATAAGAGAAATCCCCAATGCCAGCACCCAGATCGGGCAGCCCGGCAGCCAATATTGAATGAAAATCGCAGCGACAACAGCTTCAGCCGCAATGTTGAGCACCCACATTTTCCAGTATATCCAGTCCAAGAAATAAGCGGCGTAATTCCCTAATACCTGCTGGACAAGGTCACGGAAGGTTCTGGCGTTGCGGTTTCGAACAGCCATTTCCGCCAGACCCTGCATAATAAACAGCAAAATAATCCCGCCGAGCAGGTATGCGATAATGACAGATGGCCCTGCCACATCGATCGCTGAGCTGCTCCCCTTAAATAAACCTGCGCCGATTGCTCCGCCCAGCGCCATCATCATAATATGGCGGGACGTCATCGTGCGTTTTAACGTTTGATTGTCGTTTTTCATCCTCTTCTACCTCTCCTTCTCGTTTTCAAAAACAAAAAAGCCCGCCGTCCCCTATCTAATCTAATAGATAAAGAGACGACGAGCCTTCGGCTGACCGCGGTACCACTCTTGTTGATTCTGAAGAATCCTGCTTTTGACCTGTAACGAAGGTTAGCCGTTAAAACATAGGGAATATTCAATCTATTCCGTTCCGTCTTACCACTCCCGGGCGAGTTCAAAGAAGAATCAGGCTGCGTCACACCACCCCGCAGCTCTCTGTTCTGATCACTTTCTTTTACTGCTCCCAATCTATGCGTTTTAGTTTTCTGAAAAACTCAAATTTTATGGTCTGAATATATTAACATAATATACGTGCTTCTCTTTTAACTGTCAATAACTTCAGAGAAAAAAGAAACTGTTATTTTGTCCCTTTTTGAATGGCTTTCCAAAAGGATTCTGACTCGTTTCCTAATGCGTAGACTGAAACACCTGCTATATTATATTGCTTTGCCAGATGGCTTTTCGTTTGAACGGTTTTTTCGTTTTCATACCACACGACATGTTTATGTTTCTTTTTGTCAACATAAGAAAACGTCATCGAACCTGATTTTTTGTTGAATGCCGGCTTTGCTTTTTGCTTTTGGATGAGGGATTTGAGTTCATTCCATTCCCTTACAGAGCTTCCGCTTCCGTCTTTTACATCCCAGTCATAGCCGTACCCAGGGATTCCCATGATGACTTTATTGGCTTTGATCTTTTTGACTGAAAACTGTAGAGAGCTTTTGATCCAGTTTGTGCTTGCCACTGACCCCGGCTCGCCCCAAATGCCGTGTTCGTCGTAGGTCATGACTTGTACGAAGTCGGCATATTTGCCTATTTTCGCATAATCATACGGCCAGCTCCAGTCATCATTTTTATCATCAGCGCTTTTGGCCGGAACGGATACCATTGTTTGAATATGTTTCTTTTTCAGAGCCTGTGAGACATCTTGAACAAAACGTGAGTATTTAGATCGGTCTTCTGGATTCACTGCTTCAAAATCGATATTGATACCGTAGTATGAGTGCTTTTTAGCCAAAGATATCAGCTGATCAGTGAATCGTTTTTTCGCTGTTTTATTACTCATGACCCGACTTGCTAAAGCTCCGTCAAAATCATAAATGGCATCATTATAGTTTGAAATGACAGCCCATGTCTTGATTTTTTTCTTTTTCGCATATGTCAGCTGCTTGCTTGGGGCATCGCCAATGATTTGGCCGTTTTTTTCAAACGCAAATGTATCGGTTGCGATGGCATTCATGTATGTATGATATTTCGTAAGAGAATTGTATGAAGCTGTATCCCCAGTCGTGTAGCCTAATGTCATACCGGCTGCCTTCGCTTCTCCTTTTGTATACATAAACAGAACAATCGCAATCGCCAGTGAAACCGCTATGATCAGCCATTTTTTCATCACATTTCCTCCTGTATCAAGTCATACTCTTCTCATCGGCCAAAAAAATTGGAAGTTGAAGTTTTTTTCAAGCAAAAAGCCCGGCATATGCCTGCCGGGCTTCCTGAGTTCAGCGGTCAGAGACGAGAATATATGCTGCCTTTACTGGTCCGTGCACCCCTACAACTAAATCCATTTCAATGTCGGCTGAGTTACTCGGTCCGGTAATGTAGTTAATACATGAAGGAACAGTGACACCGTCCGCAATGTTTTGGCGGATGATATCACTGGCTTGCGTCATTCTTGGCACAATGCTTGATTTCGGCACGATCGCAATATAAGTCGTCGGCAGAAGGCTGACAGACCGGCCGATGTCTTTTGAGGAGAAGAGGACAACTGTCCCCGACTCAGCCAATGTCATTTCGCTGAATGTAATCCCTACATTGGCTTGCTCCGCTTTTTTGATATTTTCCTCGCCTTTGTCAGCATCCCACTCCCAGACCGGCGTTCCCTCGCTCGGCCAGTCCTTGGTGAGCAGGCTTTTCAGTCCGTATGCTTCAAAACGGGGGTCCTTCGGAATGATAACAGGGCCTCCGGAAAAGCGGCTGACTTGCTCGCGAAGGGCATCGTAAAGGCCGGTTGAATCCGTTTCAATCAGTTCTGTATGGATTTTGACACAATGGTTTTTGAGCACTTTGACTAAGTCATCCGCTGAATATCCTTCAAGTGTTTTATATTGCGGCTGATGCGCCCACTCAGGAACTGCCACGCCTCCTGTTCTTCTTTCACGGCCGAGGCTGGTTGCGATCCGGTTTAAAAAGCTCTCTTGATTCTGGATAGTTCCCTTCGTCATCACTGCTCCTCCTTCGTGCGTTCACTTGTTTCTCTGTCTGCAAACCAGTCTCTGAATCTCGATTTATGCGGGGCCGGGAAGTCCCGGATCTGTGTCCAGCTTTTGAGCGGGCCGGGTCCCTTCGAAATTTTTTCGTCCTCTGTAAAAGGTGTCATGGCGGCCGGCGCCCATTTTGAGCCCATTTTGTATAGTGATAAGGAGGAGGCGCCAAGTCCGAACGCTTTCATTGCAAGCTTTTCACTGATCGGCGCTCTGCCTTCTTTTTCGACGATATTCTGGCGATGCTTGAGTAGCAGCTCATGAAGCGGAATTTTGACCGGGCAGGCTTCTGAACAAGCAGCGCACAGTGAAGACGCGTACGGCAGCTCCTTATAATCGTCATAACCGCCGAGCAATGGTGATAAAACCGCTCCGATCGGCCCCGAGTAGATTGAGCCGTATGAGTGTCCGCCGACATGGCGGTACACAGGGCAGACATTGATACAGGCGGCACAGCGGATACATTGCAGCACAGACTGGAATTCCGTTCCAAGAATGTTGGATCGTCCATTGTCAACGATGACCAGATGGAATTCTTCCGGACCGTCCACTTCACTTTCCAGCTTCGGACCCGTCAATGCTGTAATATAGCTTGTCAGCCGCTGTCCGACAGCACTTCTTGTCAGCATGCTGACAAGAACTTCAAATTCAGAAAATGACGGGACAATCCGTTCCATTCCCATGACGGTAATTTGTGTTTTCGGCAAGGTGCTCACAAGCCGTCCATTTCCTTCATTGGTCACAAGGCTGACAGAACCCGTGTCCGCAATAGCGAAGTTACAGCCGGTAATGCCGATATCCGCTTCCAGAAACTTTTTCCGGAGAATGGCACGCGCATGCATGACAAGCTCTTCCGGTTTTTCTGTATGTTGATAGTCCAGCCTTTCTTTAAACACATCGCGTATCTGCTCTTTATTTTTATGAAGGGCTGGCGCAACGATATGTGACGGCGGATCGTGATCATCAATCTGCAAAATATACTCGCCGAGGTCGGTTTCGACGACTTCACAGCCTTCCTTCTCCAGCACCTCATTGAGATTGATTTCCTCTGTGACCATTGATTTAGATTTCACAATTTTCTTCCCGTTCTTCTTTTGAATGACATCGCGAATATAAGAAGACGCCTCTTCCGCTGTTTCCGCGAAATAGACATGTCCGCCTCTTTTCGCCACATTTTCGGCAAGCTGTCCGAGATAGAAATCAAGGTTTTCAAGGACATGCTGCCTGATTTCTTCTGATAATGAGCGCCACTCCTCCCAGTTTCCCAGCTCTTCGGCTGCCTCTAGGCGCCGCGTCCGCAGACGCTCCTGTGCACCTGAAACAGCACCTCTCATAAATTCATTATCAATCCCCTGTGAAACCCGCTCTTTAAAAGCGTCAGTACCGATTTTCATCGCCATGATCCTTTCCCCCTCTGAATCCAGTTTTATCTGCTGTTGAGCACTTCGGCGATGTGCATCACTTTGACATTCTTATCTTTTCGGTCAAGCCGTCCCCCGATATTCATCAAACAGCCGCAGTCAGCACCGATCAGCACCTCTGCTCCCGTTTCCTCCACACATTCGACTTTTTCATCGACCATCTGCTCGGAAATCTGCGCCATCTTGACGGAGAACGTTCCTCCGAATCCGCAGCAGTTATGTTTGCCCGGAAGCTCTGTAAACTGCAGGCCCTTCACATGGCTCAACAGCTTCATCGGTTCTTCCCGAACCCCGAGCAGCCTTGTCATATGACACGACGTATGTAAGGTCGCTTTTGTATGAAGGGTCGCGCCGACATCCTCTACCCCAAGGACGTTCACGATAAAATCTGTCAGTTCATACGTTTTATCCGCCAGCTTTTGCGCTTTATCGGCCCATTTCGGGTCATCCGCAAACAAGTGCGGGTATTCCCGGAACATCGTTGTGCAGGAACCGGAAGGACTGACAACATATTCGGAATCCTGAAACGTTTCGATCATCCGTTTCATTGCTTTTTTGGCGTCAGTTACATAGCCGCTGTTGTAAGCCGGCTGCCCGCAGCAAATCTGCCCCTCCGGAAAATCAACCTCACACCCAAGCCGCTCCAGCAGCTCAACCGTTGCTTTTCCGACATTAGTTTGAAACATATCAACAAGACAAGTGACAAAAAGTGAGACTTTCATGATGAACCCCTCTCTCATCCCCAATATATGATCTGGTCATCTGATGACCTGAGTTAAAATAACTATATGAATATCGTACACTATTCTGACAATGGAAGGAAAGGGTTTTCTGGCGATATTTCATTTGCGGGCATATCAAAAACACTCCTGATCTCCCAGGAGTGCAGTAAATGGTGAAAAGTTTATGGTTAGATCCAGCCCTTTTCCTCAGCAATGCTGGCGGCTTCTGTCCGATTTTTCGCATTAAGCTTTTGGATGATTTCTGAGATATAGTTTCGGACTGTGCCTTGAGATAAATAGAGCTCCAGCGTAATGTCTTTTGTTGTCTTGCCTAAAGCCGCAAGCCTCAGAATTTCTTGCTCTCTAGCGGTTAGCGGATTTTCGTCTCGCATCATATTAAACGTCAGCTCGGGGCTGAAGACACGTTTTCCCTCTACACATTTTCGAATGGCATCGGCCAGATCGTCAATTTCTCCGTCTTTCAGCAGATAGCCATGTGCACCGGCTTTTACCGCACGTTCAAAATATCCGGGGCGGGCAAAGGTAGTTAAAATAATGACCTTGCTGACGCAGCCTTTTTTCATTAATTCCTCCGCCACATCCAGCCCGCTTCGAACCGGCATTTCAATGTCCATAATGCATACATCCGGCTCCAGCTTCAAAATAGCATGTAGCGCCTCTTCCCCGTTTAACGCTTGTCCGATGACTGTCATATCCTCTTCTAAATCAAGCAAAGATCCCAAAGCGCCTAAAAGCATTCGCTGGTCCTCAGCAATAAACAGACGAATCATTCTTTTCGTCCTCCAATCATTCTGCTTTTTTAATAAGCGGAATTGTCAGAGTCACAACCGTTCCGTTATGATCTGAAACCGTTAATCCCCCTTCAATGAGCATAAGCCTTTCTTCCATTCCCCGCAGGCCATTCCCAAATGTTTTCTCCTTCGCCGCTCCCTTTCCGTCATCCCGTATCACGATCCTCATTTTGTCAGAAAACTGGGAAATGGTGATGGCGCAGTGAGTTGCTTTGCTGTGCTTGATGATGTTAGTCACGGCTTCCCGCATACACATACTGATAATATTTTGAGTGACGGGAAATATCGCTGAAAAATCGTCGGCTCCTTCGTATTGAAAGGTAATGTTCCCCGCTCTTAATATGTGCTGAATGTTTGCGAGCTCCTCTGTTATCGTAACTGTCCTCATATCAGAAACCAGCTCTCGGACTTGCTTGAGTGCGGCTCGCGAGCTGGTTTCCATTTCTTTTGCCTCAAGCTTGGTCCGTTCTGGATCAGATGCAGCCAGCCGCTGAATGAGCTGGCTTTTTAATGTAAGCAGCGACAAGGTATGGCCAAGAGTATCGTGAAGATCACGGGCGATTCGAACACGCTCTTCTCTTTTAGAGAGTTCTTTTATCTGTTCGTTGGCTTGTGCCAGCTTAGCTTCAAGCTCAATTCTCCGAAACATAGAACGAATGCCGAATGGAGAAATGAGCATAACGACGAGAAACGGGAGAACAGAAAAAAGCTCCCGGAGCGTGACCGAATTCCCGATAAATTGGTATAGGCATGGAAAAAGCAGGACAAAGATTAAAGCGCAGAACGCACGGTTAAACTTCGTTTTCTCTTTGTAATAACCAACAAAATTTGCTGGGAAAAAACCTAAGTATATATAAGTAATATTGTAAAACACACTATATATCAAAATAACCGCCATTTGCACGATAAGCCAATACGTAAACGAAGCTCTGCCCACGCAGCAGAATAACTGGCGATATGCTGCGATAAATAGAAGCAGGATGCCATATCCAATGACCTGTTTGACCCCTGATTCTTTTAATAAAGAGAGGAACGGCATAATGATATATACCAGAAAGATATAAGGGAAAAATCCGAATTCCTTCGGGAAAATAGATATTGCCTTTTTCATGTATTACACCGCTTCTTGTTTTCTTCTAATATATTTAGATAGTAGCATGAAGAACATCATATAAGCGATTAATATCAGGATATTTTTCCAAGTTGGACTCCCGCCCCGGACTAGTTCCCACGCTCCGCTCCCGAAATGATAAGACGGAAGCCACTGGCCAATGTTCTGCATCATATCCGGCATGACCTCAAATGGCATCCACATCCCCCCGCCTAAAGCCAGCAGCATATAAAGCACATTACTGATTCCGGCCGCTGTTTCTACTTTTCTCATGAGGCCGATTAGTGTGCCTAACGCTAAAAAAGGCAATGCGCCAAACAAAATCCACAGTCCGCTCATCATCCATTCAAACGGTGACAAGGCAATGTCATTGATAATTGCGCCGAACAGAAAAATGACGGTAATCGATAAAACGTGAATAACACTTTGTCCGATCATCTGAGCTAATAAGTAGATATGAACTGGAAGAGGTGTAAGGCGGATAAAGGCAGTCCAGCCTTGTGACCGTTCTTGAACCATACGGATGCCTAGTGTCATGATAGAGGAACCCATCACGCTGAAGACTGTCATCGACATTAAGTAATGGGCGTCCCATGCACGTTGGTCGGGAACGTTGGTATTCACTACATTTGTAAAGAGATAATAAAAGACAATTGGCATGATCAGCGACCAAAGCACAAAATACTTATTTCTAAGCACCCTTTTCATTTCAGCTATGCTTTGTTTCTGCAGCATGTTCACTCACATCGCCTCCCTGTTTCCGTCAGCCAGCCTGCGAAATGCCTCATCGAGCGTTCCGTGTTCAATTCGAATATCCCGTGCTGGGATGTTTTCTTGAAAGATCAACGCCAACACTTTGTCTGTATTTGATGTTTGGATGATGATTCTTTGATGCCTACGGAACACTCGCTCTACTTCCGGGTGCCGAGACAGCTTTTCCAACGATTCATCTGAATGGAGCGCAAAGGAAACAGACTGTTTTTGAATTCTTGAGCGGATTTGCATCGGCGAGTCATCTGCCACAAGCCGTCCATCAGCAAAAAATAAGATTCGCTGTGCGGCATCGTCTGCTTCCTGTAAATAATGCGTTGAAAAAATAATCGTTTTTCCTTGGTCCGACAGTCCGTGAATGGTCTGCCAGAATCGATGTCTTGATGAAGTGTCCATGCCGACTGTCGGTTCATCAAATATAAGCAGCTCCGGGTTCCCGGCAAGAGCCAAAGCAAAGCTTAAACGGCGTTTTTGTCCGCCGGATAATTTTTCTGCTCTTGTTTTCAAATCTTCTTTGGTGAGTGCTGTTAACGAAACGAGTTCTTTCATGGACAATGGATTCGGATAGTAACTCCGAAAGAGTTCAAGGATTTCATCTACCTTAAGGCCCGGCATGACACTCACTTCCTGAAGCATTACACCTATTTTTTCACGAACCTGTTGATCATCGGGAACCCGGTTAAATAGTTTGATTTCTCCCTCACTCGGTTTCAGCAATCCTAGTATCATAGAGATGACGGTCGTCTTCCCTGCCCCATTTGGCCCGAGAATGGCTGCAATTTCTCCTTTTTCAATACTGAAGCTGATGTTGTTTACAGCGGTTTTTCGCTGGAAATGTTTTGTCACGTTGCTTACTGTTACTGCCTCTTTCATCACATGAGCACCTCCTGATCGTTTACATTGATTGTAAAATGACGGAGAAGACGATGTTAGTATTGGGTGTCATGATGATGAGTGACAAATGTCATATTCTTTCTCACCGCCGGTATCTAAGCAATCCCCCTGCATCTTCCAATTCGTCCACCTTTTCTATCTCCCATGTCCTCTTTCTTTTAAACTGCTGTGACTTTCATAGAAAGATACACTCTTCAAACCATCCGGGTGTTATGATAGACATATTGAACTTTATATTACTTTCCGGCTGAAAGGAGCCAATCATGAACGAAGCGATTTTGTCTAGAAATCATGTGAAGGTGAAAGGCAGCGGCAAAGCATCTATCATGTTCGCACCTGGTTTTGGATGCGATCAAAGCGTGTGGAATGCCGTGGCACCTGCCTTTGAAGAAGATCATCGGGTCATTTTATTTGATTACGTCGGTTCGGGACATTCAGATTTGCGCGCATATGACCTGAATCGTTACCAGACACTTGACGGCTATGCCCAAGATGTTCTTGATGTTTGTGAAGCTTTAGATCTGAAGGAAACCGTGTTTGTGGGGCACTCCGTCGGAGCCGTGATTGGAATGCTAGCATCCATCCGCCGCCCGGAGCTTTTTTCCCATCTGGTGATGGTGGGGCCTTCTCCTTGCTATTTGAATGATCCGCCTGAGTATTACGGAGGATTTGAAGAGGAGCAGCTCCTTGGCTTGCTGGAGATGATGGAGAAAAATTATATCGGCTGGGCAACTGTATTTGCGGCAACCGTTCTGAATCAGCCAGATCGGCCTGAAATTAAGAAAGAGCTTGAAAGCCGTTTTTGTTCTACTGATCCTGTCATTGCCCGCCAATTCGCGAAAGCGGCGTTTTTTTCTGATCACCGAGAGGATCTTTCGAAGGTAACGGTTCCCTCTCTTATTCTCCAATGTGCAGATGATATCATCGCACCTGCAACAGTAGGTGCGTATATGCATAAGCATCTGCCTTATAGCAGACTGAAACAAATGGAGGCTCGCGGTCATTGCCCTCATATGAGCCATCCAGATGAGACGATACAGCTGATCGGCGATTATTTAAAAGCACACGTGTGATATAGGAACGAAAGGGATAGAGGTGACCCTCTTAATGGACAAACAATTGAATGATGCACCATGCGGTTTCCTCACTTTGTCACAAGAGGGGTCGATCTTAGCTGTCAACCGTACCCTTATCAAGATTCTGGATTACGGGGCGGAGCAGCTTATTGGCCAGCATATGAATACGATGTTGACCGTTCCCGCACAGCTTTTCTGCCAGCTTTATTTTTTTCCGCTTTTGAAATTAGAGCATCACATCGAAGAAATATATATTTCCCTGAAAGCAAGAGATGGAGAAGAAGTCCCCGTCCTTGTGAATGCTATTGCGAGACACGATAGCGGGGCTTCTGTCTTCGATTGTGTGCTTATTCCAATGAAGAAGCGAAATGAATATGAAAATGAGCTGCTGATAGCCAGAAACGCGGCTCAGGAAGCTTTGCTTGCCAAGCAGAAAGCCAATGTGGAGTTAGAGATTGCCTTGGAAACGCTGAAGGCAAAACAAGAAGAACTTCTTGAGATCAACAAACAAAATCAACAATATAAATTAAACACCAAAAGAGAGCTTGAACTCGCCAGAAAGATCCAGAAAAACTCGTTGACTGAACAGATTGTAAACGATCATGTTCAGATTGACTCTTATTACAATGCATCGAGTGAATTGTCAGGTGATCTTTACGGATATTATCAAATCGATGAACACCGTTATGGCATTATTATCCTTGATGTGATGGGGCACGGAATTTCATCTGCATTGATTACGATGTCTCTTCATCCTTTGTTCCAGCGCCAGATCACACAAGGTCTCAGCCCCGTTAACGTCATGAAAGAATTAGACCGGCACCTTCACAGCTTGTTTCAAAATGATGAGGAAGCAAGACATTATTGCACTGCGATTTATCTCGAGATTAATATATCACGGCAAAGAATTGATTATGTCAACGCAGGGCATCCACCGGCACTATGGCAGGACGATAGCGGCGATCAACATCTACTTCACGCGACTTCGCCTCCGATCGGGATGTTTGAAGACTTAGTGTTTCAGTCAAGCAACCTTTCATTCACGGAGGGCGGAAGATTGCTTCTGTATACGGATGGCGTGATGGATCCTACGGCTTCATGTTATTTATTTGATTTACTAATAGAACATCCTGATTCGCCGATCACTGACCTGAAGGAGAAAATCCTTACATCACTCCAGCATCAAAAGGAAGCTCATCATAAGAGTGATGACGAATGTTTTATATTAGTTGATGTAAAATAAAATGATCCATGAGACATAACAATGATTTGTTACATCTCATGGATTTTTTTGTTTCAACGTTTCTTTGGAATATGTCCTAACTCCGCATATTGAAACACCTGCAAGGAAGGCAGCGGGTGTCCATTAAAATCAAATAAAGCTTGATTATCTACAGCACTTCCCCCATACCACTTCCCGGCGTCTTCAGGATCGTATTCAGCGGCATAGCTGGAGGCCCACCCTGACCCGTATGTTTCCCATAACACTTTGTTTTTCTCTATCTGTGTCTTCGGCCCGACTGGAATCCATGCCGGCTCCCAGTAGAAAACGCCAAGTCCTGCTTTGCCCGTATTCGCCACTGCCTCCATTACATCTCTTACTGCAGTTGCCTGGCCTTGAACAGAAATTGGATATGGCAGCGTCTGCCCGCTTTTTGGTGCTGTATTTCCATGCCCATCGCCATCCTCAGCGGTATAGGTGTACGATGTCTCCGCCACCATGACTTTTTTGCCGTACGTATTGGCAACGACCTTCAGCACGGAGGTCAAATTTTGTAATGTCCCATGCCAGAAAGGATAATAGGAGCTCGCAAACACATCATAATCCACTTTGTTTTTGCTGAGTGTTTCCGCAATAAATGAATACCTTCCAGCCGTTTCAGGATTGGTAAAATGCAGGGCGACCAAAATATTGGAATTTGTCTCCCTGACCGCTCGGCTTCCTTCATTAAATAATTGGCACATCTTCGTCCAATCAGTCTCACCGGCAAATCCTCCTGTTGTTTCATTTCCGACCTGGACCATGCCAATGTCAACGCCTTCCCTGATCATCTTTTGCAGGCTTTGTTTCGTATACTCATAGAGCTTTGCTTTTTTTGCTTCAAAGCTGAGATTCGCCCAGGCTTTGGGCACCTTTTGTTTCGCTGGATCAGCCCAGAAATCAGAGTAGTGAAAGTCTGCCAGCACCTTCATTCCGTTTGCTGTCGCTCTTTTTCCGATTTCGATGGCTTTTTGAACATCATTGTTTCCCCCGCCATACCCATTGCCATTTGAATCATACGGGTGATTCCAGATGCGGACGCGAACATAGTTGACCCCAGCCTGTTTTAAGGTTGTAAAGATGTCCTGGCGTTTTCCGCTTGTATTGTAAAAGGTGACACCGCTGTTTTCCAAAGCAATAACGCTGGACACATCTGTCCCTTTAATAAAGTCCTTGTTCATTCCCTCTACTTTTTTAACAAAAAGATCCTCTGCCCGAAGCTCTGACACGTGCTTCTCCTTCTCAATGGCAGCGGCATATCCTGTTGAACTGCATGCACTCCATACGATGGCAGCCGCAAAGCACATTTTTACTTTGCTTTTCATCATTTCATCCCCCAAGCCTTAGTAAGCGTTTTTATTTCATAGAAAAAAGAATCCGCCCATATCGAGCGGAACATCTGCCTAATGTGTGTTTACGACGATTCTTACTTCATACTTTTCCATCGTCAGGTCGCCTGACAATATGTCTCCTGTCATCATGTCCTTCACACTCTGATCAAACGAGACCAGCTGTTTTTCTTCCGTAAAATTCATGACAAAAATATAATCATTATCCTGATCCTGCCTCGCTTGTACGGAGACGCCTTTTCCGTGCCGAACTGGAAAAACAGGAGAAAGAGACAGGTCTGTGATGAGCCCTTCATAAAAATCCTGGTGAAATTGATCCACCAAACGCGCGCCGATAAAATACGCCTTGCCCTGCTGATATTGATGGCTTGTGACAGCTGGCGTACGGGCGTAAAAATCTTCTTGGTACACCGCTTCTGTTGAAGCAGTCTTTACATCAATCACAGTTGCATAATCCTTCATTTCGTATGTTTTGCCGCGGTAGCTGACAGCGTTTCGATCCTTCGGATACAGAGTGTCAGTTTCAAGAGGCTCAATTCCGAAAATTGCTTGAAGATCCGGATGCCATCCGCCTGTGTATGTTAAGTCATGCTCATTCACAATCCCGCTGATATACGTCATGACTAAGGTGCCGCCGTCAGC
Organism: Bacillus sp. FMQ74; assembly: GCF_001875785.1. Lineage (NCBI taxonomy): Bacteria > Bacillati > Bacillota > Bacilli > Caryophanales > Bacillaceae > Bacillus > Bacillus sp. FMQ74. Next base: position 173,677 of record NZ_MOEO01000003.1, on the reverse strand, counting down.
TGTAAACGCTTTTAAACGGGAAATGGTGTCCTCGCTGATTAAATAAAGCATCGGGACGATGAGCAGTTTATATGGTGAAAAGTCTTGTTCTTTCGTGATGACATCGACAGGGATATCGTGTTCCCAGAATGTGCGGTAATGCTGCTGAAGCGTTTGCGGATAACGTTTTGTCGCCTTCGCAAACCCCTGAGCATCCTCAAGCGCCCAATGATTTTCCCAGTCATATAAAATAGCGGTTTGTGCCGGCCTCTTCGTCCCGACAACCTCGGACAGCCGTTCCAATGTCTCGCCGACCTTGGCCACTTCTTGAAAGACGCGGTTCTTCGGGCTATTGTCATGATCCACAACCGCCCCATGCAATTTTTCTGATGACCCGCGTGATTTGCGGTATTGAAAATAGAGAACGCTGTCCGAGCCGTGGGCAATCATTTGCATGGATGACAGCAGATTCATGCCCGGGCGCTTCGCCTTATTGACGTTATGCCAATTGACCGCGCTTGGCGTACACTCCATTAATAAGAAAGGCTGCTGCTTCAAGCTTCTGTACAGGTCATTGATAAAGCCGACTTTCATCGCCAAATCAGCTGTGCTTTCCCAGTCATTGTGCCAGACAGGATAAGCGTCCCAGCTGATGACATCGACATGTTTCGCAAATTTGCTGTAGTCGAGGCCCTGATACGGAATCAAATCCGGTGTGTCAGCCATAAAGTTTGTTGTAATAGGGATATCAGGCGTTAGTTCTTTCAACGGAACGATTTCATTTTCATAAAACGAAATCGTTTGATCGGTGACGAACCGGCGCCAGTCTAAGTTCAAGCCGTGCAAGCCGTTTTCACCGATCGGCGAAGGGCTTTCAATTTGTGACCAGTCATTGAACGTATGGCTCCAAAAAGGGGTCCACCACGAATGGTTCAATGTTTTGAGGCTGTTGTCATATTTCGATTTCAGCCACTCCCTGAAAGCATGCTGGCATAGATCACAGTGGCAATCTCCCCCGTATTCGTTTGAAATATGCCACATTAACAGCGCCGGGTGATTGCCATATCGTTCTGCTAATAGGCGGTTGATATGCCGAGTTTTTTCTCGATAGACTTTAGATGTGAGACAGTGGTTGTGCCTTCCGCCGTGCAGCTGTTTGACGCGGGAGGCATTGACGCGCAAAACTTCTGGATAGGTTTGCGACAGCCAGGCTGGACGGGCTCCGCTCGGCGTTGCTAATATGACCCGGCCGCCTATACTGTGAATCCGCTCAAAAATATCATCCAGCCAATCAAATTGATATACGCCTTCCTCCGGCTCAAGTGCGCTCCATGCAAAAATGCCGACTGAAAACGTATTCGTATGAGAAAGCTTCATCAGTTTGATATCGTCAGCTAAAATATCGGGCCGATCCAGCCACTGATCGGGGTTGTAGTCTCCCCCATGAAGCATAAATTTCGCTTCGGTTACGTGCGTTTTTTCAAGCTTTGACATCACATTCTCCTCCTTATTCTCTTAGCCCTTCGTTCCGCCTGCGGTTAATCCGGACACAAAATTCTTTTGCAGTATGATAAAGATGGCTGCAACCGGGATGCTGATAAGCAAGGCTCCGGCCGCAAATGTCGTATAGCTGGCCCCCATGACATCATTCACTAAATTGAATAGGCCGACGGGCAATGTATATGATTCAGGCGTTCTCAATATCGTTGAGGACAGCACAAAATCTCCGAGCGGGCCTGTAAAGCTGTTCATGGCCACCACTGCCGCCATCGGTTTTGATAATGGCAGAATGATCTGGAAGAAGATTCTGGTGCTGCTGGCCCCGTCAATCTTGGCGCTTTCGTCTAAATCCATCGGAATGGAATCCATATACCCTTTCATCAAATACGTATTCATCGGGATCAGGCCGCCGATATAAAGCAAGATTAACAGCCAGTGGCTATTGATCATGCCCAAGATTTGCGCCAATACAAACAAAGCGATTAAAGCCGAAAACTGAGGAATCATTTGCAGCAATAAAAAGAGGGTTAAAGCGTATTTCCTCCCTTTGAACCGAAAGCGCGAAAACGCATAGGCCGTAAACGTCACACAGAGCAAAGACCCTGCCATTGTAAACAGGCTGATCTTCATGGAGTTGAAATACCACTGCACATATTGAAGGCTTTCCTTGCCCGCAAATAATTCCTTGTAATGGTCGAATGTCGGATGCTTCGGAATGATGGATGTACTGATTAAGCTGTTGCCGGGGTTAAAGCTTGCGCCTGCCGTCCAAAGGAGAGGATAAACAATGATGACCGCCATACAGGCTAACAACAAGTAAGAGAAAAGGAGACGGATATATTTTCTGACCTTCATATCTGCCAGCATGCCTCATGCCTCCTCTTTAAAAGACTTTGTCTGTCTGAACTGCCACAATGCGATGGAGATGACAAACACAGATAACAAAATCGTTAAAGCCGCAGCAAGTGAATATTGACTGGACTGCATTGTCAACTTATAAATCCATGAAACGAGGATATCTGTCCCGCCGGCTGTTGATCCGGTTACAGCCGGACCTCCGCCATTGAATAGATAGATAATATTAAAGTTATTAAAATTAAACGTAAACTGAGTAATGATAATCGGAGCCATGGCGATGAACACCATTGGAAGCGTAATGTATCTCAGCTTTGAAAAGACAGAAGCGCCATCAATCGTAGCTGCTTCATACAGATCGTCCGGGATGGATTGCAATACGCCTGTTGAGACGAGAAAGATGTACGGAAATCCGAGCCAGCCCTGCATGAGAATCAACGCAAGCCTCGACCAATTGGCATCTGTCATCCACGGAAGCGGATCTATCCCGAAGAAGGCCAAGATGTCGTGATTCATCGCACCAAAGCTATCATTAAACAGTCCCGCAAAAATTAAAATCGTCACAAAACCGGGAACGGCCCATGGCAAAATCAGAATCGTCCGGAAAAAGCGTTTAAAACGAAGGTCTTTCTGGTTCACAATGATCGCGAGAAAAATCCCCAAGCTGACTTGCAGTGTGGATGCAGCAAGTGTCCAAACCACCGTCCAAGCCAGTACATCAAAAAAGGTCGACCTCCAAATATCAACTGTGAAAATATTTGCGAACGTTTGAAAACCGACCCAATCAATTAATTTTGCAGGAGGAGAATGATACAAATCATAGTTTGTGAACGCTAATGCAAAACTGAATAAAATAGGGAAAATCACGGCGAAAATTAAAATAAACAAAGATGGGCCGCTGACGACATAAGGATAGCCCTCAGAAATGATATGCCGGTATTGTTCCTTTAAGGAACTTAATGGCTTGTTTTCATCACGCTGTTTTCCGCTTTGAAACGCATCGCGAAGATTCACATAATACACCGCAAGGCCAAAGCAGGTCACGATGACAGCGATAATTCCTTCCGCCAGCAGGAAAACGGAATTATCCCGCGGCACTTCTGTTCCCAGTGTAAAGATTCCCCAGAACCCCATATTGAGCAGATCTCCAAAGACCGCAAAAAACGATGCGCCTAAGACAAGAAAGACAAAGCCTTTTATCCATTGCTTGTTATAAAATTGCCCGAGCCCCGGGATGATAGACAGCAACAAAGCGATTTGACGATGCTGCACCGTTTTCACCTCTCTTACAATACAAATCTAGCTTTCTCTTTATTTTCCGCTGTGCTTTGCCTTGATTTGTCCTTTGGCCGTTTCAGCTGCTTGATCCAATGCTTGTTTCGGATCCGCCTTCCCTGTTGCAACCGTCTGTAATGCTGAATCAGCCGGCGTCCATATTTCATTCATTTCCGGAATATTTGGTGTTGGCTCTGAGAAACGGGATTGTTCAGTAACAGCCCGTGCCGCCTCGCTTTTCATAATAGCCGGGTCATTGGCTAGGGATTTCACAGCAGGAACTTCTTTCGTCTCTTCATATCGTGTTTTAGAATTTTTTTCATTTGCCAGGAAAACGGCTAATTCTTGCGCCAGCTCCGTATTCTTTGAAAATGCACTGACATTGTAGCTTTTGACGCCGATAAAGGAGCTCATGTTTTTCCCATTTTCCAGCTTCGGCAGTTTCGTCATGCCATAATTGATTCCTGCTTTCGAAAAGGCTTCTACATTCCATGGACCAGAAATAATCGCGGCGGCTTTTCCTTCTGTGAACAGTGATTCCAACACGTTAATCCCTTGTTCTCCAATAATGCCTGCCGGGAATAAGTCATCTTTGTAAAACTTCTGCATCAGCGCAGCACCTTTGACAGCGCCTTCATTATTGATTCCAATGTCTGACGGGTTATAGCTGCCGTCTTTGTCCTTTCCAAAAATGTATCCGCCGTATCCGCTCATTACACTTTCCGCATAATAAATTTGATCGAATAAGGCTAAAAAGCCAAATTTGCTGCCATCAGCAGTCTGTTTGGAATAGTCGTACCACTCTTCCAGCGTTTTGGGCAATTCCTTTTCTGAGATGAGATCTTTGTTGTAAAACAGCACAGTCGTTTCGACAGCTTTAGGCAGTCCATAAAGCTTTTGATCAACCATTTGAGACTGAATGGAAGCGTCAGTATAAAGTGATTGAACGTCTTTTTTGACATGTAATTCCTTGAGTAATCCTTCCGTGACAGCCGTTCCGATTTGGTCACCTGGCATTGTTAGCACGTCAGGTCCTGTGCCGGCCGGTCCGTCCATTCGCAAATCTTCAATCTGCTTGGCATATGGTTTTTCAACGACTTTGACCTTCACATCATGCTCTTTTTCAAATGCAGCCACGGCGTCTTTAATGCCGTTGCTTTTTTCTTTATCCTCCCATACAACAAGCTCTGACCCTTTTGAACTCGATTTGGCGCTGCTGCTTTCCTTTGGGCCGCAAGCCGCCAAGGATAAACTGACAGCTGCGCAGAGCATGAATACTGAATACTTTTTTGCCATTTTCATTGATTGTCACCCTTCCGGTAGAAATGAAAGCGCTTTAAAAATAATATAGCACGCTTGAGAAAATGTGTAAACAAACTATTTACCTTTTACAGTAAAGTTTTTTACTTAAATAAAAAATGACTTAGTGTCCTAAGTCATCCTTCATTCATACTCTTCCTGACGATTAATTCTGCGCCCACATATAATGTTTTTACTGTTCTTCTCTTGTCCTGCACTTGTTCAAGCAGTAATTGAACAGCGTTTTTACATAATTCATGTATATCAATATGAAACGTTGTCAGAGGAGGCGAGACATACTTTGCGAAGCTGATGTTGTTGATACTCACAATACTTACCCTGTTCGGTATGGCAATTCCTTTTTCGTTCAGGGCTTGCAGACAGCCTACTGCAATCGGGTCCGCTGCAATCATAAAAGCAGTCGGAAGCTGGTCGCCTAATGTCTCGATCGCCGCTGACATCAGGCGATAGCCGTTTTCTACAGAGAATCCGCGATGACAGAAAATATACCGCTCGTCCAGCATGCCTTTTTCCCTCATATAGGATCTGAAGGTTTCTTCACGGATGTCCATTTCATCCTGGTTGGTGTTCGGATTTTTGTATGTGCCGCCGATAAAACCGATGCTCTTATGCCCCTTCTCAGTCAGGATGTTTACCGTCTTCCTTGTTATTTGTGCTAAGTCAGGCCTTACCGAGTCAAAATGATCGGGATCAGGAGTTGAATCGATAAACACGCCGTTTTCAGTGAGATTTCTAAGGAAAGCCAGCTCTTCATCTGAAAATGTGCCGACGGCAATAAACCCTTCCGTATGTTTAGGAATGCACTCGATTCCATCTGATATTTTATAAGTGGTCATATCAATATTGAATGCTTTCGCCAGTTTCTCTATTTCCAATCTCATCGTTTTAAAATAGACATCTTCCAATTCTTCTTTATCTGTCAGCCAATATAAAAACGCAATATGTTTCACCAGCGGCCTTACTGTTTTTTTGCGGTAATTGAGCTTTTCCGCCGCTTCATAGATTTTCTCCCGTGTCTCATCAGGAACAGAAAGGCTTTCATCGTTATTTAAAACGCGGGAAACGGTTGAGATTGAAAATCCCGCTTCCTGCGCGATATCTTTAATTGTCGCCATTGCATCTGCCTCCATTATTCAGCTCGAATTGTTTTAGTAAAATATTTTACTTTCTTTTCCGCAAATGTCAAGTGTACAAAGCCCCTGGCTGCCTCATGTAAAAAGACTGAACCATTTGTGGCTCAGTCTCAGTTGTTCGTATCATCTGGAACCAGCAGAATTGCCCGGGAAATGAGTTGGTTATTGCACATTTTCCTCGAAATATCCCGAAAGCACATCTTCCACATTCGTCAAATGCGCCAGCATGGCGGCTTCCGCCTGTGCACCGTCCCCGGCAGCCACGGCATTGTAAATCCGTTCGTGCTCCTCATACAGCCGCTGAACTGAGGTCTTCTTGGAAAACAGCCAGATTTTCCGCGTTTCTCTCATTGTTTCCAGCAGCAATGATGATACGTGATTCATCAAGTGTTTAAGAAGTTCATTTTGAGAAGCGTCAGCAAGCGCCAGATGAAATGCAAAATCCGCTTTCTCTCCCAGCTCCCCGTCTGCTTCAATGCTCCCCATTTCCTTTAGTGCATCATGAATTCTTTCGAGATCTGCTTCTGTCCTTTTTTCAGCAGCTAATGACGCCACGCCGAGTTCAAGCAGTTTTCTGACCTCAAGCAGCTGCTTGACGTCCTCTTTTTTCATAAGAAGGGCAGCTGAGAGCGGCTGAGAAATTTGATTGAGCTCAAATTCCTTCAGGTACGTGCCTTCCCCCTGTTTCATTTCGACAAGCCCCATCGCTTTTAGCGCAGAAAGAGCTTCGCGAACCGCTGAACGGCTGACTTGAAAGCTCTCAGCAAGCGCCTGAACAGAGTCCAGTTTATCTCCAGGCTTCAATTCGCCGTTTTTGATCATATCTAATAGTGCATCAGCTACTTCTTCATATATTTTTTTTGTTTTAATTTGTTTGTATTTCAATGCAATTCACCCCGTAACTTGTAGGTCTGGCTGTTTACGATCTATTATACTCTGTTTTATGGGCCGCCAAAAGATTTTGACTATTTTGTCAAAAAGTCTTGTACTTTGATTTTTTTCAAAATATAATGCTAGGTAACTGGTCTTATTACCCAGTCATCAGATGATCATATCATCTATGGAAACCGCTTACATACAACGCCAGTTTATGTTTCAAGGAGGGGTTTGGGATGCAATGGACACAGGCATATACGCCTATAGGGGGAAATTTGCTTTTATCAGCGCTTGCCGCACTGGTACCGATTATTTTCTTTTTTTGGGCACTCGCGATTAAACGGATGAAGGGGTATACAGCGGGCTTGGCCACATCGGGGATCGCCCTTGTCATTGCTGTATTGGTTTATCGGATGCCCGCGGAAAAAGCACTGATGTCCGCGACACAAGGAGCCGTATACGGAATGTTGCCGATTGGCTGGATCATTGTGACGTCTGTTTTTTTGTATAAAATCACTGTGAAAACGGGGCAGTTTGATATCATTCGCAGTTCGGTTCTCTCGATTACTGATGACCGGCGGCTTCAAGCCCTCTTGATCGCTTTTTCATTCGGTGCTTTTTTAGAAGGGGCAGCAGGCTTCGGAGCGCCGGTCGCCATTTCTGCCGCGCTTTTGGTCGGTCTCGGCTTTAATCCTCTTTATGCGGCGGGGATCTGTTTGATCGCCAATACGGCGCCTGTTGCCTTTGGCGCAATTGGGATTCCAATTACAGCCGTAGAAGGGCCGACAGGGATTCCGGCGATGGAGATTTCGCAAATGGTCGGGCGGCAGCTGCCGTTTTTATCCGTATTTATTCCTCTTTATTTAATCATCATTATGAGCGGGTTCAGGAGAGCCTTGGAGGTCTGGCCGGCGATTCTCGTATCCGGTGTTTCCTTTGCTGTTGTTCAATATCTCAGTTCCAATTTTTTAGGGCCTGAGCTGCCTGATGTTTTGTCAGCTCTTGTTTCAATGGCTGCGCTTGCTGTGTTTTTGAAATGGTGGAAGCCGAAAACAACATTCCGGTTTGCCGGTGAACAGGAATCGGCCGCCGCGATTGAAACGGCGCAAACGAATCCGACAGCGCCTGCGTACAGCGGCGGACTGATTTTCAAGGCTTGGTCGCCATTTCTGCTGCTGACGGTGATGATTTCCGTATGGGGCATTCCATCTGTCAAATCCGCGTTGACCGGGCACTATGAAGGCTCTGCTGTGTTCTTGACATGGCTGAATGCTGTTGGGGAAAAACTGACTTTTGCCCCTGCTGTGCCTTTTTTGAACAATCAGATTGCCAATGCTGACGGTACGCCGATTGAAGCGGTTTATAAGCTTGAGGTGCTCGGTTCGGCCGGCACCGCAATCTTGATTGCAGCTGTGCTCTCAAAATTCATCACGGCGATTTCGTGGAAAGACTGGGGAGCCGTTTTTAAAGAAACGATCCAAGAGTTGAAGCTTCCGATTTTGACCATCGCATCTGTCGTTGGTTTTGCCTATGTCACAAACTCCTCAGGAATGAGCACGACACTCGGGATGACACTCGCGCTGACGGGTTCGATGTTTACCTTCTTTTCGCCTGTTCTCGGCTGGCTCGGCGTCTTCATTACCGGCTCGGATACTTCTGCCAACCTGCTGTTCGGCAACCTGCAGAAAGTCACCGCGTTATCGGTCGGTATGGACCCTGTTCTGTCTGTCGCCGCCAACTCTTCAGGCGGTGTCACAGGAAAAATGATTTCTCCGCAGTCGATTGCGGTGGCTTGCGCCGCGGTAGGACTCGCCGGAAAGGAGTCAGATCTTTTCCGCTTTACCATTAAACACAGTCTGTTTTTGCTGCTGCTCGTTTGTATCATCACCTTTTTGCAGCATCATGTGTTCAGCTGGATGATTCCTTAAAAAAACCTCCCAACATGGGAGGTTCAGATTGTTGACAACATCCTAAAATGGTATTCATTTTAGGATGTTGTCATCTTTTCAGCGTGATTGAAAACCCTTGAAGTCTAGGAAGGACGAGCATAGGAGCGAGCGAATGTTCTAATTCGTGAGCCCCGAAGCGCAGTCCTGACAACGAATACGAGGGTTTGTCGACACGCTGAAACCTCCCAACATGGGAGGTTTTTATTTATACCGTTTTCTCGCCGCCGAAGACGGAATGTTCATCTGATCGCGGTATTTTGCCACGGTGCGTCTCGAGATTTGGATGCCGTGTTGTTCATACAGCAAATCGGCAAGCTTTTGGTCTGAAAGCGGTTTCGTTTTGTCCTCTTGATTGATCAGGTTTTCCAGATGCGTTTTGACTGCATAATTCGACGCATCTCCATCTCCTGAAGCCTCGGCTTTTGCTGAGAAAAAGAGTTTCATCTCAAACAGCCCGTAAGGCGTTTGTATCGTTTTCCCTTTAATGGCCCGGCTCACAGTTGATTCATGAAGATTTAGGCAGTCTGCTATCTCCCTGAGAGTCAGCGGCTTCATTGCGCTTCGTCCTTTCAGAAAGAAATCCTTTTGGCGTGTGATCAGCTCATTGATTATCCTCGTGATTGTCTGTTTTCGCTGCAGCAGCGCGCGGCTCAGCCAGCGCCATTCCTGATATTTCGCGGATAAATAAGAGACAGTATCCTGACAGGAGCCGGATGATAAAAGCGTTCTGTACTGCGGATGCAGATCGATCTCGGGAAACGAGCGGGTATTCAGCTCCGCTGCGATGTGCCCGTTTTTTACGGTGATAAAAATGTCAGGCTCGATATACACATCTTGCTCTGGCCGAGCAAACAGAAGACCCGGTCTTGGATGAAGAGCCGCTATATCATCTGAGATATCCTGAATGGTATCAAGCGGAATTCCAGTTTTCACTGAAAGCGCTTTCCATTTTTTTTGCGCAAAAGCATCAAAATGAGCAGAAACAAGCATTTCCGCTTGTTCATTTCTGTTCGGCAGCCGCTGTAATTGAAGAAGGATGCATTCCTGCAAAGATCTCGCGCCGATTCCAGCCGGCTCTAGTGACTGGAGTTTCGCCAAAACAGCCTCTGTTTCCTTGGCCGATACAGATAAGCGCTGTGCAGCCTCTTCCACATCTTCTTCCAAGTATCCGTTTGAATCAAGCGAATGAATCAGATAATTAAAAATCTTTTTTTCAGTGTTTGACAGATTCATATCGAGTGACTGCTGTTTTAACGCATCCTGCAATGTTTTTTGCGGATCACTTAATTGAAGGCCCGCTTCCTGTGCATTCATCCTGTTTTTATTTGTTTTATGGTAAGATAGTGGCGGTGTGTCTGTTTCCTTTCGTTCAATAAGAGGGTTTTCCAGTGAGAGCTCATCAATGTACTCGGCGAGTTCTGCCGAATGATAGCCAAGCAGCGTGATGGCCTGCCTGAGCTCCTGTGTCAGTTGAGGCTTTAATACTTGTACTTGCTGAAGTTTCATATCCATCTTGCTCACTCCCCTTTCTTCATTGTACATGATTGAGATCACACCGTATACATTTATGAAAAAGGAGCTGCCAAAGAAATGTCTGAACTTTTTTCCGTCCCTTATTTTATTGAGAATTTAAAACAGCATATTGAAATGAATCAGTCTGAGGATAAAATCCACGCGATGAACAGCTACTACCGTTCCGTCGTCTCAACGCTCGTGCAAGACCAGCTGACCAAAAACGCGGTCGTCTTAAAGCGGATTCAGCACTTAGATGAAGCATACAACAAAGTCAAACGTGGAGAATCAAAATAAACCTTCCGCTCACACGTGAGCAGGAAGGTTTTCCTTCTTTGAGGCGTCCTGGATCATCCGGGTGCCTGGCACTCCTTCCATCCAGGTGTGAAAGTAATTGGCGTTTTTCCCATAGGAATTATCAATGACCGTGTTTTCTTTTTGAAGAAGAGAAGACAAGATGTGGCCGTGCAGCCTTGATGTTTCCACCGATTCGTAACGGCTGAAAAACCGAATGGCTTTTTTGACGATATAATCCGAGTATTTTCCCCATATATAGGCAATAGGCAAAGGGTTGCCCGCTTTTTTGTTCAGGACGTTGAGCGTTTGCAGAAAAGCGATCGTCCGGCGGTCTGAAGCTGACAGGACCGTGCGCCAGTCGTAGCTCTCCGCTTTTGCGTGTTCCTGAAGCTCCTGGTTTGCTTCATGATCTGTTCGGATAAATCTCAGCTTTTGATTGGACGGCTGCTGCGTGGGAATGACGGGAAACAGCTGATGAGCCATATCAGGCAGAAGCTGAATGTGATTTCTTGAAAAATAAGCCTGTGCCGTAGCATAGGAGGCTTTTTCCCTTGTAATGATGTGGAGATTCGCATGCTTAGAAAATATCTCCGCCGTCCGCTTGAGGTTGTCTTTGTTTTGAAAATAAATCGATTGCGGCAGGATCACAATTTTGTGGTTCGGATAGGTTTGGATGATTTTCTCTCTAAAGCCTTGATAATACGGATACAGATCCCCGAAATTTCCGCCTCCCTGGCAGACGATGATAAGATTAGGATCCAGCTTTCGCCCGACTGGAAAATTGTCGGGATTCCATCGTTTTCTGACCCGAATCCCGTGTTCTTTAAAAAAGGCTTCTGTTCCTTTCATAATAAATAAATCCCCTACATTCCCATATAGAGGATAGTCCGCATATACGATCTCAGATTGTTTCGGAATGACGTCGAGCAGCCCGGACAGTTTCTGTTTCAGGCTGATCATCGAATGCTTGCTGTCCATTTCTTCACCTCGGCATTTTGGAATAAGTGCAGTAGCACATCAATAACTCGGTCTTGCTCATCTTCTGTCATATTTGAACCGGATGGGAGACAGATCCCTTGCTTGAAAAGCTCTTCGCATACGCTTCCTGTATCTTCATGGGAATAAAATAAAGCCGGATCGAACAGCGGCTGGGTATGAAGCGGCTTCCACAGCGGACGGGCTTCAATGTTTTCTTCAGCAAGACGGTAAACTACGTCATAGGGACTGAGCCCGTTATCAAGCGTGAGCGTGGTGAGCCAGCGATTTGATACGCCTGCTTCGTACTCCGGCATAAAGCGGACGCCGTCTATGTGACTGAGCGCATTTTTGTACCTCGTGAAAATGGCCCTTCTTTTCTCTACGCGCTCATCCAGCACCTCAAGCTGGGCAATGCCGACACCGGCTAAGATATTGCTCAGCCTGTAATTATGCCCCATTTCACTGTGCTGATAATGAACAGCCGGCTCTCGTGCCTGCGAAGCGAGAAATCTTGCTTTTTCAATTGCGGCTTCATCATTTGAAACGAGCATCCCTCCGCCTGATGTGGTGATGATTTTGTTCCCGTTAAATGAAAAAATGCCGAAGCGCCCGAATGTCCCGCTTTGCTTCCCTTTGTAGACTGTTCCGAGAGATTCGGCTGCGTCCTCAATGACAGGAACTCCGTATGCATCACACAGGCTTACGATGTCATCCATTTTCGCGCTCTGCCCATATAGATTGACGGCAATAACGGCTTTTGGCAGAGTTCCGTTTCTTTTCGCTTCCTTCAATGCTCTTTCAAGGGCTTTCGGCGACATATTCCATGTATCAGGCTCAGAATCAATAAAGACGGGCACCGCTTTTTCATATAAAATCGGATTGGCAGTTGCTACAAATGTGAAGGACTGGCAAAACACGCTGTCACCTTCTTTTACCTCAAGCAAACGCAGCGCCAGATGAATCGCAGCTGTTCCAGAGCTGACCGCAGCTGCTGCTTTTACACCGACGCGTTCTGCCAGCTGTTCTTCAAATGAATTCACGAGCGGCCCAAGCGGCGCGATCCAGTTTGAGCGAAAAGCTTCCGAAATATAGTTCTGCTCCCTGCCGCTCATGTGAGGGGGAGATAAGTAGATTTTTTTATGCATAGAATCATCCTTTGTTTGATGTTTGAATGGAAGAAATGATGCGTGCCGGTGCACCGGCCGCCGTTACCCTGTCCGGTATGGAACGGATCACCGCGGAGCCAGCGCCGACAATGCTCCAAGCCCCGATTGTAAGCTGCGGTATGACGGACGCACCGGTTCCAACGTGAGCGCCTTCCTGAACGGAAACCGCTCCTGACAGCGTGACACGCGGGGACAGATGAACGTAATCGCTGATTTGATTATCGTGCTCTGCCACTGCACCCGTATTGATGATGCAGTGGGCGCCGATGCGCGCATCCGCCTGAATGATTGCGCCCGCCATAATCACTGTCCCTTCCCCGATGACAGCGGACTTGCTGACGATGGCTGACGGGTGAATCAATGTAATAAAATCATCTTTCTTCAGTCCCAGCCGCTCCGCCAGCTGTTTTCTGACACTGTTATTTCCAACAGCAATCAAAAACAGCACATCAGGAATGAGCCTGCGCAGTTCAGTAACGGCTTCCGGCGGTCCTGTGTACCATTCTTTTCCGCCTTCGAACGTTTTGAATTTATCATCCAGCACCGCGGCTAAACGCGTATCTGTGCGGGCGTTTATCAGCTCCCTGATCACCTTTCCGTGTCCGCCGTCACCCACAATGGCCACGTTTTTCATGAGGACACATCTCCGCTTCCGGTAAACCGTTCAGCGGTCACATGATTGGTTTGCTGAATCCCTTCTGACACAAGAACCTTTCGCACCGTTAAACATAGAATTTTTAAATCGAGAAAAAATGACCGGTTGTCAACGTACCAAACATCTAATTCAAATTTCTTTTCCCAGGAAATCGCGTTTCTGCCATTGATTTGCGCCCAGCCAGTGATACCCGGCTTCACCTCATGGCGCCGGGCCTGTTTTTCTGTATAAAGGGGCAAATAGTCCATCAAAAGCGGGCGCGGCCCGACAAGGCTGAGATCGCCCTTCAGGACATTCAGAAGCTGCGGAAGCTCATCAATGCTCAGCTTTCTGATCAGCCTGCCCGTTTTCGTCAGCCGGACTTCATCGGGCAGCAGATTTCCTTCACTGTCCCGTTCATCCGTCATTGTCCGGAACTTATATAGGGTGAACGGTTTTCCATGCAGGCCCGGCCTTACTTGCTTAAAGAAGACAGGTGATCCTATTTTCAGCCTGACAACGGCGATGGTGAACAAAATGATCACACTCATACAGCACAACAAAAAAATGGCGGCCGTCAGATCAAAAAGTCGTTTCAGGATCAAAGATTCACAGCTCCTTTCGTTTTTCGAAACCGTTTTAGTACCAGCTGTCTTTCCTCTTTTGTACAAACGAGCATAAAAGCGAAAACAGCGTAGCAAAAGCTGACTGTCACTCCCGTCGCTATCAGTGACGTCCAGCCGTCAATCTTCACAACAAACTGCATAGCCTTACAGACCGTCCAGGCAAACACAGCGGCTGAAAGAGGCCCAAATATGCCTTTAAAGAACACGTGCTTTTTGCAGCCTGTAATGCGGGATACGTAAAGCGGCGTAAAGATGGCATTCTTTAAAATTAGGGAAATCGCCCCGGCCAATGTTATGCCGTACAGACCGAGATGAGCCGGCCCGCTCAGCGTGACGGCCAGCGCCACATTCACCGCACCTAACAGCAGGGTAACAATCGCCGGTGTTTTTTGTTGATTAAAAGCGGTCCAAATATAAAACAGCGGCATAAAGGCGAGGCTGATAACCAAGTATCCGGCATGAATAAATAAAAGCGGTGCTATCGACGAAAAAGACGGTCCGAGCCAGATTGTCAGAAAAGGCCCCGCCAATCCGCCTAATAAGGCAGCAGGAAGTGCAAGCAAAAGGCCATTCAGCCTTACTGCCTTATTGGCATAATTCATCAATCCGTCCATATCGCCTTTTGAATAATATGAAGTCATGATAGGCGCAAACAGGGATGCGACCGTTCCGGCCAAGCTGCGCAAAAGCAGCGGAAACTGGATAATTGCCGCGTATTTCCCGGATGCGGACGCCCCAAGCATCAAATTGGCGGTTAACAGATCAATCTGCAAAAAAAGCAGGACGCCGATTTGATTGACGGAGCTCCATGCGCCCGCTTGAAACAGCTCCTTGCTTGTGCGGAATGAAAGATCCTTCATACGGAACGAAAACCACGGAATCAGCTTTTTGAAGAAATAGAAAGACAGCACAGACGCGATGACAGCACCAGCTAAAGCGGCAAGCTGGATCTGCCAGATTTTTGGCGCAAAGCATGCAAACAGGAGCAGCACAGACAGCACGCGTACAAGCATTTGCACCGCCTGAATGGAACTGGTGATGTAAAGGCGGTTGGCATAAAATGGTGCAGCCCCGAAACCAGCCGTCAGAAACGTTAAGATAAACAGCAGACTGCCGATCAAAATCGACAAACGCACATCAGCCAAAAGCGCTTGCGGCACATTCATGACGCGGTCAACAAAAAAAGCCGAACCCGCAAGCGGCAGCAAGAGAAGCATTGAAATCAAAACAGAGGCCGCTAAATAATTGCTGATATACGCATTTGCTTTCTCCCGCTCTCCCCTGTGGGCAGCAACAGAAAAGAAGCGAACGACAACCGAGCTGAGAGCCACAGTGATAACCGAAAAGTAATTAATCACATTTTGTGTCAAGTGAACAAAGCCGAACGCTTCCACACCGAGCGTTTTGACAATAAAAGGTGTCATCCAAACCGACAGGAAAACAGACAACAGAAAAGCCGTGAGATTCGCGCTGAAGTTTATCGTGAATTTCATGCCTGCTTCGCACTGCCTTTCATCGTCCCCCGCTGCTCGAAAAACAGCTTGATGAGAAATGTGAGCCGCCATTTACACAGTGCTAATACCAAACGCTCTCCTCTTAATAATTTCTCATGCCGAAACGATGTATGTCTGACAGCCTGCCGTACCATGTCATAGGATAAAATCTGTCTGATCTTCTTTTTGATGTCTTTCGGCGAACTCGAAGAAGCACAGGCATTTGCCAAAAGCATCGGAAGCTGGTGTTTGCAAATGTACACATTTAAATCTTCTTTGCATGCGCCTGCTAAGCCATAGTGATTGTAGAATGCGATTTTGGCCTGATATTGTTTTTGAAGATGTTCATCCATCGCCGGCTTATAAGGAATTTCTGTCAGGCTGTTCGGGTTTTCACGATAAATGTACAATCCTTCATCAAGCATTTTCACCCGCTCCGCTTCGCGAAAAGCGGACAAATTAAAGGGAGAGTCTTCAGCAAAACGGATGTCTTCCTCAAACATCAGATTCGCCCTATCAAAAAGCTCACGACGGTAAAGATAACGCCATACATACCAGATAAATCTCGTTTCGTGAGCATGTTTAAGCCGTTCAGTCATTTCTGGTTTTGTCAGCACGCGGTTTGCCTCAAGCTGCGGCGCCACATATGTCCGCCTGTCCGGTGACTGCTTGTAAAAACCGCATCCGGCGATGTCGAGCCGATTTTGCTCCGCTTCTTCGACCAGCCTCTGGAACATGGCGGAAGATACATAATCGTCTCCGTCTACAAAGCCGATGTAAGTGCCCCGCGCGGCCTTTATTCCCGTATTTCGCGCTGAACTAAGCCCGCCGTTTGCCTGATGAATGACCCGGATTCTCGCATCCCGTTTTGCATAGTCCTCTGCAATTTCGCCTGACCGATCCGGTGTTCCATCATTCACGAGGATGATTTCAATATCAGAAAGCGTTTGGCAAAGCAAAGAATCAATGCACTCCCCTATAAATGGTTCAACATTATACATCGGGACAATAATGCTGACGAGCGGGGTCATTGCGCTTCACCGCTGATTTTGTCACGCAGACCTTTAAAATACACATCTCTCGGAAAGCCTGCACGGGGTGTTTCTTTTGTTAAAAGCTCATTGACTGCGGCTGTTACTCGCTCCGGCTCCGGATGTTCAATCAGCTTCATGAATGGGATGTCTTTGAGCCATTGATAGCCTTCCATCACCTTATGGTCAAAGGAGCGAATGACAACACACGGCGTTCCTGTCAGCGCGCAAAAAATCATACCATGAAGCCTGTCAGTGACGACGGCTTCTGCGCTTTGCAGCTTCGACCACAGTGCTTCAAGCTCTTGTTCGCGTGTATCACGGCTGACCCGGCGCCCAATCGTTGTCGTAAAGGATTTGATCTCGCCGAATTCCTCATATAGCGCAGCCTTGACCCGATTTCTCTGCTCCTCCTGAAGCACGCTTTCCTGGTCCTCGCGCAAACACATATAAACCGCTTCGCGCTCTGCGGGGGCCTTGCTTCTGTCTAAATACAGCACCATGTCCGGCTGCTTCAAAATTGTTTTTTCTTGAAAATGCTGTTTCATAAATTGATACGTTGTTTCATCCCGTGCCATCAGCAACAGGCCCGGGTGCGAATTATAAATTTTCTGTGCCCGCTTCAGCTCTTTTCGCCCTTT
Organism: Bacillus sp. FMQ74; assembly: GCF_001875785.1. NCBI lineage: Bacteria > Bacillati > Bacillota > Bacilli > Caryophanales > Bacillaceae > Bacillus > Bacillus sp. FMQ74. Next base: position 156,412 of record NZ_MOEO01000003.1, on the reverse strand, counting down.
TTTCGTGTCAGAAAAATGAGCCGTTGCCGGAAGCTGGACAACCCGATAGTCACGAAATGTTTTAATGATGAAGCGGCGCGTCCACTCCTCATAACGGTATAAATCCCCCATGTTTCCGCCGCCGATGATAAAGACCATATCCTCCGGATGGCGCGAGCGGATCAGGTTTTTTGCTGATTTGTAAATGTCCTTCATATCGACCTCGATGATGTCAAAGTCCGGGTATTCTTGCTCAAGAAATGCCTTGCTGGCATAAGCAATTGCGTGATCTCCCAAATTGTCATGGGACGGCAGCAGGGTCAGTATGATTTTTTTCTGATGTGCTGCGGCCTTTACCGGCTGGTCTGCCGCTCCCAGCCAATATTGGGACGGGTATTTGACCTTAAGCAGCAGCCATTCTGCAAAATTGATTTTCAACGATTGTAACGACATGTCCTCACCCTCTGTTTCTCATTTTGTACTCGATCACCCGCTGATACACAGCCGATGCCATCGCGACGAACGGAATCATTCTATATTTCGCCATCAGAAGCAGGCATGACCGTTTTGCGTCAAAAGGCGCTGTCCCCGTTTTCGAAAGACTTTCTTGAAATACCGGGTCCGCGCATATCACGCCAACATTTCTGAGCTTTTCAAACAGCCGGCGGCTGCCGCTCGTTTTCCATTCATTCAGCATACAGATGCTGCTGTGAAGAACGATAAAGGTATCAAGCTCCTTACGGTACTCCTCCAGTTTGTTGTTCTCCTGTAAAAACGCCGCATTCGCCTCATACAGCGCAAGCCCTGATTCAAACAGTTTTTTCTGATAGCGCTGCACAATGGAGGAAAGGTGAATTCGGTAATGATAGAGCGGCGCTTTTACATAGGATACCGAGCGGGCGAAAAAATGAGCCCTGAAGCTAAAAAACTGATCCTCGACATGCTCCAGCTCGCCTCGGAGCGGGAACGACAGCCGATGTGCTTCAATCATGCTTCTTCTGTACAGTTTGTTCCATGAAAACCCTCTGACCTTCCCTTCGAATAATGCCTTGATATAGTGCTCCTTAGGCTGATCCTGATAGGTTTGGGCAATGTCAGAGTCCATGGTTTTGCCAGTGTCCTCAAACTCTGCGGCGTAATTGCAAATGACCAGATCAGTTTTATCGCCTGCTTCCCGGAGCATCTGCTCGCAATAATCAGGTTCGATCCAATCGTCTGAATCGATAAACGCGATAAATTCGCCGCGTGCCGCCTCAATGCCTTTATTCCGAACCGCACCGAGACCCTGGTTCTCCTGATGAATCACCTTGAACCTGTTGTCCATTTTGGCGTATTCTTCCGCGATATCCGGGCTGGCATCTTGAGAACCGTCATTGACGATGATGATTTCAATATTGTCCACTGTCTGGTTCCGCAATGATTCAAGACACGTTCTGATATATGTTTCTGTGTTATAAACAGCGACTAACAGACTAACCGCAGGTGTTTCCATAATAACCGGCTCCTCGTGCATAAATTACCGGGAAAAAATCGTTCTGTAAGGCAGAACCGATGAATCAACCGGCATAAGCAAATAACTGTAAAGAAAATAACAAACAACGATAGCGATATAGATAAGGGCGTTTGATTTTTCATCAAATATCCTGACAAAATAAGGGACTAAGATCATTTGATACAGACCGAAATAAATATTGAATCTGGCAAAAATCACGTCCTTTGTGGCCAAAAGGCCGAACAAAAAACCAAGCAGGCACAAATTGACGACAATATCGATTTGCGGCCACAGACTCCGCAGTCGTTCTTTATAGCAAAATGCAAGGAACAGCGGCAGAACCAAAACAGCGATTTTGATCACATTCATTCCATTTGTGTTCGTCATGAGCCATTTTTCATAATGGCTGTATGAGCTGTTTTCAAGTACAACGACAAACACAGAAATAAATTTTTGATATAAAAATGTCATGCCGAGAAATAAAGCGGATAGGCCGAATATCGCCGGTGACCAGGCTTTTCTTCTGACAATAAAGTACACTGGAATCATAATTAGCGCCGACGAATGAAAGAGCGAACTGACCAGCACAATTAGAAAATATCGCTTCCAGTTCCCGCTGATGATATAACGGATCGCCCAAAACAAAACAGCTGCCACCATGTATTGCCTGATGCCGTTAAAAGACGCGTAATAATGAAAGGTTCCCAAAAATAAAAAGACACTCAGCTCAAACGGCCTGCCATAGTCGGCGAGTGTCTTCATAATAAAGCTGTAGGTCACGACTGCAACCGTAAAATACATGATTTGAGGATCTTCAGTAATGAAATTCATCAGCCAAAGGAGTGCGGTAAACCCCGGATCAGTCGCTGTTTTCGCTGTGCCGAAACCGAATATCTGCCACACATTTTGATAATCGCCCGCCAATTCGTACAGCAGCGTGTACGTCTGAAAATCCGTGCCCACTCGATAGCGGAGGCCTGACACGAGCACAAGTGAAGCGAGCGGAATCCAGATCAAAAGCTTATTCGGCCGATACCCTGTGGCAAGTGAATCGTCACGGCCGCCGCACATTTTAGCGAACCAAGACCAAATAAATACAATCCCCATATTGACGGCATATACAATCATCGGTTATGGTCCTTTTCCGTGCTGATGTTATATACATTCAGCAGCGCTCCTACATTTTGCTGTGCATCGTAGCCAAGTTGAGCGAGTGTTTCTTTGATGAGTTCGCGCTTCGGCCTGCCTGCGGCGGCCGCCCTTGCAATGGTTTCAGCCCAGACGCTGATCGGCTCAGAAAGACTTAATCTTGTGACAAGCCCGAGCTTGGCGTCAACTTTTTCTGTAATGCTGTCTGAAATGATGCATGGAAGCCCCGACGCCTGTGCTTCCACAAGCACAACCGGCAAGCCTTCGTACAGAGACGGCATGACAAACACATCAAATGTACGCATTAGTTCATGGATACGTTCTTCAGTGCCTAAAAAGAGGACATCTGATAGCAGATTCTGCCGCCGCGCCTCCTCCTCTATCTCCCCGCGCAGCGGCCCGTCTCCTGCGAGAACGAGCTGAAAGCGAACGCCCCTTTCTTTGAGATGTGCGGCAAGTTTCAGCAGGAACGCGTGGTTTTTCACTTCATGAAACCGGGCCACATGGCCAATGATGAGCCGATCGGCTGCAATGCCGCGTGCTGCTTTTTCTTCATCAGCCGCCTGCCCATTTGGGGCGAACATCTCAAGATCAATCCCGTTCGGAAGAAGGTGAACACGCTCCCGCTCCATGTTGGACTGTCCAAATAAAAAACTGCCCGCATCCTCTCCGCAGGCACATAGTGCTGTCGCATTCGCAAAGATGAGCCGCCTGAACACCATCAGCTGTAAGCGATCCTTCCAATTGAAGCCGGTCTTCCAAGACGTATTGTGGGAATGGCATACCCTGACCGACACTCCGGCGAGCCTTGCCGCAAGGGCGATAAAACCCGTTTGGAAATCCGTGTGCGCATGAACAGCGCTGAACGGCCCGTTTTCTTTTATCGCGTTTCTCACATTCCTCACAAATGTAAGGGGATTGCTTTGCCCAATGCTCGGGACATAAAAAAGCCGCCCGCCTAAGGATAAAATTTCTTCATCATAAGCGCACGGATCATTTCGATACGTTAAAAAATCAAATTGCACTTTGCTTCTGTCCATTTTCCGATATAAATTCATCACCATGGTTTCCGCACCGCCCCTGTTCATGCCGCTGAGAACATGGAGCACACGTTTTTGGCCGCTATTCATGCTTAACAAACCCTTCCTTTTGGTTCATTACTCTTTTTTTGTGGTAGCGATTCATCACGGCTGCAGGCATAAAGGCGCGGATTAACGGTTTTGCGATATATATGTAATCAGATACAGGAAGCTTCAAGCGTCTGCACGCCTGATAGACAAGGATGGCATTGTCTATCGAATACGTAAATGACCGCCGTTTGAATGCATCGCTGTCTTCCCTTACTTTATACAAGGCTTCCTGAAGATTATAGCCCCTGAAGCCCTCTTCAAAAAAGCGAAGCCACAAATCGATATCCTCCATTCGTCTCGTCCGCCGCACCGACCGGTAGCCTTTCAGCGCGCGGTAGGCACTCGCTCTCATCATAATCGTGCCGTGGCAAAATGGGGTCCCTTTTGCCATGATGCCCGGCTCCGGAACAGAAGGCAGGATCCGAGTGCCTCTTACGCCAAATTCATCAAACACAAGCATGCCGGTGCCAACCACCTGATAGTGGCGGTGTTTTTCTAAAAACGCGACCTGCTTTTCCAGACGGCGCGGAAACGAAAGGTCATCTCCGTCCTGACGTGCGATATAATCGCCTGTCGCATGCGAAAGACAATGATTTAATGATGCGGCAAGCCGCTTGTTTGTTTTGTTTCGGATCAGTTTGATGCGGTCGCTGTAATGAGCGGCATACTGCTTCGCGATGCGGAGCGTGCCGTCTGTTGACGCATCATCGCACAAAATCAGCTCCCAATTTTTATAGGATTGGCTGAGAATGGATTCTATGCTTTCTGCCAAAGTGCGCTCGCAATTATAAATGCCCATAATGACAGAAACTTTCGGTCCTGAGTTCATACGCTTTTCTCCTTTGTATCCATATCCATGTACGCGGAATAAATATCTGCCATTTCTTCCACCGTTCGCGCCTCCGAAAAGCGCAAGGCTGTTTTTCGGCCTACCTGTCCCAGCTTTCGGCAGAGTTCCGGCTTATGGTAAAGCTGTTCAATCCGGCGGGCAAAAGCAGCACTGTCACCAATTTTGATCAGAAAACCGTTTTCTCCGTCGCGGATGATTTCCCGATGCCCGCGGTTATCTGTGGCGATCGCCGGTTTTTCTGCCGCCATTCCCTCAAGCACATTCATGCCGAGGCCCTCTCTCGTGCTGGATGCGACAGATACATCCGCAAGCTGAATCAGCTCATGTATGTCGCTGCAAAAGCCGTAAAAACGGACATTTGCGGAAGCGCCAAGCTTTTCAGCTAACGTTCGATACGTTTGTTCCATTGCCCCTTCCCCGGCAAACACAAGGCGGAGCGAAGGAATTTTTTCTTTCAGCAAGGCTGCGGCTTCAATTAACAGCTTCTGATTTTTGTTCACATTGAGCTCAGCCGGATAAACCAATATAAAATCATCTTCACGGAATCCGTGTTTTTCTCTGAGTCTTTGCTGCTCTTTCGGGCTAACAGGCCGGAAACGCTCGGTATTGACACCAATACCGTGAATTTTCTGCGTCCTTCCGCCCGGCCTTTGAAGTCCTTTCGCCCGTGTGTAATCCTCTTCATTGATCGTAATCAGGCAGTCCGTATATGCTGAAAGCCATTTCTCGACCGGATAGTAAAGAAGCCAATTTTTCATCGGTGCCCCTTTGCAGAAGTGAAATCCGTGCGCTGTGTACAGCACCTTTGTTCCGTGCCGCCGTGCCTGCCTCGCCGCCAGTCTGGCGAGAACGCCGCCTACCGGTGTATGGCAATGAACCATGTCGTATTCATGGGTATCGACCACTTTCTTCAGCTGCCTATAAACGGCCAGATTCTGAGGGTGAAAAGGTGACCTGCGAATCGGGATAAAGAATTTCTCATCTACATACGGCAGCTTGGTTTGTCCGTTCGCGGCGACATGAACCTCCCAGCCCATTCGCTTGAACCATTTAAAATAAGGGATGTGAAAGGCCTTAAAATGATAATCAACAGTCGCGCAAAACAATATCTTTTTCGTCATTTTCACTCCCCCTAATGAACACTGGCAGCCGTCATTTTGTCTGATGTATTGATTGCCGCAAACAGCCTCGCTCTCAGGTCGGCTTCCGACAGTTCAGTGAAATCCTCGATAAAGCGCATCAGCACCGGCCAGTCGCCGTCAACCGCTTTGCCGATATGAATTTTTGGAAAGATTTGTTCAGCGTGGACTTCATTTTTGTTCAGTAATTCTTCATACATTTTTTCGCCGGGACGAATGCCTGTGAATTCGATAGGAATCTGCTCTGTCGTGTAGCCTGACAAATGGATGAGGTTTTTGGCCAGATCCACAATCTTTACGGGCTCTCCCATATCGAGAACAAAAATCTGACGCCCTTTTGCCAGTGCACCGGCCTGAATCACAAGCCTTGATGCCTCGGGAATCGTCATGAAATACCGGGTCATTGCCGGATGTGTTACTGTCACCGGGCCGCCTTTTTCAATTTGTTTTTTGAAAATCGGAATGACGCTGCCGCGGCTCCCGAGTACATTGCCGAAACGGACAGCGACAAATTTGGTTCTGCTGACTTTTCCAAGATTCATAATAATCATCTCCGCGAACCGTTTTGTCGCCCCCATTACATTGGCTGGGTTCACCGCTTTGTCTGATGAAATCAGCACGAATGTCTCAGTTCCCGACATATCGGCTGCTTCTGCGACATTTTTTGTTCCGATGATATTGTTTTTGACCGCCTCTTCAGGATTGTGTTCCATTAAAGGGACATGCTTATGGGCAGCTGCATGGTAGACAACATGCGGCTCGTACTTTTTCATCAAGGTAAACATTTTATCGCGGTCCTGCACATCAGCGATTTCCGTATGGAACACAATGTGTTTGCCGAATCGTCCGTTCAGCTCTGTATAAATCGAATGAATGCTGTTTTCCCCATGGCCGAGCAGAATGATTTCCTTAGGCAAAAACGCGCTGATCTGCCGGCAGATTTCCGAGCCGATTGATCCGCCCGCTCCCGTGACGAGAACTGTTTTTCCTTTGATGCGGTTCGAAATTTCGCTAGTGTCGAGGGTCACCGGCTTTCTGCCGAGCAAATCCTCAGCTTTTACATCTCTGATCTGTCCGGCAGTTCGTGTGCCAAGCAGCATTTCATCAAAATGAGGCATAATTTTAATGCTTACTCCGGTTCGCACACATTCTTTATATAACACCTGAAGCTCATGGGTGCGGAGTGAAGGAATGGCAATAATAATATAGTTAATTTTGAGCTTTTGCACCGCAGGCATGATACTTTCTTTTCCGCCGATTACGGGCAGCCCCATGATTTCTAATTTATGTTTCGTTTGGTCGTCATCAATAAAAGCGACAGGTATGATATCGGGTTCATCTTTCGAAAGCAGCTGCCTGACCATCAGGGTCCCACCTGAGCCCGCCCCGATAATCAGCGCGCGGGACGAGGCGCAGCGTTTTTTTCTAATGCTTTCGTTTAATACTCTTGATAAAATACGGGTCCCTCCAATGGACAAAAGCTGAAGCACCCAGCACGCGGTTAACAGACGGAAAAACATCGTATGATACACAGCATACTGAATGACGCCGGTCACAGCGGCGGAAAGCGAAATGCCCTTAAGCAGGACAAGCAGCTCGCCGAGCCCGGTGTATGTCCACACCTGTTTATACTGATTGAACAGGAAAGCACACACATGATAGCTGAGGAGCAAGCTGACAGCGGTAAGCAGTAATGCTCCGGAGTCATAGAATTGATAGGAATCTTTTAAAAATTGATATCCTGCAATAACTGAATTTAAAACGAGGTAAGTATCCAGCGCAATAATCATTGACAGTCTTCTCCGGTAACTCAACCTATTCCCCCCCTAATTCTTTTATCGGTTTAGCTGCGGCGGTTTTCGTCTCTCCAAAAAATCGGCAGCAGCTAAACCGATAACACGTCCTATGTATATATCAGATAAGTGGGCATTTAACCCATCCTCACGCCCCGCCAGCGACGACCAGCATCTAAGGCAGCAACTTCAGCTGCCCACAGCAGAGCCGAGTGCCTCCATTGATACAGGTCAGGAGACATCACCTTTTTCAAAAACTAGTAGGAATAGTGTTCCGATTTTTTCATTTTCTTTTTGTTTAAAAGAGCGCCTAACAGCTTCGCATTGGATTGTTCCAGTGCATCTTTTGCTTTCAGGACGGTATCGGTTTTTGTTTTTCCGCTTAAAACGACGAGCACGCTGCCGTCTGTCTGATTTGCTAGAATCTGAGCATCTGCAACAGCCAAAAGCGGAGGGGAATCAAAGATGACGAGGCTGAATTGTTCATAGATGTCAGATATTAAATCTCCCATTGCTTTTGAAGACAGCAGTTCTGCCGGATTTGGCGGGGTCGGCCCGCTTGTCAGTACGTATAAGTTATCGATTGGCGTCTTTTGCACCGTCTCACTGAGTGAAGCATTACCGACCAATACATTTGTCAGCCCGGTTACATTCTCAACCTGAAACGTCTGATTGATGGTCGGCTTTCTTAAATCGGCATCCACCAGCAGCACTTTCTTTTCCTGCTGCTGCGCAAAGACAGCCGCAAGATTCGCTGCACTGAACGATTTACCTTCTCCAGGCACAGAGGAGGTGACGAGGATGGACCGCAAGTTGGTCTGGACAGATGAGAACTCAATGTTTGTCCGAATGGTGCGATATTGTTCCGCAACAACTGATTTATTGTGTAAAACAGATATTTGAGCCAAACCCCGCCTTGCTTTCTTTTTTCTAAAGATCACTCGCTTCACTCCCCGAAATGTTTTATCCCGCGATTCCGCCCTTTTTGGACATCAGGAACAGAGCCTAAGCATGGCAATCCGGTTCTCTCGCTGAGCTGCCGTGCGCTTTTGCACGTATCATCGAGAAAATGCAGAAAAAATGCCAGTGTAATGCCGCCCATGACAGCAGCGCCAAAAGCCATGACCATATTTCTCAGCCGGGCCGGCTTGATCATCGGGCTTTCCGAAGCCTTCGCCTCCGATAATATATGTACGCCTTGTACATTCATTCTTTCATCTATTGCTTTTTCAAACTTGTTCACTAATGTGTTCGCAATCTCAGCCGCTTTCGCCGGATCTTGATCCTGGACGGCAACGGTGATAATTTCTGATTCATTTTCACTGCTGGTGATTACTTTTCCTTTCAGCGAGGAAGCCGATTCAGATAGGTGCAATTCCGCCTTGACCTCTTCCATCAAGGCAGTGCTTTTCATAATCGATTGGAACGTGCTGCTATACTGAAGATTTCGCTGGATGTCACTGAGATTCGAGTTTTCTTCACCGTCTGATTCATGAACCAGAACCTGTGTCGACGCCTGATAGGTCGGTGGAATGACCTTAAATTGCACAAAACCCATCATAAGGGTGACGCCGATTGTTATGAACAGAATCAGCACGAATCTGTGTCTGACAATCGCATATAATTCTTTGAAACTCATATTCTCATTCATGTATTCATAGCCTTCAGCCTTCCCGCGGCTGGCTTCCCGCGCCCCTTTCTGTTAATGATTGGATTATAAAAGAAAACTTTATTATTTAAAAATTGCAAAATAAGCCAATAAGTTCTCTTTAGAGAACAAAATCATGATTTTCCTCTAATTTACTACACTTCCCTTACTATTTTAAATTTTATAAAGAACGAATAATTCCTTATAATGAACGAAATAACGACAGGAATAGAGGAGAATTTCACATTGTGATTGGAAGAATTATCCGTTTATACCGTAAAAGAAAAGGCTATTCTATTAATCAGCTGGCGGTTGAGTCAGGCGTATCCAAATCCTATTTAAGCAAGATTGAAAGAGGCGTTCACACGAATCCGTCCGTTCAATTTTTAAAAAAAGTTTCGGCCACACTGGATGTGGAATTAACAGAATTATTTGACGCAGAAACAATGATGTATGAAAAAATCAGCGGCGGTGAAGAGGAGTGGCGCGTACATTTAGTGCAAGCCGTACAAGCCGGAATGGAAAAGGAAGAATTGTTCACTTTTACGAACAGACTCAAGAAAGAACAGCCTGAAACTGCTTCTTACCGCAACCGTAAACTGACGGAATCCAATATAGAAGAATGGAAAGCGCTGATGGCGGAAGCAAGAGAAATCGGCTTGACTGTCCATGAAGTCAAATCCTTTTTAAAAACGATGGGAAGATGATGATCGGCTAGAGGGCTAACGTTCGCATCTTCAGGGTAAATCTGTTTATAATGGGGGAAAAAGGGAGAGGACACAATGACTCATCAAATAGTAACGACTCAATACGGCAAAGTAAAAGGCACAACGGAAAACGGCGTACATATATGGAAAGGCATCCCCTTTGCCAAGCCGCCTGTCGGACAATTGCGTTTTAAAGCACCTGAGCCGCCTGAAGTGTGGGAAGATGTACTTAATGCTACAGCCTATGGCCCTGTTTGCCCGCAGCCGACTGATTTGCTTTCACTATCGTATGCTGAACTGCCGCGCCAGTCCGAGGATTGCTTGTATCTCAATGTATTTGCGCCTGACACTCCAAGTCAAAACCTGCCTGTCATGGTGTGGATTCACGGCGGCGCTTTTTATCTTGGAGCAGGCAGTGAGCCGTTGTATGACGGATCAAAACTTGCGGCGCAGGGAGAAGTCATTGTCGTGACATTGAACTATCGGCTGGGGCCGTTTGGCTTTTTGCACTTGTCTTCGTTTGATGAGGCGTATTCCGATAACCTTGGGCTTTTAGACCAAGCCGCCGCACTGAAATGGGTGCGGGAGAATATTTCAGCGTTTGGCGGTGATCCCGATAACGTAACAGTATTTGGAGAATCCGCCGGCGGGATGAGCATTGCCGCGCTTCTAGCAATGCCTGCGGCAAAAGGCCTGTTCCAGAAAGCAATCATGGAAAGCGGCGCTTCTCGAACGATGACGAAAGAACAAGCGGCGAGCACCGCGGCAGCCTTTTTACAGGTCCTTGGGATTAACGAGAGCCAACTGGATAAATTGCATACTGTTTCTGCGGAAGATTTGCTAAAAGCGTCGGATCAGCTTCGGATCGCAGAAAAAGAAAATATCTTTCAGCTGTTCTTCCAGCCCGCCCTTGATCCGAAAACGCTGCCTGCTGAACCAGAAAAAGCGATCGCAGAAGGGGCTGCTGCCGGCATTCCGCTATTAATCGGAACAACCCGTGATGAAGGATATTTATTTTTCACCCCGGATTCAGACGTTCATTCTCAGGAAACGCTTGATGCTGCACTCGAGTATTTATTAGGGCAGCCGCTGGCCAAGAAAGCCGCCGATCTGTATCCGCGTTCTCTGGAAAGCCAGATTCACATGATGACTGATTTGTTATTTTGGCGCCCGGCCGTCGCCTATGCATCCGCGCAGTCCCACTACGCTCCGGTTTGGATGTACCGGTTCGATTGGCACCCGGAGAAGCCGCCGTACAATAAAGCGTTTCACGCATTAGAGCTTCCTTTTGTCTTTGGAAATCTGGACGGGTTGGAACGAATGGCAAACGCGGAGGTTACGGATGAGGTGAAACAGCTTTCTCACACGATACAATCAGCATGGATCACGTTCGCCAAAACAGGAAACCCAAGCACCGAAGCTGTGAATTGGCCGGCGTATCACGAAGAAACGAGAGAGACGCTGATTTTAGATTCGGAGATTGTGATCGAAAACGATCCGGATTCTGAAAAAAGGCAGAAATTATTCCCTTCAAAAGGAGAATAAACATGAGGAAAACAGGATATATTGGTGCTGCCATTGTTGTGGCAGCATGTATCATTATTTTGCTTGTATCATTATTTTGTCGGCCGTGTTATGTTTACGGGACACAGCCTATTACCAGCCTATGCGCTGGACTGGCATCATACTGTTTTTCGCGGGAATTATGATGGTTCCCACATACTCAGCAAAAAGAAAACCCGGGAAAGAGAAGTGATTCTCTTTCCCGGGTTTTTTAGGTTTCTTATAATTTTCCCGCGCGAATATCGTCTGTCATTCCTTCATAAGGAGCCTTCGAAATCACTTCTTCATTGTCGACTCCCTCATTTTTCAGAAATGTAATTTCCGCAAATTCAGGTACAACGTATTTTGGATACGTTTCATATTTTTCGCGTGATTCTTTCATCAAATCAATGTGGTCATTTTGGTAGCACACTGTAATTTCAGGATGTTCATGCACCCATTTCGGGAAGAAAATAATGCCGTGCATGCGTTTTTCATTTGGCATAAAGTTTAATGAAACATCCGTGCCAGTCGGCTCTGTCCAAGACACTTTATATACGCCTTCTGTCAGTTTGACAATATTCACTTCCTGATCCCGAACCCAGCGTCCGGCAACCATTCCGCTATGAATTCTATAATCAATTGTATGGTCGTTTTTAATATAGATCTCGTATTCCCAGCCGTTTTCATACGTATAAATCATGTGGCTTCCGATAAAGTTTTCCATCTTTCACACTCTCCTTAGTCTTTTACTGTACTTCATAAATGTCTAGTCGAACGTAATCAGGGGTTCTTTCTGCGGAACCGATAAACAAGCGGTCATGGAGCCATTGATAGGCTTCACTGCCTGTTTCAAACGTCGGTACCGTACGGAAATAAACATGCTCCGGATCAATGATTTCCCCGGCTGCCGCTTGTTTTCGAAACGGTTCGCTGACTTGCCGTATTCCATTGTTTTCAATGTAAATCAGTTCATGATCTGCTGTTTCGATCACATACCTGGCAGATAAATCAGTTCTGCCGTCAGCGCGAATCATTTGTGAATCGGCACCGCCCGGCAAAATACGTCCCTTTACTTCCCCGGTTATTGTTCCCGAACGAATCGGAATTAATCGTCTCAGTCCCAGGCCTGTCTCACCAATCGTGATAGGCGGATCAACCTTGATTTCTAAAGAGGCGAATGGTTTTAAAACCGGATTCTTCATGAGCACCACCTCACCTTCAGAAAAAAATCATGTAACTATTTACATGTTTACTTTAACACCATTGCAGTTAACTGTCAAACAATAGGAACATAAAAAAACAAGGACTGTTTGAAGACAGTCCTTGTCTGAAGCTAGCTTTGATAAGCAAGATATGTGCTGACAGTGCTTTTTGCAAGACAGGCAGAGGAATCTATCATCGGAATCTCACTTTGAATATGATCTAACACCGCATTTAAATCCGTGCAGGCTGAAATGATGATGTCTGCATGCTGACTGATTTCTTCATATAGCGTCTGCCATGCTGCATATGACGAAAATCAACTTTAATATAGCGGTATTAGATCTGCATGAATCAAAAAATCCCCTTTTATGAAGTCGGAGAAGGAACTCTAGCGGCCGCAAAATGGGTTCTCGTAGTCGCTTGAATGACTCCGGCGGCAGTACTCCTCATTGCAACTGTCACCGTATCTCCGGCGTTTAACTGAAGAATTTCAGTTATTGCTACGACTGCCGGGATGTTCTCTGCTTGAGATTTGTTATTTCCGCCTACCACATTTTGATTTACGAGAAATACGACTTCTAAGTTGAAGTCAACAATTGCATTCGGTTGAAACTCAACTGATGCATTAAGAGAATACACGCCTGCTGTTCTCGGTGAAAATCTAGATGTGTTAGGGTTATATTCATTCGCTAAATCAAATTGTACATTTTCAAAAAGAACTTCGGCAGCTGCATTTGCAGTCACTGACAGATTCGCATTGCTGGTAGCTCGGAAAGCAGAAATAGGCTGGTTACTATTTGCAGTAATTGGTGCGAAAAGCTGGTTTTGTTGAGCTGGTGGGGTATTTCCATTTCTGCCTTGCATGACACTTGGTGATAAAAGAGGTTCCGGTCGATCGTTCCTCTTAATCCATTTAGTTGGCCGTGGCGGCATAACTTTTTCCTCCTTATAAGCCTTACGCTTCTATCATTTGTTTGCTAGTTAATACATTATTATATTGATCGTTACAGACATAGTATCTGCCCGACTGTATTTAAAAATAGAAATAACAGCAGCATGTTCCCAAAACAGATTACTGCTTTTGATCCAAGAGGCATGCTTCACCAAGGCATCAGACGATCTTATATGAAAGACCTCAGTTAGAGATCCTTTTTAACCGATCACATCTACACGCCGTTCACTTTTTTTAGTAGGATGAGATAGTGTGCTATTTTCTGAATGATTATTAAAAAGGCAACTTTATGCCCATGCGACAGAGGCAATAAAAAATGCAGAGAACGAAAAGAAATCGATAGATATTTTAGTTCCTTAGACCTGTAATCTTTAAATCCGTTTATGTTTTTCTATCAAACAAAAGAGGAAAATAGACCAGTTGCAATCCAAACGAGAGTCTAATAGAATGAGGTCGAAAAGTAAATCACGCAGGTTTGTTACTGATAAAGCAGGCAAGACCTAAAATGTGTAAAGGGCAAAGTGTATACTTTGGCGTCACCCCTTACATATTTTAGGTCTTTTTTATTGTGCGTAACTGACTTGCCAACTTCAAACAGGAGGGCTGGAAGAAGCAGACCGCTAACACAGTACATACAAAAAGGAGACATGAACGATGAACATCAAAAAGTTTGCAAAACAAGCAACAGTACTAACCTTTACTACTGCACTGCTGGCAGGAGGCGCAACTCAAGCGTTTGCGAAAGAAACGAACCAAAAGCCGTATAAGGAAACGTATGGCATTTCCCATATTACACGCCATGATATGCTGCAAATCCCTGAACAGCAAAAAAATGAAAAGTATCAAGTGCCTGAATTCGATCCGTTCACAATTAAAAACATCTCTTCTGCAAAAGGCCTGGACGTTTGGGACAGCTGGCCATTACAAAACGCTGACGGCACAGTCGCAAACTATCACGGCTACCACATCGTCTTTGCATTAGCCGGAGATCCTAAAAATGCGGATGACACATCGATTTACATGTTCTATCAAAAAGTCGGCGAAACTTCTATTGACAGCTGGAAAAATGCTGGCCGCGTCTTTAAAGACAGCGACAAATTCGATGCAAATGATTCTATCTTAAAAGACCAAACGCAAGAATGGTCAGGTTCAGCTACATTTACATCTGACGGAAAAATTCGTTTATTCTACACTGATTTCTCCGGTAAACATTACGGCAAACAAACATTGACAACTGCACAGGTTAACGTATCAGCATCAGACAGCTCTTTGAACATCAACGGTGTAGAGGATTATAAATCAATCTTTGACGGCGACGGCAAAACGTATCAAAATGTACAGCAGTTCATCGATGAAGGCAACTACAGCTCAGGCGATAACCATACGCTGAGAGATCCTCACTACGTAGAAGATAAAGGCCACAAATACTTAGTATTTGAAGCAAACACTGGAACTGAAAATGGCTACCAAGGCGAAGAATCTTTATTTAACAAAGCATACTATGGCAAAAGCACATCGTTCTTCCGTCAAGAAAGTCAAAAACTTCTGCAAAGCGATAAAAAACGCACGGCTGAGTTAGCAAACGGCGCCCTCGGCATGATTGAGCTAAACGATGACTACACACTGAAAAAAGTGATGAAACCGCTGATTGCATCTAACACAGTAACAGATGAAATTGAACGCGCAAACGTCTTTAAAATGAACGGCAAATGGTATCTGTTCACTGACTCCCGCGGGTCAAAAATGACGATTGACGGCATCACGTCTAACGATATTTACATGCTTGGTTATGTTTCTAATTCTTTAACTGGCCCATACAAACCGCTGAACAAAACAGGCCTTGTGTTAAAAATGGACCTTGATCCTAACGATGTGACCTTTACTTACTCACACTTCGCTGTACCTCAAGCGAAAGGAAACAATGTCGTGATTACAAGCTACATGACAAACAGAGGATTCTACGCAGACAAACAATCAACGTTTGCGCCAAGCTTCCTGTTGAACATCAAAGGCAAGAAAACATCTGTTGTTAAAGACAGCATCCTTGAACAAGGACAATTAACAGTTAACAAATAAAAACGCAAAAGAAAATGCCGATATCCTATTGGCATTTTCTTTTATTTCTTATCAACATCATAAAGGTGAATCCCATATGAACTATAAAAAAGCAGGCAAATGGCTAACCGTATTCCTAACCTTTTTAGGAATATTGCTGTTTATTGACTTATTTCCAAAAGAAGAACCTGTCAAAAAAACAAAATCAACACAGAAACCGGACTACCGAGCGGCATATCATTTTACAACGCCGGATAAATGGAAAAATGACCCTCAAAAACCGATCTATTTTGATGGCAAGTATCATTATTTCTATCTATATAACCGGGATTACCCAAAAGGCAACGGCACAGAGTGGCGCCATGCCGTATCAGACGATTTGGTGCACTGGACAGATGAAGGCGTGGCGATTCCGAAATATACAAACCCAGACGGTGATATTTGGACCGGTTCCGTCGTGGTGGATAAAGAGAACACAGCCGGCTTCGGGAAAAATGCGCTTGTCGCGATTGTGACACAGCCCTCAGCCAAAGACAAAAAACAGGAGCAATATTTGTGGTACAGCACAGACAAAGGAAAATCATTTACATTCTACAGTGGCAATCCCGTTATGCCTAATCCGGGTACTGACGATTTCAGAGATCCGAAAATCATATGGGATGACCAGGATAACAAATGGGTCATGGTCATGGCTGAAGGATCAAAAATCGGCTTTTATGAATCCGATAATCTTAAGGACTGGCATTACACAAACGGATTCTTCCCAGAACAGGCGGGAATGGTGGAATGTCCCGACCTCTACATGATGCGGGCAAGCGACGGAACGAATAAGTGGGTTCTCGGCGCCAGCGCGAACGGCAAACCGTGGGGCAAACCAAATACGTACGCCTACTGGACCGGAAGCTTCGACGGAAAAGAATTCAAAGCGGATCAGACTGAAGCCCAATGGCTTGACTATGGCTTCGACTGGTACGGCGGTGTGACGTTCGAAGACAGCAAAAGCACAGATCCATTAGAAAAGCGGTATGCGCTTGCCTGGATGAACAATTGGGATTATGCCAACAACACCCCGACAATGAAGAATGGCTTTAACGGCACAGATTCTGTCATACGCGAACTCCGGCTGAAGGAGCAGGATGGAACATACAGCCTCGTCTCACAGCCGATTGAAGCTTTGGAGCAGCTGACTGTTTCAACTGACAAAATAGAGGATCAAGATGTGAACGGATCAAAAACACTGTCGATAACAGGTGATACGTACCAGCTTGATACGGATCTTTCTTGGTCTGAGCTAAAGAATACAGGCGTCAGGCTCAGAGAATCAGAAGACCAAAAACGCCATATTGATGTCGGCATTTTCGCCGAAGGCCGCTATGCATATGTCAATAGAGCAGCCACAAATCAGCCGGACAAAAGCAATACCTTTGTCGAAAGCAAAGCTCCTTATGATGTAAGCAAACGTAAGGTGCATTTGAAAATACTTGTCGATAAAACAACGATAGAAGTATTTGTTGGCGACGGGAAAACCGTTTTTTCAAATGAAGTCTTCCCAAAGCCTGAAGATAAAGGAATTACCCTTTTTTCTGACGGCGGCACAGCCTCCTTCAAAAATATAACAGTGAAACACTTTGATTCGATTCATGAATAAAAACAGGTGCAGCGCAGGCTGCGCCTGTTTTTTTATTAGGAGCGGTATTCTCTGTTACATATTGGGCATTGTAAGGAATATAAGGCTGGTTTCAAAGGAGGAAGCGAATGTCTAAACAAGGAAATTTTCAAAAATCAATGTCGCTGTTTGATCTGATTTTGATTGGGATGGGAGCCATCTTTGGATCAGCGTGGCTGTTCGCTGTCAGTAATGTCGCTTCAAAAGCAGGGCCCTCCGGCGCTTTTTCCTGGATCCTTGGAGGAGCCATTATTTTGTTAATCGGGCTCGTATATGCAGAGCTCGGAGCCGCTCTGCCCCGTACCGGAGGCATCATTCGATACCCCGTTTATTCACATGGCCACCTTGTCGGCTACTTAATTTCGTTTGTCACGATTGTTGCTTATACAAGCTTGATTTCAATTGAAGTGACAGCTGTGCGCCAGTATGTGGCCTATTGGTTTCCCGGCCTGACCATTAAAGGGTCTGATTCGCCGACCATTTCTGGCTGGATCTTGCAGTTTGCCCTATTATGCTTGTTTTTCCTGTTGAATTATTGGAGCGTCAAAACCTTCGCTAAGGCGAATTTCATCATATCGATTTTTAAATATATTGTGCCGATTACCATCATTATTGTACTGATCTTTCATTTTCAGCCGGAAAATTTATCTGTTGAAGGATTTGCACCGTTTGGTTTTACAGGTATTCAGGCTGCAATCTCGACAGGCGGCGTAATGTTTGCGTATCTCGGCCTGCATCCGATTGTATCTGTAGCAGGTGAAGTCCAAAATCCAAAACGCAATATCCCGATCGCTTTAATCATTTGCATCATCGTTTCAACCATCATTTATACTGTTTTACAGGTCACCTTTATTGGTGCAATCCCGACAGAAACACTGAAACATGGCTGGCCGGCAATTGGCCGGGAGTTCTCATTGCCGTTTAAGGATATTGCGGTCATGCTCGGGTTAGGCTGGCTTGCAACGCTTGTCATTTTAGACGCCATTCTGTCTCCCGGAGGAAACGGGAATATCTTTATGAATACGACATCCCGCCTTGTTTACGCCTGGGCGCGTAACGGTACATTATTTGGCATATTCTCAAAGGTCAATAAAGATACGGGGACACCCCGAGCTTCGCTTTGGCTTTCGTTTGCCCTGTCCATTTTCTGGACCCTTCCCTTTCCCTCGTGGAACGCGCTTGTCAATGTCTGTTCAGTCGCGCTCATTCTTTCATATGCGATTGCACCCATTTCTTCAGCTGCGCTGAGGGTCAACGCGAAGGACTTAAACAGGCCGTTTTATTTAAAGGGAATGAGCATTATCGGGCCGCTTTCCTTTATATTTACAGCGTTTATCGTCTACTGGTCAGGATGGAAAACAGTCTCCTGGCTTCTCGGTTCACAGCTCGTGATGTTTTTGATCTATCTCTGTTTCAGCAAATATACGCCTAAAGAAGATGTCAGCCTTGCTCAGCAGCTGAAATCAGCCTGGTGGCTTATCGGGTTTTATATTATGATGCTGATCTTTTCCTACATCGGTTCTTTCGGACATGGTTTAGGGATCATCAGCAATCCCGTCGACCTTATTTTAGTCGCGATCGGCTCACTTGCGATCTATTACTGGGCAAAGTATACCGGGCTCCCAAAAGCCGCTATTGATTATGATAAATAAAGAAGCAAGAGGTTTTCTTGCTTCTTTATTCTTTACAAACATCCATACATGCGATAAAATGAATGAGAGTCAGTCATTTCTAGGAGGTGTTCTTCATGCCAAAACAAACATCGGGCAAATATGAAAAAATTCTGCAAGCAGCCATAGAAGTCATTTCTGAAAAAGGCCTCGACAAAGCTTCTATTTCTGATATTGTCAAAAAGGCCGGCACTGCCCAAGGAACATTCTATTTGTATTTCTCATCTAAAAATGCCCTCATACCGGCCATTGCAGAAAATCTTCTCACCCATACACTTGATCAAATCAAAGGTAGGCTGCATGGAGACGAGGATTTTTGGACCGTTTTAGATATATTAATTGATGAGACTTTTCTCATTACAGAACGCCATAAGGATATTATTGTCCTCTGTTATTCCGGGCTTGCGATCGATCACTCCATGGAAAAATGGGAAACGATCTATCAGCCTTATTATTCCTGGCTTGAAAAAATCATCAATAAGGCCATTGCAAACCATGAGGTAACGGAAGGAATCAATTCAAAATGGACGGCCAGAACGATTATCAACTTGGTCGAGAACACTGCGGAACGATTCTATATTGGATTTGAACAAGATGAAAATGTTGAAGTGTATAAAAAAGAAATTTTTACTTTCTTAAAACGAAGTTTAGGTACTGCTTAAAAAATGACTGGATAACACCGCTCATTTTTTAACGCCCTGAAAATGACTGACGTTCATTCATAAATTAGAGAGGTGTTTCATTTGAATTGGATTCTTGTTTTTATTGCAGGACTTTTAGAAGTTGTTTGGGCCTCTTCCCTCAAACATGCCGATTCGCTTTTGGATTGGATCATCATTTTTATCTTGATCGCGATCAGCTTTCTCCTATTGATCCGCTCTTATCGAAAAATCCCGATGGCCGCGGCGTACACTGTGTTTGTCGGTATCGGAACCGTCGGAACATATATGACCGGAATTGTTCTGGGCGAATCCTTCTCAGCAGCCCAGATGTTCTTTTTAGCTTTATTGCTGGCTGGCATTTTAGGAATGAAATTATTTACGAAAGAAAGCAAATCTCAGCAGGGAGGTGAACAATAATGGCATGGTTTTTATTAGTGATTGCCGGCATAGAAGAAATTATAGCTGCCGTTGCCATGAAATATATTGACGGCACAAGAAAAAAATGGCCGATCATTGTAATGACTGCTGGATTCGGTTTATCCTTTTACTGCCTTTCCCAAGCGATGATAGTCCTGCCTGCTGGAGTCGCTTATGCCGTCTGGACCGGCATTGGAAGCATTGGTGTTTCGGCGGTCGGGCTCATCTGGTTTAAGGAGCGGTTTCAGCTTTCACAGGTGATTTCTCTTTGCCTTATCCTAGCTGGCGTCATCGGCCTGCGTCTTACGTCATCTTCATAAAATAAAGGCATATACAGCTGTATATGCCTTTGCCATTAAGCGTCGTGATGTTTTTGAAGATGAAGCGGCGGCGGGATGAGCCAGCCTTTGTTTTTTAGCAGCCTTAAGTATTTTGCGCCGGTTGCCGCTTTCGATATATGAAATTGCCCAAACATCATGGCAATATCCTCACGAATCGATTGCCCCATCATTTTGCTGCATGTCACAAGACCTGCAGCATTTTCCGCTGCCGCGGAGGCCGCCACATCCGGATCGAGAAACCGTGCGCCAGGCGGAATATCGTTAAGATCTGCTGTCGGCGGTTCAGGAGAAGCCGGCGGCAGCGCCACCCCGTTTTCTTTCAGGATCGTACTAACCTGTTTTATTTCATCTTGGCACTTCTCAATGGACTCACGAAGCAGCTTCTTCAGGTCGTCATCACCGACATGATTCAATAGCATCTGGTAATTGCCGACCATTTTATTGCCCGCCATCACATAACTCCACAAGCCGAATACCTCACCATAATGCATCGGTTCATCCTGCGGGTTTCCGCTTAAAATACCCATGTTCATCCTCCTCGCAAATTCAATATCGCACATTTGATAAACTGCCCGGGAGGAGGAAAATTTATGTTCCAGCGGGCGAGATTTATGAAACAAAAAAGACAAGAGCGGCAAATCGCCAAACCCTTGTCTTTCCTGTTGTTCTATTGGACGCGCTCGGAGGGATTCGAACCCCCGACAGACGTGGTACCGGAAACCATTAAAGAACTTCATATTATATATTTATTATCCTTAAATATATAATACACTTTTCTAAACGTTTCATTTTCATTAGTTATAATTACTATGTTACCCATATTGTTTTACAAGTTTAACCAAAAATTAAAATGAATTGAATGTTTGCGTATTGTGATTTTCCTTTACATTAAATCTGTAAATTTGACGGTTTCATTTTAAAGTTCCGTTATTCAACATTATTATAATTTTCCCTTTAAATCAGCTATTAATTGTTGTCGAAATAAGGGGTCGTTAGTTATCTTTTGAAGAAATGGCTGATAAACATGATCAATCCATAACATATCTAAACGAGTCATGTCCTCAATAAAAAAGGCCAATGAGATGGAATCTGACGCAGTTTCTTTAAAAATAGCCGACGTCATAACAAATAAGGTAGAGCCTCCTTTATACCAAATACGGTTTTCTTGAAGGTTCGGCGGTCCTGTTATCTCATCTAATATTCCTTTTTCCACTTCACTTAAAAGGTCCCCGGTTCCCAGACGATACATTAATCTGGCGTAGTTTTCACTGGATGAAGATGGAAGTTTCTTCGTGAACTCCCTTTGTATATCAATATGATTAGCAGAAGAAAGTGAGGATATTAACGAATCAGCTTTACCATGCACAAGGGCATCGAAAGTTTTTCCTGAGATATCCATGAAATATTTTTGCTTCATCTCTTTCATATAACCAGAGATTTCTTTCGTTTTTTTCTTTTCATACTTTTTTAGATAAGGAGCGACTAACATCGAAGAGTTTATAGAAAAAACAGGCGTGTGATTATCAGGCAAATATATATCAACTATTTTTTGGACATTGTCTTTACCGATCCTTAAGTAAATATAATCAGTACATGCATTTGAACTGTATCTCATCATACCAATGAGCACTTCTTTCATCGTCACAATTTGACCAATATTCTCTTTGCTCTTCCAATTATCGTGTGCTCCTCCGTCAGTATTCGGAATATAAAATTTATCTATTTCAATGATACTGACAGTATCATTGAAACTTATCTGATTTTTTCTGGCCTCATGTACAAATGCTAGCAAAAAAAGGATTTTCACTGTACTGGCTAAGGGAAACATCTTACTTCCATTATGATTTAAAAGGATTTGATCATTTTGTATAACCGTCAGCGAAAAGCGCTCAGGATGAGATAACATAAAACGTGTCAAATCCTCAACCGTTCTATTTCGATCCTTTCTTTTCAAAAATGCCGCTAAGCCAAAAAAACCGAATATAAAAACAGCTGCTATTAGTATTAAAACAATGAGGAACAAACTATTACCCCTTTCTCTGCTTCTGATTGAGGCCGCATGCCCCATGATTACATTGCCCATAAGGAATTATTTTTCTTTTTGAGGCAATCAAATCATATATCCTATCGCTAACATGAAACAACTTAGCCAAGAGGAGTATCATATACAATACCCATAGCAGAATAACCCGCTTGCTTATTTCGATAAAAGTATCTGCACCAGAGACGATGCCTTTTTCCAACGTCTTTCCATGCATTCGTTTTTCTAATTCCTCTATACCTACCTCATCATTAATAGTTGATGTCTCATCACGAAAGGATTCGAAAACAATTAAATTGAGCCAGTCCGCCCTCTCGATACGTTTTTTCGTTTTAGTACATAACGGGCACCATGCATCATAGTATACAGTCATTTTCCAGTGAGCTTGAAATTTTCGCATTAATTTTTTTCTTACCATCCAATTAAGCTTATGTTTCAATTGCTGATAAGTAAAGAATAAGCGATTGTACTCCTTATCGGTAAAAATCACCAATTCAATCGCAATCATGACAATAGAGAATGAATATAAACCCATTCCAAATGCAATACCTAAATGCAGTAAACAAACCATTAAGACAGCAAGCCATTTTGTTTTTTTGTTTATAATAAGAAAAGGAAAAGCAATTTTTAATAATACACTAGAATAACAAATCACGACGCTTAAATAGATGTGTTGACTGACTACCGACTGAAGAAAAGGCATCGCAACCGTTTTAACTTGTGATATATAGTATAAAGCTGTTCCATTATTCCAAGTTTCACCCATAATTTGATATATAGCAGACGTAACATATACAATACAAACTTGCATTATACAAAACAAAACAACAAAGTACTGAATAATATTAGCGGTAGTTTTCCTACAGTCAGATACATAAGCCACTTTTTTTCGTAACGCTGCATCTATAGAAAAATACTTTGTAGTATTTGCAAACAAGAGATAAAAAAGTGTAATTGCCATTAAATTGTCGCCACCGTCTCCAATATATGAGAAACGAACATATAATGAATAGAACAAAACATAATTCAAGATGCCCATGAGTCGGCCTTTAAAACCTAGAGTAAATAGAATTGCTGACACAATGCCAACGTGATATATCACATCAAAGTATTTTAAGGATGAAGTTACATTATACAATGAATATGTAGTTGGTTTCATAACATTATGAAATGTATTGATACCATAATCGGAGAACAAGAAATACCTCTGATTATAATGAATTAAATAAAAATATAAAATGAGCAAACCAAATACAATACGAAGCAAGCTCACCCCAATATAAAAACGTTCTTTTGCAAAATAGGAGATAACTCTGTTAGTGATACTGTTATTCATAATATTGTTCCTCCACTCTCATTAAAAAAATGGAACCACTTTATTATTGAACGTTTTCCATTTAAATGTAGTGCTTTGTTCTAATTTCTCACCTTTATCATTGTTATCCCGTAGAGAAAACGGAATCGGTTTCACTGTATCTATTCTTACTCTTATTCTTTTTATTGTTTTAGGATTATAAATTGATTTAGCATACGAACTTGCATAACGATACACATTTTCCTCGCCAATCTTTTGGCTCTTCTCTATCTCTTTTGTTATAGCTTTTACCTGTTTATCATTTTCAGCTGCTTTTTTTACGTATTGAAAAATGACATCATCTTGATTAGTTCCAAAAATATCAGAAGAAAGCCCATCTATAATTCTAACAATTCGATTGTAAGGGGTTACGATTTTAGTGTGATTTTGGTCTTTTAAGGGGGTAGAAATGTCAATCCACTCGTTCTTTCCCCTCGGTTTTCCAGTATCAACCTCCATATATATATTTGTATTAGTTGTAATAGGATCCGGCGCAAATAGATGCCAATTCTGTTGGAATAAAGTATTTGTGTAACGATCAGAAACAGGTTTGACCGCAAGAGCTAACGGATTAGGGGGTAATACAGTAGATAAAATTAAAAAGAAATGTACAACGAAAGTAACTAATAAAATAAACAACAAACCAAAACTAAAAGTTTTATTTTTATTCATCAAAATCCCCTCTATTAAAAAAAGGGGGACTATAATAATCCCCCTTCTTATAAATTATTTTTTGTCAAAAATAACATCCATATCTTGTACCTCTTCGTTTGAAGGCTTAGCTATACCTAACCCTCCATTGTCTAAAAACATATTCAAAGCTTTGCCTCCATAATGCTTTGCAGCTTCAGTCCCATAAACCCAGGCTTTTTGAGCTAAGTTCCCAATGCCTGCTGCATTAGCATCTTTGCCTTCCTGAGAGACATTTTCCAGTTCAACTTTTTTTGTTTCTAATGTTGCTGCCGAAGCCGATGAATACATTACAGACCCCAGAATTCCAGTTCCAATAGTAACAGCTATAACAAATCTTTTAAGCTTCACAAAACTCCTCCTTTTATTTGTATTCAAATCCAATATTAGGAATAAAAGTTTAATATGTCAAATTATCTTAATTAATGTGAAAATATCATTTTATAGGTGAGAATGACCTCATTTATACGAATTCATTCTATTACGATTCGTTTAATATTAAACTAAAGTAAAGTTTTTTTGACTAGATTTTGTATTGTGAATAGAGTTCAAAAAAAAAATGGGTATTAAGAACTTTTTTATTCAGATATTAATTCAATAGAGTTGTTATTCGTTAAAAATAGTGCTATCAAATCATTACCTTTAGGATTTTCCATTTAATCCACAGTATGCTATATTTTACATCGCAATACTCAGCTGAAACATTAAGTTATAAAGGAGCTTTTATATGAGGAAATTAAGTAATATCTGGGCAGTTGCAGTGATTATAGGGACGATCATTACCTTATTTTCATTCGTCTTCCTACGTGATACTGATTTTTATGCTGTCCGGTGGGTAGGAGTCTTTATTATGGTTGTAGGATTTGTTTGTGGCCCAACCTACATAGCACCGAAAAATAAAAATAATCGTAAAAAAGATACCCGATAGGTTAGTCTTACCCTGTCAAGTAGACAGCATAAAAAAACTAAGCAACCAGTGTGTTACGGTATTCTATCGGAGCACACTGGTTTAAATTTTTCTGGAATCGTTGATATAACTGAATAATCTTTAATGTTCTTGTAGCTCTTTTTCAATTTGGCATGAAGAAAAGTATGATGTGAGAAAAACAATTCGATGCATACATTATCCAGACAGTTACCCTTACGAGAATGACTGCCCTTCAAACAAACGGTTTCGAATCGCTTATGATATGGTTTTGTTGTGTATTGGGAGCCTTGATCAGAGAGTGGAGCTGTCCACATACAATATAGGTAATACCGGTTACATATAGCTGGTTAGATCGATTGGTTTAAAATTCTCGGTTCAGTCAGTTTGATTGAACAATCGATGCCTTTCTTCCAGAATAACGTCCCTTTTTTTCGAATGATCGATGGATGTTCATCTCTTTCATCAACCTGTCAACACGCTTATGGTTGACGGAAAAGCCTTCTTTCTTTAACAGCTACAGTAATTCGGATAGTCATAGAAGGGGCGCGAATGGTGATTCGCCATAATGTGTTCTTTAATCAACTGCTCTCTCTGATACCTTGCCTTTCGAACCCTTTGAGTCTTGCACCATTTTTAGTATCCTTATCTTGACACCTTGGCGATACCGCCAGCCATGTAATCGGTAACGTTTTTTTAGTTATTCAACCTGTACCTTTTGATAATCTCGTTCTTCCTCAACTTTTAAACGTTGTCTTAGGGCATCCTATAAAAAGGTTGTATGACTTTTTATTCTTTCCCCGTTGCTCTTCAAAAGACCACGGCGTTTTTTACCCAATTTTTGAGCTGGTTTGAACTGTGAGCCCTTATTCTTCAGATAACGCGTTACAGCGCTTTAGTTTCCTTCTACATGCAAGTTGACGGCTTTCATGTTAATTTCTATCGTATAGTGGTAAAAATGTTGTCCTTTTCGCGCCCTAAAAAATCCCCTACTAGTTGACAGCCACTGCCGAAAAGTGAGCTGTTAAACTTGTAGGGGATAGTATCAGTTGCCGGGTTTTATTTTTTCATATTAAACTTATTTAAACCTTTTTTATAGATCTCTTTCCTCTTTTTCGTATAAAAAATGATTTCGAAAATTATATAAGCACTCAAGGGCATTAGGATTGTACGCACTCTATAACATCTGCTGAAGATATTTCACACATCAGAAAGCTCTTACTCCTATAATATGTAGAGGAAACAGAATCCTTAGTTTTTCATTACTTCACACAAAAAAGACAAGAGCGGCAAATCGCCAAACCCTTGTCTTTCCTGTTGTTCTATTGGACGCGCTCGGAGGGATTCGAACCCCCGACAGACGTGGTACCGGAAACCACCGCTCTATCCAACTGAGCTACGAGCGCATATGGACTGCGTTATGGAACGTCAGCACAACTAATTATACGATAATTCCATTCAAATAACAACCCTCTATTTCGATAGGCCGTTTTTTAAATAGACACAGCATCTTAATTGGCAATTTGACATAAGATGGTTTGAACCCCTGTATTTTTGGGGAAAATGGGAAAAAGAGACGACTTTGCATATCAGGCCAGCTTTTTGTTTGACCTTTATTGACCAAAAATGTATCATGTAACTACATACTTACCTAAAAGGTGAAGGAGGAGCATTATGAATTTAATACCTACAGTCATTGAACAAACGAACCGCGGGGAAAGAGCATATGATATTTATTCTCGTCTATTAAAGGATCGTATCATCATGCTTGGATCTGCGATTGATGACAACGTTGCGAACTCCATCGTGTCACAGCTTTTATTCTTAGCAGCAGAAGACCCTGAAAAAGAAATTTCTCTTTACATCAACAGCCCGGGCGGCTCTATTACAGCCGGTATGGCGATCTATGATACCATGCAGTTTATTAAGCCGAAAGTATCTACAATTTGTATCGGTATGGCTGCGTCAATGGGCGCATTCCTGCTTGCAGCGGGTGAAAAAGGCAAACGCTATGCGCTTCCAAACAGTGAAGTCATGATTCACCAGCCTCTTGGCGGTGCGCAAGGTCAGGCGACAGAAATTGAAATTGCCGCGAAACGCATTCTCTTGCTTCGCGACAAATTAAACAAAGTCCTTGCTGAACGTACTGGCCAGCCGCTTGAAGTGATCGAACGCGACACAGACCGTGATAACTTCAAGTCTGCTGAAGAAGCGCTTGAATACGGCCTGATTGACAAAATTTTGACTCACACAGAAGACAAAAAGTAATAACACAACCTGCAAGAGCTCGTCTCTTGCAGGTTTTTTCATTTAAACACTTTTGATTCTATGCTGCTCCCATTCCCCGTGTAACAGCTCAAGTGTCAGATCACTCGTCTGCCTCACAACCAGATCAGCACCAAACATCGACTGTTCTTGACCGACTCCAACCGCAAACATCCCCGCGGATTTGATTGCGGAAATGCCTGCTTCTGCATCTTCTATTGCCGCGCAATCAGCCGGGGAAACATCGAGCAGTGCTGCAGCTGTTAAAAAGATTTCAGGATCAGGTTTCCCCTTCGCAAGAGTCGTCGGATCAACAATGGCATCAAAATCATCGATAATTGCCAAACGTCTTAAAATCTCGGGGGCATTGCGGCTTGAGGATGCTAACCCGATTTTTATATTTTCGTTTTTCAATTGACATAGAAGCCTGCCGATCCCCGGTAAAAGATCTTCCGGCGTCAATTTGCTGATCAGCGTTTGATAATCGTGATTTTTTTGAAGCATAAGTTCTTGTTTCTCCGCATTTGTATACCTAGTTTTCGCACCGCCAGAGATCAGTATGCTTTCAAGTGACTCTTCTCTGCTGATTCCTTTTAGCCTTTCATTCATATCTCTGTCAAAGGGGATATTGATTTGTTCTGCGATGTGCTTCCAAGCAAGAAAATGATATTTAGCTGTATCTGTTATGACTCCGTCTAAATCAAAAATGACCGCTTTCATATGCTAATGCCCATCACAGCTTCATAAGGTTTGAGACTAATACTCTTCAAGTCAGCCGGCTCCTGCGGATAGTTCGAAATCAGCACTTTCCAACGCTCATGAATCAGTTCCGGAGGCGCTTCGAACAACGCCTTTTCTTCCGACAAATTCACAACGACGAGAAGCTTTTCCCCTTGATATTCTCGGAGGTAAGAAAAAACTTGCGGATCATTCTCCTGCAGCAGCTGATAATCGCCATATATGATGATCTTATATTGCTTTCGTAATTGAATGAGCTTCTGATAGTAATAGAAAATGGAATCTTGATCTTCCAAGGACTCTTTCACATTGATAGCTTGATAGCGGGAATTTACCGGCATCCACGGGTCTCCGGCTGTGAATCCCGCATGTTTTCCGGCATCCCACTGCATCGGGGTTCTCGCATGATCACGTCCTTTTATCATCACGGCTTTGAGAAACTCTTTTTCTGACATCGTTTTGTTTTCAACGACTAGTTCACGATATGCATTTTTTATTTCAAGATCATCATACATCTCCAGAGGCATATCGCTGTTAACCATACCGATTTCTTCTCCTTGGTAAATAAACGGCGTTCCTTTCATGCCGTGCAGAACCGTTGCAAATGCCTTCGCACATTCCTTACGCAGCTTCCCGTCATTGCCCCAGCGGGAAATAACCCTCGGCTGATCATGGTTCTCAAAATACAAGGTATTCCAGCCGACATTCATTAACCCGGTCTGCCACCTTGTCATCGTCTTTTTTAAAGCAACCAAATCGAACGGCTTGATCTGCCACTTCCCATTTGGCGAGTTTTGTTCTGTATCAATATCCATATGTTCAAATGTAAAAATCATATTCAGCTCTTGCCTGCTTGCATCTGTATACTTTTTCGCCTCTTCAATATCAGAGCCGTTTGCCTCTCCGACCGTCATGCAGTCGTAATGAGAAAGCACTTCCCTGTTCATCTCTTGAATAAACTCATGAAGACGGGGACCGTTAGAATGATAACGGCCGACGATATAGCTGCGGGTGTGATCCGTTTCGTAGTCCGGAAAATCGGTGTGCTTGGAAATAGAGCCGATCACATCCATTCGCCAGCCGTCAACGCCTTTATTCATCCAGAATCTCATTACATCATAAACTTCCCGGCGAACCGCTTCATTTTCCCAATTTAAATCAGGCTGTTTTTTCGAAAAGTAGTGCAAATAATACTGTCCTGTCCCTTCATCGTATGTCCACGCTGAGCCTGAGAAGATCGATCCCCAATTATTCGGCTCTGAGCCGTCCGGTTTAGGGTCTCTCCAAAAATAATAATCCCGGTAAGGATTGTCCTTCGATTTGCGGCTTTCAGCAAACCAAGCATGCTCATCCGACGTGTGGTTCACGACCAAATCCATGACGATTTTCATTCCGTGTTTATGCACTTCATCTATCAGCTGAAACATATCTTCATTTGTCCCAAACTTTTCGTATATGTTTTTGTAGTCACTGATATCGTAGCCATTGTCATCCTGCGGGGAATCAAACACCGGGGAGAGCCAGATGACATCCGCCCCGAGATTTTTGATGTAATCCAGCTTTTGAATCACACCTTGCAAATCTCCGAATCCATCTCCATTGGCATCATAAAAACTGCGCGGATAAATTTGATAAACGACAGCTTCTTTCCACCATTCACTCATTAGGCGTTCTCCTTTCACATCGTCCCTTTAGGACAACCGGTTCCTCATAAACTTTCATATGCAGCGGGTCGCCTTTTACAAGCTCAAACACGGCGCTCATTTCGTCAACCTTCACATTGAGTAATCGGTCTCGATAATTGATGTTGAATGAATATCCGTCCCATTCCTTCGGCAAAAACGGATGAAATGACAGCGTCTCATTCGCGGTGCGCATGCCCGCAAAACCGTGAACAATTGCCAGCCAGCTTCCCGTCATTGAAGTAATATGCAAACCTTCTTCCGTATCATGATTGTAATTATCAAGATCAAGCCTTGCTGTTCGCTTATATAATTCGAGCGCTTTCTTTTCCAGCCTGAGTTCGGCTGCGAGAATCGCATGGACAGAAGGCGATAGGCTTGATTCATGAACAGTCATCGGTTCATAAAATTCAAAGTGTCGCCGTTTTTCTTCCATTGTAAAACGGTCATTAAAAAAATACATGCCTTGGAGAACATCTGCCTGCTTAATAAAATTGGAGCGGAGAATTTTGTCCCATGACCAATTCTGATAAAGAGGCCGCTCAGCTGGATCTAATTCATCCACTGCTTGCAGGTCTTTGTCCAAGAATGTGTCATGTTGAACGAAAATTTGCAGTTCTTCACTATACGGATAGTACATGTGCTGGATGATTTCTCTCCAGACGCTTAATTCTTCTTCCTGTACATCAAGAAGGCGGCGTTTCTCCGCTGAGATACGTTCGAAATTTTCTAATGTATACTCCAACGTCCAAG
Organism: Bacillus sp. FMQ74; assembly: GCF_001875785.1. Classification (NCBI taxonomy): domain Bacteria; kingdom Bacillati; phylum Bacillota; class Bacilli; order Caryophanales; family Bacillaceae; genus Bacillus; species Bacillus sp. FMQ74. The sequence goes on along the minus strand of NZ_MOEO01000003.1, from coordinate 125,566 downwards.
CCGCAATGACATTTGTATACCAATTGTTGTTGACGTTGTTTTCATATTCATTCGGCCCTGTGACGCCATGGATCATATACTTGTTTTTTCGTTTCGAGAAGTGAACACGGTCGGCCCAAAATCTGCTGACTGCCACAAGAACGTCTATCCCATATTCCTCCATATAGCCATGGTCGCCTGTATAATTGATATAATTGTAGATCGCATAACAGATTGCGCCATTGCGGTGAATTTCTTCAAAGGTGATCTCCCATTCGTTGTGGCATTCATCCCCTGTGAACGTCACCATCGGATAAAGGGCCCCCTTCATCCCCAATTTTGCGGCGTTTCGTTTAGCAGGCTCCAATTGATGATAGCGGTACAAAAGCAGGTTTTTCGTCACCTCTGGCTCGGCTGTCGCCAAATACATCGGAACAGCGTAAGCCTCTGTGTCCCAATATGCGGCACCTCCATATTTCTCGCCAGTAAATCCTTTCGGCCCGATATTCAAACGGGCATCGCCTCCGTAGTATGTCGAGAATAACTGAAAGATATTGTAGCGGATTCCTTGCTGAAGCTCCTCATCCCCTTTAATCTCAATGTCCGCTTTTGACCATCTTTCCTTCCATTGATCAGTGTGCCTCCGTTTTGCTTCTTCGTAACCGTTCTCAACAACATTCGCCAAAAGCTCCTTAGCTTTCGTTAACAATTCTTCCTCCCGAAAATCACGGGAAGTCGTGACGATAATAAACTTTTTCAAAGAAGCCTTCGTTTGGTAACTGTAACGATTCTCAACATACATCCCCGCTGTTTGAGAGCTTTCACTGACAAAGCCATCTGTCACGTTTGCCATTGCGGCTAAAACAGTAAAGCGCGGTGTTCTAAAAGGATTTTCGATCGTTTTTGCCGCTAAATAGCCGATGTGGGAATCAGCCCCTTTCACTTCTTCCTGCCAAAACTGTTCTTGGTAGTTAGAATCTTCATTTGCCACGTTACCATCCAGGTATGGAACAAGCGTAATGACAGCATCTCCCGTCAGGCACTCAGCTTCATAATGAATCGCACAAAGTTCTTTTACAGCAAGGCTAAGAAATCGCTCCGAACTGATTCTGACGGTTTTATCCTGAATGCGGACAACAGCGCTTCGCCGCAAAATCCCCTCTTTCATATTGAGTTCTACCTCAAATGATTCAATTTGGTTTTGATAGAGATCGATTTTTTCACCGTCCACAAATAAGCCGATGCCCATAAAGTTCATCGCATTGATTACTTTACCGAAATATTCTGGATACCCGTTTTTCCACCAGCCTACTCGCGTTTTGTCAGGGAACCACACGCCTGCAATATATGTCCCTTGGTGACTGTCGCCTGAATAGCCTTCTTCAAAATTCCCTCTGACCCCCATATAGCCGTTGGCAAGAGACGTCAGGCTTTCCAGCAGCCGTATGTGCTCCTTTTGAAATGTATTTGTTTTGATTTTCCATTCATCAATCTCAAATAACCGCTGATTTATCATCATTTCCTCCCGAATGTAAGTTTCCATTATCACGGCGGGATTTTGTCAAATATCTAAATGCAAAAGTGATCATCAAAGTGACGCCGCATGAATGGATCATCAATACAGTAATCAAGTCAAAATGAACCAGACCGATAGCAGATGCCGCAAAAGCCGGCAGTGCTGAAGCGCAAATCGCTATAGATGCCGCTTCCTTGAATGACGCAATAGAGACCATGTTTGATCTTTTTGTGATCCAAAGGCCTCCGGCAAGAACAATCGTTAAAAAAAGCTGGATCATAAAAATCACCGCAGATGCCAGGATCATAATCATCGGCTTATACTGCGCCAACCACAATGTATCGATCAAAACCTCTACATCATGGGCGTTTGGATTCTCGAGCTTAACGTCCATTTTCGCATAGCCAACAGAAAACCCTGTTCCGTTTTGATCGGTCATTACTAGTCGATCAGGCTGAAATACGATGGCGTTGTCAAATCCAGTCACTTTCAATCGCCCATTTTCACCGCTTGTCTCATATTCATGCTTCATATCGACCGCCATCACATTCTGCCCATCTTCAATCCTCTCAAAGCTCTTCCCGCCTGTTAGTTTTCCATTTCTGATTTGAACACCTTGTAATTGATCAGCAAATGTATCATTAACCTTTTGAATCGCTGACGGCATGAAAGATGCAACGCTGAAACGATCCATTTTCATAAACGAAACTGTCAACGGTGCCATCAAGGAGGCCGTTAAAAACATAAAGAGAAAAGAGAGTTGCAGCCAGCTGAAGGTATTCCCGTAGCGGCAAACACCTGAAGGAGATGCAACCGCCTTCAGGCAGCGGATGATAAAGCTTTTATTCTCCAGATTCTTCATCGAATTACCCCTTTGTTCCGCCGGCTGTCAAACCGGACACAAAGTTCTTTTGGAGAAAAAAGAATAGAACGCATATCGGCAGTGCGGCAAGGATGGCACCAGCCGCAAATAGAGCGACTTTTTGCTGCTGCGGATTTGAAATAAAGGACTGCAGCCCTACAGCAATGGTCAGCCTTTCCGGTGAGCGAAGCAAAAACTTTGCCAGCAAATAATCGCCAAACGGTGCCATAAACGCCCAAAGCGCTTGCACCGCGAGCATTGGCTTAACAAGCGGCAGAACGATTGAAGCGAAAATCCTCAGATGTCCCGCTCCGTCAATTCGCGCGGCTTCATCAATTTCTCTCGGCACAGTATCAAAATAACCTTTCATCAGCCACGTGTTCATCGGTATTCCGCCGCCGATATAGATGGCTGTCAAAAACCAGTATTGATCGAGTGCGCCTATCAGCATCGCCAAGACATAAAAAGCAGTCAGCGCTGCCATCGTTGGCACCATTTGAATGATTAAAAAGAATACCAGGCTCTTTTTTCTGCCCGCAAACCGATAGCGGCTGTACGAGTACCCGGCAAGCGTCACGATCGCAACCTGCAAAACCATAACCGATAGCGCGATGACAAGTGTATTGCTGTACCAATTGAGATAAAGCGTTTCGTCAAATAGCCGCTTAAAATGATCCAATGTCCAAGCACCCGAAAAATCGAGCTGAAAAGCCGCCGAATTCCCCACACGGAAGGCTGATGATGCCGTAATCAGCAACGGATATATAATGACAATACTTAAAAGCGTCAAAAAGAAATACGTACAGATTCTATTAAGTAATCTGGCAGTTCTTGCGTTCACCTACATAACCTCCTCATTGCCAAAAGCATTCGATTTTTTGAAAGCAATCAGTGAAATTCCAATGACAATGAAAGAAATTAACAGTGTAACAGCCGCCGCAACAGAATATTGGGGTGATGTGCCTGTTGTCAGTTTATAAATCCACGAAATTAAGATATCGGTTGACCCGGCCCCGGCTCCTGCACTGCCTGGCCCTCCCTCATTAAATAAGTAGATGATCGAGAAATTATTGAAATTAAACGTATACTGAGTAATCATCACGGGTGCTGTCGCAAATAAAATCATCGGAAATGTAATATGCCGAAAACGCTGAATAAAAGTGGCCCCGTCAATCTTTGCCGCTTCATACAATTCACCTGGAATCGCCTGAAGCACTCCTGTTACCATGACATAAATATATGGAAAGCCTAGCCACGTCTGAATCATAATGAGGGCTGTCTTTGTCCAGAAAGGATCGGTCTTCCACGCGATCGCAGGCAGCTCAACAAACGGCAGGTGATTGAATAGTGGAATCACCTGTGCATTCACCGCTCCTATGCTGTCGTTAAACATGTTGGAAAAACTCATGATTGTAATAAACGCCGGAACAGCCCATGGAAATAAGAAAATCATTCGAAATATCCGCTTGCCTTTGATAAAATCCTGATTGACGAAAAGGGCGGTCACAATACCTAAAATGATTTGCAGCGTTGTTGCACAAATTGTCCAGATGACCGTCCAGCCGAGTACATTTACAAATGTTTCACGATAGGAGCCGAGGAAAAAAATATTTAAGAAATTCTTGAATCCGACCCAGTCAATCAGACGATTAGGCGGTATATGATAAAAATCATAGTTTGTACATGCAACAAACAGAGTTACCAAAACCGGAAAGATAATCACAAATACCATCATGATATATGCCGGCAGTGTAAAGAGATATGGAAACCCTTTATCGCCGGCATAACTGAGCATATCCTTGGCCGTTGTATTGACCTCCAAACCCGCCGCTTTCATTGCGGCGGTCTTACGCGAATCATGAATATTAAAGATATAGAACATGAGGAAAATCACCGTCACGATCAATTGCAGCGTGCCTTCAATCAGTATAAACAGCGAGTGGTCTTCACCGGGAACACTTCCCAATGTCATCAATCCGGTTAGCGCCTGAATACCGAAAACGCATAATTCAAAAGCAAACAAGCCTGTGATGGCAAGAAATAAGATCCCCTTTGACAACTGCTGATTCACAATCTGCCCAAGTCCTGGAATAATCGATAAAAGCCCTGCCTTTCGTTTTTGCTTTGCAAGTGTGTGATGTTTATTCATTTTTCCGCCCTCTATTCTTCCGGACGCTATCCCGCCGTTTTATTTCACATACTTTTCTTTAATATTTTCCTTTATGGTGTTTACAGCATCATTCGCTGCTGTTTGTGTGGATTTTTTTCCTGAAGCTGCATCAAAAATCAAACTTTCCGCTCCTGTCCATACCTCAGCCATTTCCGGAATATTTGGAGTCGGCGTTGCTGTTTCATATTGTTTAATCACAGCTGACGTCAGTTCATTCTTTTGCTCATCGGCTTTCTTCCTTGCAGCAGTGTTGGCTGGAACTTCGTTTGTATCCTCATAAAAAGCGTAAGCATTGGCATCATTTGCAGCATACTCAATCCATTTTTCAGCCAGCTCGGGATCTTTTGTATATTTCGAGGCAACCCAGCCCTTCCCGCCGGCAAAAGGGGCGTATTCTTCTCCATTTGGCAATGTCGGAATGGGAGCCGCTCCGTAGTTCAATTTAGCTTCTTTATAGTTGGCAGCTGACCACGGTCCGCCAATGATCGCAGCCGCTTTGCCTTCTAAAAACATCTGCTGAATAAAGTCGTCTGCGCTTGAATTGTCTTGCATTCCTTTCGGCCAATAGGTTTTAAACCATTTCTCTGCATATTTCACCGCTTCCACAGCACCTTTGTTATTCAGGCCAATGTCCCCGGAATCTGTGCCGTTTTTTCCAAATACATATCCGCCGTATCCAGCCAATAAGCCGTACGACATATAAAAGTCAGTCCATTTTGCTAAAAATCCGGTTGATTTTCCTTTTTCTGAAGCAAACGAGAATCGGGGATCCTCCGTTAACTTTTCAAGGTCTTTAAATGTTTTTGGTGCTGTTTTTAAAAGATCTTTGTTGTAATACAAAATAAGTGTCTCAATGACTAGCGGCATTCCGTACACTTTGCCGTCAACTGTCACCTGCTGCATTTCTTTCTCTCCAAAGCTTTTTGTATGAGAGGGCTTAATGTCGAGCAAATGCCCCTGCTGTCCCAAACCGCCGATCCGGTCATATGCAGCAAGCATAACATCAGGCGCATTACCCGCCGGGCCATCAAGAGGAAGTGCTTCCAACTGTTCGAACATTTGCTTTTCAACAATTTTCACTGTGACATCATTCTCTTTTTCGAACTTTGCTTTAATGCTTTCAATATATTCTTTATACGTTTCCTCGACAGACACAGTCAGCACCTTTTTGCCATCAGAGCTTGCTGGATTTTTTGAACTTGAGCAGGCGGCAAGGCCGATTGCCAGAAATGATGCCGCCAATATGGCGAACCCCTTTTTAAAAAGAACCATCTCTTTTCCCCCTTCTATTTACGAAACTATAACAATTGTATTGTCCTATAGAAAGCGGTTACAACAACTTTCGCTTTGTTACCGATAACAGAATGTTATACAGGAGCGGCAGCACTCAAAATCAAAAATTCCCCCGGCTGAACGGCAATGACATCGTGATGATGAAACGGCTGCTCTGTCCATGCATCGCAGATTTTCTTATTCCTTTCAATATTCAAATCTCGTAAACTGACGTGTTGAACTGCATTCCCCTGATTAAAGAAATAAATCAGTATTTTTTCATCGAGAGTCCGCGAAAAGCTGATAAAATCATTTTTGTCGTCCAGCAGATTCCACTCAAGATGTCCCTCAGTCAATAAAGTGTTTTCCTGCTTGCGTAAAGCAATTAACCGTTTCATAAATCGCAGCATGTCTTGGTTTTGCTTTTCCTTTTCCCAAACCATACATTTCCGGCATAATGGATCATTTTCGCCGTCCAGCCCGATTTCCGTTCCGTAATAGATGCATGGTGAGCCTGTCTGGGCAAACATAAAGGCCAGCAACGCGCGTGCTTTCTTCTCATCATTGCCGCATCTGGTCAAAAGGCGCTTTGTATCATGGCTATCCAGTAAATTAAACATCACCTCATTGGCCTGCTTCATCCCATTCATCAAATGCGCATTGACACGGTGGGCCATACGTGAGGCTGGGATCGTCTGGTCAGCAAAGTATTCTATCATAGGCTCTGTAAAAGGGTAGTTCATGACCGCATGAAATTCATCCCCTCTAAGCCAGGGTTCGGCAGAATGCCAGATCTCACCTAAAATATAAACATCAGGCTTTTCTGCTGATACAGCCTTCCTGAATGTCTTCCAAAACACGTGATCCACTTCATTTGCGACATCCAAACGCCAGCCGTCAATGTCAAATTCCCGAATCCAGTACAAAGCAATATCAAGCAAATATTTCTGCACCTCGGGATTCGCCGTGTTTAGCTTCGGCATATCAGCTGTAAAAGCAAACCTGTCATAATTGTCTTCTCTGACAGGAAAAGAGTGAATATGGAACCAGTCTTTATAGCGGGATTGAGCTCCGTTTTTGACGACATCCTGCCATTGCGGAGACGCGCTTCCTATATGGTTAAAAACCGCATCTAGCATAATTCTCATCCCCCGCTGATGAAGCTGGCTGACCAATGTACGAAAAAGCTCGGGATCCCCAAAATGCGGATCAATAGAAAAGTAATCCAGTGTGTCGTATTTATGATTAGAAGGCGCGGAAAAGATCGGCGTCAGATAAATGCCGTTCACCCCTAAATCCTCTAAATAATCAAGCTTGTCAACAATCCCTTGCAAATCTCCTCCAAAAAAATCATTAACGTCTGGGTCCGTGCTCCCCCACGGCAATGCATTCTTCGGTGACAAGTCTTCTCGTCCATTTGCAAAACGCTCCGGAAAAATTTGATACCAAACCGTTGACTTAACCCATTCAGGCGCTTGAAATGTATCAGCCTCGTGAACAAATGGAAATTTAAAGTAATAATGGATTGTCTCCAATGTTTTTTCATTATAAGAGCATACACCCGAACTTCCGAAAAAGATGTCTTCATGATCATCTGTTATAACAAACGCATATTGTAAACGCCTAAATGGCGGCACCACTTCAGCAAACCAATAGTCATGCACGTCTGTTGCGGCAATTTTCTTCATCGGCTGCTCGTTTGCCAACCACCTGCCGTCGTTGTACCAATAGGGATCACCCCAAATGACTCGAATGTGATCTGCATCATTTTTTTTCGTCCGAATCTTGATATGCACTGTCCGCCCATCATAAGAATAAGCATCAGTACTGAATGGCTGATGGTGAATCGCTGCATATTCCATCATGTATCCCCCTTTGATTTCCGTCTTATTGAAGCCGGCTCATAGTGAAAGTATCATGACGGAATAGCAGGAACAATCCTTTTCCCCCTGTTACCGATAACAGAATAAGGCGTTTACAGCGTTGATTCTCGTACAATTAACTCTGGTTCAAAAAATAGGCTTCCTTGAGCAGCACCGTCTTCATTCATTTTTTTCAGTAACATTTTCGCACAGGCTTCTCCCATTTCAACAACAGGCTGTCTGACAGTAGTCAACCGCGGCGAGGAGATGCGATCAAGAAACACACCGTCATTCCCGGTAACCGCCACATCTTCTGGAATTCGCTTTCCAAGAGATTGTGCCGCACGAATAACGCCGAGCGCGATTCGATCAGATGCGCAGACAAATGCCGCCTGATTGTCCATGGATGTCAGCAGTTCTCTTGCAAGGCCTTCACTTTTCTTAGAACTGTTGTCGATCCGAAACATATTCGACTTTTTAAAGCTTTCATTCATCGCCCGTATATACCCCTGTTCTCTTGAACGTTCAAAAGGCTCATCTAAATCAATGCCAAAAAAGACCACTTCCCGCTCACCCAGCCCCATCACATGGCGGGTTGCCATAAAAGTGCCTTTCTCGTTATTCACATCGATAAAGTCATAGCCCATTTCATTTTGCCCGAATACGACGAGCGGCTTCTCAAACGCTTTTATTACACCTTCAAAATCAGTCTTTCTCAAGCCGGTGGCAATAATGCCGTCACATTGGCCAATATTGAGAGAATTTCTTGTCACAAGCTGGAGAGCATAGTGATTGCGATCCAGCTCCCTGCTGATTCCGGTCAGCAGGTTCATGTAATATGGTTCTGTCGTATCCATTTCCTCAAGAATCAATAGTTTCACAACCTGTGTTCTGTTTTGCACGAGCGCTCTTGCCGCATAATTAGGGATGTAATTCAGCTCTTTCATCGCAGAATGAACAAGCTTTTTCAATTCATCTGTTACCGTCTCAGGGTGATTGATCACTCGTGATACCGTCATTTTCGAAACATTAGCTTTTTTTGCCACATCTGACAACGTTGCCATTTTCATCCCCTCCTTAACTGTGCTTATTATCCAAACTAGTGAAAAAGTCCTCTATTACTGCTAAATATACAATGCAGGCAAAAGAGAAATAAAAAAGAGATTTCCTTCAGGAAACCTCACATTGTTAAAAAACTCGATTTTTAATAAATTCTCTGCCCGGCAATGAGACCAGATACGCCCTTCACAAGAAAGGATCTTTTTAAATTTCCGTCCACTTTTTCTCTAAAATCGGATAAGAATAATTTTGCATTTGCTCAATTAACTCATCCGGCCGTGACGAGCTGTGAATCAGTTTTAGGTGCGATTCGTTAGAAAACCCTTCTTGTATGCTGTATTTCACCATTTTCATCATCGGTTCAAAATATCCGTTTACATTGTACAGTCCGATTGGTTTTTGGTGGATGCCGATCTGCGCCCAGCAAAGCACTTCAAATAATTCTTCATATGTACCGAACCCTCCCGGCATTGAGATAAAACCGTCCGCCAGCTCGCTCATTTTAGCCTTTCGTTCATGCATCCCGTTTACTTCAATCAGCTCAGTCAGGTTTTGATGAACAACCTCCCCGCTGAACAAACCGCTTGGCATGACCCCGATTGCAGTTCCGCCGTTTTCCATAATCGCGTCAGCAATCGCGCCCATCAAGCCTACGCGGGAGCCCCCATAGACAAGCCCGATTCCCTGCTCAGCCATGTACGTGCCAAGCTCTGCCGCTTTTCTTTTATACGCTTCATTTCCCCCTGGGTTTGACCCTGCAAATACACAAATGGTTTTCATCTTGTCATCTCCGCATCTATATATCGTGTTAAACATCTCGAAAGACACTATATATTGTCCCATCTTCATGTGATAATATCAATATGAAATACATAAAGAATGCAGGAGTGATGATGTTGCAGCTGGCTGATGCAGAAAAATGGATGAAAGAGTTTTACGAAAAAAGAGGCTGGACAGAATACGGGCCGTTTATTCGGGTCGGCTTTTTAATGGAGGAAGCCGGAGAACTGGCCCGTGCTGTCAGGGCGTATGAAATCGGCAGAGACCGGCCGGATCAGAAAGAATCGTCACGCGCCGAGAAAAAACAAGAATTGATCGAAGAAATGGGAGATGTCATCGGAAATATCGCCATTCTTGCTGATATGTATGGTGTCTCTTTAGAAGACGTCATGAAGGCCCACCAAGAAAAACTGACAAAACGATTTGAGCATGCATAAAAAAAGCGGCCGCAATGGCCGCTTTTTTCAACCTGTGATTTCATCATGGTGATCAAAGAAATGCTGCTTTCCTATTTTGTGAAAAAGGCCTGTTTTATGCAGCAGCTCCTTCGGCTGCGATTGTAATCCTACAATCATCAGCTTTCCATTGTGGCGTTTAATTCGATTCATAATGTTCCCTAGCACCGCTTCAGCTGACGTATCCATATAGTGCACCTTATTCATGAGCAGGATGAGGGTTTTCGGTTTTTTCTGTACATGCTCCAGCAATGACGATTCAAGCGAATCAATTGATCCGAAAAACAGCGGCCCTTCTATAGCATACATGCTGACAGATGGATCTTCTCTCTTCGCCAGAACAGGATGCGATTCCTGATTGTGGATGCGGGTCGCTTCGCTCATTCTCCTGATAAAGAACACGAATGCAAGCAGCAATCCGGTTGCCACACCGATGATTAAGTCAAACAGAACCGTAAGGGCGAAGGTCGCCGCCAAAATAAAGGAATCAGCGTTTTTCAGTCTCAGCATATTTGCGACTTCCTTGCGCTCACTCATATTCCATGCGACCACCATGAGGATCGGCGCCATACTGGCTAGCGGCACATGGGATGCATAAGGCGCGAATACAAGCAGGACAAGGAGAACGACTACACCGTGAACGACGCCGGAAACAGGGGAGACCGCTCCGTTTTTAATATTGGTCGCCGTTCTCGCAATCGCTCCTGTAGCAGGGATTCCGCCAAACAAGGGCGCTGCCATATTCGCAATCCCCTGGCCGACAAGCTCTTTGTTGCTGTCATGCTTTGAGCCCTTCATGTTATCAGCGACCATTGCTGACAAAATCGACTCAAGACCTCCAAGAAGCGCGATGACAAGCGCTGCGGGAAACAGCATGACCATTTTATCCAGAGTAAGCTCAGGAAACTGAAATTCAGGCAAATGGCGGGGGATTTCTCCATAAGTTGACCCGATCGTTGCCATGCGGTCAGGGAAAAAGACAACCGCGACCACTGTGGAAATAAGAAGCGCCAACAAAGCGCCCGGCACTTTAGGCATCACTTTGGCGGATACAAGCAAAATGACGAGCCCAATCACAGCTGTCAAAATGGCATACACGTTAAAGGTGCCGAGCTGCTGCACAATTTCAAACATGTTGTGATGAAAGTTTTCATGTTTTTCAACATTTCTCAATCCGAGAAAATTAGCGATTTGTTCTGTAAAGATTAACACGGCAATTCCGGCTGTAAAACCGATGATAACGGGTTTTGGCACGAATTTCATTATTTTTCCCAGCTTAAACAGCCCGAACAGCACCAGCATCACCCCTGCCATAAACCCGGCAATCAGCAGATTTTCCAATCCATACTGCATGATAATGCCGAATAGAATCGGGACAAAGGCACCTGTCGGACCGCCAATTTGATATTTGGATCCTCCAAACAAAGAAATACAAATCCCTGCTATAACAACAGTGTAAAGCCCATATTCAGGCTCGACTCCCGAGGCAATGGCAAACGCCATCCCTAAAGGAATTGCCACGACACCTACTACGATACCTGCAATCAAGTCTTTCTGAAATTTCTGTAAATTGTACCCCTTGAATCTCCCTGAGAATCGCATATTTTGTTATAACCTCCCTTATTAGTGATTGTTTATAAACTCAGTTTCATAACCGTTAATGACCACATCAAGATTTCCTGTTTCAGGATGAATGACAAGCCCGTGTACCGGCACCTTTTTCGGCAGCAACGGATGGTTCTTGATCAGATTCACACTGTGGGAAACGCTTTCTTTCACGCTGTGAAAACCGGTCAGCCACGTTTTCAAATCAAGTCCCGCGCTCGTCAGCAAATTCAGACAGCTATCCTCTACTCCGCGTTCCTTTGCTTTCTCAAGAATTGAGGAAGCATTCAGTCCTGACATTCCGCATTCATGATGGCCGACAATGCAAACCTCTTCAGCCTGCAATTCATAAATCGCGATCAGTATGCTTCGCATCACGCTTCCAAATGGGTGAGAAACGATGGCTCCCGCGTTTTTCACAATTTTAGCATCACCGTTTTTAAGCCCCATTGCTTGCGGAAGAAGTTCTGTAAGCCTTGTATCCATACAGGTGACAATGACGAGCTTTTTTGAAGGAAACTTTGTCGTTTTGTACGGTTCATACTTCTTCTCTCTGACAAACCGCTGATTGTGTTCCAAAATTGATGTTAAAGAAACCATTTGATTCATCTCCCATCCATATGATTTTGCAAGCCTTCTTCCCCAGCTTACAGTAAGGAATTATAGCATAGGAATTCACTGCGAAAAGGCTTTCAAAAAAAGACACTATAATTGGACTGTAGAATCAAAACATAAACATTTATATCTTTCAAAGATAATAAAATTTATATTTATTGAATCCTATAATCTGGCTCCAACTCGACATTGATGATTTGTCTGACAAAAAATATAGGTGAATTCTGATAATTAAAAAACTTTTTTAAGCGGATTTAGCTGTTCTATCTACATTTTAAGTTCAAAAGAACCAGAAATCAAAATGGACGCAGCAATATTTTTAACATCTATTTATTTCCGATATAATAAAATGGACAACAGCCATAAAGGGGGAGCCTTGTTGAAACCATTTGTATTTATCACAAAACCGATTCCTGAAGAGATTGAAGCATTCATCGGTGAACATTGCCGTTATGAAGTATGGCAGGAGGATACGCTTCCGAGCGATGTGCTATTTGAGAAATTAAAAGATGCGGAAGGGCTTTTAACGTCAGGAACGTCGGGACCGTCAATCAATCGTGAATTGCTTGAACACGCGCCCAAGCTCAAAGTGGTCAGCAACCAATCAGTAGGCTACGATAACTTCGAAATAGAAGCAATGAAAGAAAGAGGAGTTGTCGGCACTCATACACCTTATACACTGGATGACACAGTAGCAGATCTGGCCTTTTCTTTGATTCTGTCTTCCGCAAGACGTGTTGCCGAACTGGACCGTTTTGTCAGAGCGGGAAAATGGGGAACCGTTGAAGAGGAAGCGCTTTTCGGAGTTGACGTTCATCATCAAACGTTAGGCATTATCGGCATGGGCAGAATTGGCGAACAAGCAGCGAGACGCGCCAAATTTGGTTTTGATATGGAAGTGCTTTATCATAACCGCCATCGCAAACAAGAAACGGAAGACAGCATCGGCGTTAAGTACGCTGAGCTTGATACATTGCTGGAGCAATCTGATTTTATTCTGCTCATTACGCCGCTGACAGATGAAACGTACCAAATGATAGGAGAACGTGAATTTAAGATGATGAAGGATTCAGCAATTTTCGTCAATATTTCCCGGGGAAAGACAGTTGATGAAAAAGCGCTGATTCGCGCCCTTCAGGAAGGCTGGATCAGAGGAGCCGGCTTAGATGTATACGAAAAAGAGCCTGTTACCCAAGATAACCCGCTCTTACAGTTGGATAATGTCACATTACTTCCTCACATTGGTTCAGCAACAGCTAAAGTGCGGTTCAACATGTGCAAACAGGCTGCCGAAAATATGATCGCAGCCATTCAAGGACAAACACCGAAAAATCTTACAAGAGAATTTCAATAAAAAAAATCCGGTCTGATACAGACCGGATTTCATATTACCTATGCTGAAGAACAGCACGCTTATAAATATGGCGGGTAACGATATAATAAACAGCCTGGAACACAAAATAAATGAAGATGACAATTACAGCCTCAAGAAATAAGTTGGAATTCAGCATATTGCTTAACGCTGCATACGCAAAGCCGGCGTGAATTGTACCCGCAATAAATGGGATGAAGAACAAAAATCCAATTTGCTTTCCAAGGATCGAGTGAATCTCTTTGTCCGTAATTCCCATTCTCTTTAATGCTAAAACTTGCACTCTTGTATCTTCTATTTCTGTAAACATCCGCAAATACAGCATGCTTCCTTGCACGATAAAAAACAGCACGCTGACAAACAGACCAATAAACAGCATTAATGCAACTCCCTGCTTCACGATTTGATAGCTTGGAGCACGTGTTTGAAAATCAGATGTATGTTCTTTCGGCACCATGTTTTCAAGCTTTTCAGAGACATCCACCGTCTCCTGCCAATGCTCAAGCTCATAACCTACCACTCTCATCTGTTCCTTCAGCGGCACATTCTGTGTCAGACTGTCAAAGCTCTTTTCGCTGACAACCAATAAACGGCTGACTCCGTCGACTGACATCAGTATCCCTTTGTTTTGCTGCTTTTTCATAGTGTAGGAAAGTGTTTTTCCTGACTTCATATGAAATGCCGCTGTTTCCCCTTCTCCAAATGTGTCTTTCACCATCATTTGAAAAGGAACATTGATAAATGCCTCATTTTCTTCTAAATGAATAACTGGGAACCCTTTTTCCTTTGCGACTTGATTATAGATATTTGCTGGAATCAGTAAGGCTTCCGTTTCTGTTTTCTTGTTTCCATACGGCAAATCTGATTGGAAAGTGACCGGAATCCCTGTTGTATCGACCTTATACTTGATAACAGCATGAGCTTTTTTCAATGTATGCTCAGCCGTCTCAGGCTTCATGACCTGAAATCGCGACGCGTCTTTTTCCACCCAGGAAACAGACTGAGGAATGCTTTGCTCCTCCTGCGTTTGTAAATCGGAATAAAACATATAGATGACACCTGTAGCCGTGAGTATAACCGCTGTAATGACAGAGGTTAAAAACAGCATGCGTGCATGATCCTTCAGCCTGAATATCATGTTGGAACGCACAATGATATTCGTGCCTTTATAAAAGCTGTTTTTCTTTCTGTACAGCATGCGGAAGAACGCCACACTGCTTTGGGTAAAAAAGAAATACGTCCCGATTAATACTAAAATCAAAATTGGAAAGACACGAAACATCATATCGATCGCATTGGCTGTTGCAGATAAGTAATAGCCGCTGCCAAGACAAAGCAAAGACAGCACAGTGAGCCATTTCGAATAGACCGGCAGGCTTTTCGGCTTTTGGGCCGATTTAATCAGTTCAATGATTTCCAGCTTCCGAATCCGCCCCAGTGATAAAATGAGCAGCGTCTGAAACAGGATGAGAAAGCCGACAGCTGTCATCACAAACGCTTTCGGTACAATGGCAAACGAAATCGGCACCTTCACGCTGAGCATCCATGTCATGATCATAAAAAACAGTTTTGAAAATAAAAGGCCTGCTCCAATGCCGGCCGCAATCGCTGCAAGAGAAATAAGTGATTGCTCATAATAAATCATCTTGCGAAGCTGCTGCTTTGATGTGCCAAACAGCGTCAGCAGGCCAAACTCTTTCTTTCTTGCCTGTAAAAACGCCGAATTGGAATATGTGATGAAAAATATACAAAACACAATGATGACGACAAGAGCTGCGCTCAAACATGTTTTGACAAGGCTTCCGCCATATATATTGTCTTCATTGACATCAGGATGAAAAATAAAAGATGTGAAGACAAAAAACACCGAAACGGCAAACACACAGCTTAAAAAGTAGGCAACATATCGTTGCAGATTCCCAAGAATGTTTTTACGGGCGATGGTTCTCAAATTCATGAAAATCGCCTCCCAACACACTCAAGGTATCCAATATACTTTGATAAAACACCTGCCTGTTTGTTCCTCTGTGAATCTCTGAAAAGAAACGTCCGTCTTTAATAAACACAATCCGTTTACAGAAGCTTGCCGCTGTGGCATCATGCGTAACCAATAAAATCGTCGCTTCCTTTTCTTCATTCAGCTGAGCCAGTGTGTTCATCACTTGCTTTGCCGATTTTGAGTCGAGGTTTCCTGTCGGTTCATCTGCAAGAATGAGGGCCGGGTTGTGAATAATCGCTCTGGCACAAGCTGCCCGCTGCTGCTGCCCGCCCGACACCTCGTATGTACGGTGGTCAAGAATATGCTTGATTTGCAGCGTATCCGCCAGTTCATCCAAACGGGCTTCCATTTCTCTCAGCTTTACCTTATCCAATGCGAGCGGCAAGAGAATATTTTCACGTATCGTCAGCGTATCAAGCAGATTAAAGTCCTGAAAGACAAAGCCGAGTTCTCTTCTGCGAAACATAGCCAGATCCTGGTCCTTTAACGTTTTCGGCTGAATGCCGTTGATCATCATCTCGCCCTGCGTCGGCTTATCAATGGTAGCCAGCAAATTCAGGAGCGTGGTTTTTCCGCTTCCAGACGGCCCCATAATCCCGACAAATTCTCCTTTTGCCACACTGAGATCAAAGGCGCTGAGCGCTTGATATGAGATTGTCCCTTTATTTGAATAGTACGTTTTCGATAGGTTCGTTGTTTGCAACACGTTCATGTTCTGCTCCTCCTTTTTCTTTATTATAAAAAGGAAGTCAGCATCCTCCCATCGAACTTTCTTGCAATTCCGCTCCCCAACCTTACAATGCTGTCACATTCACGAGGGTGTCACTTGAAAACACGATGGTCATCACAGTGCCAGTTCCTTCTTTTGATTCCGCATACAGCTTATGGCCGAGACGGCTGCACACCTGTTTGGCTAAATAAAGGCCCATTCCAGTTGCCTCTTTCATGGTTCGTCCGTTTTCTCCGGTGAAAAACGCGTCAAAAATCCGCGGGAGATCCTGCGGCGGTATGCCGATTCCTTTATCAGCAACCGACAATCGTGTCTCATGTCCCTGTGTTTCAATCCGGATTGTAATAGGGTCTCCCACACCTTGCTTTGAATATTTTAAAGCGTTGAAAAGGATTTGCTCGACAACAAAGGAAAGCCACTTTTGATCACTGGAAATCTGAACGGCATTTGGCGGCACATGTAATGTTGGAAACAGGCGCCGTTTAATAAACTGACGTTTTTCCTGATTGATCAGTGAACGAACCATTTCGGCCAAATCAAAGGTTTGCGGCTTTACATCAAAGGCGAATTCCTCCAGCCGGGCCGTTTGCAGCATCATATCAAGACCGTGGCGAAATCTCTCATTTTCATCCTCCAGCTCCTCTAAAAACGTCGGAAAAGAAGAAGAGGTTCCGTTTTTTCCTTCTTGAATCATTAAAGAAATGACAGATACCGGTGTTTTCATATGGTGGACCCATTGATTGGTGAAGGTATAATGCTGCTTTTGCTGATTGATATATTGTGAGAGCCTGCTTTCGTATTGCTGCCCGAGTGCGTTGATTATTTTCGTCCAAAGCGCTTGCTCTCCTGTTCTTGGCTTTCGGGCTTTCAAAGACTGTCCGATGTCATTTGCAGCAGACGTTTGTTCTGCAAGCTTTTTGACATAGGTGAGAAAGGAATATTGCCGAACGTAGTCAGCTGCAAAACCGGCAGCTAGAAGAACACCAGGCAAAATCCATATATACATCATATTTTCTTTAGATGGTTCTGCGCCGCTCTCTATGATGCTTAAATACGCAATCAGCATGCTGGCCCCTATCCCTAATAATGAAAATAGTATAATGGCGAAACGGTCGATGAGATAAGTCTTTAACACTCCGCTTCATCCTTCCGATTGACTTGAAATTGATAGCCTTGTCCTCTGATTGTTGAAATACAATCTTTCAGTCCGGCATTCTCCAGTTTTCTCCGCAGCCGGTTGACATTGACCGTTAACGTATTGTCATCGACAAAATCAACGTCATCCCATAACGCCTCCAATAGCTCATCACGAGAAACAATTTTTTTATGCTCCCTCACAAAAATCGAGAGAAGCTGGAATTCTTTTTGGGAAAATAGAATCCGGGTGCTGTCCCATTCGGCCTCATTCTGATCAGGATAAATCGTCAGCCCGCCAAGTTCCAATATTCTTGATTCCTGCGGCAGAGAGGGCGAATATTCACCGTATGTGCGGCGCAGGACGCTTTTGATTTTGGCCATCACTACCTCTAGATGGAACGGCTTTGTGATATAATCATCGCCGCCATTTTCAATCGCAATTACCTGATTCAGCTCATCGGTCCGCGCTGAAATAAAAATAATTGGCGCATTGGAAATGGTACGGATTTGCCTGCACCAATAAAATCCGTCAAAAAAAGGCAGGTTAATATCAAGCAGGACAAGATCAGGCTTCATTTCTGCAAATTCCAATTTTATATCATTCAGCTGTTCAGCAATTTTCACTTCATATCCGTATTTTTGAAGATGACCGCCCAGCAAAGAAGCAATCCGCTCATCATCTTCCACAAGCAAAATCCGATACACGTTGATCCCCCTTATATGTACATCACGATGATTTTTCTAGAAGATTCCAAAATTATTATAGCATGTGCAGAATAGTAAATCGGTCTTTTTCTTTTCATTATGATAGAATGATAAAGGTAAAATTTTCATAATAGGCAGGTGTCGTGATGAAGAAAATCATGCTGTTTCTGGCCATTACGTCAATTCTTTCAGCATGTCAGCCCAACTATACCGGGAAATACATAGAAATTGGGGATACACTAACTGAATATAGCAAAGAGTGCTTTAAAGAGAATAAAATTCCTTATAAATACGAAAAGGGAAAACTGTATATCCCGGAAGACGCATTTGATACAGCAATCAATACTTGTTCATAAGAAAAAGCCTGCAGTTAACCTGCAAGCTTTTTACGTTACAAAAAATGAGTATTTAATTTCTCTTCAAATTCTGAAGGGCCCATATCCCTTTTTTGAATGTCACCGCCGTTTTCATGAATTGTCAAATGGCGGTCTGACATGACCATCCTTCCGCTCGGCGTCAGCTTTGAGGCAAGCGGTGATTTGTTAAAAGGAGATTTTTCATGAGAGTGAATCATGTCCTTCATGTTATCTAAATCACAGAGATCACTCTCTTCAAGGGTAAAGGCGTACCCAATTTGCCAGCCTTCTCCTTTGTCCATCAGCAGCAAATGGCTGCCCTTTTCTGTCTCTTCTTTTTTGATTCGGAATAACCCGACCGGTGACTGTACCGTTTCTCCGGAAAGCGGTATCGGCTGGAGCGCAAGGTTGATGCCGAAGCCGATATCAACGAGATAATCGCCGTTTTCCGCAGACAGCAATACAGCAGCATGCGTCCCTTCTAGCGCCCATCCCTCTTGATTGCCTGCATAAACCGTTCCTCGAATGAGCTTCACATGAAACCCGGCCTCACGCAAGACAAAATAAAGGAAACCATTTAAATCGTAGCATAGGCCGCCGTGCTGATCTTTGAGCAGACGTCGCCACAGCTCTTCTTTTGTGATCTTATAGTTCTCTTTTGCTAGTACGGCACGGTTTTCAAATGGAAAACGGTATGCCATTGCTTTGAGAAAAAGGGGAAGATCACCGAAGCTGACATGGTCTTTCTCCCAGCCGATTTTCTGAAAGCAGTCTTTTAGAAAGTCACTCATTTTTATCACCTAAACTTCTTCTTGAACGTAAGCAGCCAGCTTCTCCAGCGCCTCTTGTTCATCTTCCCCCTGGGCAATCAGGGTAACCTCAGTGCCTGTACTTACCGCCAGGCTCATCAGTCCCATGATGCTTTTGGCGTTTACTTTTTTCCCATCCTTCTCAAGAAACACATCTGACGTAAACCGGTTTGCTTCTTGTACAAACAAAGCAGCAGGACGTGCTTGCAGTCCTGTCTTTAATCGAACTTCCACTTTCTGTTGAACCATAAGATCTCCCCTTTTCTTTACGGTTATTTTAAAGTGACGGTTTGCCCAGTCCGCAGCTGTTCTGCGATTTCGTCAAGTTTTCTCAGCCTGTGATTGATTCCTGATTTGCTGATTTTCCCACTTGCTACCATTTCCCCCAGCTCTTTCAGCGTCACTTCCTGATAATCAATCCGCAGCTGCGCGATTTCCCGAAGTTTTTCAGGAAGCGCCTCCAGACCGATTCTTTCATCGATGTATTTAATATTTTCCACCTGTCTCAGCGAAGCGCCGATCGTTTTGTTTAAGTTGGCTGTTTCACAATTGACGAGGCGGTTGACCGAATTTCTCATGTCCCGGACGATTCTGACATCCTCAAATCGCAGAAGCGAGTTGTGAGCGCCGATTATGTTCAGAAACTCTGTAATCTTTTCAGCCTCTTTTAAATAGGTGATGTAGCCTTTTTTCCGTTCAAGCGTTTTGCTGTTTAACTGAAACTCATTTAACAGGTCACATAATGAATCGTTATGCTCCTTATAAAGAGAGAAGATTTCTAAATGATACGAGGAGGTTTCCGGATTATTGACCGAACCTCCTGCCAAAAATGCCCCTCTCATATAAGAACGCTTGCAGCATCTCTTTTTGACCAGCTCTTTCGAAATACTTCGTTCAAACACAAAGTTCTCCCCGAGTATTTTTAAATCCTCTAAGATCGCTTTTGCATTTTCTGAAAAACGCACAATATAGACGTTATTCTTTTTCAGCCGCATTTTCTTTCTGACCAGCAGCTCGACCGACACGTCATATTGTTTTTTCAGCAATGTATAGATGCGGCGGGCAATCGCCGCATTTTCAGTTTGAACATCGAGTACGAGATGGCGGTTTGTAAATGATAAAGCTCCATTCATCCGGATGAGTGCAGACAGCTCGGCGTTAATGCAGCAGTCTTTCACTTCCAAATTGGTTAATTCTTTTTTTGTTTCTGATGCAAATGACATATAGCCACCTCATTTCAAGGCTTCATTCTTTCAGTAAATCAACAAGAAGAGAGGCCACTTTATGTGTATCGTGACGAATTACGTCATTTTTATACGTTACGATTTGGTCTCTGATGACTTCAAGCCCCATCGCTTTCAGCTCTTCGATATCAAAATCAACAGGACGTGCGGATTCCATTTCGTATTTACGCTTTATTTCGTCGGGAATGTCTTCACTGTTCACTAATATCGTATCAATAAAACCGCAGCCCATATGCTGATTGAGCGCTTTCACATGATCAGCAGCGGTGTAATGGAGCGTTTCACCGGGCTGAGTCATCACGTTGCAAATGTATACTTTTTTCGCCGGCGCCTTTATCACTTCTTCCCCGATTTTTGGGACGAGCAAATTGGGAAGAATGCTTGTATAGAGGCTTCCCGGGCCGATAATAATCAAATCCGCTTCCCTGATCACGTCTATTGTTTCCGGCAGCGGATCAATCTGTTCAGGCGTGAGAAAAACACGCTTAATGCGCTGTCCGTATGCCGGAATCGTTGACTCGCCTGAGACCACGCGACCGTCTTCCATCTCAGCATGCAAAACAACACTGGTATTTGCAGCCGGCAAAACCTTCCCTCTTACATTCAGCACCTTGCTCATTTCTGTGACAGCGTGAAAAAAATCACCGGTTATATTTGTCATCGCTGCCAAAATCAAATTCCCGAGAGAATGGCCTGTTAAGTCATTCCCTTTATTGAAGCGGTGCTGAAAAAGATCTTCAACAAGCGGCTCCACATCGGATAAAGCGGCAAGCACATTTCTGATGTCTCCGGGAGGCGGAATTTTCAGTTCATTCCGCAGACGGCCAGAGCTTCCCCCATCATCGGCAACTGTTACAATGGCCGTGATGTCAACGGGTTTATGCTTTAGGCCCCGAAGCAATACAGAAAGACCTGTACCGCCGCCAAAGATTGCGATTTTCGGCTTTTGTCCCATCTTATTTCCGGCTTCTCTTTTCAATGTCCCGGTGAGTAACATGAGTATAGTAATCCTTTTTGAAATAATCAGCTAAATTCTCGGCTAATGTCACAGAGCGGTGCTGGCCCCCTGTGCAGCCGATCGCAATGACAACCTGGCTTTTTCCTTCTCTTTTGTAAGATGGAAGCATAAAGCTCAGCAGATCAATTAATTTCTCATTGAACTTTTGCGTTTCATTCCACTTCATGACGTAAGAGGAAACCTCTTCATCCTTGCCAGTCAGCGGCCGCATGCTTTCGATATAGTACGGATTCGGCAAAAATCTGACATCAAAGACGAGATCTGCGTCAATCGGGATACCGTATTTAAAACCAAATGACATCACATTTACGGTAAATGTCTCTCCTTGGTTTGAGGCAAAGTGCTTTACAATTTTTTCGCGTAAATCACGCGGCTTCATGTCAGATGTATCGTAAATGATCTGAGAGCGGCCTTTTAATTCCTCAAGCAGCTCTCGTTCCAGCGCAATGCCTTCAAGCGGCAGGCCAGTCGCTGCCAGCGGATGCGAGCGTCTCGTTTCTTTATATCTTGTGACGAGAATGGAATCCTTCGCGTCCAGGAATAAAATTCGCGGTGTGATCCACGGATTTTCGGCCATTTCATCCAGCGCTTCAATCAGCCGGTCAAAAAATTCGCGGCCGCGCAGATCCATCACGAGCGCAACTTTGCTCATTTTCGAATTTGATTCCTTCATCAGCTCTAAAAACTTCGGAAGCAATGAAGGCGGAAGATTATCGACGCAGAAATAGCCGAGATCTTCAAAGCTTTGAATCGCGACAGTTTTCCCCGCTCCCGACATTCCGGTTATAATGACAAGCTGAATATCATGTGATTCACTAACACTCATCTTTCTCCCCCCCTGACTTGTCTTTCTATTTGATGTGCTGTGGGTCTAAACGATAACTGAGCAGCTCAAAGTCCGGTGTATACGTAAATGTGCCGTGCAGCAGCCCTTGTCCCTTCATCATAAAATCAAGGATATGGCCGTCTCCAGGGGCCATAGGCAGGTTCTGAATGTCATTGACATCGTGCCACTGCAGTTTCCCTTCCTCCGATTCTGATACATTTTGTCCTGTATATGAATCAGCGACAAACGTAAACATCATCCACTCGGAGACAATGTGGTCACCGTCTTTAATAATAAAGGTAAAAACGCCTTTTAATTGAGGATTTATGATATAGATACCAGTCTCTTCTCTGTACTCTCTGATGACGGAGTCTCTGACTGATTCTCCGCTCTCCATCTTGCCTCCCGGTGCGACCCACCAGCCGCGTCTCGGCTTTTGAAGCAGAAGAACTTTATCATCCGTCTGAAGCACACAATTTGTCACTCTTTGCAAGTACGTCACCTAACCTTCGTCCTGTCATCGTCTCTTTATTATACCGCTTCAAGATGCCTCCCACAATGAAGAGACATTGACAATCTTTTCTTCTATTTTACAGCATATTCATTCGTTAATTCAGATAATTTTGCTGTAATCAGCATTCATCTTTTATTTTTGGACAAAAAAAGGACACGGATAACTGGAGAATCCGTGCCAAAAAAGTGTATTCATTATAAAAAGGGGGTCAATTACTTTATTAATCATAACCGAAAAGCATTACACATGTGTTACAGCGGAATTAAAACCCAGTAACGTAATGTGAAACTCGTATGACAGCCCTTTTTATTTTAAGGTTTTCAGCGTTTCTTGGAGCTCTTCGACATAATGCTGAACGCTTTGTGCTGCAATGCTTCCGTCTCCTGTAGCCGTTACGATTTGGCGCAATGATTTTTCGCGAATGTCTCCGGCAGCGAAAATCCCTTCAACCTTAGTTTCCATGCGGTCGTTTGTTTCGATATAACCTTCTTCATTCGTAATGCCCAAGTTTTCAAACGGTTTAGACAGAGGAAGCATGCCGATGTAAATGAATACGCCGTCTGTTTTGAATTCACTTTCTTCACCGGTTACCGTATCGACAAGCGTTACGTTACCGACTTTGCCGTTTTCCTCATGAATTTCCTTCACGGTTTTGTTCCATAGGAAGTCAACTTTTTCATTATCAAATGCTCTCGCTTGAAGAATACTTTGAGCACGGAGTTTATCACGTCTGTGAACAATCGTTACTTTTGAAGCGAAACGAGTCAGATACACGCCTTCTTCAACCGCGGAATCTCCGCCGCCAACAACGACAAGTTCTTTGCCTTTAAAGAAAGCGCCGTCACATACTGCACAATAAGATACACCGCGTCCGCCCAATTCTTTTTCGCCAGGCACGCCGATTTTTTTATATTCCGCACCTGCAGCAATGATGACGGCACGCGCTTTATATTCTTTTGAACCGGCTTTGACTACTTTGTACTCTTTGCCGTCAACGACTTCTTTAATATCGCCATAAGCGTATTCAGCGCCGAATTTTTTCGCGTGTTCAAACATTTTGTTAGAAAGCTCAGGCCCAAGGATACTTTCGAATCCAGGATAGTTTTCTACATCTTCCGTATTGGCCATTTGTCCGCCAGGAATTCCTCTTTCAATCATTAATGTCGATAAATTCGCTCTTGATGTGTATACAGCGGCCGTCATCCCAGCAGGGCCCGCGCCGATTATAATCACGTCATAAATTTTTTCTTCTGACACACTATTCACTCCTTAAACCATCTTTTCAAGTTTGGGCTCTTTCTTATATGATAAGAATCCCCATCAAACGTATTCCTTACCCATATCCTATAAAATCTCATGGTGATACGCTATTTTTTTGCTCAACACGATTAAATGTATTCGAAAAGGGTATATGTTAATAAAGAAAGAGCCTTCTGTTTATAGAAGGCCCTTGTCATATTTATTATTGAACAACACGTCTTACAACGCCTTTAAATGCTTTTTTCCAGTAAGGATTGCTCATAGAGTCAACAGATACGCCATGAGATGTATTGTCGTTTAGGAAAGTACCGTTTCCTAAGTAGATTCCTACGTGTCCATTTGTTTTGTAAGTGTCAAAGAACACAAGGTCTCCGCGTTTCATTTCAGATGCGCTGACAGCTTGTCCTCTGCCAACTAACGTATCAGTTGTTGTTCCGCCTACAGGTCCAAGGTTAACACCTGCAGAAGCGTATGCCCAGCGTACGAATGATGAGCAGTCAAAAATACGGTTGTTGATATCAGATTGGCTGCGTCCGCCGCCAAACTTGTACGGAGATTGTCCTACAATGCTTGAACCAACGCTGATCGCGCCTTCAATTCCGCCGGAGTTGCTGATAACAGTGCCGCCTGAATCGCTGTTTGAGCCGCTGCTCTTCTTAGAAGATGAGCCGTTAGACGAACTGTTTGATGAACCGTTAGACGAATTGTCTGAAGAATCATCAGCTGAGCTTGCTTTTGCTGATTCAGTTGTAGCCGTTTGGCTGTCATCTGTTTGTGTTTCATCAGATGCTTTTTGTGCTTCTTCCTGCTTTTTGATCAAAGCAGCTGCTGCTTCTTGTTCTTTTTTGATACGTGCTTGTTCAGCTTCAGTATTTGCTTTTTGATTTGCAAGTTCAGACGCCTCTGATTTTAATTCAGAAATCGCTTTAGCCGTTTTCTTTTGGCTTGCTTTTGCTTCGTCGAAAAGCTTGTCTTTTTCATTAAGCTGTTTATCAAGGTCTTTTTGCATTGTTTCTAATTTAGCCAATGCAGCTTGAACTTCTTTCAGCTTGTCATTCAAATCCGCTTCAGAATCTTCGAGCTTCGCTTTATCCTGCTCTTGCTGTTTGATTAAATCTTTGTCTGCGTCCACAATAGATGAAACCGCAGTCGCACGAGAGATAAAGTCACCAAAACTTGTTGATCCTAGAAGAACATCTATGTATCCTTGAGATCCGCCGCTTTCCTGTAAAGAACGAACGCGTTTTTTCAGGATTTCATTGCGTTTTTCGATGCGTGCTTCTGTTTCTTTAATCTCTTTTTTCAGTTTTTTGATTTCTTCTTTTGTTTTATCGTTTTCTTCTTTTTTATCTTCGATCTTGTTGCTTGTATCAAGCGCCTTAGCGTTAATGTCTTTCAGTTCTTTTTCAATCTTTGATTGATTTTCCTGAAGCTCAGTTAATTCTTTTTCCTTCGCTTCAATGCTGGAAGCAACCTCAGATTGCTTGCTTTCGATTTTTTGTTTCTTTTCATCTAATGTTTCCGCCGATGCAGTTTTACTTGTAAATGGGATCAAAAAACTGCTTGTCCCGATGACGGAAGCCAAACCAAGTGTCAATAAACTCTTTCTCACTTTTTATATCCTCCCTTTTACTGTGAACCTGTCCTCATTTGGAATCGTATTTTGAACATCAAGTTTCGTTCCTCATACTCTACGAGGAATGATGGTTGTTTATGGTTAATTATTCTGTGCATCTCTTATTCTGGTTGTATAGCGTTTATTTCACATCATATGTAAAAAACACTAATTCCTTATGTACGAGAATCATTATACCATCAAGTTTCGACAAATTAGCGATAAATTTTATTACATTTATATTTCAAACAGATGTCAAGTCACACATCATTTGTCATTTTTCTTAAACGTGTAAAAAAACTGTCGATATTATTTTCTTAATATAATCTACCAAACAAAAAAGAGTCGATTAAACAAATCGACTCTTCAAAATATACTATTCTAGAATATCATCAATATATTTCATATATTTCGTTAACGTTGCCGGAGAGATGCCGAATCGGGCCGCTGTAGCTTTTTTCGTGTCTTGCTTGCCATGGGCTTCTTTCCAAATATAACAGATTGCTGCCGCCCAGCCTTTCTCATTCTTCAGCGGAGCGGCTGCGCGGATTTGCTGGATGACATGGAAAACCCAGCAGCTCATGACTTCTGTTTTCATCTCTTCTTTTTCAGCTTGCTCTAATAATTTGACCGTTTGATAGGCGAAAAGCGCATCCTCTGAAACGTCAGCAGCCACAGAATCTCCATTCAGAAGCAGCTTTACAAAATGATTTTCAAAAGGAGCAGTGATTCTCTTTGAGCGTATCACCGCTTCAAGATGCTCCGTTTCTCCCTTTGTACTGCTGATATAATAGGCTGCGAGACGCTGCTCTACAGATGAAGGAAGTGCTTCCCTCCGCTCAACCCAAGGGGCAGGGCGGTCTTCTCCGGGATATTGCGACTCGACTTTTCTCCAGATCGTCTCGGCAAAGTCGGCATGCCCCGTAAAATAAGCGGAGCATGAGAGCCAGTAAAAGAATGTGTCGTCACCTTCAAAGCCGGTTTTATATAATGATTTGAGCCATTTATATCCAAGCTCGTAACGGCCGACAAGCGCCAAAGTAGCCCCCAGTTTATAACGCTGTTCCAACAGCATCGGATAGACATTAGAGAGCTGCTCACTCAATTCCGCCACTTTTTCATCTTCTCTTTCATAATAATAGAAAACGAGAAGATTGCATAAGGCGTGAAGATTTCCTTCATTATGAGAAAGCACTTCATACGCGGTTTGCTTCGCTTTTACAACGTTTCCGGAATAGAAATAGGCAAGCGCCAGATTGTTGTATGCTGACCAAAGCTCCGGATATTCAGCTGTGATTTCCTCAAGCGCCGCAACCGCTTCAGCAAGCTGGCCGCTTTCCAGCAATGATTTTGCCCGATCCTGTTTCACCAGCAGTTCATCCTGATCATACAACGAATCCTCAATACCATCGTCTCCTAGATCGAGCAAATCAAGCAGACTATCGTTTTCTTCCGCGAATTCACCGTCCGGGTCCGCATCAGAATAAGCAGCCGCTTCTTTATAAGCTTCTTGAAAGAGCCCCAGATGGGCAAAGTTGTTCGCTTTAAAGTAATGGCACTCCGGCATTTCGGCCTCCAGATTAGCCATAATATAGTCAAGAAGATCGTTCGACTCTTGATACTGGCCCATTTCCGAGTAAATGACCGCAAGCTGTGAAAGCATCTCTGAATCCTCCGGCTCCAAATGAACCGCGCGCTGGATCAGTTTGCTTGCCCGTTTCAGATTGCGCTCTTTATACGCTTTCAAGCCTTTATGAAAAAAATATTGTCCATCTTGAAGCAGCTGGACAATTTGTGCGTGATTTTTATGTTCAGAAGTGTGTTTTCCCACAACTACCCTCCGTTTTATACAATATTACCGTCAGTAGTATACCATAAATCGTAAGCCCCTCAATAGTTCAAAAGGAAGGATTGGGAAATTCCCTCCTCTTTTTTATTGGCTGATTCGACCAAAATTTACCCGGCTTTGTTTTCTAAATCCGCGTTCATTTTCAGCTGCTGTTCAGCAAAATCACGATAAAGACCATGGGAAGCCATTAATTCATGGTGTGTTCCACGGCCGGTGATTTCCCCTTTTTCAACAAACAAAAGCTGGTCCGCGTCTACAACGGTAGATAGGCGGTGAGCGATAACAATTGTTGTGCGGCCCTCCATCAGCACCTCAAGGGCCTGCTGAACTGACTTTTCAGATTGGCTGTCAAGACTTGAAGTGGCTTCATCAAGCATAAGAATGCTTGGGTTACGGAGAAGCGCTCTCGCAATCGCGATTCTTTGCCTTTGTCCGCCTGACAGCATGATGCCGCGTTCGCCCACTTCTGTATCAAGCTGATCCGGCAGCTCCTTTATGAAATTGAGCGCATATGCCATCTCCGCGGCTTTTTCGATCTCAGCATCTGTTACATCTCGTTCTAACCCGTAGCAAATATTTTCTCTGATTGTCCCCGACATTAGCGGACTTTCCTGTGATACATATCCGATATGCTCCCGCCACGATTCAAGCGAATAAGTGTCAACCGGCTCGTCCCCCAGCCGAATAGTCCCTGCAGTCGGAGAATAAAAGCGTTCAAGCAGCTTAAACAGCGTCGTTTTCCCCCCGCCGCTCGGACCGACGATCGCTGTCACTTTCCCTGCTTCAATGACAGCGCTGATTTCTTTTAAAATCAGCTGATCAGGCTTATATCCAAAAGACACGCGATCAAGCTGGATAGGCAGATGCGCATTTTCGATTTGTTTTCCCGTCACTGTATCTTCCTCTTCCTCTGCCAAGATCTCAATCATTCGTTCTGTTGCACCGATTGATTTTTGCAGCTGTGTGAAGAATGTTGTAATCTGGCCCATCGGCATAATAATTTGGAACAAATATAAAATAAAAGCCACGAGCGCTCCGGCCGTGAGCTCCCCTGAAGATACCTGCATGCCGCCATATCCGATCACTGCGACAAGCGCTGCCATTAGCACGAGTGAGATAAGCGGGCCGACAAGTGATTGAACCTTAGCTTCACGAACGCCAAGCTTAAATAATGAGGAAATCCCCATTTTCCCGCGCCCATATTCGACATCCTCCGCATTTGAAGCTTTGACAAGTCTGATTTCCGGGAGAATTTGGTTAAGAAGGCCTGTAAAACGGGCCGTTTCATCTTGCGTTTCCCGTGAAATGGAGAACATTTTCCGTCCAATCGGCACCAAGATAAGAGCGGCCAGCGGAACGACCACTAACACAAGCAGTGTCAGTTTCCAGTTCATAATAAACAAGATTGTCAATGATCCAATGACAGAAATGATGCCTGTAATGAATCCGCTGATATGGGTTGTAATCAATTCTTTGACAACCATCGTATCGTTCGTTACACGGCTGACTGTTTCTCCGGAAGCATTTGAATCGAAATAAGAGACAGGAAGCTTAATTAATTTCTTCCATAATAAATCCCGGAGCCCGGAGATGATTTTTTGTCCATTATAGTTAAGCGCATAGGTGGCATAAGCGCTTAAACCTGCCTGAACGAAAAACACCAGTGCGATCAACCCGATTTGCGTGCCTGACAGATTTGACATAGAAAAACCATCGACAAGCTGCTTCGTTAATAATGGAATGAGCAGGCTGACCAGCGTGGTTACAACACTGAGGGCAAGCGCAAAGGCGAGCTTTCCATAGGAAGGATTTGTCCGTCTTACTAAGGCAAAAAAGGGTTTCAATTTACTTTTAGATTTTTGTTTCTGGGTTGGCATATATTTTCCTCCTGTTTCAACGTTCAGAAAGGTGAAAAGTCATAGCAAAAGGATGATTTTTACTCTTTCTCAATCATATCAATGGCGAGAGACTTTTTCAGTATATTTTTGCCGTGATGAAAATAAAAGATCTCCCACTCATTGTTTGAATAGGAGATTTTTTATGTTAAACATCTTTTACTGGTTTCTTTTTTCTGTAAGTCAATGTTACATCCTGCTGTCGCAGGTCTTCAATTATCATTTTGTACCGATCAACTTTTGCGGTATGTTCTTCTTTTATCATCTGAAGGGCAGCTTTTCGTTTTTCGCTATTAGACTCAAGCTCTTCTTTTATTTTTTTTACAATCAACCCTTTTTGCCCTTTGATTTCCTCTTTTAATGAAGACTCAAATTTCTTTGTCAGGCTAAGAAAGTCGTTGATCGGTTGATTGAGGGTGCCCGCTTTCCCCTTCATTTCATATTTGGTCAGAAACATATAGGTGGTTGATACAATTTCTGTTTCACTTTCTGAAAATAAAGAAGTCACTCTTCAAAATCCTCCTAAGGCTGAAAATCAAATAACTGAGAAATCATTTCTTCTTTTTCAAACAGCTTTTCAATACTCTCGCGGATATTTTTGATAAAATCTCTTTTTTCTGTTGTCTGTTTTTTTAATTCAGCAACAATTCCATCATTAGCAGGAAGCGCACCAGTGTGGAATGATTCATGAACTGAGATTTTCTCCAATTTATCGAATGTGTGGCTGAAACCAGCTGCAAGCCGGAATTGAAGATCGAAGGCATAATGCGAAGGGTTTTCTTCCATATGATGAATCGCCGTGGTGATCGCCTGTTTTTTGTCTATGAAGTCTTCATCGATTTCCTGACTGTAAACCTTCTGGTACTTAGAAATCGCTTCTTCCATATCTTCAACGATTTTCATACCGTTTTGATAGATTCTGACAGCGGATGAGAGATTGACTTGAATCGTTTCTCCCGAGCCGCTCTTGCCTGTAAAGTAAATATCGGAGCCTTTATAGCTGAAGCCTTTTTCCTTCGACAAGGCGTTGAGCATTTGAACGATGCTGTGGCCGTCGACGATGAGTTTTAGTGCGTCTTTTGTTTCTGTGTCGAGTGTTTTCAATGAGGACAGAATTGATTTTACGTAGTCCACTATTTCACCAACGTCTTTTAAAGCTTGCATAAATTGGCCATGCTTTAGATGGTCAATGAAATTCTCGTACCGTAATTCTATGCCTCGCATACTCGCATTAATATTCGTTAATTCTTTTTTGATCACTTTCTTTTGCGTTTCATCAATATAACCATTTTCAGCTAACTGATCTACGACCGGTCCGCTGTTTCTCAACAAGGTATGAAGAAAACCTAAAAACGACGGCAGTTCCTCTTTTATTCGGCCATACATTTGCTTAACATCATCAAAATGCTCATATAGGACACTTACTTTCTTTAAAGCGCCGTCTGTGTTTTTCACTCTTTCAATCAGGTCTATGTCTATCCCGCTGGCAGCCTTTATAAAACCGTTCAAGCCGTCTTTTTCATAGTCATCCTTATATTTTTGAAGGAATTTTTGAATTGACCTTACATCTTCGTCAGGAACCCCATCCATAATGTTTCGGATGCCTTTTACACTTGTATTTGTATCTGCCATCTTCACATCACCGAATGTAATGAAATCGGCCTTGCCGCTGACTCCATACAGCGGGTCATCTTTTGAGATGCGTTGGGTGATGTTTGTTGTTACACCTTTGTCTTTGTAATATTTTTGGATTTCTTTTTTTAACTTTTCTGGTGGGATATCATTAATATCTTTTAAGCGTCTAATATGAAATTTATGCATTAACCTATCTCTCAAATTCAAATCAGTTGCTAGTAGGTGGTCAACGCTTATTTGAGCTCCGTTAACCCCATAAACTTCATCAAATTCTCCGTCAATTAATTGAACCATCAGCTGATTATTATTTGCCAGTGAGTGCCCCATAGCAAAGGTCTTTAAATCATTAGAATTCTCTGTTTCTCTTTTGGCATTTCTTACAAACTCTTTTGTCGCTTGGTACTGGCTGTCATCTATCCCTAAAAAGAGACCAAAGAAATTGTATGACCAGTCTTCGTTATCAGCACTCCCCTCTGAAATAATATGAAGTTGATTAACGTGTTGTTTATCATCCTTAATATAAATAGCTGTACCATCATATCCGGACTCTCTTATTGATATATCTATTTTCGAATTTTTTTTAATAAGTTCATTAGATGTGTATATTTCCACACTTTTTGGAAGGTCTCGATGTGTTTCTTCTTTGTATATTCGACGCACCTCGACTTCAAAATCTGTTTTAGCTCTCTTTATTTCACTTTCAGTATCAGAAGCAAATCTTTCTTTATAATCGTACTCCAAGTCAATTAAACGCAGCTTTACATTTTCATTTTCAAATATATTCTTATTTTCCATTTTCTCTATTTCTCCTTTTTTACTTTTAAAAAGGTAATAGAATCAATTATTTTCCGAACTTTTTTTTCTGCTTCTTCTTCCTTTAATGAACAAACCTCTTTACCCTTATAGCAAGAAAAACGAAAAGAATACTCTATTCCTAAATAATCCTCTTTTTTAGATTTAACATAACCAAAAAATCTATAAGAAAAATTATTCTTTTCATCCACATCATCAAAACTGCTTTTCTTTTGAGCAGAATATACAATTTTATCAGATAGCTCTCTTTCTTCGTATTTTCCTTTATAGCTATTTCTGCCGCTTACAATGTCAAGCATTGTATCCTTGTCATTCGCAAAACTTTTTTCTTGATGATAATCTAATTGCCCGTCATATTGAATGTTAGTTTTTTTATTGAAACTATCAAATACTATTGTTTCCTCATTTTCACCTTTACTTGAAAGATCAGGTACGTACTCTCCATCCTCCGGAAACAACATCCTAAACCCATTCAGCTTAGATTCCAGCAAATAATACCCTGGCTCCTCTTCTTTCGTTGACACCATGTACTCTCTCGTTTTCTCGTCCTGAAACGCCGGAACCTGCGGCAGGTCTTTTGGATCCATGTCTTTTGGTTTTACCGCTTCTGTTTTATTGTCATTTGTGCTGTTTTTATCATTGTCATTCATACTGCATCCTCCTGTCAGGGCAAGTAATAAGCTGAAGCAAATAAAGATGATCTTTTTCATTACGAACCTCCACGGGTTTTGTGAGAATAGTATTCTATTTTTATACCAAAAATAATTCTATTGACCTGGTAAAGAGATGATTATTTCATCCTTTTTCATGTTACATCATGGCGGAATTTGGATAAATAGGAAATCAGACTCGGTTTTGGTCTCCTTTTATTAACTAATCATGTATAATACCCCACACACCTCTATATACCTATTACTTTTTTCACAAAACAAAAAGAGCCGTATCATACGGCTCTTTACTCTTCTTTCTCAGAATGTCGTTTTTTCAAGACATCAAGCACATCATCTAGCGGCAAGGCTTGTTCTCTGAGCAGGACAAGCAGGTGATATAGCAGGTCTGCCGCTTCCCATTTGAGTTCCTCATGGTCCTGGTTTTTCGCGGCGATGATGACTTCGGATGCTTCTTCTCCGACTTTTTTCAAAATCTTATCGACGCCTTCACGGAAAAGGTACGTGGTATAAGCTCCTTCAGGCATTTCCGCTTGGCGTTCCGCGATTACGCGCTCCAGTTCGTTCATGATGCCGAATCGGCCCGCGGCCTGTTCTTCTGTTTGTTCCTTTGTAAAACAGCTGTAGCTGCCAGTGTGGCATGCCGGGCCTGACGGTTCTACGAGTACGAGCAGCGCGTCCTGGTCGCAGTCATACCGGATACCTTTAACCGCTTGCGTGTTCCCTGAGGTTTCTCCTTTATGCCATAGCGCTTGGCGTGAGCGGCTGTAAAACCATGTTTCCTTCGTTTCCAGCGTTTTTTCGTACGATTCCTTGTTCATATAGGCAAGTGTCAGCACTTCTTTGCTTGCCGCATCCTGCACGATGGCAGGAATTAATCCGTCTTCGTTAAAACGCAGTTCATCTGCCTGTTTCATCTCACATTCACCCCGTACTCTTTCAAGTATGATTTCACTTCTTTAATCGATGTTTCTTTATAATGAAAAATTGAGGCGGCCAGCGCAGCGTCGGCTTCCCCTTTTGTAAAAGCCTCAAGCATATGCTGCGCGCTTCCCGCGCCTCCCGAGGCGATAACAGGGACGGGGACAGCTTCAGAAACAAGCTTTGTCAGCCTGTGGTCAAACCCTTTTTTCTCACCGTCAGAGTCCATGCTTGTCAGCAATATTTCTCCTGCCCCGCGTTTGACGCCTTCTTTTGCCCACTCGGTGACCTCCCAATCTGTTTTCTTTCTGCCGCCGTGCGTGTAGACCTTATATGTGTCAGATTTTTTGTCATACTTGGCATCGATGGCAAGAACGATGCATTGGGAACCGAAAAACTCGGCTCCTTCTGTAATCAGCTCAGGGCGGAGAACAGCTGCCGTATTCACCGACACTTTGTCAGCTCCGGCACGCAGAATCGTTTTCATATCACTGAGCTGATTGATGCCGCCGCCGACTGTAAACGGAATCGCAAGCTTCGCGGCAACCTGCTCCACGACGTCAACCATCGTTTTTCGTCCTTCATGCGAGGCGGAGATATCAAGAAAGACCAGTTCATCCGCACCTTCCCGGTCATACACTTCGGCAAGTTCAACCGGATCACCGGCATCCTTCAATTTGAGAAATTGAATTCCTTTGACAACGCGTCCTTCCTTGACATCAAGGCATGGAATAATCCGTTTTGTGATCATTTGCGCTTCACCCTTTCAAGCGCCTCGCTCAGCGTAAACTGATTGGTATACAGCGCCTTTCCGATTATCGCTCCAGAGACGCCATCCGTCTGATAGCGGGCGAGGGCTTCGAGATCCGTGACGCAGCTGACTCCGCCGGAAGCGATCACCGATTTCCCCGTTTCCTTAGCAAGCTCGACCGTGCTTTTAACATTGGGGCCTGACAGCATTCCGTCTGTCGCGATGTCAGTAAAAATAAAGACTTCCGCACCTTCATTGGCCAGCTCTTTGCCCAGTTCAGTTGCCTTAAGGGTTGATGTTTCCAGCCATCCCTCTGTTGAAACAAAACCGTTTCTCGCATCCAGTCCGATTGCAATTTTCTCGCCATATTGTTTTAGCATTTTTTTGACAAACGGAGGGTTAGAAACTGCTGAGCTTCCCAGGATCACCCGATCGACTCCTGCTGATAAATATTCATAGACGTCATTTTCAGAACGGATCCCGCCGCCGATTTCGACTTTCAGGTTCAGCTTTTGCGCAATCTCAATCACATGGCGGTCATTCACTCTTTTCCCTTCTTTGGCCCCGTCGAGATCAACGAGATGGATCCATTCGGCACTCTCTTTCGCAAATAATGCAGCCATGTCGTACGGTGAATCGCCATATATCGTTTCCTTATTATAATCCCCTTGAACAAGGCGGACACATTTGCCGTTTCTCATATCAATTGCCGGATATAATGTAAAAGCACTCATTTTTTCACCTTCTGTTCTGCTGCTAATTTCGTGAATTGGGTTAAAATAGACATTCCGACCGTGCTGCTTTTTTCAGGGTGAAATTGGGCGCCGAAGACGTTCCCTTTTCCGACTACAGCAGGCACTCGCACACCATAATCGGCGCTTGCCAGAAGCGCATCCCCCTCCATCCCGTCAATGTAATAAGAATGAACGAAGTAAGCGTAGCCTTGTTCTGTTTCAGACAGCAGCGGAGATTCGTTATGAAAGAAAAGGCGATTCCAGCCCATATGTGGAACCTTCAGCTTGTTTCCTTTTTCATCTTCTGCTTTCAGCCTGACTGCTTTTCCTTTTAGCAGCCCGAGCCCTGAAGCGGTGCCGTTTTCTTCGCTTTCTTCAAATAAAAGCTGCATGCCAAGGCAGATCCCGAGAAGCAGCCTGCCCTCTGAGACCATATCGTGAATCAATTGATCGAGCTTCGTGTGGCGCAAATTGTCCATCGCGTCTCCAAATGAACCGACTCCCGGCAAAATGAAGGCATCGGCTTCTTTCAGCGCCTCGGGCTTTTCAGAAACAAAGTACGGTACGCCGACACGCTCAAGCGCCTTTGAGACACTGTATAAATTGCCCATTCCGTAATCTATCACACCGATCATTTACAGCATCCCTTTCGTTGACGGTATTCCTTTAACACGCGGATCGATCGTTGTCGCTTCATCAAGCGCGCGTCCCAGCGCTTTAAAAACGGCTTCAATCATGTGGTGGGTGTTTGCGCCATAATGAACGATGACGTGCAGGTTCATCCGGGCTTCGAGCGCCAGCTTCCACAAAAATTCATGTACAAGCTCCGTATCAAAAGTTCCGACTTTAGCAGCCGGGAAGTCAGCGCGCATTTCCAAGTGCGGCCGGTTGCTTAAATCAATCACAACTTGAGCAAGTGCCTCATCCATCGGCACAAACGCCGAGCCATAGCGTTTGATTCCTTTTTTATCACCCAACGCTTCAAGCAGCGCCTGCCCTAAGCAGATGCCGATATCTTCAGTCGTGTGGTGATCATCTATATCAACATCGCCTTTTGCGTTAATGGAAAGATCGAATTGGCCGTGTTTCGCGAATAAATCCAGCATGTGTGTCATAAACGGCACGTCTGTTTTGATATCCGCCTGTCCATCACCGTCTATTGCGAATGCCAGCTCAATATCTGTTTCGTTTGTTTTTCTAACGCGTTCCGCTTTTCTCATTTAGATTCCTCCGTTCTCTCGCTTCAATTGATCTTGCATGGGCTTCTAGCCCTTCCAGTCTGGCAAAAGCCGCGATGCTTTCGGCATGTTCTTCAAAAGCTGATTGGCTGTAAGAAATAATACTCGATTTCTTTTGAAAATCCGTTACGTTTAGCGGACTTGAAAATCTGGCTGTTCCGTTTGTCGGGAGCACATGGTTCGGTCCGGAAAAATAATCACCGACAGGCTCAGGGCTGTATCTGCCTAAGAAAATTGCACCCGCATGTTTGATTCTGCCAAGCAAAGCATCGGGAGACTGTGTGAGGATTTCTAAATGCTCCGGCGCGAGCGTATTGACAGTATCAATCGCTTCATCCATTGTTTCTGCCACATAGATACAACCGTAATCACTCACTGAAGCTTCCGCTATTTCTCGTCGCGGCAGGGTTTTCAGCTGCTCATTCACCTCGGCTGAAACCGCCTCGGCCAGTGCCATGGAATCTGTGACAAACACACATGAGCTGAGCTTATCGTGTTCCGCCTGTGAAAGCAGGTCGGCCGCAATTTCATGTGGTATCGCTGTTTCATCAGCCAGCACGACGATTTCACTAGGTCCGGCAATCATATCGATATCGACATCGCCGAACACCTCCCGTTTGGCAAGCGCGACATAAATGTTGCCCGGACCCGTGATTTTATCCACCGGCTCAATGCTTTCTGTTCCGTATGCTAACGCCGCGATCGCCTGAGCACCGCCCATTTTGTAAATGTCTTTTATGCCAAGCTCAGCAGCAGCAACCAAAACTCCCGGAGACAGCCGACCGTCTTTTCCCGGAGGCGTGACGAGAACGATTCTTTCAACGCCCGCTACCAGCGCCGGAATCACATTCATCAAAACAGATGAAGGATATGCGGCCGTTCCCCCTGGCACATATACACCGGCGGAATCAAGCGCCGTCACCTTCTGTCCCAGCATTGTGCCGTCCTTTCTGTGATAAAACCAGGAGGATTGCAGCTGTCTTTCGTGATATTCCCTAATATTTTCGATTGCCTGCCTAATCACCTGAAGAAGATGTGAATCCAGCGAGGTGTATGCCTCCTCAATTTCCTCTTTTGTGACGAGCGGGCTGTTTATGTCGATACCGTCAAATTTCGCTGTATAGCTGCGGACCGCCTGATCACCGTTTGCCTTTACATCTTCAATAATGGTTCGAACCGCTTTTCTTTGCTCTTCCGTTCCGGCATCGATGGAACGCTTGAGAGAAAGCCGCTCCGCTCCGCTGATGGTTTTGATCTTCATTTTGCCGTTTCTCCTTCCACAACGAGAGATAGGCGGGATGCCATTTCGTCAATCACATCATCTTTCATTCGATAGCTTACCGGGTTGACAATAAATCGAGAGGTAATGTCACAAATTTGCTCCATTTCTACAAGCCCATTTTCTTTCAGCGTCTGTCCTGTGGAAACAATGTCCACTATCCGATCTGCAAGCCCAATGAGGGGGGCCAATTCAATTGAACCGTTGAGCTTAATGATCTCGACTTGTTCTCCCTGCTCTCTGAAATAACTGGAGGCCACATTCGGATACTTTGTTGCGATTCTTGGCGCTACGCCGCTCGAGTCTGTATTCGGAAGTCCGGCGACTGCCAAGTGGCATTTGCTGATGTTCAAATCCAGTACCTCATATACATCGCGCTCTTCCTCCAGCATGACATCCTTGCCCGCTATTCCGACGTCTGCCACGCCATGCTCCACATACGTGGTTACGTCCATCGGCTTCGCTAATATGAAACGGAGATTTTCCTCCGGCACATCGATGATCAATTTTCTTGAATCTTCAAACTCCTCAGGGAGCTTGTAGCCCGCCTGCCTCAGCAGCCCTGCCGCTTCATCAAATATCCGGCCCTTTGGCATCGCCATTGTGAGTAACTTACCCATTTTGCTCTTCCTTTCTGGCACCGATAAAATAAGTGACGTTTGCAAAAGATTTTGTCATCTGGTCGATATTTTCTATTCCCGATAAATCTTGAAGAACCACTTTGTTCCCTTTCATACGTTCTTCATTCGCATACGCGATGGCTTGCGCCCGCTGCTCTTTGCTGAAAATAACTGCGTCTATTTCACAAGGTTCGTCTTTCATATGAAGGGCTTCAATCAGCCGGTCGATCCGAAGCCCAAAGCCTGTTGCCGGAGCAGGTGAATCAAAATGGCCCAGCAGCTTGTTATAACGGCCGCCGCTTCCAATGACAAAACCGACATTCTCAGCGTACACTTCAAATAAAATCCCTGTGTAATAGCTCATGTGGCTGACCATATTCAGATCCAGGCGGACATTTTCCGTACATCCGTAATCCTCAAGAATGTCCCACAGCGCCTTCAGCTCATCAACCACGCTTTTTCCTTGTGCAGAATCGACAATTTCCTCAGCACGTCCGCATACTTCTATGCCTCCCCGCAATTCGAGGAGCTCAAGCAGCCTGCTTTTATCAATGGAGGAAAGCGGGAGAGACTTGACATGCTCTCTGTAGCCGACGTAGTTCTTTTCATATAAGAACCTCCGCAGCACATCAGCTCGTTCAACGTTTCCGAGCACCTCAACAAACAAAGCATCCGCAATACCGGCATGGCCGATGGCAATTTTAAAGGATGCCAGCCCAGCGTTTTTTAATGCACCGACGACTAAAGCAATAACCTCCGCATCCGCGCTCATCGTGCCGTCACCGATTAACTCCACTCCGACCTGCTCGAACTCTGCAGGACGTCCGCCTTCACGTTCCTGAGCCCTGAATACATTTGCCGCATAGCCGACTCTGAGCGGATGATCGTGTTTCAAAAGCTTTGATGCCGCCACCCTTGCAATCGGCCCCGTCATATCCGGTCGAAGCACCAATGTCTTGCCGTCCTGATCAAGAAGCTTAAACAGCTGCTGTTCTTCTATTGCTGACTGGACGCCAACGGTATCGTAAAACTCCAGTGTCGGCGTTTCCATAAATTGATATCCCCATTTATCAATCAAATCGGTTAACGATCGTCTCACCTTTTTTTTCGTTTCGTATAAACCGGGCAGTGTATCTCTCATGCCGTGCGGTTTTTCAAACATAAACATCAACCCGCGCACCTCCGTTGTCATCTTGTGAAGGAAAATTCCGAATCCTTTAGTTCGCTAATATGATAATATGTTAGCAGATGAAAGAATGAAAATCAATGCTTAACTTCAGTCAGGATTTTTTTAGTCCAAATATCCTTCTCCTCATTATGAAAAAATCATGAACAATGTATTAAAGGTACGTAATATCTCAAATTCTTTATGTTTGGCATGCTATAATACAAATCAAATAGAGAACAAGGAGATAAAGATGAAAACACTGCGAACTCTATGTGTCCTGATGATTCTTTCAGGCGTTATTTTTTTCGGACTTAAAATAGATGCAAAAGATATAGATATTCCTTTTTTGGACAGCCTTAAAAAAGTGGTTTCTGATAGCAACACGGGCACGGCCGCGAACGGCAAAAAGGAGCTGAAGGGAAGCGCCGAACCGCTGGATGTCATCCTTTACAATCAAATGGACGCACCCCGTCTCTATAACGGCTGTGAAGTAACAAGCCTTGCGATGGTGCTGAATTACGCGGGATACGACGTGACAAAAAACACCCTGGCAAACCAGATTGCCACAGTGCCTTTGACATACAGCAGCGGATTAAAGGGTAATCCGAATGACGGATTTGTCGGGGATATGGCGAATGGCCCTGGTCTCGGTGTCTACCATCGACCGATCTATCAGCTGGCGAAAACCTATGCCGGAGACAAAGTATCAGATCTGACTGGAAAAAGTATTTCCGCTGTTTATGAACAGCTTGAAAAAGGCAATCCAGTTTGGGTTATTACGACAGCCAACTTTACGCCAGTTGACAACATGCAGACATGGAAAACGCCAAGCGGAACGATAGAGATTACGTACAGCGAACACAGCGTCGCCGTTACGGGATATGATGAGAAATATGTGTATCTCAATGACCCGTATGGCTATAAAAATAGAAAAACCGATAGGACGAGCTTTGAAAAAGCGTGGAAACAAATGGGCAGCCAAGCCGTCGTTATTCAAAAGTAAACATTTGAAAGCCGCACTTTGCTCTATCCCGAGCAAACACGACGATATTCATGCTTTTTGTTTCAATCGGTAAGATCGATCAATTTTCCATTTCCTTTCCAAAATTGTCTTTACTTTCAGGCTGTCTGTTTTTATGATTAAAACAGATTCAGCCTTGCCCCGACCTATGTGAGAGAAGCCGAAGCAAGTCGCTGACGCTTCTCTTGCAAAAAATGAAAGATATCCGGGGAGGATTTTATCATTGAAAAAAATCGTGTCTATCCTATTTATGCTCGGTTTGGTTATGGGTTTCAGCCAGTTTCAGTCATCAACCGCTTTTGCAGCTGACAAAGTGGTTCACGAAACAATTATCGTACCAAAAAATACAACAGATGACGGGAAAGGACAGCGGTTTGTAGCAGGGAAAGAACTAGGCGACGGAAGCCAGTCAGAAAACCAAGACCCCTGTTTTTCGTGTGAAGAGGAGGGAGCAACCCTGATAAATGTGGTGCTTGGTGCACCTGCTGCTGATGGCGTGCACACTTATGAAAACGTTAACATTCAGAATGTGAAGTGGGAAGATGTTGGTGAGGATGCGTTAACGGTGAAGAAGAAAGGAAAAGTGACCATTGACGGCGGCTCTGCTCAAAAAGCGTCTGATAAGATTTTCCAAATCAATAAAGCCAGTACATTCACAGTGAAAAATTTCACGGCAGACAATGGCGGAAAGTTCATTAGACAGCTTGGTGGTTCAGCCTTCCACGTTGATGTGATCATCGATAAGTGCACCATCACAAACATGAAAGAAGGGATATTCCGGACGGACAGTAAAACAAGCACGGTCAGAATGACAAACACACGCTACTCTAATGTCGGTCAAAAATGATTGGCGTTCAGCATATTTACGAAAACAACAATACTCAATTTTAACAAAAAAGTCCGCTGATGTTTATTCAGCGGACTTTTTCAATCTTTCTTGCATTTCTTCCTTTGTATAGATGATCCTCATCGGATTACCGCCAACAAATGCCCCCTCAGGCACATCCTTATGGACAAGCGTTTCGGCGGACACAACTGCGCCATCTCCTATTTTCACCCCGGGCAGAATGGTCGTGTTGGCACCAATCATCACTTCGTCTCCGATCAGAACTTTGCCGATCCGGTATTCCTGAATCAAATACTCATGGGCCAAAATGGTCGTATTGTACCCGATGATTGTATTCGTTCCGACTGAGATCTTTTCCGGAAACATGATATCGGGCATCACCATGAGGGCAAAGGATGTCTGTTTTCCAATCTTCATACGCAGAAATGTACGGTACAGCCAGTTTTTCATCCCTATAAACGGTGTATATCTCGCAATTTGTATGACAATGAAATTTTTGACGACCTTTAAAAAAGGCACCGTTTGATAGACATGCCACAGTGAGTTAGCCCCTGAGACCGGATGACGATCTGTTTTTCTCACAGATTACTTCACTCCAACAATTTGTAATAGATCACTCATTTTCTCAAGCATAAAATCAGGCTCATGCTTCGCCAGCATTTCCGGCCCTTTAATCGTCCATGCGACTCCTGCGGTTTTTGTTCCGGCGTTTTTCCCTGCCAACACATCATGGTAATTATCACCGACCATAATCGCTTCCTCGGGCTTGCTTCCTAGCTGTTTCAGCGCTAACAGCACAGGCTCGGGATCAGGCTTCGCATTTGTCACATCATCAAGGGTGACAACCGTTTCAAAGAATTCGCCGATTCCCGTGAGCTTGAGGCCCATATTGACAGTATCTCTTAATTTTGTTGTCACAATTCCTAATTGAAAGCCGGCTTTTTTTAATACATCCAGGGTCTCATATACCGTTTCATATTCAGTCACGAGTGAATCATGCATGTCATGATTGTATGCTCTGTACATAGCGATCATATCATCACATTTATCAGGGTCCATCGAGGAGAACGTTTCAAAAAGAGACGGCCCGATAAACGCAAGGACATCTTCTCGTTTATACTTGCTCGGATAATAATGCTCCAGTGTATGCAAAAAGGACGCGATAATTAATTCATTCGTATTAATAAGCGTTCCGTCTAAATCAAACAGAATTGTCGTTACTTGTTTGTCACTCATATTGCTTCCTTTCCAACCGCTGAGGGTTTCCACTTTTTCCATGTATGCGCAATAGCCATTGTCAGCAGAACTGCTGTGGTGACACGAATAAGAAGAAGAGGCCAGACCGGTATGCCGAGCGGAATAAAGACAAGTGTATCTTCCACGACCGCATGGCAGGCAACGAGAAATATAAATGCCAATGTCATATCCCGCTTGCTCACACCGTCATCCTCGACAGCTTTGATCATGACACCCG
Source organism: Bacillus sp. FMQ74 (assembly GCF_001875785.1). Classification (NCBI taxonomy): domain Bacteria; kingdom Bacillati; phylum Bacillota; class Bacilli; order Caryophanales; family Bacillaceae; genus Bacillus; species Bacillus sp. FMQ74. The sequence goes on along the minus strand of NZ_MOEO01000003.1, from coordinate 82,893 downwards.
CTCCGTAGGCCAGACCAATCGTCAGCCCCGCCACCATCGTCATAGACGTATTTTTATTCATGCCAAGCAGCTGCGTAAACGGCGACAGCCACCTGGAAAACCGATGCAGCCAGCCTAAATCTCTTAAAAACTGGATGATGATCATCAGCGGGATCACGATTGCCGCCAGCTGCAAAACACCAAGTCCGGCTTTCGTTAAGGCTTCTGCCAGCATTGCCAGCCAGCTGTCCGGCGCAGCACTCTTCGCAGCGATAAAACCGTACTGTGCCGTTTCCTGTCCGCCATGCCAAATGAGGTTGATGACGATGGCTGACACAGCGGCCAAACCGATGCGCACCGCCAATATAACGCCAATTCTGATGCCAACCTTTGCGGCAACTGTCGATTCGATAATCAAGTTATGACAGAATGAAAGCATAACAGCCAAAATAAAGACTTCTTTTACAGACAAATCCAATGTCAAAATCCCGGCAATTCCCGCATACAAATTCAGCATATTTCCCAGTACCAGCGGAATAGCCGCTTCACCAGAAAGCCCAAAGAGCCCCATTACCGGTGTGATCAGCCGTACAAGCCAATCCATGACAGGCGTATGCTGAAGCAAAGTGACCAATAACGTTACCGGGAAAATGACTTTACCGAGTGTCCATGTTGTTTGAAGACCTGCCGCAAGACCGGCCAGAAAGATCTTCTTCATCCCTCATCCCCCTTTGTTGACGTCTACTCCGCGTACCGCTCCTTCGAGTATCCCTTGGCGCGTCTGAAGATGATGGCTGCCACAGCCAAAACAATCAATACGATTGAAATCACCTGAGCGATGCGAAGTGAATCTGTCAGCATTAAGCTGTCAGTCCGCATTCCTTCAATAAAGTATCTTCCGATTGAATACCAAATGATATAGATCAAAAACATCTCGCCTCTTCGCAAATTCGCTCTGCGCAGAAGCAGTAAAACAATAACACCGACAAAGCTCCATAGTGATTCATATAAAAAGGTAGGATGATAATATTGCCCATTGATGTACATTTGATTGATGATAAATTCAGGCAGGTGCAGGCTTTCTAAAAAGGCTCTGCTGACAGCCTCGCCGTGCGCTTCCTGATTCATGAAGTTCCCCCAGCGGCCGATCGCCTGGCCGAGCAAAATGCTTGGCGCGGCAATATCCGCAAGCTTCCAGAACGAAAGGTTTTTCACTCTCGAAAACACATAACCCGTTAAAATGGCGCCAATTAGCCCGCCGTGAATGGCAATGCCGCCCTTCCAGATCTTAATGATTTCTCCCGGATGTGCCGCATAATAATCCCATTCAAAGGCAACGTAATAAATTCGTGCGCAAATAATCGCAATTGGAATGGCAAACAGGACAAGATCAATAAACGTGTCTTTCTGCAGCCCCCGTTTCTCACTTTCCCTCATCGCAATCCACAGCCCGAGCAAAGCGCCGAGACCGATAATGATTCCGTACCAATGGACGGCTAACGGCCCCAGCTGAAAAGCTATCGGATTGAGTGGTTCTATCGCTTCATTCATTTAACGCCAACTCCTATTCGTCTTGTTCACCGTCTTCAATGACGTCCGCCAGCTTGTTCGTAAATTGCTCAGCGGCATTCAGCCCCATCCGCTTCAATCTAAAGTTCATTGCTGCCACTTCGATGATGACTGCCAGATTTCGGCCCGGACGGACGGGAATCGTCAGTTTTGTGATTTCTGTATCAATGATTTTCATGGTTTCTTCCTCAAGCCCGAGACGGTCGTATTGCTTGCCCTGCTCCCAGAGTTCAAGGTTCATAACAATCGTAATTCGTTTATTGCTTCTGACCGCGCCGGCACCAAACAGCGTCATCACGTTGATAATGCCAAGCCCCCTGATTTCAAGGAGATGCTCAATTAATTCCGGTGCGTTTCCGACAAGGGTATCCTGATCCTCCTGCCGAATTTCAACGCAATCATCGGCGACAAGACGGTGCCCCCTTTTCACAAGCTCCAGCGCTGTTTCACTTTTCCCGACGCCGCTTTTTCCTGTGATCAGCACGCCGACACCATATATATCGACAAGAACGCCATGAATCGCCGTGGTAGGCGCCAGCCGGCTCTCAAGGAAGTTGGTTAAACGGCTTGACAGTCTTGTCGTTTTCAGCGGCGATCTGAGGACTGGCACTCCATTTTTCTCAGAAGCGTCAATCAGCTCCTGTGGGATGGGCATATCTCTAGAAAGAATAATAGCAGGTGTTACATCAGTGCACAGAGACTCCATTCGCTGCTTTTTATCCTCTTCCGGAAGCTGTTCAAAGAAAGAAAGCTCTGTTTTTCCGAGAAGCTGCACGCGCTCTCTCGGGTAATATGTAAAATATCCGGCAATTTCAATGCCTGGTCTTGATAGGTCACTCATTGTAATCGGGCGGTTAATTCCTTCTTCTCCGCTGATTAATTCCAAATTGAACTGTTCCATTACGTCTTTTGTGCGAACCTTTGCCACGATATGTTCCTCCTGTTCCGGGCTGCCCCGAGCTTGCTCACAATACTTTCATTTTATCACTTTCAGGCTTGAACCTAAAACAGATTTTATAAAAGGCGGGAAAACACCTCAGCTGGTCTAGATCACTAGTCTGAAAAAGAGTAAAATAAAGGTATTCAAATTCCAGAAAGGCGGATCATCTATGGCAGAGAGTCTTCTTATCAAAGGCATATCGATCGTGACAGAAAATGAAGTAATCAAAAACGGCTATGTCGGAATCAATGATGGAAAAATCAGCACAGTCTCAACAGAACGGCCCAAGGAGGCATATTCAAAAGAGATTCAAGCACCTGCGGATTCCGTTCTGCTTCCCGGCATGATTGACATTCATATCCACGGGGGCTATGGAGCGGATACGATGGATGCAAGCTTTTCCGCCCTTGACATCATGTCGTCAAGACTGCCCGAAGAAGGCACGACGAGCTTTTTAGCCACAACGATTACCCAAGAGCATGGGAACATTTCTCAAGCATTGGTGAATGCAAAAGAGTGGAAAGCGGCTGAAGAATCCTCTTTATTAGGTGCGGAACTGCTCGGCATTCATTTAGAGGGCCCCTTTGTTTCACCTAAAAGAGCTGGAGCGCAGCCAAAAGAGTGGATCAGGCCTTCTGATGTTGCGCTGTTCAAAAAGTGGCAGCAGGAGGCGGGCGGACTGATCAAAATTGTTACACTTGCGCCGGAGGAGGATCAGCATTTTGAACTGATCCGCCATTTGAAAGACGAATCGATTATTGCGTCCATGGGGCACACAGATGCCGATTCCGCATTGCTGTCGGAGGCCGCCAAAGCAGGCGCAACCCATATGACCCATCTTTACAACGCGATGAGTCCGTTTCATCACCGAGAGCCCGGTGTGATCGGTACGGCGCTGGCTCATGATGGGTTTGTGACAGAGCTTATCGCCGACGGCATCCACTCCCATCCTTTAGCGGCAAAGCTTGCTTTTCTGGCAAAAGGCAGCAGCAAGCTCATTTTAATAACTGATTCCATGAGGGCAAAAGGACTGAAGGACGGCGTATATGAATTCGGCGGCCAAAGTGTGACGGTTAGAGGACGAACAGCTCTTCTTTCAGACGGAACCCTTGCCGGTTCGATCCTCAAAATGAACGAAGGCGCACGGCATATGCGTGAGTTTACAAATTGCTCTTGGACGGATATAGCTAATATAACTTCTGCAAACGCGGCCAAACAGCTGGGCATCTTTGACCGAAAAGGCAGTGTGGCTGTGGGAAAAGATGCAGATCTGGTGATTGTCAGCAGTGATTGCGAGGTGATTCTCACCATTTGCCGCGGAAACATTGCATTTATATCCAAGGAGGCTGACCAGATATGAAAGTAATGGAATGTCAAACGTATGAAGAGCTAAGCCAAAAAGCAGCCAGAATAACGGCAGATACAATCAAAGAAAAACCTGATGCTGTTCTCGGTTTAGCGACAGGCGGCACGCCGGAAGGCACATATCGCGAGCTGATCCGCCTGCACCAAACTGAGAGTCTCTCATTTCAAAACGTCACTACGGTTAATTTGGATGAGTACGCCGGACTTTCAAGCAACGATCCGAACAGCTATCACTTCTATATGAACGACCGTTTTTTTCAGCATATCGACAGCAAGCCTAGACAGCATTTTATTCCGAATGGAAATGCAGACGATTTGGAAGCTGAATGCAGACGGTATGAACAGCTAGTTGAATCCCTGGGCGGCACTGACATACAGCTTCTCGGCATCGGGCGAAACGGACACATCGGCTTTAACGAACCGGGAACGTCTTTCAAGTCGCGAACTCATATTGTGACATTAAATGAGCAAACCCGCCAAGCGAATGCAAGATATTTTCCTTCCATAGACAGCGTACCGAAAAAAGCACTGACAATGGGAATTCAAACGATACTCTCAAGCAAGCGCATTCTGCTGCTCATTTCTGGAAAAAGCAAAGCGGAAGCTGTAAGTAAGCTGTTAGAAGGAAACATAAGCGAAGAGTTTCCCGCATCTGCTTTGCACCTGCATTCCGATGTTACGGTTTTGATTGATCGTGAAGCCGCGTCATTAAGACCTTGAAAGGAACATGCTGACTTATGAATATCAATAAACAATCGCCTATTCCGATTTATTATCAGATTATGGAGCAACTAAAAACCCAAATTAAGAGCGGAGAGCTGCAGCCGGATATGCCTCTTCCTTCTGAGCGAGAATATGCCGAACAATTCGGGATCAGCCGGATGACGGTTCGCCAGGCGCTTTCTAATTTAGTGAATGAAGGCTTGCTCTATCGCCTGAAAGGGCGGGGCACCTTTGTCAGCAAGCCAAAAATGGAACAAGCACTTCAAGGGCTGACAAGCTTTACCGAGGATATGAAAAGCCGCGGAATGACACCAGGCAGCAGGCTCATTGATTATCAGCTTATTGATTCAACTGAGGAGCTTGCAGCTATATTAGGCTGCGGGCACCCCTCCTCTATCCATAAAATCACTCGGGTGCGGCTGGCAAATGACATTCCGATGGCGATAGAGTCCTCACATATTCCCTTTGAGCTTGCGGGTGAATTAAACGAATCACACTTTCAGTCGTCGATCTATAACCATATCGAAAGGTACAACAGCATACCGATTTCCCGTGCCAAACAGGAGCTTGAACCAAGCGCTGCCACCTCGGAAGAAGCACACATTCTTGGTATCCAAAAGGGAGCGCCTGTCCTATTAATCAAACGAACAACATATCTGCAGAACGGTACTGCTTTTGAGCATGCAAAATCCATATACAGAGGCGACCGTTATACATTTGTCCACTATATGGATCGTCTTTCATAAAAAAGCCTCCAACCCTTTTCAAGGATTGGAGACATGGCGAAAATCAAACTGGTCTGGTGCCGGACGATATGTCTCTTTTTTCGTCTTGAACTTCCAGATCGGTGATTTCGTTTTGCCGTTAAAACTGTCTTCCACTATAATGTACCAATAATAAACAGACTGCGGTTCAAGATGATCCCAGCGGAATTCAGCTGTATCCCCGCTCTTCACTTGCTCTCGTTTTCCGAGCTCTTCATTGGTATATACGTTACATTCAAAATAATCGGTTTCCACCTTTTTGATTCTTGGCTTCAAATCAAGCGTAAGGGAAAATTCATCCTTGTTGCCATAGGTATCCGTATCATAGTAATTCTTATCCTTTACATACGGAGAGTACGTCGATACATGCACCATGTCATTGGCCTGATCAAATTGAAGCAAACGCAAATACCCTTGCCCGCCTTCTGGCCCGCCCTGATAATCGGCCAGCATTTGATGCACAAGACGATCCGGTTTCCCATCACCATCATCATCAAGCTCATCTGTCTTTCGCATCGCACTATGATAATGCCCGCTTAACACCATGACAACATTCGGGTTCGGCTTTACGATTTCTTTGAATATTTTCTCTCCGATCGGGCTTCTGTTTCCACTGACCAGCAAATACTCATGAAAAGCTAAAATGGCCATCCGGTCAGGATGCTTCTTCAGCACCTGATTCATCCAAGCGATGTCCTGATCCGTTATGCCCCATCCCATGTAAAGCATGAGATAATCGTTGCCATTGCTCGAAATCAGGTCATAATGCCCGCGGTTGTTTTTATAGGAACCGCCGTAATGCAATTTTTTATCAAAACGATCGCTGCCAAAATACTTGCCAAACGCCCTGTAGGAACCGTCCTTATGTCCGACATCGTGATTACCGGCCAGCACGCCGTATGGAATTCCGCTCTTATCCAGAACGGACATTGACCGATCAGCGTTTTTCCACTGTCTGATATCGGCGGAATCATCTACAATATCACCCGTGTGGAACACATATTTGATATTGAGCTGCTTTTGGTTATCTTTTATCCATTCGGTCTGTTTATCAAAAATATGCGGATAGCTTTCGGCGTAATACTGTGTATCAGACATCCAGACAAATGTATACATATCCTTCGCAGGAGGAATTTCATCCTGTACAATCACGTTCATTTTCGACTCTCGCACAAAATCGGAGGCGATCACAGACGCCTTCAGCGTAAATGATTTGTCATCCTTGGCGACAAAGCTGTCAACCGGCTGCCATTCATTTGTCCGATAATTCCAAGCATACATCGTCACCTTTCTCCCCGGCAAAGAACTGCCCTTCCAAACCGCTTCCGCCAAATCATTCTCATCCACGGATTGATCAACAGTCACTTCAAAGCGGTGATAAGGGAATAGCTCCTTCTTTTCTGTCGATACTGTTTTTCCATCAGCAGCAGATACCCGCTCCAATTCTTTATTCGTAAACGGAGTCTCACTTTCCGGCATAAAGCTTTTCGGCGGTTCAGTCAGTGACGCGTGCTTAAATATTTTCACATTGTTTCGCGCTGTATACTGAAATCCCCTATAAAAAGCAACATCCATGGCGTCATTCGTTGGATCCTTCACCCGGACAGAAAGCTTGGCCTTATGCGTGTCAGCTTCGTTGTCTATAACCTCCGGCTGGTACGGATGTTCTCGTTCTGTACTAAACGTCCTCTCAATAACTGTTTTATTGCCCGCAAGATCCGTTGCTGTCACTTTTAGAGAATGTTTTCCCGGCAGAAGTTCAGAGGATGACGTATGATATGGAAGTGTAATGCTTTCCCCATCTAAAAATGCTTCAGCCTCCTCAATTTTGCTCCATTTATCATACATATCCGCCTGCAGGATAAGGTTTCCTTTATACGTTTGCCCCTCGGTAATATTCGGCTCAATGTGAGGCCCTGAATTATCTAGCCTTACAACCAGGCTGACATTTTCCTTGCCGTTGCTTGCTTGAATATGGTGAGCGCCTTCAGAAAGCTTTGATGTATCCCACTCCAGCAACTGTGATGTAAACAGTCCGTCAGGCAGATTGAATTGAAATTGCCAGCTTTTATTCGAGCGCTGATTATCGCCAATCAAGAGTTCCTTCTCAGGGGAAACCCTCTCATCCCTGATGACCGTCCCATCTGATAATACCAACCGGGCGTTTTTGACTAAGAAATCATCACGGTTTTCAGCCGTATCAAACGGCGACACCTTTGAACCCGATCGTATTGTAATACGCTGCAGCTGCTTCCCTTTGCGCAGCAGCGTCTCCGGCAATGGAACAGAATAGGTGCGGTATTTATTTGTCGTATCATCGAACACTTTTAATACTTTGCCTTCCATCGTTACCGCGTTTTTAAAATAAAGATTCGTTTTCCTCGTATCAAACGCAAAATACACTTCTTTCTCCATCGCGGGCTCTGTCACTTGTTTTTTTCCGTCAATCCATAGCTTAATGCTGTCAGCTCGCCCGTCTGTCGTGGCTTTGAGAAACTGAGTTCCCGACAGCGTGTCTCTGTTTTCAATGTTCATCCGCAAACCGTGCGACTTGCTTGTTTGTTTAATATCAATCATTTTAACAGGCGTTCTTGCTTCATTAATCCCGTCCCCTGCCGCCACGTAATACTCTAGCTGATTCTTCCCGATCAATTCAGGCGAATACACAATATAATGGTAGAGATTATCGTTGCGGTCTTTTTCAGCGAGAATTCGCTTAAACGGTTTGTTTTCATCTGTCCGGTAGTAAAAGGCTGCTGTTTTCACCAGACTGCGATCCCTTATGTCAGCCCGCAGCTCAATGCTTTCAGCAGGGCGGACAGGCTTGCGGTCAGTCAAATCCTCAATGACCGGCTTTTCTTTATCCAGCTTGATTTTCCGTTTCTGCTCGGGTACCTGTGCCTGTAATACGGTTCCGGGAGACGGATTTTTTTCCCCGATTGAAATGTTCAAAAGTTCTGCAGTTCCGTTTAGCGGATACTTGTAAAGCACAGATGACAGCCGGCGCAGCGCATGTTTCCGATAATGCGCTGCCGAAATATCCTTTCCTGTATTCGTTGATATCACAACCGCCCGCGGCCTCGTATTGGCCATACCCTCTGTCTCGTCTATCACCGCGAGATTTTTTCCTTCTATTAATTGTGTTTGATAATACCGATTAAAATCCTCCGACGTCAATTCTGGATGCCCGGCAGGCTTCAGCCATATGACAAACGTTTCGCCGGATGGTATCAAAATCTTTTCATCAGTTCTCCAAATCAAATCGGAGTCTGGCCCTTCTTTTGGGTAGCGGTAACGGATATGGTAGTCTTTAAAATCAATCGTTCTGTCAGTCGTATTAAAAATCTCAATAAATTCATAACCGTCTGCGCGTCCTATGTTCTTCGTATCAACCGCCAGCTCTGTGATCAGAAGCTCTGGAATATGCGCAAGGTCAGCCTGGTATCCTTCAAGCTTCAGTTTCTGCGTCTCCGACTCCACCCGCTGCTTCCCATTCGACATCACAATGTAATACTCAATCTCGCTGTTCCAAATCAAACGTTTCGGAATTTGCGCCAAAAACTTGCGGACCGCCCCGGGTGTCGGATCCATCGGCACCATTTTGTAGCCCAGCTCATTACTTTGTTTATAAAAAAGAAAGGCGGAAAATGCTTGATACGAATTGTCGCGAACTTGAGCCTCAATCATTAGGTTGCTTCTCATTTCAGCTTTCACATCAATTTGAGGAGGATTTTCAAGCAAAGGTATGTAATGAGGCGTTTGAAATGGTTCCTGCTGTGTAACAGGAAAGGCTTTCGATTCATGATGGCCGCTAGACAAAACGGAAAGAAAAGACAATAGTACAGAAGCGATAACTGTGTATTTCCTCACCAAAACACCTCCCTTTTCATGTATTTTGCGTCTGAACAGGGAAGCTTATGAGTTCATTTTTAAACAATGTCCAATCTGACAAGGCAGATGGTATACGACATATACGTGGGACTGCTGAACAAAAAGCGAACACTTTACTTCACATTTTTTAAGGAGGCTGCAGACCATGTAAAAAAGCTGCCTTTGCGGGCAGCTTTTTTTTATTTTTTTCTAAGCGGCTCTAAAATGCCTTTTTGAATCAGCAAATGGAAGACCGACAGGATAACGGATGCCCATATCGCTGTGCCGAAGCCGTCGATTTGAAAGCTGTCACCCATAATGGCCGCAGTCATCATCAGCGTGATGGCGTTAATCACAAACAAGAATAGCCCAAGCGTCACCATGGTGACCGGCAGTGTAAAGATAATTAAAAGCGGTTTAATCAGCACGTTTAAGATCGATAAAATGAGGCTGGCGATAATCGCTGCCCCAATGCTGCTGATATGGATGGAGTCAATATATCCATCAATGACGATTAATAACAATGCATTGACTAAAATGCTGACTGCCCATTTTACCATGTCATTTCATATCCCTTTCTGACGGGACGATAAAAATCCAAATGATATAAATGAGCAAAACCGGCAAGACACTTGTCATAATCGCTAAGATGACAGTTATGACTCTAAGGAGTGATGCATCCCAATTGAAATATTCCGCGAGACCTCCGATGACACCGGCGATTTTCTTATTTTTTTCTGAACGATAAAGCTTATTCATTCGATCACCTCTGTGAGTACTTTAGTTTGATGGCGCCTGTTAATGATTCTGAGAAGACGGTGATGTTTTGATCATGTGCCTGATTTGAAGTGAACATCATTTCTTTTTGAATGGTTTCATTTTTTTCCTTCAACATCTCAACATCCATTAATTCATGGGACAGCGAACCAAGATTGCTTTTCAGCTCTGCCTTCACTGCGAGATCGTCTGGAATCGCAAGCTCCACACTCCCAGTCGTTGTTTTTGCATAAATGGAGCGGCAGTCTGATTCTGTTACGTTAATCGCAATATTTCCGTTAAAGCTTTGAACGTCAATGGATTCGCTTTTCCCTCGGAGATCGATCAATCCGTTAATGGTTTCCGCTTCTATCGTTCCGCAGCTGTGGCTGGCGAGCTTAATTTGCCCGTTGGCCGTTTCAGCTATGGCTTTTTCAGCTGTTAAATGCGAGAACGACAGCACGCCGTTTGTCGTTTTCGCTGAGAACTCTTTTACATGTAAATGTTCCCCTCTGATCGGTCCATTAAACAGCTTCACCCGAATCTTATCATACTCCTTTTGAGGAATATACAAAGTGACATTCGTTTTCATCGTCTTTTTCTCAGTACGGATAAAAAACTTATTTCCTTTGATTTCGCATTCAATATGCTGAAGAAATGCATGTCTCGCCGCATCCTGGCTGTCAGCGCGATATACCTTTGCCTGGCATTCCGCTCTGATATCCTCATCTTCCCAAGGGACGATATTCACGCTGCCATTGGCAATTTGCAGCTCAACACTGGAAAAGTCAGTATCTTTAAATTGAAAAATGTGCTGAACATCATATGCATGGCCGAAGTTTAAATCAAGGTCAACTTCCTTGACCTTTTTCACAGCAGAATCAATCCAGTCAAACAGCTTGGCTCCTAAAGACGGCTTGCCGCTTTCTTTTTTTGCCGTTGTAAATGGCTCTTCCTCGTCATGAACGTGAACTGAGAGCGCTGTGATTTTCTCTTCTTTTTCCTTATAGTCGCTGTCAAGCTTTTCAATCAGTGTCAAAGCCTCTTGTGCTGTAAGCTTCCCTTCCTCAACAAGCTTAAGGATTCGTTCCTTTTCTTGCTTCATTACGATCTCCTCCCCATTGTCTACTTATGCTGCACGCAGGACCTTAATGCCCTGAATCACATTCCAAATGATAATGCCAATGACAACTAAGAAATAAATAACCGCTCCCCCAATGATGACAAATACAGGAAGAAGGCTGTCTCCATCAATCGCAATGGCTCCGCCAAGTAAAGCAATAAAAAGGAACAGCCAGCCGACAAACGGAACAATGTGAGAAATAAGAGAACGTATCGCATGGCGTTTTGTTTCTTTCTCATTTACTACAAAATAAGCGACAATCGGCACAATGATTGGCGCAATGAACACACTGAAATAACAAAGTGATGCAATAATAGCTTGATTACGGTTCAATTCATTCCACACTCCTATTGTGAATTGCCCATGACAAAAGATCAGGGACGTTTTACTTATTTATACGTTTAAAATCTCTTCAGGTTTCAAATTCATTCTTTAGACATGCTCCGATTTACGGAAATTGGATTTTAAAAAGTTTTAGAAGTAGAATCTTCCGGCTATACCGATTACAATATGTAAAAAGCTTACGGCAACCAAGGAGGCTGGACAAGCAATGGAGAAAGATCCCAGTGACTATACAGTAACACAAGAATCAGTGTTAAAGCTGATTCATGAACAAAAAAGAATGAATCGTGAAATGATCGCCGAGCTTGAGCAGATTCATGGCCCCTTCCCGATCTCTCACGATATCCAATATATAAAAGTGCTGCTCGATAGCAGCAACACGCATATTGTTCAAGATTTAATGAGTGTAAGTAAGCAGCTGTATAAGAAGACTTTGTAATTGCAGAAAACATTTCATTTATGATAACTGAAACAAATCTAAAGGTTAGATGACAATATCTTGCCTTTTTTGTTTTGAAAATACAAGTGATTCCCTGGCTGTCACACCATGATTGTAACAAAAAAAGCCTGCCGGCACATCCAGTTAATGGACTCTGTCGGCAAGCTGTGACTATCAGAAAGAGATAGCTTTTCAGAAATTAACGTAACAATTGAAGTACGTTTTGCGGCTGTTGGTTTGCTTGAGCAAGCATCGCTTGAGAAGCTTGAGAAAGAATGTTGTTCTTTGTGAATTCGCTCATTTCTTTCGCCATGTCAACGTCACGGATACGAGACTCAGCAGCTGTTAAGTTTTCAGAAGAAGCACCAAGGTTGTTGATTGTGTGCTCTAGACGGTTTTGTACCGCACCAAGTTTAGCACGTTGAGCAGATACTTGATTCGTTGCTGCGTCGATAGCTCCAAGTTGATCGTCAAATGAATTAGTTGTGAAATCTGTTACTTTAATATCTTTAATTTTAATAGCGTCTGAACCTAAGTCAGCAGCTTTCATGCTCTCAATGTTTACACTTAACTGCTGTCCGCCATTTGCTCCAATTTGGAATGTAAGCTGTTTACCGCTTGCTTCTGAAAAAGAACCGTCTAACAGGTTTTTACCGTTAAATTGCGTACGGTCTGCAATACCTTTACTTCCGTCTTGCCCACCGATCTCTTCAATTAAAGAGTCCATTTCGTCTTGGATCGCTTGAAGGTCAGTAGTATCTTGTGTCCCTGTGTTTCCTGCTTGAACAGTAAGTTCACGCATACGTTGAAGGATCGCATGAGTTTCAGTCAATGCACCCTCAGCTGTTTGGATAAGAGAGATTCCGTCTTGAGAATTTTTAGAAGCCATTTCAAGACCTCTGATTTGTCCTCTCATTTTTTCAGAGATCGCAAGACCCGCTGCGTCATCTCCCGCACGGTTGATACGGAGACCTGAAGAAAGTTTCTCCATGTTCTTTTGGCTCGCACTGTTGTTTGAGGACAAACGGTTTAATGTGTTAAGTGCTGCGATATTGTGGTTGATTCTCATGTGTAAATTACCTCCATGTGTATTTATTTTGAAATCAAAGACTTCCTTTTCTTTGATTTCTGGCGTATGAGACTCCACTAAAGCTTCTAGCCTATGTAGATTCAGTTATTGATTAAAGGTGCCTTTAAACCCCTTAATAGGGTTTGTCTGCTTAATTTGGAAATCATCATCCGCCTTTCAATTCATATATCGACAGCAATTTGTAAATGTTTAGGCGTTTTCCCAAAGAAATTTTACCCAAAGACGATTCTAAACCTATTATCGTAAAGAAAAAGCTTGCCTGCTAAGCCCTTGGATGGACTTGCTGGCAAGCTGTTCTCTCTTTAAGATGTAGCCGTTTCTTTCGCTTCCAAGAGCGACTTCATGCGTTTTTTGTCACGCTCCATAACAGGCTTCAAATAACGGCCTGTATACGATTCTTCCGCTTCAGTGATTTCCTCAGGTGTTCCTGACGCGACAATGGTTCCGCCTCCGGCTCCGCCTTCCGGGCCCAGATCCACAATGTAATCGGCCGTTTTAATGATATCAAGGTTGTGCTCAATAACCAGTACAGTATCTCCGTTGTCTACCAACCGTTGCAGCACGACAAGAAGTCTGGCGATATCGTCGACATGCAAACCTGTCGTCGGCTCATCTAAAATATAGAGCGTGCGTCCGGTCGAGCGTTTGTGCAGCTCTGATGCGAGCTTCACGCGCTGCGCTTCTCCGCCCGACAAGGTCGTCGCCGGCTGGCCGAGCGTAATATAACCTAATCCAACATCATAAAGGGTTTGAAGCTTGCGTTTGATTTTCGGGATATTTTCAAAGAAAGAAAGAGCATCTTCAACCGTCATATCAAGCACATCAGAGATGCTTTTTCCTTTGTACGTCACTTCAAGCGTTTCCCGGTTATAGCGTTTGCCGTGACACACCTCGCATGGAACGTATACGTCAGGAAGGAAGTGCATTTCAATTTTAATAATCCCGTCTCCGCGGCAGGCTTCACATCGCCCGCCCTTCACGTTAAAGCTGAAACGGCCTTTTTTGTAGCCGCGGACCTTCGCTTCATTTGTCTGCGCGAATACATCACGAATGTCATCAAACACACCGGTGTATGTCGCAGGGTTAGATCTCGGCGTTCTACCGATTGGCGCCTGGTCAATGTCGATGACTTTGTCTAAATGATCCAAACCTTTTATCTCTTTATGGCTGCCGGGCTTCGCTTTCGCTTTATGAAGCTTCTGCGCCAGTGCCTTATGCAAAATTTCATTAACGAGTGTACTCTTTCCTGAACCGGAAACACCTGTAACTGCTGTAAACGTCCCAAGCGGGAACTTGGTATTCACTTTTTTCAGGTTGTTTTCTGAAGCGCCTTTAATTTCAATGTACCGTCCGTCCGGCTTTCTTCTTTCAGGAGGCAATGGGATAAACTTTTTCCCTGATAAATAGCTGCCAGTTAATGAGTTTGGATCTTTCATCACTTCTTCCGGCGTACCTGCAGATGTCACCTGTCCGCCGTGAATGCCGGCACCCGGTCCAATATCTATTAAATAGTCCGCTGCCATCATCGTGTCCTCATCATGTTCGACAACAATCAGCGTGTTCCCGAGGTCTCTCATATTTTTCAGTGCGCTGATCAAGCGGTCGTTATCACGCTGATGCAGACCGATAGACGGCTCATCTAAAATATAAAGCACACCGGATAAGCGCGAGCCAATTTGAGTCGCCAGCCTGATGCGCTGTGCCTCTCCACCGGACAGCGTTCCCGCTGCCCTGCTCAATGTCAGGTAATCAAGGCCGACTTTGTCCAGAAAGCTTAAGCGCTCCACAATTTCGCGCAAAATCAAATTGGCGATCTGCATATCCTTCTCAGAAAGGGTAAGGCCTTTGAAAAAGGCGAGTGCGTCGGCCACAGACTGCTCGGTAATTTTTCCGATGTGGCGTCCGTCAATCAATACGGCAAGCGCCTCTTTCTTTAACCGATAGCCTTTGCATGTCGGACAAGATTTTTGGGACATATACTGCTCCATTTGCTCACGGATAAAATCAGAGCCTGTCTCCTTATAGCGTCTTTCAATGTTGCGCAATACGCCTTCAAATTGAATTTCACCTTCACGGATTTGTCCAAAATCATTTTCATATCGGAAATAAATCAGGTCATCTCCGCTGCCGTACAGCACTTTATCCAGTTGATGCTTCGGCAGATCTTTGACCGGCACATCCATATCAATCCCGTAGTGGGTGCAGACTGCCTCAAGCAGCTGAGGATAATATTGCGAGCTGATCGGTGTCCAAGGGGCGACCGCATTCTCCTTCAATGACAAATCTTGATTGGGGATGACAAGGTCAGCATCCACTTCAAGCTTCATTCCGAGACCGTCACACGTCGGACACGCCCCGAACGGACTGTTAAACGAAAACAGGCGCGGCTCAAGCTCACCGATTGAAAATCCGCAGTGCGGACAGGCATGATGCTCGCTGAACATCAGCTCTTCCTCACCGATGACATCAATCATAACCCGTCCTTCACCTAAACGGAGCGCCGTTTCCAATGAATCTGCCAGACGGGCAGCCACGCCTTCTTTCACCACAATCCGGTCAATGACAACCTCAATGGAATGCTTCTTATTCTTTTCTAATTCGATATCGTCAGAAAGCTCAGCCATCTCGCCGTCAATTCTGACTCTGACATAGCCTTGTTTTCTAATCTGTTCAAGCACCTTGACATGGGCGCCCTTTCTGCCGGATACAATCGGCGCCAGCACCTGAAGCTTCGTCCGTTCCGGGTATTCCAGAATTCTGTCCACCATTTGCTCGATGGTCTGGGATGTAATCTCAATTCCGTGCTCCGGGCAATGAGGCTTCCCTACTCTCGCATATAAAAGACGCAGATAGTCATAAATCTCCGTTACCGTACCGACAGTAGACCTCGGATTGCGGCTCGTTGTTTTCTGATCGATGCTGATGGCGGGAGACAGTCCCTCAATTGCATCAACATCAGGCTTATCCATTTGCCCTAAAAACTGGCGGGCATAAGCAGACAGCGACTCGACATACCGTCTCTGTCCTTCAGCATATATCGTGTCAAAGGCAAGGGAGGATTTTCCTGATCCAGACAAACCTGTGACAACGACAAGCTGATCTCTCGGAATTGTTACATCTATATTTTTCAGGTTATGCGCCCTGGCTCCCTTCACCTCTATCCGATCCATAGCCATTTGTTCATCATCCTTCCGCTTTTAGCTCTAAAAGTAAATCGCGAAGCTCCGCGGCTCTTTCAAAGTCAAGCGCCTTGGCGGCTTCCTTCATTTCATGCTCCATCTGTTCAACGACTTTCTGGCGTTCTTTCTTCGTCATTTTCGACAGCTTCGGCGCGGCTTTTGTTTTGTATTCCGCTTTATCCTCAGCTGCTACTGTGGCACGAATGACATCGCGAATTTCTTTATTTATCGTTTTCGGCGTAATGCCGTGCTCTTCATTAAACCGCTCCTGCTGCTCGCGGCGTCGTTTTGTTTCATTGATCGCAATTTCCATAGACTTCGTTATTTTATCGGCGTACATAATGACGCGGCCTTCCGCATTCCTCGCTGCCCGCCCAATGGTCTGGATCAGCGAACGCTCCGAACGAAGGAAGCCTTCCTTATCCGCATCCAAAATCGCAACTAAGGATACTTCGGGAATGTCCAGCCCTTCCCTCAGCAGGTTGATGCCGACAAGCACATCGTACTTGCCAAGGCGCAAGTCACGAATAATTTCAATCCGTTCAAGCGTCTTGATCTCAGAATGCAGATAATTTACTTTAATGCCGATTTCCTTTAAATAATCAGTCAGATCCTCTGACATCTTCTTCGTCAAAGTTGTTACAAGCACCCGTTCATTCCGCTCGATCCTTGCTTGAATTTCGCCAATCAAGTCGTCAATCTGGCCTTCGATTGGACGGACATCGATAAGCGGGTCAAGAAGCCCCGTCGGACGAATGATCTGTTCGACCATTTCATCTGTATGTTCAATCTCGTACGGCCCTGGTGTTGCTGATACATACACGATATTGTGCATATGCTTTTCAAATTCCTCAAAACGAAGCGGACGGTTATCAAGGGCTGATGGAAGCCGGAAGCCGTGATCCACGAGCACCTGTTTCCGCGCCTGGTCTCCGTTAAACATGCCGCGCACCTGAGGAATGGTTACATGCGACTCATCCACCACGATCATAAAATCGTCCGGGAAATAATCAAGAAGTGTATACGGCGTTGAACCTGGAGGCCGCAGAGTCAAATGTCTTGAATAGTTCTCGATGCCGGAACAGAAACCCATTTCACGCATCATTTCAAGATCATATCTTGTCCGCTGCTCTAAACGCTGCGCTTCAAGCAGCTTGCCGTTTTCGTGCATGACCTTCAGCTGTTCCTCAAGCTCTTTCTCGATATTTTGGATCGCTTTCTCCATTTTCTCGGCCCGCGTTACGAAGTGGGACGCCGGGAATATCGCAACATGATCACGGTCGCCGAGAATTTCTCCTGTCAGCGCATCCACTTCCCGAATCCGTTCAATTTCGTCACCGAAAAATTCAACTCTGATACAATGCTCATCACGGGATGCCGGGAAGATTTCCACTACATCCCCGCGCACACGAAATGTACCGCGCTGAAAGTCGATATCGTTGCGGGCATATTGGATGTCTACAAGTTTTCTGAGCAGCTCGTTGCGCTCAATTTCCATTTCAGTCCGCAACGACACGACCATTTCCCGGTATTCCTCAGGCGAACCGAGGCCGTATATACAAGACACACTCGCAATAATAATGACATCTCTACGCTCAAACAGAGCCGATGTGGCGGAGTGTCTCAGTTTATCAATTTCATCATTAATACTTGCGTCTTTCTCTATAAATGTATCCGTTTGAGGCACATACGCCTCCGGCTGATAATAATCATAGTAACTGACAAAGTACTCGACAGCATTGTTCGGAAAAAATTCCTTGAACTCACTGTAAAGCTGTCCGGCAAGGGTTTTGTTATGGGCAATCACGAGAGTCGGCTTATTGACTTCTTTAATCAAATTGGACACCGTAAATGTTTTCCCAGTTCCTGTCGCACCCAGCAGAGTCTGATGCTTCTTGCCCTCCTGAATTCCTTTTACAAGCTTTTCAATGGCTTTCGGCTGATCTCCCTGGGGCTGATATTTCGAGACTAACTCAAAGCGATCTTTCACAAAAATAAGCCTCCGTTTCTTTAACGAAATCTTCCTATAGATATAGTAACACAATGGAAAGCAAAATCACTAAAAATACGAACTAAAGTTCGGTGGTTTTTATTTCCATTTGTTTTTGTGTATAAAAAACCTGCTTTTTAAACGTAAAAGCAGGTATTCGGTCTTTATATTCATTATGTCCGATTTATTCTTCTTTTTTCTCTGCAGCTTTTTTGGCCATATACAGTCCGCCAGCCACAAGAGATACAACATCCAATCCTACAATAAAATACGTTTCTGTATAGCCTTTTAAATAAGAGGCAAACAGCAATGCAGCTGTTAGAGCGATCGCCACATAATGATTAAAAGTGACTCTAGTAAATAGAACGACAAGCATAAAAGGGAAAAACAATGCAAAAACGGCTTTTGTAATCAACAAAAACCCTCCTCAGGGATTCTTCATCTGATCTGATTATAGTAAAAAATGAAGAATCGGACAATCGTCCATTCGCTCCCTCTCCTACACCATACCCCTTTTCAGCCAAAATCAATCACCATATTTGCATTTTGGTGCCGGAAAATACTTATTCCATTGTGCTGCTGTTCCACACAGCAGCACTTTTTTTGTTTACATCATCAAGTCCGCCGCCAGATTCCGAGAATAAAAGAAAATAGGTATACAGCACCAGTGCGTCCGTATATTTCATGATAATATAACCAACTTTACTATTCATTTTATTTAGGACTTTCTGCGTTTGACAGCATTTTCCTGAAAACCTACAATGGAATGATAGTGTTTACTATCATTTTTTAAACACAGGCTCCGCCATAAAAAGACTAGAGAGAAAAATAAAATGAAGGAAAGAGGGGTTTTCAACTATGTATTCTGTTTTATTTCGCCAGGCAGAAGAGTCCAGCCAGATGGCTGGAGCAAAAGGAATGAATTTGATTAAATTGACCAAACACGGTCTTCCTGTTCCGGACGGGTTTATTATTCAAACGAACGCGCTCGCACGTTTTATGGAGGACAACCAGCTTCATGAGACTAGTGAAAACGTCGAAAGCGGGATCATTTCCGGAACATTTTCGGATGAGCTGAAAGATGAGCTGACTAGTTCCTTTTATCAGCTTAGAGAATCATATCGATCCGTAGCCGTGCGTTCTTCATCTGCTTCGGAAGATTTAGAAGGCGCCTCATTCGCGGGTCAGTATGAAACCTACTTAAATATCAAAACAGAGGAAGAGTTTCTGGCTAAAGTGAAAGAATGCTGGGCCTCATTTTTTTCAGGGCGAGTCAGCAGCTATAAGAAAAAAATGAACAACCAAATCACAGAGCCGTTAATGGGAGTGGTCGTTCAGGGCCTGATCAATTCAGAAGTGTCAGGTGTTATTTTCAGCCGCAACCCTGTTACCCATGATGATAGAGAGCTTTTAATCAGCGCCAGCTACGGGTTGGGTGAAGCTGTCGTTTCAGGAAGTGTTACCCCAGACACGTTCATTGTTCATAAATCTTCGTTTCAGATTCAGAAAGAAATAGGGGCAAAGGAAATCTACATGGAGTCTGCGGCAGAGGGAATTGCTGAAAAGGAAACGAGTGAAGACATGCGGAGCCGTTTTTGCCTTATAGATGAACAAGTGATTGAATTGGCTGAGATCACAAAAAAAACTGAAAACCTGTACGGGTATCCTGTTGATATAGAATTTGGAATTGCTGATCATCAAGTATACCTTCTGCAAGCTCGCCCGATTACAACCATTGAACAGGACAAAAGGGCGGCAGAAGAAAAACGCAGCTTCATGATTACCGACGCTGATATGAATGATTTCTGGCTTAACATGGAGTCTAATATTGAAGGTCCGGTGAGTCCGTTATTTTCATCCTTCATCGTGCCGGCATTGGAATATGGCTTGAAGAAGAGCATGCAAAAGTTTCCGATTGGTGTAGTTGTTGATGAAGTAAAACTTTATCGCGGACATATTTATTCGAAAAACCAAGGAGGGCAGCAGCCACCTGCTGAAGACTGTGGCAAAGAGCTTTTTCCAATTTTATCGGAGCGTATGTATGACATCATCAATCACACGTACCTTCCATTTTACGAGACGCTAGATCAGCTCGCGCAAACTGAGCATACCGCAGAAAGCGCACTGGATGCTTTTCGACAACTAAAGGCCTTTTATCCCACGGCATATGAAGAGCACTTCAATATCGTTTTCCCGCAAATCCTTCTAACAAACAAACTGCAAGCGATGTATCAGGACATTCAAGGAGAGTCCGAAAACGCTCATTTTTACGAGATGCTGACAGGGAAAATGAACAAATCGCTGGAAACTGACCGTCGCCTATGGCTATTTTCCGTTGAAGTTCAGGAGAATCCGCATCTCTTGGCCATTTTTGAAAACAACAAGCCTGAACAGCTCCAAGAGAAATTGGAACAAACAGATGAGGGAAGACACTTCCTGAAGAACATCCATGAATTCTTGCAAGAATACGGATGGAGATCTGTTAAAAGTCATGATCTGGTTGAACAAATCTGGGCGGAAAATCCGTATTTTGCTCTGGCCAATATTCAAAATTATGTCCGTAATGGCTATCATTTTGACAATGAATTTCAGAAAACGAAAGAAAAACGAGAGAAATTATACAATGAATTCTTGGAAAACATAGAAGATCCCGATTTACGCACAGAATTTGACCGCCTCTATCAATGGACGCTGAACTCTGCAAATATAAAAGATGATCACCACTTTTATATTGACGCCATGCTGGATGCCAAGGCGAGAATCTTTCTGCTGAAGGTAGGTGAATTGCTGGCGGAAAACGGTGTTATTCAAGATCGTGAGGATCTTTGGTTCTTATATGACGACGAAGTGGAACACGCGCTTCTTCACCCTGTATCCCTGCAAGAAAAGGCTGAAAAACGCAGGCAGACCTTTCATGAGTATGAGCTGGCCCAGGCCCCTGCCTATCTCGGCACCCCGACAAAAGAACAGCTCAAAGCTGCTGAAGAAATCGTCGGCGCTGTGATAGAGGATGAAAAAAACACAGAGAATCATATTTTTGGCATTGCGGCATCAAGCGGCATTGCGACAGGCCCGGTGAAGATCATTCGGGACGCCAGTGAATTTTCGCAATTCGCGCCTGGGGACGTACTCGTTTGCAAAATGACCACACCGCTGTGGACCAGCCTGTTTCAAGACGCCAAAGCGGTTATTACAGACACAGGCGGCATTTTGTCTCACGCTGCGATTATTGCCCGTGAATACGGCATTCCAGCCGTTCTCGGCACACGCACGGCAACAGAAAGACTGCGAGACGGAGACATCATCACGGTTGACGGAAGCAGCGGCAAAATCACAGTTGTCAGCCGGTCCTAATGCGTCCCCTCTTTCTTATACAAGCGGGGCAGGTGTATACTTGTCCTGCCAGTATATTCGTGAGGTGAAACGTATTGAGACCGACAAACAAGAGAATCCTTGACGCTGCCATGCAGCTTCTCGTCAAAAAAGGATATCGCGCAACGACTACAAAAGAAATCGCAGAAAAAGCAAATGTAAGTGAAGCGACGATTTTCAGGAACTTTAAAAACAAACAAGGACTAGTTGAGGCTTTGCTTTCTCAGCATTCTCCAAACAGAAGCAGCATTTTGGAACAAACCGAAGGGGATTTGTACAAAGACCTGCTTCATATCGGAACCTGTCTCTTGGAGGAACTCGAACAAAGAAAAGATATCATTAAAATCAGCTTTCGTGAACCGGCCATGTTTCAGGATGTCATTAACCACGTCACTGAATATCCCCAATCTATGAAACAGCTATTGGTTGATTATCTCAAAACGATGGGTGAAAAAGGGGTTATTCAGACAGGAAATGAAGCGGAGCATGCCGACGTGTTTATGTCGATTATCTTCGGTTATTTCATTCACCGTCTCCATTTAGGAAATCGGGTCATATCAATGCCCCAGGAAAAAATGCTGGAGCACAGCACAGCTCTATTTGTCAAAGGAATTTCTGCTGATTAACTCCTTGGCATAATAAAAAGGAGGATCCCAATGAGCTCAAGAAAAGAATGGGCGCTGATCGTCTCGCTATTATTAGGGGCCATTCTGGTTCCCATTAACTCAACGATGATCGCGGTCGCGCTCTCATCTATTTCCCATACGTATAACGAATCCCTCGCAAGCATCACTTGGGTGGTTACCGTTTATTTAATCGTGATGGCAGTCACACAGCCGATTGCAGGAAAGCTCGGTGACATGTACGGCAATAAAACAATGTACTTATGGGGAGTCGGCCTATTTCTATTCGCATCCCTAGGCTGCGCTCTCTCACCAAGTCTGCTCCTGTTAATTGTCTTTCGGGCATTGCAGGCAGTCGGCGGGGCATTGCTTACGCCAAACAGCATTGCCATTATCCGGCATGTGGTTTCTGAAAAACGCCTGCCGAAAGTGTTTGGATTTTTCGGGCTGGGCGCGGGACTTGGTGCAGCACTCGGGCCTTTTATCGGCTCTATACTGATTGACAGCTTCAGCTGGCATTCGATTTTTTGGGTCAACATCCCGTTCCTCGCCATTGCTTTATTTACAGCATTAACGATGTTTCCTCAATATAAAGAAAATAAATCTGACGCGCCGCTGGATATCATCGGCTCTCTCTTGCTTGCAGGCAGCATCGTTTCCATTATCCTGCTGACGAAAAATGAGGCTTCGTGGGGTTATGCGGTATACAGTGTATTAATACTTCTTTTTGTTCCGCTTTTTTTCAGAAGAGAAAAACGTACGCAGCATCCCATCATTGACTTTGCACTGTTTAGAAGCTCAACCTTTACAAATGCCAATCTATCAGTCTTGTTAAGCAATTTAATGATGTATGCCGTCTTATTGATCATGCCGTTATTCATGACGAACCAATTTGGGCTTACTACGTCTAACAGCGGGATGGCGCTTTCTGTATTTTCGATCTTCATGTCAGCCAGCAACTGGGTGGGCGCACAGTTCCATCACAAGTGGGGAGCAAAAAAAATCATTTTTCTTTCATTTGCTATGATGGCTGGAGCGAATCTATTATTTTTGCTGTTAAGCAGCTCGCATTCCGTCTTGTTTCTCATGCTGTCTCTTATCCTTGGCGGGCTTGCTTCCGGAATCGGTCTGACCAGCATGCAGGTGTCATCCCTTGCCACAGTAGATCCCAGTATGTCAGGAGTGGCATCCGGCATTTTCTCGACCTTCCGCTATTTCGGAAGCATCATTTCATCAGCCTTAATCGGCCTGATTTCGGGATATCACACCCTATTTATGATTCTCTTTGCTGTATCCATTATCGGCGTTTTTGTTTCATTGGGCATCAAATCTGATGAAACGGCACAGATAGAAAAAAACTCAGCGTAATACAAAACAGCCCGGCACCGCATCTTCCTGCGGTGCCGGGCTGCCTTTTATGATCCCGAAGCAGCTGCTTCGTCTTCATGTTCATCCTTTACGAAGAGGATGCCCAATTCATGATGTTCTCCTTCATAAGAAGCTCGCTGGTCAAAACGAATTTCGCCATTCAAACCGATAATTTCAAGCTTCACATATGCACGGTTATGCTGGAGCGCCTCATAGAAATCGGAAACGTTTTTAACCGGTATCCCGTTGACTTTTGTAATGATTTCTCCGATTTTCAATTCCAGGTCCTCAGCCGGCGTATTGGGGATAATCCCAAGCACCATTAAGCCCTGATCCCGTTTCGAGAAATAAAACGGAGCGCCGTTATCATTCACCCTTTGCTTTATAGACAGAAAAATACGCCCTAACAAAGCTGTACAGACAGCTGCACCCGCAAGCGGCGTCCACAATAAGCTCGCTGCACCGAGAACTGTGACGAAAAGGCCGAGAATACAAACGCGTTTCGCTGTGATCCTTATACTCGTTTCAGGCAGCGACCCCTGTACCCTTTGTCCGAATCCGACAAAGTAAGGAATCCATAAAAAATGGAATGAGCCGCCGGGAACAGTAAACACAGGCCACCAGCTAAGATGCGATTCTAAACCATTACCGGGCACGAGAAGGAACAGCGGCAAAAGCCAAACCCGGTTTGCCAGCTGCTGTCCGATCGGCAAACCGCGGCTGCTTACGACAAGTGCCGGTGATGTTCTCACATGCGCAGAACGATAAGCAACCGCTCCTTCAGTGATAATCAGCAAACCTAGAAACACAGCCACAGCCGGCCAAACAACTGCAAATCCTTGCGGAAATCTCTCCAGAAAGGGCTCCGCCTGATAGACTTGCAGTCCAAAACCTATCAGCATACTCACACTGACGATATATGCAGCAGACATCCAGTTTGCGCGAAGAGTGAACGCTGCCGCTGCAGTGATAACGGCAATAATCGCAAGTAAACCGAGAGGAATCGATATTCCGAGTCCACCTAAAACAACTGACAAAAGAAAACCTGGAATCAGTCCCTTTGTATATGTAAATTTCAGATCATCATAAATATCTGCTATTCTTGTATGAAAGGTTTTGCGTTCCCGTTTGATTCTTACATAGCCGAAAGCCAGGGTTATGATGATAAAAAACCAGAAAAGCGGGTGTAAGAAGAACAGGCCCGCGCTTTTTAACAGTTCAATTCCCCATTGAACAGACACTATCTCTCACCGCCTCAAGCCAAACATGTTACTCATATTCTATCAAATATTAAATGGCTTGGATATCCTCAGGAGAGTTTATCTCTCTTGCGTCATCCACAGCGTGACATTCGATAGTGAAAAATCCTTTAAATAGTGGTTTACATCCACATCCAGTAACCCGCTGATTAGATGCATCGACCTTTTTATATCTGTCAGATTAATTCCTAATCGCTTATGGTTTTTCATTAAGTAGTTAAAATAATGTTTGGCACATTCCTCATTAATGTCATTTACTGATTCGACATTGGTGTAATTGACCAAATATCTGCTGAACAGCATAAGAAGACTTAGTGCTTTTGTAGCTGAAAATGTTACGTCTTGTGTTCTGTCTTTTAATTGTTCCACTAATTCATAATATTTTTTCTCACGCACAATACTTGCCCTCTTCAATTGTGAACCCCCATTTTCTTTATACAGATAAGCACGGGCCAGTATACGCAGCAGTACTGGAGTGCTAACAAGCATTCTCGCTAACGTTACTCTTTAAATACCTGTCGTTCAGCTGCCATAAACCTGATTACTGTTCTTTTTAGAACCTTCTTATATTGTATGAAGTAAACAAAGACTAGGCAACTTGCAAAAGTTTCATTTTAAATGCATATTAACTCGTTAGAAAGTCTCTCTCATATATTGATATCGGGTAATAACAGTCCTTTATAAATGTTTATTTGTGAAAATTTTTTTAATTTCTTGTCAAAAACTCATTTTTTATGTGACTTATGATCCATAATCTCTTTAAGCATAAAGAAACAGGAGATGGAATACCATCTCCTCTAATTGACAAATAATGATTTCAACGCTGTTTGAAGCTGCAAATCATTTTTTTCATCTGATTTTTTCTTTTCTATCTGCTGATTCAGTGCCTCCGCAGTGCGCGTATCGATTACACCCGTTTTATTCAGCTTGTTTTGATCCTGAAAGGCCATAACCGCTTTTTTCATGTCTTTGCTGAAATAGCCATCCTCACGTCCCGGATCAAAGCTGAGACCTTTTAACAATATCTGCGCATGCTTGACATCTTCATTGTTCATGTCCACTTTAAGCGGCTCTTTCAGCTGCAATGGCCCTGCGGAGAAATAATCGGGCTGCTTAATCGCAATGGTCGGCTCAATTCCTTTCTTATGAATCCAGTTTCCATTTGGCGTCAGCCACTTGTAAAGCGTTAATTTGATGTTGCTGCCGTCCCCCATTGGCACAGCCTGTTGAACCGTTCCCTTGCCAAAAGACGTATCGCCTACAACATCATAATGGCCAGCCTCCTTTAATGCGCCGGCAAGAATTTCTGATGCGGAGGCACTTCCTTTATCCGTAATCACATTGACAGGGTACGCTTTTTTATGGGCCAATGTTGAGAAATAACGTTTTTTATCTCCATTGCGTTCAGCAATCTGTATATACGGCTGATCCTTTGTAACGAAATGCTTAAGTATTTCTTCCACACTTTGAAGATATCCGCCCGGATTGCCGCGTACATCAATGACTAGTCCTTCTATTTCTTTTTTCTCAAGCTCTCTCAATGCTTTTGCAAAATCCTCTGCGGTATGCTCAGAAAAAGTAGAGATGGCAATATATCCGACAGAATGCCCCTGCACTTTTTTCTCTGATGCAAAAACTGTTTCGAGCGGAATCTCAGCTCTTTTGATCCGGAATGACAGCTGTTTCTTCGTTCCGGGCCGCTGAATCTTCATTGAAACACTGGACCCTTTCTTTCCTCTAATTTTTAACACAGCGTGGTTTAAATCCTTGCCGGCCATCGATTCTCCATTGATGCTGATAATTTCATCATTAGGCTTCAACCCGGCTTTTTCCGCTGGCGATTTCTTGAATGGGGAAACAATAATAATTTTGCCGTCTTCCATGCCAACCTCAGCCCCGATGCCTTCAAATGAGGAATCAAGAGAATCAGAAAATTGCTTAGCTGTCTGCTTGTCCATGTAAACAGAATAAGGATCATTTAGCGTAGACAGCATTCCCTGGATGGCTCCCTCGAGCAGCTTTTCTCTATCAACTTTTTCTACGTACTCATTCGAAATTAACTCATACGCTTTTTCGATTTTGTCCATAGCTTTATCCCGTTCAGAGTCAGCTTGTGCCGTCGCGGGAACTGCTGCAGTCTGGGGCTTATCCATTTCAAGCAGGTTTATTCCCGCATATACACCGGCGCCTCCGAACAGCATGCTCCCTGCTGCTATCACAGCCATTATTTTTTGATTCATCCTTTACTCCTCCTGTATGCCAGACTGTCTTTTTCAAAACCTAGAGATAGTATATGTAAAGGATGGAGATTTCATGTAATCATAGAAGAAAAAGAAGGCAAATGAAAAGCCGCCCCGAAAACGGGACGGCTTTTTCACTTTATACTCGCAGAAACTTGCGGATGGAAGTCAGACTTCCCCATACTCCAATTACTGCGCCGATTGCAATCAGCACTAACGAAACTTGGAATACAAATGGATTATAAGGAAGAAGAGAGACAAATGATCCTTGAACCTTTGGAACGACCCATCCGATGACGTATTGGTAAGTGCTCAGCACCAACGCAATCGGGATCACAGAACCAAATATGCCTAGCAGCAACCCTTCAAGGAAAAACGGCCAGCGGATAAACCAGTTTGTCGCGCCGACAAGCTTCATGATTTCAATTTCTTTTCTTCTTGCGAAAATTGTAATTTTAATGGTGTTGGAAATTAAGAACATCGCCGTAAATACCAGGCCGATAATTAACGCGATTCCGATGTTGCGGGAAACGCCGACTACTTTAAACAAACGGCTGACCTCTTCTTTTCCATAAGTGACTTTATAAACATGATCCATTTTTTCGATCTTTTTCGCCACGTTCGGCGTATCATGCGGATCTGTCGTTTTGACGACAAACGCATCATTAAGCGGGTTTTCCTGATCCTTCATCGTCAGGGATTTTCCGCTGTCACCAAAGCTGTCAACCAGCTGGTCAAGCTCTTTTTCTTTAGATGAAAACGTGACACTCTGAATGCCCTTCAGTTCCTTAATATCGTTCTGAAGCTTGTCCTGTGCCTTCTGATCTGCAGTCAAATCAATCAACACTTTGATTTCGACTTGTTTCTCAGCATTCGTAGCCATGTTATTCAAATTCAGCATAATCACTAAAAACACGCCGACCAAAATCAGCGTAACGGTTACAGCACTAATGGATGCAAATGTCATCCATGTGTTTCTCCCGAGAGATTTAAAACTCTCACGCAAGTGGCGCCCGAGAATTTTAATCATATGAACCATACTCCCCTCTTGACTCATCACGCACAATGATACCATCTTCGATTGCAATGACACGTTTCTTCATGGTGTTTACGATTTCTTTATTATGTGTCGCCATCACGACTGTTGTCCCGCGGTTATTAATTTCCTCCAGCGTCTTCATGACTTCCCAAGACGTATCCGGATCAAGGTTTCCTGTCGGTTCATCAGCAATCACAACATCAGGGTTGTTCACAATTGATCTGGCAATAGATACACGCTGCTGCTCCCCGCCTGAAAGCTGATCAGGAAATTGTCTCGCTTTATGCTTCAGCTGCACGAGATCAAGCACTTCAAGCACCCGTTTCTTAATGACAGACGGCTGTTCTCCAATCACTTCAAGGGCAAATGCCACATTTTCAAAAACAGTAAGTTTCGGCAAAAGCTTGAAATCCTGAAAGACAACGCCAATTTTACGGCGCACGAAAGGTATCTCTTTTTCTTTAATTGCCGCGAGATCTTTATGATTGATTAAAATTTGTCCTTTTGTCGGTTTTTCTTCTCTGTAAATCATTTTAATAAAAGTAGATTTACCCGCTCCGCTCGGACCGACAACATACACAAACTCGCCGGGATGAATGGTAACAGAAATCCCATTGAGCGCTTTTACGCCGTTCGGATAGGCTTTATATACTTCCTTCATTTCTATCATGAAATCACCTAATCTTTTATATCATTTTATCTATCACACGGTCATACTCTTCGAATGCATTCGACAATTTATGACCCATTCATTTGTAAAAAGATGAAAAATCTGAAAGTTTCCTTTTTCAATACACTTCATTATACGTCAAATTTAGACATAATACTATTACAGTTTCTTTTCATTCATATGGTTAAGGTATAAAAAATCCTTGCCAGCACTCGGCAAGGATTTTCTCATCTTACTTTTTTTCTGACAGCCATTTGGCAATAACAGCGGCTTCGTTATCATCTACAAGCCCCTTTGGCATATTGCCGCGGCCGTTTTTAATTATGCTTTCAATTTTGTGTTCGTCATATTTGCCTCCGACCTCTTGGAGATTAGGTCCTGACACACCTTCTAAATCCTTGCCATGGCAGCCAACGCAGCTTTGCTGATATAATTCTTCCCCTTCAGATGCAGTGGCTTCCGTCTTGCTGCCGGTGTCTGTCTTCTCTTCTTTTGCATCGTTTGAACCGCAGGCAGCCAACAGAACAGAAAGCGCAAATCCAAGCATTAGTATCGATAACTTTGATTTCATATTGAGAAGCACAACTCCTTTACGATCTCTTCCATATTATAACCTCGTTTAAGCGCGTTTGAAACCCTCGCCCAGCACCTCGCTCGCGTCTGCTACAATCACAAAAGCAGACTCATCAATCTGTTTGACGATTTGTTTCAATTTGGTGAATTCAGTTTGCCCCACCACGCACATTAAAATCGGACGGTCATCGTCAGTATATCCGCCAACAGCTGAAATTTTCGTCACGCCTCTGTCAATCTTCTGTAAGACAGCCTCCTTGACAGCCTGCTCCTGCTTTGTAATAATGAGCGCCATTTTGGAACGATTAAAGCCGACTTGCACAACATCAATGGTTTTGCTGGACACATAGACGCCAAGCATGGCATATAAGCCTTGCTCAATATTAAATACGATCATAGCCGTAACAACGATCATTCCGTCAATGATGGCGAGACACTTCCCCAATGACAGACCGGAGTACTTATGAATGATCTGTGCAGCCAAGGCTGTTCCTCCTGTCGAACCTTTCCCTAAGTACACAATGCCAATTCCGACACCTATCCCGACACCGCCAAAAATCGCCGCCAAGAGTTCCTGGTGAGTGGCCGGCTGAATATCCCTTGTCAAAAACACTACTAGCGGCAAAAAAACAGAACCTGCAAGTGTCTTTAATCCAAATTTCCCGCCGAGCAAAATGACACCCGCAATAAATAAAGGAATATTAATAATCCACTGTACATACGCTGCTTCAAAACCATATGATTGTAAAATCGTACTGATCCCGCTGACACCGCCGGCGGCGATCTTGTTCGGAAGCAAAAATACATTAAAGGACACGGCTGTAATTGCTGCTCCTATCAATATGTATACATAATCCCGCAAAATCCATAATGTTTTATTCCGTACGTCCATTAAAATATCCTCCGTTTCTTTCAATGCTCTCCGATAGCATTTTAATCCTTCCCTGATTAGATGTAAATAACACCCAAATACAGTGGTAATATGCTAAAGCAGCAGTGAAATCAAGGATATGAGGAATAAAAAAACACACCCGTATGCATCAGGTGTGTTTTTCAGCTTATGAAAGCTTAGAACGCAGATAGGCATCAATAAATGTATCAATGTCACCATCCATTACAGCTTGAACGTTCCCCATTTCTGTATTAGTCCGATGGTCTTTTACCATGGAATACGGGTGGAATACATAAGAACGGATTTGGCTTCCCCAGCCGATTTCTTTTTGTTCACCGCGAATTTCATCCAGCTCTGCCTGCTGCTCTTCAATTCTGCGCTGATACAGCTTGGCCTTCAGCATTTTCATGGCTCTTTCACGGTTTTTAATTTGTGAGCGCTCCGTTTGGCACGTCACAACCACATTCGTCGGCAAGTGAGTAATCCGAACGGCTGAATCCGTCGTATTGACGTGCTGTCCGCCCGCTCCGCTGGCACGGTACGTATCAACTTTAATATCCTCCGTACGGATATCAATATCGATCTCATCGTTAAATTCAGGCATGACTTCACAGGACACGAAAGACGTGTGACGGCGGCCTGATGAATCAAACGGTGAAATCCGCACGAGACGATGGACACCTTTTTCCGCTTTGAGATATCCGTAAGCGTTATGTCCTTTGATGAGCAATGTCACTGACTTAATTCCCGCCTCGTCACCTGGAAGGTAATCGAGCGTTTCTACTTTAAAGCCGCGGCGCTCTCCCCATCTTGTATACATTCTAAGAAGCATAGAGCCCCAGTCCTGTGACTCTGTACCGCCAGCACCAGGGTGCAGTTCTAAAATCGCGTTATTTTTATCATACGGCTCGCTGAGAAGAAGCTGAAGCTCAAACTCATTGAACTCTTTTGTTAATGATTTTAGTTCTTTTTCAAGCTCAAGCTGGAGATCAGAGTCCGGCTCTTCTTTCAAAAGATCATGAGTCATTTGTAATTCTTCATGGGATTCATTCAATTTTTTATACGAATTGACATAATCCTTTAAACCGTTTGCTTCATTTATAACCGTTTGAGCTTTTTGCTGATCATTCCAGAATTCCGGGTCAGCCATTTGTTCATCTAGCTCAGCAATGCGGGCCTCCTTTGATTCGAGGTCAAAGAGACCCCCTAAAGTCCGCTAAACGAGAAGCCATATTTTCGAGCTCTGCTCTGATTTCTGATAATTCCATTTCATTCACCTCATTAAAAGATCCGCAGGCGCCTGCAGGCGCCGCGGTCAGTAAACGTGCCGGGGCGAACTATTCAGTACGGCCGCAGCAATTTTTGTATTTTTTCCCGCTTCCGCAGTGGCATGGGGCATTTCGGCCGATATCAACCACTTTGCGAACCGGTGCTTTCTTTGCTTTTTTGTTATCGTCGCCTTCTTGCGGCTGATGGGCTGTGGTTTGGCCTTGTACAACCTCTTCACGCTCCAGATTGTTTTCAATCTCAGCTTTCATCACAAATTTTGCGACTTCGTCCTCAATTGATTCAATCATATGCTCAAACATCGCAAAGCCTTCCATCTGATACTCACGAAGCGGGTTTGTCTGCGCATAAGCACGAAGGTGAATCCCCTGGCGAAGCTGATCCATCGCATCAATATGATCCATCCATTTGGAATCAACGGCACGAAGCACGATGACTTTCTCGAATTCACGCATTTGTTCTTCGCCAAATTTTTCTTCTTTTTCATCATATTTGGTCATGATGCGGTCCATGATGAGCTCATGCATTTCATCCGGCTCTTTGCCGAAGATGTCGCTCTTCTCAAGTGCGCCTTCATCAAGATAAGTCGTGTTGACAAGCTCAACAAGACCGTCAAGCTTCCACTCCTCAGGAAGCTCTTCTCTTGGTGTATAGGCGGCAATTGCCCGTTCAAGAGAGGACTTGATCATATTTTCAACGATTTCACGCAGGTTTTCTGAGTCAATGACTTCAAAGCGCTGCTTATAAATGACCTCACGCTGCTGGCGCAGAACATCATCATATTGCAGAAGCTGCTTACGCGAATCGAAGTTATTGCCTTCGACTCGTTTTTGAGACGATTCAACCGCGCGAGATACCATTTTGCTTTGAATTGGGGTAGAGTCGTCCATTCCGAAGCGGTCGAGCATTGCCATTGTCCGCTCAGCTCCGAATCTGCGCATCAATTCGTCTTCCATAGAAAGATAAAATTGAGTGATCCCCGGGTCTCCCTGACGTCCGGAACGTCCTCGAAGCTGATTGTCAATCCGGCGTGATTCATGTCGTTCTGTTCCGACAACAGCGAGTCCGCCAAGCTCTTTTACACCTTCGCCAAGCTTAATGTCCGTTCCGCGCCCTGCCATGTTAGTCGCGATCGTAACTGAGCCTTTTTGGCCAGCCTCTTCAATGATCTGCGCTTCACGTTCATGGTTTTTGGCATTTAACACTTGATGAGGGATTCCTTTGTTTTTAAGCAGCTTAGAAATCAATTCAGATGTTTCAACGGCAACCGTACCGACAAGTACTGGCTGTCCCGTCATGTAACGCTGTGCGACATCCTCCGCAACCGCCTTAAACTTTCCTTCCATCGTGCGGTAAATTAAATCCGGGCGGTCATCACGGACAACAGGCCTGTTGGTAGGGATCGTGACAACCTGCATGTTGTAGATATTGCGGAATTCTTCTTCCTCTGTCTTTGCCGTACCGGTCATACCGGCAAGTTTTTCGTACATCCGGAAGTAGTTTTGGAACGTAATTGTCGCCAAGGTCATGCTTTCGTTTTGGATTTCAAGCCCTTCCTTCGCTTCAATTGCCTGGTGAAGCCCCTCACTGTAGCGGCGGCCTTTCATCAGACGTCCCGTAAAGGAATCGACAATAACAACCTGCCCGTCTTCCACTACATAGTCAACGTCCTTTTGCATCGCAACGTGAGCTTTTAAGGCCTGGTTGATATGGTGGTTGAGCGCGACATGCTTCACATCAAAGAGGTTATCGATGCCGAACGCTTTTTCCGCCTTCGTCATTCCTTCTTCAGTAAGCTGTACAGCTTTTGTTTTGATATCGTACGTGTAATCCTTCTCCGCTTTTAACGTACGGACAAAAGCATTTGCCTGTACGTACAGCTTAGTGGATTTTGCAGCTTGTCCAGAAATGATAAGCGGTGTTCTCGCTTCATCAATTAAAATAGAGTCAACTTCATCTATTACCGCAAAATGAAGCGGGCGCTGAACCATCTGCTCTTTATAAAGAACCATATTGTCACGCAAGTAGTCGAAGCCAAGCTCGTTGTTTGTGGAATAAGTGATGTCAGCGGCATAAGCTTCCCGTTTTTCGTCTTTTGACATTGAGTTTAAATTCAAGCCGACAGTCAAACCGAGAAACTCGAAAATTTTCCCCATCTGCTCAGCATCACGGCTTGCCAGGTATTCGTTGACAGTCACGACGTGTACACCTTTACCTGTTAGCGCATTTAAATAAACAGGCAGAGTTGACGTTAGCGTTTTCCCTTCCCCTGTTTTCATTTCCGCGATATTTCCGTCATGAAGCGCCACGCCCCCCATGAGCTGGACTTTGAACGGAAACATGCCTGTTACGCGGCGCGAAGCTTCCCGAACAACAGCGAATGCTTCAACAAGAAGATCATCCGTTGTCGCCCCTTTTTCAAGGCGCTCTTTAAATTCAATCGTTTTATGTTTCAACGCGTCGTCAGAGAGATTTTCATAGTCTCCGCGAATCGCATCAATATCGTTAGCAATTTTTTCGTATCTATTCAGCGTACGTTTTGTTGGATCAAACATTTTATTTAAAATTCCAAGCATTTATAACGCTCCTCTATCATCACATGCCTATTTTAGAGGCATGTATAAATAATTTACTAGTCCATGTATACCTCTCATTATCATATCATACCTTTTGTTATTTCCAAAGAATTTGCAAATAAGAAAAACAAAAACCTTCCGCGGACATCACGGAAGGCTTCTCTTCATTATTCAGTCGGTTCAATTAAACCATATTTCCCGTCATTTCTGCGGTACACGACATTTGTAAGGTTTGTTTCCGCATTTGTGAAAACAAAGAAATTATGGCCGAGCATATTCATTTGCAAGATCGCTTCTTCACTATCCATCGGCTTTAAATTAAAGCGTTTCTGACGGACAATGTCCAAGCTCTCCTCCTCTTCTATATCATCCTGAACCGCAATATCTGTATCAGAGCTAACGCCGTTGGCCAATAAATATTTCGGAGAGCCCTGCTCACGGAATTTACGGTTTACTTTCGTTTTATGCTTACGGATTTGACGTTCCAGTTTGTTTGTTGCGAGATCAATTGCGTTGTACATATCCTCGTTATGCACCTCGGACCGAAGCGCCAGATCTGTCATCGGAATCGTAACCTCAACCTTAGACTCCTTGTCATTGTAAAACTTCAAGTTGACGTTCACATCGGCATTCACGCTATGGTCAAAATAACGCTCCAGCTTGCCGATTTTCTTTTCGACATGATCCTTTAACGCAGGTGTCACTTCAATATTTTCTCCTCTGATGTGATAGTTCATCAAAGAACGCCTCCCTTTTATTAAGGATATGTATCTATTTCTCTTTTACCCTTTACAATTCCTGCTGAAACATAAATCTTTTGTGAAAATTCAGTGAACTTTGTCGAATGTTGTTTGTATTTGCTGCTCTTGGCGGTTCGGAGGTATATGTATATGCTGATTGAACAAAACAAATACCTCACATACGCCTAATTGATTAAAAAGGGTTCCATACATTGATGAATAGACAGCATCCATTTTCTATAGTGAATCAGAAAATGTTCTTTTAAATACTCGCAGAACTCATGAGAGGGAAAAGAGAAAGAGACCAATTGATCAAACTCCGCAAAAATTTGATCAAATGCTTTCACACAAATTTCAGCACATCGCGTATCCATAATGAAGAGAAGTGTTGAATGTGTTGAATCCAAATAAAAAAAGGCTTGGATCAGATCTTGATAGATCCGATCCCCTTCTGTTTTTGATAAATTCTCTTCAGCCTCTATCAAATAACACAACCCTTCTTCAATGGTAAAAAGAAGATGATAATAAGCTGATAAAAGCGTATAATCTTCAATGCTCTTCAAGGCACTCACCTATTTACGCTTGTCATAATATGTGCCGTCAATCGTAATGTTGTTATAAGGATTTAAATACGTCGTATGCATCACACGTTTTCTTTTCATTTGCTGAAGTTCTGCTGCGATTGACTGCTTCAGTCTTTCCATTTCCTTCACAATCAGCTGATCCCATGTCAAGATGAGTTTCATCTGCTTTCGCTCTTCTTCTGAAAGCGGCAGAGATATCTCCTGAATCAGTTCAGACCGTGTAGCCACAAAGTCTTCAATTCGCTTTAAAAGTTCATCGCTTTCCGGCGCATCTTGTATGTGTGACAGCATACTCTTCGTCTCAGTATATAGTTGATCTATGTTATTCATGCGATCCCGCCTGATCCGTGCCGGTCCTTCCGTTCACTTTGAATGGCTTGTTTCCAAGCATCGCGAAAATCTGTTACATAACCTTCAACCTCAGCCAGCATGCCCGTATCATTTTTGATATTTGCCTGTACCAATCTTCGATACATATAATCGTACATCGCACCCATAGAAGCGGAAAGCTCTATGTTACGGTTAAGTGTAAAATTTAATTCCTGAATGATATTTTGCGCTTTAATCAGGTTTTCATTTTTACGTTCCATATCATCATTTTCAATGGCCTGAGAGGCAAGTCTTATAAATTTCAAACAGCCATTATACAGCATAAGCGTCAGCTCACCGGGTGTAGCCGTATTCACTGAATTTTGCTGATAGGCTGTATAAGGATTTTGGATCGCCATGTGTCATCCTCCAAATTACATTTATTGTACAAGAAGCTGTGATAAATAGGACGCTTGTTCGTTCATTTTTTGAATCGCAGAATCCATTGCACTAAATTTTGTATAATAGCGGTTTTCTATCGCGGTCAATCGGTCCTGCATTTTGGTGATATCAGTGCTGATCGTGTTTAAATTTTTACCGATTGAGTAGTCATTGGTTCCCATTGTCGAATTGCCGGCTTTGGCTTCAATGCTTTTCACCGTACTTTTCAGTGTGTCACCAATGCGTTTCATAATCCCTTTATCACTATAGGCACTGCTGTTCGTTCCGCTTGTAAATAAAGCGGCGACACTTTGCGGATCTTCTTGTATTTTAGCTTTCAGTTTGTCTTCATTAATCTCTAAATGTCCTCGCATTTGGTAAGCACCAGACGTTGTGATACCAAATTCAGTTAATTGATAGGATTTTCCATCCGCATTCACTTTAGAATAAAAATCCGTCCGCATTTGGTTCGTACCTGTGCTGATGCTGCTATCATTTCTCAGCAAACCGCTTTTTGCCTTCTCTTCCCAGAGTTCTATCTCTTTATCGGACATGGCTTCTTTTTGTTCACTCGTCAGCGGCGCATAGTCTCTGTATTTTTCTTCTTGCAGCTTTTCATTCAGGCTGTCAACCAGTTCATTGTATTTATCTACAAACTCTTTAATTTGGTTGTAAATCCCGTCAACATCAGTTGAAACAGATGTGGTAACAGGGCCTGTTGCTGCAGTTGTATTTTTGATCGAATAGGTAACGCCATTAACTGTGAAATTGTTTGACAGCTTCTCCATTTCAAAGCCATTGATCGTGACTTTTGCATTTGTGCCTTCTTTGTAAGCAGTAAGCTTATTATCAGCTTCCAAAGAAAAACCTAGCTGACCGGACATAAAATTTGCTGTAGCAGAGTCTGCTGCCTGTATGCTGCCTCCTGCACCTGTTGCTTTAGATGAAAAAGCAATTGTTTCCACATACTCAGTACCATTCCAAATTTTATCTTTAAATGCTGATACTCCCAGATCTGAACTGTTAAGTTTAGAAATCACATTATCAATCGTATCAGCGCTCGTCACACTGATGTTCACTGTTTTTGCAGTTGTCTCGCCAGGCGCCACAACGTTAAATGCCAAATTATAATCGCCTTGTGTGTATCCCGTATAACTATTTGCCTTATACGTTGCTGCGGTTGCCAAGCTCGCTACTTCAACAGTAGAAGAAGAGTTTGGCGCACTTGCGCTTCCTGTAGCAGTTAACACAGATTCATTTGAGCTTGTCACAGTTTTGCTCTGATACGTACTCGGATATGTCAGCGTATTTTTAGACATATAATCTTGGAATTCTTTTATTTTTGTATTTACTTCACGATAGCTGTCACGCTGCCATTCAAGAGTCTGTTTTTTTTGTGTCAGCCTGTCAAGCGGTGCTCTTTCTGTCTTCATCAGCTTTGAGACAATATCATCTATATCCATTCCTGAAGCCAGACCTGTTATTCTCGTGACCATTCAAACCACTCCTAATCTACTTTTTTTCATCTACAAATAACCCAAGATATTCAGTCATTGCCGCATAAAAATCAAGCCACCGTTTTGGCGGAATTTCGCGGATGACCTCATTTGTAGAGTCCTCTATTACTTTTACATAGTATTCATTTAACTTCTCATGAAGCTCAAACTTGAGATGAACTTGCGAAGGTTCCAAAAGCTTGTTCATTTCCCCAACCATTTCAGAAAGGTTGGTAAATGAAACTTGATGAACAGGAACCGCATTCTCATTGTCTATCTGATTATGTATTTGAGTATCGTAACGATCCCAAACAGGTTGTAACGTAGTGAGCCTTTCAATGTTCAATTGATCATCCCCTATGCCCCAATCTATCGTTTATATCGACTGAGTCGAGATAAGATTACACATATTTTTGGAAAAAAACTCATCTGTTTTAGATTTCATGTTCGGAAATGCATTTATAAAAAATCAGTGGAGAGAATCCAGTTATTATATCATGAGTTAGAGAAAGCAAGGAGAATGTTTCGGAGTTAGAAATATAATAAAAGACCTTGGCAACGCCAAGGTCTTCTTTAAAATTAACGTAACAATTGAAGTACGTTTTGTGGCTGTTGGTTTGCTTGAGCAAGCATTGCTTGAGAAGCTTGAGAAAGAATGTTGTTCTTTGTGAACTCGCTCATTTCTTTCGCCATGTCAACGTCACGGATACGAGACTCAGCAGCTGTCAGGTTTTCACCAGAAGCGCTTAAGTTGTTGATTGTATGCTCAAGACGGTTTTGTACCGCACCAAGTTTTGAACGTTGAGTAGAAACTGTATTAATAGCATCGTCAACGATTTTAAGCTGTTCGTCGAATCCACCGGCTGCATTAGCTGCAGTGCTTGAGAATTTTTTTACATCGATATCCGATACTGCTTGTCCAGTAACAAGAGCTCCCCCGGCATCTACTGCTCCGATTGCAGTAGCAGCCATACTTTCAATATTAACAGAAAGCTGCTGACCGCCGTTTGCTCCGATTTGGAATGTAAGCTTATTAGTACCTGTAGAGCTGAAAGATCCGTCTAAAAGTTTTTTTCCGTTAAACTCAGTACGATCAGAAATACCATTTGCCCCACTGCCGCCACCGATTTCTTCAACAAGTGAAGAGATCTCGTCTTGGATGGCTTGAAGGTCAGTACCATCTTGAGTACCTGTGTTTCCTGCTTGAACAACTAGCTCACGGACACGCTGAAGAATTGAGTGAGTTTCAGTTAATGCACCCTCAGCTGTTTGGATAAGAGAGATTCCGTCTTGAGAGTTTTTAGAAGCCATATCAAGACCTCTGATTTGCCCTCTCATTTTTTCAGAGATCGCTAGACCTGCTGCGTCATCTCCCGCACGGTTGATACGAAGACCTGAAGAAAGTTTCTCCATGTTCTTTTGGCTCGCACTGTTGTTTGAAGACAAACGGTTCAGTGTGTTAAGCGCTGCGATATTGTGGTTAATTCTCATTGTTTTGTTCCTCCCTGAATATGTTGTTAAGGCACGTCCTTGTGCCTCAATTTTGTAATCGGCGGAGCGATTCGCGCCCTCTCCCGGCTACATCATTAATATCGGATTGTCTCTGATTTTGTTAATACAAAAATAAAAAAATCCTCACTTTTTTTGTGAGGATAATGCGGAGATCACGCCGCTGGATAATGATGCTGCACGGTTATTTTCTTCCTGAATGGTTAAATAAATCTCTTTCCGATGAATATCAATATGCTTTGGGGCCTCAATTCCAAGCTTCACTTGATCTCCCTCAACCGCAATCACTTTCACTTCAATATCAGTGCCTATTTGAATCGCTTCGTTTATTTTCCGCGATAAAACTAGCATGATTCTCCTCCAATCGGATGCTTTGTCGTATATGAGGAGTCGTGTAAAACGACTTGCTTAGCCATCATGTTCTTGCGATTCACAATAATGGGAGCCAATAAATTCGCAGTAGACTTTTCGAATGGCTCTGCCATGGTCAGTATTGTCATGACTTCTATATCTTCAATATTTTCAATATCCAAAAGTTCTGCAGTTGATTCATCAAGGTCAAATTCATAATTCTTAAAAAAGATAAACGGACTTACAACGATGAACGCAAGATTTTCTGAAGTGACGGACTGCAGTGCCACGAATGGAGAGTCTTCCGAAAGCGGAAGAATGACGAACTGTTTTTCTTCTAAAAAACCTGGAATTCCGTTTTCAAAAAGAATGATTTGTTCTTCTTTTACGTTCATTTGGCCATGGTACTTCGTATGAATGATCATTGTTCACGATCCTTTTCTTTTTACTTTTCGGGTGATTCTTTCGGGTATTCTACATCTATATTTAAATCAGGGTATTGGAGCATGTCAACCTTAACATTTCCTGGCGTATATTCAACAATTGGCTTATGCGGCTCAGCCTGAATAACAGGCTTTCGCGGCGTAATCTGAACATCAAGCTGTGACGGAGTATATTGTATTTTCACCCTTGAAAGAGAAGGAGCATAATGTTCGCCTAATTGAATTTGGTGCATTTCAGAGTTCCTCCTTGCTTGTGAAGCGCTTGGGTTCCCCTTATTTTCAATTCTCATAAGCTCGTCTCCCTCTTCGGCAGTACGGGCTATCCCCTCCATAACATCCTCATGTCCTTGTTGGGCGGCCTCTTCAATCCGTTTGAATACATGTTTTCTGTCTAATTCTTCCCATGCTTGCGTCTGGTCAATCGTGAGTTTCCCAGGTGTCACCGATATATCCATTTCCGCGCTTGGCTGTTGGATCTCTAGATCGGCTTGCGGCTGCTCCATTTTTAAGCTGGCGGGCGTCGTTGTTAAACCAATTTTTCCTTGAACACTATGCATAATCAATCTGGGAATCTGCATCACTCTACCTCCTGAACTATAAAAAAAGCGAACTCCTAAGAGCCGCTTACTTTAAAAAGTCAATCAATGTAGGCTGAACAATTTGCGCATTAACAGCCAGAGTAGCCCTGTGCACACTTTGCTGCGCAATAAATTCAGTTATTACTTCTTCCAGCTCTACATCTTCATTGTCTGACAACACTTTGGTAGCTGTTTCTTCTTGAGCTGAAAGTCTTGTATTAACCAGTTCAAGACGATTATATCTCGCTCCAAGATCAGAGCGTTCAGCGCTCATGCCGTCAGAGAAATGATCAATATCATCTAAAACACTGTCCATGCCATCCAATGAACCAGAACTTAATGCTTTCTCAAAAGAATCAAGCATTTCAAATACATTCTGCCCGCTTTCAGAAGTGCCTCCAAAAGCTGACTTTGGATCTGAATTCACTTTCAATGACATATTATTTGATATATTGACTACGACATCAGCTGTATCAGAAATTGTATAAGTTCCGTCTCCGTTATCTGTAACCGGAGGCTTATCTGAATTTGTCCCGTTAAAGATATATCTGCCGTTCACTTGTGTATTCGCAATATTTAAAAGCTGTTCCTTTAGCTGCTTCACTTCTACGCCAATCGCTTGCCGCTCCGCCTCGCCGTTTGTATCATTTTGGGCTTCAACCGCTAATTCCCTTACCTTTGACAAGATGTCAATTCCTTCTGTAATGTTTGTTTCTGTGTTTTCGAGCCAGGTAAAGGCTTGAGAAGCATTGCTTTTGTACTGCTGCACTTGAGACAGTTGCGTATTATACTTTAAGCTTTTCATTGCTACTACAGGATCGTCGGAAGCTTTTGAGATTTTTTTCCCTGAAGAAATCTGCGACTGGAGTTTATCCAGCTTCGAGTAGCTAGAACCGATATATCTCAGTGAGTTTTGCTGTATCATGCCTTGTGTTACTCTCATGTGACTTTACCTACCTTCCCCCAACACCCATGCCGTTGATCACTTTATCAAGCATTTCGTCTTGTAAAGTCACCATTCTTGCAGCTGCATTGTATGCGTGTTGGAATTGAATCATATTGGTCATTTCTTCGTCTAAAGAAACTGCGCTCATTTGCTGACGGTTTATGTCTGCATCATTCAGCTGTGTTTCTGTATTAGCCGAAAGCCGATTCGCTTCTTGTGCTTTAATTCCAAGCTCGCCAATCAGACCTGAATAGTAATCTAGCACACTTGTTTTTTTACCATTAATGGTTATATCACCTGTTAACACATTAGCTAGTTTTATTGCATTCGAATTATCGTTGGCTGCGCCGGTCAGTGAGAAAGCAATATTCGCACCGCTTGAATCTGATATGTTAGCAGCTACTTTAATCTTGCCTGCTGCTCCCTTTGCCGATTCAGTTTCACCGCCGGTAAATTCAAAAAAGTCCCCGCCTTGTGTGCCGCTCTTGGTCAAACCATTTCGGTGTACCTCATTGAAAGCTTTTGCGAATTCAAATGCCATATTATCAAGGTCAGAAAGCATGTCCGGATATACGCCTTTTTCTTCGCCGTCTGCTGTTACATAACCGTAAGATTCTATAAACCCTAAAAGAGAGCCCTTACTGCTGAATGACTCAGCCTGTACAGCGGTGTTCCCGATTGAAATACTTGATACTAAACCAGTTTTATTATCGTAGTTGGCTGCAAGTTCTGAAACCGTGTAATTTTCACCGTCCAAAACAGTTCCCAGCGACTGTTTATTTTTATCAAGGATTTCAATTGATACAGTTCCTTCAGCAGAAGCAAGTGCATTACCGCCTGATTTGTTATAGCTCACTTTAATATCAACCATTGAAGATAATTTATCGATGAGCAAATCCCGCTGATCATATAAACCATTTGGCAGAAGCCCGACCGGCTCCACCTGTGCAATTTGCTTATTTAAACTGTTTAATTGGGAAAGCACTGAATTGACATCCAACACAGTCGTATCTAGCTCTGCTTTTAAGTTCGATTGAACATTTGTAAGTGATTCAGAAAGATAGTTAAACGTTTCTGCTAGAGCTTTTCCTTTTTCCGCAACAACAGAACGCGCACTATCTTCGTTTGTATTATTTGATAATTCCTGCAAAGAATTCCAAAACGAATTAAGCACACTGTTTAAGCCGCTGCCGTCTGTCTCATTTAAGATGCCTTCCATTTGGGACAGCGCTTTAGCCTTCGTATCGTAGTATCCGGCACTGTTGTTTTGAAGACGGTATTGATAGTCAAGAAAGATATCTCTTATTCTCTCAACTGACTTCCCTTGAACTCCCGTACCCATTTGTCCTGCAGTTTTTTCAGCGTTTTTGGACACCGTCGGGAAATAATCAGTTGCTTCCAATGAGACCCGCTGTCTTGTATAACCATCAGTATTGGCATTTGCCACGTTATTTGCAGTAGTGCTTAACGCTGCCTGCTGAGCGCTTAACGCCCGCCTTGCAGTTTCAAGCCCCATAAAGGTAGATGTCATTTTCTGAATTCCTTTCTGCTAAGCTTTTGAATCAAAAAGTTTCATTCGGCTGCTCTTCGGCAGCTCAGCTTTAATTGATTTGCTGTAATTGAAGTTATTTTC
Organism: Bacillus sp. FMQ74; assembly: GCF_001875785.1. Lineage (NCBI taxonomy): Bacteria > Bacillati > Bacillota > Bacilli > Caryophanales > Bacillaceae > Bacillus > Bacillus sp. FMQ74. The sequence continues at coordinate 39,835 of NZ_MOEO01000003.1, read as the reverse complement.
CTTAGGAACCAGCATATCGTACGAAATAGAGATGAATTGCAGTGCGTCTCTCGTCAGCAGCCTATTCATCTCATTTACTTTTTTCAGACGTCCGAGAACTATAGAAAGAGATTCGTATAGTTGTTCCAGCTCTTCCTTTTCACTGCCTGAGGTTTTGGCGATACATGCGGTAATGGTGTTATTTTCGCTGTATCCGAGAAAGGCGGAGGTTGCATTGATCCGGTCATCTTCTGTCTGCGTGATCGCTTGTATATATTTTTGCTCTTTTGTCAAAAGGTTTGAAAGCTCCTTTGTTTTGCCGGCTTTGAGCGCTTCCGTCTTTTCCTCAGACAGCGTGAGCAGGTGCTCATGCAGAACGCAAAGCCGCTTCAATTGTTCAATAATTGCCTTTGCTGACATGGGCTTTCTCCTTTTTATTGCTTTTTATAAAAATTAATCATATTTTTCGCTATGTGATTTGCGTCTACTTTGTATGACCCGTTTTCGATTTGCGCTTTAAGCTGCGCAATTTTTTCCTGTCGTGAACCAGCGACTGCGTCGGATGCATTTTGCATTTCTTTAGCCTGTGACGAAATTTCAATTTTATCTTGAGGCTGTGCAGCAGTTTTTTGCACCGCTTGCTTTTCATAATTTTTTTGATATGGATTAACGGATTGTGTTCCAAATTGATTGATTTTCATAGGATTCCTCTCGCTTTCCGTTGCAGTCTTTAAACAATCTTAACCCTTTTATCGACTGCGTTTTCAGTTAGTTTAGGGAATCAGCTGTTTTTGGTATTATAGGCATAGTATGTGTCTTTTTTACTATTTTCTTTCTCGGTTTTCAGAGCGTCCTCATGGTTCAAATGATCCATTTGAGCCTTGATATCGGACTGGCAAGCCTTGCAGAACTTGCCTTCTCGAATTGATGTTCCGCATCTTTCACAAGGGTATGCCAAATTAGGAAGATGAGTGATTTGAATTCGCTTCTGCCTGATGAATTTCAATATCAGCTCTTCTTCCACACCTGTTTCCTCAGTTATCCGGTTCAAAGTTGATTGCCGATTTTCCTGTTTTCTTAAAAACTTATAAACGGTCTCAAAAGATTTTTCTTCTTCCTTAATACACGCCTTACATACGGTTTGCAGCTTTGTCTTTAAAAATAAAGCATTACATTTCGGACAATTCGCCAGTTCTCCCATCTTTTTTTCTCCTTATTCGATAATATGCCTGTGTCAATTTCTAGTGATTATATCGGCGTAAAAACAGAATCATTTAGCTTCTGATTAAGGTAAAAGATGCCACTGAAGCGGCTTTTCCTTTTTCTAATAAGCAGCGCGCTGCAAAATGCAAAGTGGCGCCTGTTGTATAAAGATCGTCTATTAAAATGATATTCATACCTTCTGCTGAATTGTTTTTTGTATCAAAAATACGCGCTGAAACCAGGCGTTCTGTTTTCTTTTTTTTAGACTGTTTCTCATTATTCAGGCGGATGAGGGGATGGTGGATAGGCCTGCCTAAACATTCTGCCAAGAGCTGTGCCTGATTAAATCCGCGCTCCTCTTCCCGTTCCTTGCTTAGCGGAATAGGAACAAGAACAAAATGCTTATCGGGGTAGACCTTTGAAAAGGTTGAAGAAAAATCGCATTTAAAAGCATTTATGATTTCTGCATCTCCTCTAAATTTAAAACGGGAGAGCGTTTCTTTCATCATATCATTATATGTGTAAACTGAACGATTTTGGCGGAGCAGCAAGCTGTGACTGACCCTTGATTTCCACGCCTGACAATCCCTGCATACTGCATAAACGGATTGAGGTCTGCCGCATATTGTGCAGATATGCCCTGTAATTTTCTTCAATTTGCTTCTGCAGGAATGACAGACCTTTTCGTCAGGCTTTAATAAAAAAAGGGCTCTCCATGTAACAGCTTGAGAAAATTGCGAATCGCATAGCAGACAGATCAGTTTATGAATGCCTCCTCCTGCTTTGTTTGGCATAAATCGCTTGGACTTTCTGATACCACAGCTGCAGATTCAGCCAAAATGACAAGCATAGCCGTATTTTTTTGTTTATCTACCATCTCTGCTTTCGTATATGCGATCTTTTTAAGATCAGTAACGTAGGATGGTCTCACTTTGTTTAAAGAAAGTGCCAGTACATCGTTTTGGCATACTTGGCAAGTGCAGGCCATATGAAGCTGGTCCATATAACGGTCGAGCAGTTCTCTCATTACGATTTCTTTTGAATTGACAAGCATTTTTACAGCTCCTCATCATCGGTTATATGAGTATACTGTACCACGTTTTCAAATAATGGCTAGTCTGTTCATTCATTTTTTGCTGCCAAGTCGTTCATTTCTTTTATATGCTTTTTTGCATTGAGCATACTCTTTGTTTTGCCGTAGTGAAAGTAAATGACATCGCCGTCTGCATGCTCTTTATGCCGGCCGGTTCTTCCTGCGATTTGAATAAGTGCGCTTTCCGTAAAGATAGGCGATTCCGCTCCCAGTACACCCGTTTGCACCTTGGGAACCGTAACGCCTCTTTCCAGTATTGTTGTTGTGATTAATAGATCGAGCTGACCATCTCTGAATCGCTGTACTTTCTCCTTTCTATGCTTGTCTTCCGCATGCACAGTCGCGGTTCGGCAATTTACATCTTTAAAGCTAGCAGCAGCCTTTTCCAGAATAGAAACGGAGGGAACGAATAAAAAAACAGGCCTCCCTTCTTTCACATGAAACTCTATCCATCTTTTCACCGCTGGCGGAATTTTATCTTGGTTTAATTTTTTCTTCCAGTTTCCACACCATATAAAACGCGGTTCGGGTAAAGGTTTCCGGTGGTGTCTTGAGGGGATGCGAACTGAATGTAACTGTCCATCCAGTGTTTTTCTTTTTAATTCTTTAGGAGGTGTTGCACTTAAATAAACGAGGGTGCTGTTTTTCTTTCTTGCTTTTTGAACAGCGAATTGAAGGGTTTGATCAACAGAATACGGAAAAGCGTCAACCTCATCAACGATCATAACATCGAATGCATCTTTATATCGCAATAGCTGATGCGTGGTGGAAATCATGAGCGGAGATAGACGACCTTTGTCATCGCTTCCTCCGAAAAGCGCTGAAATGTCAGCACCCTGAAAGGCAGCCTTGAGTCTTGGAGCAAGCTCTAATACAACATCGGTGCGAGGAGTTGCAATACATACACGCAGCCCTTGATTTAACGCTGATTCTATACCGGGAAACAGCATTTCTGTTTTGCCAGCGCCGCAAACCGCCCAGATGAGGAGATCTTCTTTTTTTGATATTGCTTCCATTAAAACATTTGCGGCTTTTTGCTGTCCGCTTGAAAGCTTGCCGTCCCATGTCAGCTTAACAGACTTCCAGTTTGGTTCATCCTCCTCTTTCCATGAATATAAAGGAACCTCCTCACTCACTCTGCCCATCATGACACAGGAACGGCAATACAGCTGTTCTTTTCCAAATGAGTGATAATAAGAAAAATACCGCTGATCAGTTTGGCCGCACCTATTACATCTATATCCCCGTTTATTTATAGATATAGAGTTTTCAGCGGTGATATAGCCATTCTTGATATGCCATTCAATCATCTCATCGGAAAATGGGAGCTCAGTCCTGAGCAAATGATGGCTTTGAAGCGTCTGCTGCAATTCTCTGGAAAAGGAAATGTTTTTTTCAGTTGGCACCTTCACATAGCACCGCCTCCTTTCGAGACAGTATGCCTGAATGAATAGTTTCTGTCGAACAATCAAAATAGGAATATAAAAAAATCTCCGCTGCTAAAACGGAGATTTGGCCTTATTTAAAACACCAGCAAATTCCTAGCGCACCTTCACCCAAATGAGTGCCGATTACCGCGCCAAAATAGCTGTTATAAAATTCAACATGAGGATATTTTGCAGAAAGCTCTTCAATGATTTTCGCTGCTTCTTCCTCTCGATTAGCGTGGATAACAGCAGCACGCATAGGCAACCCTTTACTCGCATCTTCGTCTAAAAGCTCATAAATTCGCGAAATGGCTTTTTTACGTGTGCGAATCTTCTCAAAAGGCACAATTACCTTATTGTCAAAATGAAGGATAGGCTTTACCTTTAGAAGACTACCAATGAAGGCTTGGGCGCTACTTAATCGCCCGCCGCGCTGAAGATGAGCTAAGTCATCTACCATAAAATAAGCTCGAACTGTTTTTTTCATTTCTTCCAGTTCTTTTATAATATCTTCCGGCGATGATGCTCCGTTTTTGATTAATTCAGCAGCTTTAAGGGCATAAAATCCTTGAGCCAAGCAGCTGATCTCTGAGTCAAATGGATACACATCAATATTGTCGACCATCGAATCAGCCGCTGCTGCACTGCTGAATGTTCCGCTGATCCCGCTGGAAAGATGGATACTGATGACCGCATCATAAGATTTGCCAAGCTCTTCATACAACGCAACCAGCTCGCCGATTGGCGGCTGAGAAGTCGTCGGAAGCTCATTATGTTTTTTCACTTCTTCGTAAAAGCTTTTCCAGTCCAACTCAATTTCTTCACGGTAAGTCTCCTCCCCAAAAACAACCTGGAGAGGGATCATATGTATCTGATGTTGTTCACGCATTTCTTTCGGAATATATGCTGTGCTGTCTGTTACGACTGCAATATTCATAGCTTCGATACCTGCCTTATTGCTTTATAGCTCTATTGTAAGGGAAACGGCAGCCTAAAAAAAGACCTGCCTAGAAAAAGGCAAGTCTCCTCATATACTATCTCATTTCTACCCAGCCATTTTTAATGGCGACCACAACGGCTTGCGTCCGGTCGTTTACATTCATTTTTTGTAAAATATTGCTGACATGGTTTTTAACGGTTTTCTCACTGATAAACAATGATTCACCAATACCGCGGTTGCTTTTTCCGTCTGCAAGCATCTGCAGCACTTCACATTCCCGCCTAGTTAAAATATGTAATGGTCTGCGGATTTCAGGGTAAACCTCATGTTGAGGATGTGCAGAAACTCCGCTTGTTGCAAGGCGGCGGAATTCGTTAACGAGGTTATGCGTAACCTTCGGATGAAGGTAAGAGCCGCCCTCGGCAACTACTTTAACCGCTTCAATTAATGTATCAGCATCCATCTCTTTCAGCAGATAACCTCTTGCACCTGTTTTCAGGGCATGTGTTACATAATTTTCGTCATCGTGAATTGATAGAATAATTACTTTAGATTCAGGATACAGCTCAACAAGCTGTTTTGTAGCTTCCACACCATTTACGTTTGGCATATTGATATCCATGATCACAACATCAGGATGATAGTGCTCAACAATACGAGCCGCTTCGTCTCCGTCATCACCTTCGGCTACCACTTCAAAGGTAGGTTCAAAATCCAATATCCGTTTAACACCTTCACGAAATAACTGATGGTCGTCGATAATAACAATGTTTACTTTAGTCACAAGCCACGCCTCCTTGTATTATTGTTCTATATACTCTAGCATTCGGTCAATATGCCTTTTGGCTCTATTTTACAAATCATAGTCAAAGAGATAACGGAACCTTAATCATAATAAATGTCCCAAGACCTATTTTCGAATCTATTGTCATCGTTCCTTCCAATAAATCTACTCTTTCTTTCATGCCCAGCAAGCCGAATGATTTGTTTTTCTTCTCTTTCGCTTCCTTCAGGTCGAACCCTTTACCGTTATCTTTTATCATTAAAATCACAAAATCCTTTGTGATCTCAACTTTGACTGTAATTTCTTCAGATTCAGAATGCTTTAGCGCATTAGACACAGCTTCCTGTGCGAGCCTGAAGAGCGCAACTTCAAACTGAGGCGCTAGCCGCTGATCCTCTGTTTCTCCAATACACTGAAAATGTATTTTGACCTTCCCGTTATATTCTTCGGTTGTATATAGATATTTTCTTAAAGTTGGAATCAGGCCTAGGTCATCAAGGGCCATCGGTCTTAAATCATATATAATCCTTCTCACTTCGTAAAGGGCATTCCGAACATTTTGACGGAGATTTTTAATTTCTTGGAATCCGTCCTCAGCACCCCGATCACGGAAAATCCGCTCGATTAATTCCGATCTCATCATAACATTCGCCAGCATTTGAGCTGGTCCGTCATGGATTTCTCTTGAAACTCTTTTTCGCTCTTCTTCCTGCGCCTCAATAATTCTTAAGCCAAAGTCCTGTTTTGCCTGAGCATCTGCAAGAAGCAGTCCGACTTCGCGCAGATCTTGGTTCAAGTAATTAAGCACAACTGTAATTTGGCTTACTAATGATTCTGACCGCTCAATGATTTCCTGAAGCCCTAGCAATCTGCGCTCCAAATCATCCCGCCGTTCGCGCAATTGCTTCTCACGCTGCTGGATCATCGTCAATTCTACCTGCAGCTTATGGGCTTTTTCATAAGCATTGCGGATTTCCTCTTCACTGAATCTATGAAAATTACGGCTGACCTCGGATAAACGGTTTCTCGCATGGCGGGTTTGTACTTCAAGTTTATCGCCAAGCTCGATCACTTCATACACCTGCTGCTTAATTTGTTTCAGTTCTTCAACCAGCTGTTCATACTGCTGGCGTGACTGCTCCCCGATTTGAAAAACCTCGTCCTTGCTCCCGTCAACGGTTTTCAGCATCTTCATCAAAATAGAATCCAACACTTTGGAATCCATCTTTGTTTTATTCATAATTTCCCTCCGTCACGGCGTTGTCATATATTTTTATTATAAATGTAATTGATCTGCAAATTATGTCGAATTATAATGAAAGAATGCGTATATTCTAGAAAAAAACATTTTTATATACTATCTACTCTTTATGATACCAAAATACGCACAAAAATTCTAAAGACTGTACGAATTTGTATAGGCAGTCTTTTATGCTTAGCAGGAGGGTCAGCTAGCATGCTGCACAGCTATTTTACTGTGAAAGAAGCAGGAAAACACGAGATTATTATAGAAAAATCGCGTTTTATCTGTCATTTAAGCCGTGTTTCTACCGAACAAGAGGCACAGGAATTTATACAGAAAATAAAGAAACAGCACTGGAATGCGACTCATAATTGCTCGGCTTACGTTATTGGCGAAAATGATCATATCCAAAAAGCCAATGATGACGGAGAACCAAGCGGTACAGCGGGAGTGCCGATGCTCGAGGTATTAAAAAAACGCGGACTTAAAGATACTTGCGCCGTCGTTACACGGTACTTCGGAGGCATTAAGCTTGGGGCTGGCGGATTGATTCGCGCTTATGGGAAATCAGTGTCTGAAGGATTAAATCATATAGGTGTTGTAGAACGGAAGCTTATGCGAATCATGCATACTTCTGCAGATTACACATGGCTTGGCAAGATTGAAAATGAATTAAGGGAGTCACAATTTCTGTTAAAGGAAATCCATTATTCAGAAAATGTTGAATTCGAAACATACGTGGAAGAAAAGGAAACAAATGCTTTTTCTGAATGGATGACAGAACTGACAAATGGAAAGAGTGATATTAAAGAGGGAGAGTTGACGTATCTTGAAAAAGCCGTCAATCACATAAAGGAGACTGAATAATGGCTGAACGCGTTAGAGTGCGTGTGCGAAAAAAGAAAAAGAGCAAACGCAGGAAAATTTTAAAAAGAATTATGTTATTGTTTGCCCTTGCACTATTGGTAGTTGTAGGGCTTGGCGGATATAAACTTTATAAAACCATTAACGCTGCGGATGAATCGTACGATGCCCTATCCCGCGGGAATAAATCAAATCTTCGCAACGAAGTTGTAGACATGAAGAAAAAACCGTTTTCTATTTTATTTATGGGAATAGAGGATTACGCGACTAAAGGACAAAAAGGGAGATCAGACTCTCTTATTGTAGTTACCCTGGATCCTAAAAATAAAACCATGAAAATGCTGAGTATTCCGCGTGATACACGTGTGCAATTAGCCGGTGACACAACCGGAAGCAAGACAAAGATCAATGCCGCTTACAGTAAAGGCGGTAAAGATGAAACAGTTGAAACTGTTGAAAACTTCTTGCAAATCCCGATTGATAAATATGTCACAGTTGATTTTGACGGATTTAAAGATGTGATTAATGAAGTAGGCGGTATTGATGTAGACGTGCCTTTCGATTTCGATGAAAAAAGTGACGTAAACGAAAGCAAACGGATTTACTTCAAAAAAGGCGAGATGCATTTAAACGGCGAACAAGCCTTGGCATATGCCCGGATGAGAAAACAGGATAAACGCGGAGACTTTGGCCGTAATGACAGACAGAAACAAATCTTAAACGCGCTGATTGACCAAATGTCAAGTGCAAGCAACATTGCTAAAATTGATAAAATCGCAGAAAAAGCCAGCGAAAACGTTGAAACCAATATTCGTATTACTGAAGGTTTAGCGCTTCAGCAGATTTACAGCGGCTTTACCAGCAAAAAAATCGACACGTTGAGCATTACAGGGTCTGATTTGTATTTAGGGCCTAACAACACGTATTACTTTGAACCTGATGCTACAAATCTCGAGAAAGTCAGAAAAACGCTTCAAGAGCATTTAGATTATACTCCAGATACAAGCAGCACTGGCACTTCGGGTACCGGAAGTTCAACAGACGGGACTGACAGTTCAAGCAGTTCTGGCAGCACTGGCACAACAACTGACGGTACGACGAGCGGAAGCAGCTATTCGAATGACAGCAGCACAAGCTCAAACGGTACAACGAATTCAACAACTGGTTCATCCTATTAAAAGATGCCCGGTCCTTTAGAGGATCGGGCATCTTTGCGCAGAAAAAAACTCCGGCACATAAGCCGGAGTTTTTAATTCCTTTTCACCAGCCGTTTATAAAATTTCGTAAACGGCTTGAATTTTTCATTCACGAGTCCTGTCACTTCTGCTATGATTTGCATAAAAATGATTAAAATGAAGATAATAAACAAAGAGAGCCAAATTGTGGCACTTTTAAGCACAATCGCACTGATACTGAAAATAAATCCAATCAGATAAATAACTAAGACCGACATCCGATGTGAAAGGCCAAAGGCCATCAGTCTATGGTGGATATGTGACTTATCAGGCGCTGAAATCGGCTGTTTGTTTAAGATTCTCCTGATGATAGCAAATGTTGTATCAAAAATCGGTACGCCTAATATAATAATCGGGATAACGATACTGAACAATGTGACACTTTTATACAAGCCTAATAATGAAAGAATCGAAATACTATACCCTAAAAAAAGTGAGCCCGTATCTCCCATAAAGATTTTTGCCGGATGGAAATTGTAAAACAAAAACCCAAGCGTGCTGGCAATAACGACTAATGAGAGTGACAGAATGAGCACTTTTCCGCCGGATAGGGCCATGACAGCGATCGTTGACAGACCGATAACAGAAAGACCGGCAGCAAGGCCATCCAATCCGTCAATCAGGTTAATTGCGTTCGTGATGCCGACAATCCATAATACTGTCAGCGGATAAGCCAGCCATCCTAATTCAAATCGTTCTGTTAAAAAAGGTACTGAGAAAAAGTCCATTTTTAAGCCAGTGCTTACAATCATAATGGCTACACCTAATTGAATCAAAAACTTAACTTTTGCACTTAATTGATATTTATCGTCAAGAATACCTAACACAATAATGATGAATGCTCCGACTGTAATAGCCGTCATCCTTGTTTCAGTGTATATACCGGATGCAAGCACGCCTGCAACCACCCCGATAAATATGGCCAGCCCGCCCATCCGGGGCATGATTTTGTCATGTACTTTTCGATTGCTGGGCTGGTCAACTGCACCTATTTTAATCGCAATCCTTTTTACGATTGGGGTTATGATTAAAACTGTCAGCAGCGAGACAATAAACGCAACAACAATGCGAATCATGCGTTCGTCAAGCATAAAGAAGTCTCCTTTGGAATTAAATGAAGTCTTTATTTATATAGAGAACCGTTCCTTCCATTATACCTTCTCCTTAGTTATTATAACAAGCTTCATCAAAAAGAAACATGTATAATCAAAAAACGCGCATCCCAATTTATAGGACTACGCATGTTTTTGAATCCCTGTATATTTCATAATTTGTCTAAATAAGCAATTCCAATCTTGTGTCCGGGCGATGTTTCGGCGCATTTCTTTATAGGTCTCGTCTTCGTTTTGTCCGAGAACTTTTTCACAAGCGGCTATAAAATCAATCGGATGATCGCCCTCTACATATTCGTATACATACGGCTTTTGCATTTTTGAGGTTGACGGAAGATTAGTGCCTACAACAGGTTTTCCTGCCGCTAAAAATTCAAATAGTTTCAGCGGAAACACAGCTTGATTATACGGTGATTGTTTATATGGCATGATGCCAATGTCGATAAGCTCCATAAAATAAGGCACTTCTTTTGGATCTGCCGGACCGGTCCATATAACATTGGGAAGTCTCAGCAGCTCTTGAAAAGAAACGTCACCATTGGTGGCATCCGGGCCAACCCATAAAAATGTCCAATCTGGCTTTTGCAGGGCGGCTTCTTCAATCATTTTAAAATCGAGCTTCGGTTTAATTCCACCGATAAAACCTAACACCGTTCCTTCTCTCCCCTGCAGTATACTTCGATCGGGAGCTTGTTTATTTGCAGAAAACAGTTCAAACTCCACACCGTTTTCCACAGTATGAACCTTTTCTCGTCCCGCAGTCAGTTTTTTGCCTACTTCCTTATGAAGATAATCCGATGAACAGGTAATTGAATCTGCTCGTTGTATAATTCTCAGCTCTGCCGATTTAATGACTTTTCGCCGGAATTCAGACAGCAGATTTGAACGCCCGCTGATCGGCGCAGCCCATAGGTCACTGCAGTCATAAATGACCTGATCCCAAGAATACAGCGAAGACAGCAGCGGGAATCCGGGAAACGTGTACCATAAACAGCAGTGTTCACCGTTTGAAGAAACAGATGCAAGCTCATCGAGTAAAGGGGAGAGCTTATGTCTGTAAAAAACATCTGTATATCGTCCGAAACGAAACATTTTTTTCTCCAGAAGGTCTTTGACAGCGAATTGCCTGATGCCAGAATGGACTTCCTGAAATTCTTTCCCCTGGGCACGCGGAGCCGGACATACCCAAATGACTTCCTTCGTTTCCTCCTGAGCAGCTAAAAATTCTGCCAGCCGGTGCCTTCTGTATCTCAATTGGTCTTTTCCCCATTCAGCAGTGGCAACGATGACATGAATGATTGCTTCTTTTGTTTCCACCTTCATCACCTTTTCTCTCTGTTTGCGGCTATAATCTTTTTTTCACCGCGTTTTTTGCATATTGAACAAAACACCATGTTGCTTTCATAAAATGAAGCCGTTCGATCTCCCGATAGACAAACCACGTTTTTTTTGCAGCCTTCCATTTGTTGCTGGATATTGAGTTGTTGACAAGCCGATATTCAGCCAGGCATTCATTCATTCCATAGGCAGTAAATCCTTTTTTTAAAAGAGACAGCCAAGTGGCTAAGTCCTGTCTCGTTCTGATATTCGGCATTTGGATCTGTCCCGTTTGCTCCCTGTCAATCATCACCGTCAAGCAGCCGATAATTGTATTTTTCAGAGCGTCATCGTACGTCAGGCTTTCAGGCGCATGAATGAATTTATTGAGCGGGGACCCGTCCTGCGCCATTAAGCTGTAGCCCGTGAAAGAAAACGCACAGGAGCGCTCCATCATAAACGCAAGCTGCTTTTCCAGTTTGTCTTTTTTCCATTTGTCATCACTGTCCAAAAATGCTACGTAGCGCCCTTGAGCGCGTTCCAATGCTTTGTTGCGAGCAACCGCAGCTCCGCTGTTTTCCTCCAGACAAATCACATGAATTCTTTCATCTATCTTTTCATACTGCTGTAAAATGTCGCGGGTCCCATCCGTTGAGCAATCATCCACGATAATCATTTCCCAATGAGGGTGGCTCTGATCTAAAACCGAATGAACCGTGTCTTCAATATAGTCACGCGCATTATAGGAAGGTGTAATGACAGATACGAGAGGTTTCCAATTGGTCATGATCACATCTCCATCGTATGATTTTAAAAGGATTCTCTGAAAAATTCAGGAATGACAACGAACATAAAGGCAATCGTAAGGCCAATCATAACGCCGAGAACTGCTTTCTTTTTCGGAGACATTCCGCCGCCTGCTGTCTCACTTACGGTTTCGGAATCAGTAACACTTGCCGCTTTCAGGTTAAGCTGTGTGTTTTTGAGCTCATATAAAAATCTCTCTTTATCCACTTTGGAATCCTCGCTCACCGACTCGCCTTCAAGCGCGTCTATGCTGCTGCGGATGACGGCTTCTCTTTCTGCATACAGCTTTTGATCGTTTTTGAGGAAGGTGGAGGATATGGCGTTTAAGACAGATTCCGTTCTATCCTTATCCTCGTCGCTATAGCTTAAAGTCAGTAACGATTTGGATTCCGTTTTGATGGTAAGCTTCTCTTTGATTTCTGCTAAATCTTCGTCCTTTTCATCAGGAAGCGCCTCCTTCAAAAAAGAGTCGCTCTTTAGCAGAAGCGGAATCTCTTCTGTGCTGTTATAAACCGGATGATCATAGCTCCCCACAGCCAAAGTATCTTCAGCTGTATAGCTCTTTTGATCAGCGATCTGTGACGGCAGGATATACCCAGCCGCACCTAATATAATTGGCACCGCTATGATCCAAATGATATTTTTTTTCATGCGACGGGCTATTCTTATCAATATATCGTTCATATAAGTCTCCCTGCTTTTTGTAGTCTGTTTATCTGTACATCGGCTCAGGCATTTGTCTGGACCGCCTTAACACATTCACGGCGGCGATGACGAGCGCCATAAACACCCAATGGAAAAATAAATTTGAAACAGAGCTTGGGCTGATACTTGATACCAGGAAACTGACCATAGCGGTAATAAGCCCTTCTGTGATCAGTTTTGACTGATTTACTAATTTTCTTTCATAAAACTTGTAAAGCACCCATATGAGGTAGGCATAAACGGCCAGATATCCCAGCATGATGAACAAGCCAAAATTAGCAAGGATTTCAACGAGCCAGTTATGCACCTCTGCCACATTGTCAGTATCATATAAAGCATAATGCTCAAGATAATAGGATACATTTCCTGCCCCGACTCCGAACCCGTATGAATCCAGGAAGAAATGCCAAGCGTTTTTCAGCAGATTGGCCCGGGCCACATTTGATGGAAGCCTGTCATGAAATGAATGCAGCGTCTGCGGGGCCAGAAACAGCTCCCAAAACTTTGAATACATTTTGCTGGCGAAAAGAACTCCGAAAAGAGCAATTCCCGCCGCCGACAGCCAGATGGCCATTTTCTTTAAAATAGGCGGCAAAACAATGAAAATGTAAACTGCAACACCTGCAAAAATCCCCAGAAGGCTGGCTCTTGAACCAGTAGCAAAAATTAAATACAACGCACAGAGCGAGAGCACAAGGCCAATCGCCTTGATGTATCCATTCTTACTGTTTTTCATCATCGTGATGTAAAAAAAGAAGCTGATCGATAAAAAGGTTGCAAAGTCATTTTGATTAAAAAAGACTGATGTCGGATAATGCTGCTTGTACTCCGGTCCGCTGTACAATGTGGAACTCGCAAGATGATGGTGGGTGATATGATTGTAAAAACCAATAATCATCAGAAATACTGTCATCACCAGCCAAATGGCATAAACAATCATCAGCCGCTCGATTTTTTGCACGTACATGACAATGAGATAAATGAAGAAAATTCCCATTGCCAATAAGGCCAAATATTTGAGGCCGGCTGTTACCGACTTGGCCCACAGCAGAGAAACAAGGCCGTATATAAACCAAAAGGCGAAAAAGAGCAATATCCCTTTCACTTGCAGCCCATTCCATCTTTCGATATGGGTACGATTCCGAACCATGCCAATAATGTGAAGGCACCCGGCGGCAATAAGCAGAAGCCTGTAAAGGAACAAACTGAAAAATCCAAGATGAATGGCGAAAAATGCATTATTTAAAAAAGTGCAGGCGATCAAAATATAGATTACAGCCATAAAGAGCCGTTCTTTTGTTGTAAATGCGGTTGCAAGCGTCAGCGCAAACAGACCAATTGCCAACACCGCAAGCACAGCGGCCATCTGCATGAAACCTACATCTTTATGGATGGCTCCCACTAATAGAACGACTCCTAATATAGCAGCGGCCAGTAACGCTAGCGTATGGACCGCTGATCGTTTGATACTCACATGTTTAACCCCTTTCCTGATGTTTCAGGAGCCGGCGGCCGAGCCTAGCAGCCGGCAGCTTCAACCAAGTAACACTTTTTCTTTTTATAAATTGACGCTTCCCAAGTCTTTAGCCAATTCTTCAAGCGGCAAGCCCGGAAAATACTTGTCAGAGGGTTCTGTTCCCCGAACAGCGGGACGGCCGATAGAGTGATAAATGTATCCGGCTGCCTGCATCTCTTCAAGCGAAAATAAATTTCTGCCGTCGATGATGATAGGCTGTTTTAATAGGGTTTTCACTTTCACAAGCTCCATTTCTTTCACTTCCGGCCAATCCGTTAAAATCAGGCATGCATCAGTGTCCTCAATCGCAGCATACACATCTGTGTAATACTCGACCTGTTCGCCAAGGATCGCTGAAGCTTCAGGAATAGCAATCGGATCGTATGCTTTTACATGGGCGCCCAGCTGCTGCAGCATTGGGATAATATCAAGCGCTGGAGCAGATCTCACATCGTTCGTATTCGGTTTGAAGGCCAATCCAAGGACTGAAATGGTTCTTCCCTTGATGCTTCCCATAACAGTCAAAAGTTTATCTACAATATGAACACGCTGCTTTTCGTTTGTTTCAATGACAGCTTCAATGAGCTTGAATGGATAGCCGGCCGATTTTGCGATTTGCAGCAGTGCTGTTGTATCCTTAGGGAAACATGAACCGCCAAACCCAATACCAGCTTTAAGGAACTTTCTGCCGATCCGGCTGTCAAGCCCAACGCCATCAGCAACTTTTGAAACGTCTGCGCCGACTCGCTCACAGATGTTTGCAATATCGTTGATAAAGGAAATCTTTGTTGCCAGAAACGCATTCGCAGCATATTTAATCATTTCTGCACTTTCTAAGTTTGTTTTAATGACAGGAGCATGGAATGGCTGATGCAGATCCTCAATGATGGCAGCGGCTTTATGACTTGTTGAACCAATCACGGCACGCTCCATATTCATCGTGTCATGAATTGCTGAGCCCTCCCGAAGAAATTCAGGGTTAGATACAACATCAAAAGAGTATCTTCCCTTTGAGGCTTTTTGAACGATAGATTGCACCAGTTTCCCTGTTCCGACCGGGACTGTGCTTTTATTTACAATCACTTTGTAGCCGTTAAGATGCTCACCAATTGTTTTCGCCGCCGCTTTGACGTACGTTAAATCAGCTTCACCTGTTTTGGACATAGGCGTTCCGACTGCAATATAAATAATATCTGAGGCCCGAATGGCGGACGGGATATCGTTCGTAAAGGACAGGCGCTGATCCAGCACATTTTTTTCAACTAAGTCTGCAAGCCCTGGTTCATAGATTGGGATTACTCCATTTTTCAGACTTCTGATTTTTGATTCGTCGATATCACAGCAAACAACTTTATTGCCGATTTCCGCAAAGCAAGTGCCTGACACAAGTCCTACATAACCTGTTCCAATGACAGCTATTTTTTTCACAGCGCTCATCCCTCTCCTGTAAAATTCATCTTCCTGTTTATATTGGTCGCAGTTTATAACGATTAAACGGACGTTTTCATGACCGTCTGATACTGATGATGCAAGGCCTTGGCATTTTTTCCTGCGTCAAATTGAGCCTGCACAGTTTCATACAAATCATTTGCCACTTCCGGCTTCCATATTTGCTCATGTTCGTACCGAGTGATCGCTTCCGCTAAGGCTTGAGCGGATTTTGGCTTAATCAGCAGATGCTGATGCTTTCCGAATAAAGATGCCACTCCGCCAACATCTGTACAGATGACAGGAATCCTTAGCGCCAGCGCCTCAATTACAACAGTCGGCATTCCCTCACTGTAAGAAGGAAGCACGAATAGGTCTGCCGCAAGCAAATAGTCTCTTACCTGATGATTTGGAACTTGGCCTGTGACGATATGCCCCTTCTGCGTCAGCATCGATTTTGCGGGACCATCCCCAACAAAGACTGCCTGAGGAGGGTCCTGCAGGGATTCGATGGCTTCGGACAGTTCAAAAATGCCTTTCTCCCTGACCAGCCGGCCGACATAGACAGCCAGACGCTGATCGAGTGGCAGCCCGAGTTTTTTTCTGAGTTCTTCTTTAGTCTGCTCATTCTCTTGAAAGCGGCTGAGCTGTATGCCGATCGGCAAAACCGAGCTGTCAAAGCCCGAAAGCTTTTTGGCTTCTTCCTGAAGCTTGTGGCTGACTGCTAAAACAACTGACGCTGAACCTACGGCACGCTTGAAGGCTTTAAACGCTCCTTTGCTGTAATGCGGATAGACATTCACATCACTGCCATGCAAGGTCAGGACATAAGGAATTTGCGCTGACTCTGACACGACTGCCGCAGCCCCGCCCGATGGCATGGCAAAATGCGCATGGATCAGATCCGGATATAAGTCGCGCTGTTTCATGGTTTTTAAAATGGCTGATGCGATTCTCCGGTGAGGCTGCGCCCACTTCAGCTGGCCGGGAACTGCCCGATAGAAAGGCCGGTAAATCGGTATCCCCTTCCTAATCTCATACTCCGGTCTGGCATCCTTTTTTCGATATGTCTTTTTCAGCATACGGACAGGTGCTGAATGAAAAGGCCTTGGGCATATCACAGTGATATCAAGCCCGAGTTTCTGCAGCTCTTGCACCTGTGTCTCATGAAACACGCCTTCACCAGGTTTCAGACTGCTCGGATATACGCTTGTGATCCACAGAATCTTCATGACAAACGTCCTTTTCTTAGTAGTTTGCTTTTCGCTTGAGGGTACGCTTTTACCAAAAGAAAGAGATAGCACAGCACCCCGGCCGCAACTGAAATGGCCAGCCGCATTTCTGCCTGCATACTGAAGTGTTCCGTACTCAGGCTTACACCAAACGCGATGACGCCCATCGCCGCAGTAATCAGAAACGGCTTTATAATCGACTGGAAATAAGCTGAAAGGTTAAGCTTGATAACATATGCCAGGAGCCAGCGCCCAATCAGGAAATTGACAACGCTGATAGTGGCATACACCCATGCGACTGTCAGCAGGCTTCCCGTCTGTACAGCTGCAAACAGTGATAATCCATACAGCAGCAGCACGCCGGAATCCCAATAAAACGCTAAGTCAGCTCTTCCTTTAGCAAGCAGCACGGATCCATTTGGATTCATGAGCACTCTTAGTATCCCAACAATGGCCAGAACATTTAGGATCGGAACAGCAGCAAGCCACTTTTCTCCGAAAACCGCTGTGATAAAGGCATCTGACACAGACACGAGCCCGATTAGCAGCGGAAACGAAACAAGCGCCAGCATTTTTGTCATATTCAGAAAGCCTTCTCTGATCACGCTGTTTTCATATTTGTTTTTTGCGAAAACAGGGAATGCCACCCGTGTGACAATCGGATTGATCTTCAAAACCGGAATGGTGACAATCTGATAAGCGAGGTTATAAATCCCCAATGCTTCTGCACCAATAAACCGGCCGATCAAAATCATATCGATATTTGCTCCCAGCCTGTTCACAAGACGAGAAGAAAGCTGAAAGGCTCCAAAAGAAAAGAACTCCTTCATGCCTCTCAAATCAAAAACAAAAGCAGGATGCCACTTTTTCCGGTATACGGCCCAATATAAAATCCCTTTACTGGACTGGAGCAGGACCTGAGAAATCACGTACGCCAAAATCGCATCCATCATAAAAACCGCTATCGCTAAATATCCGAATGACAATACATTTGAAAAAATCTCTATTTTGCTTAACGTATTAAAATGCAGCTGCTTTTGCAGCATATACTGGTACTGCTGTCCAATCGGCGCGATCAAAAACATAATCGCCAGAATCCGAACCAGAAACACCAGCTCTTCTCTTTGATAAAATCCCGCAATGACAGGACTGCTCACATATAAAAGAACAAACAGCAAAACGCCCGTCATAATGTTAAGCCAATACAATGTGGACAGCTGACGCTCCGTCGCGTCGTCTCTCTGAATTAACGCTGCGCCAAAACCCATATCAAGCACAATCTGGGCGAAAACTGTAACCGTTGTGATCATGCCGACGAGCCCGAATTCTGTTAAGGTCATCATATTTCCAAGCAGGGCAAACTGAACAATTTGTATGATTGTAATACACATAGTTGAAATACTTGTCCACTTTGCGCCGCTCATAATTTGTTTTGTAATACTTGGCATCATATTCCCTACTTCTTTTTAAGCTCAGATTGATGGTGAATACCGGCATTCCATTTTATCTTGCACCATCACCTGTCCAGACTACTTTACAAGTTTTTAACATAATTTTTAATTCTAAAGTGAAAGTCAGGTTGCGAATGTAATATAAATCAAATATCAGCTTTTCCTTCGGCGTCATATCGTAACCGCCGTTCACCTGAGCCCAGCCGCTCAATCCCGGTTTAACAGCCAGACGCTGCGTAAAGCCCGGAATCTCATTCTGGAATTTTTCCGTAAAAACGGGACGTTCCGGACGAGGGCCAATCATACTCATATCGCCTTTCAGCACATTAAACAGCTGAGGAAGCTCGTCAATTCTCGTTCTTCTGATAAAAGCACCGATCCTTGTCACCCGCGGATCTTGCTTCTGTGCCCAAACCGCACCAGACTTCTCGGCATCTATTTTCATGGAACGAAGCTTATAAAGCTTAAATGGTTTCCCGCCTTTCCCTACGCGTTCCTGCGTATAAATGGCAGGCCCCGGCGTCTCCAAACAAATCAATATTGAAAATACCGCAATCATTGGCAGCGCAATCGCCAACCCAATGAGCGCAAACCAAATATCCATTACGCGCTTTATTGCCAAATAACGAGCCGTCTTTTCAGATAATGTAAAAGAATGTATTTGCTGAACTGAGAATTCACGACTCACATTCATGCTTTTCTCTGCACTCACTGACACACACCTCACGATTTGTTTGGGATGTTATGATGACCTATGCCAGTCAGTTTAGCAGACGGATGTTAATTGGATGTAAATGGTATGTTAAGAAGTGTGAATTTGTTATTTTTTCTGACATTTATCCGTAAACTTTTTATTGTTTTAGACACTTTTTTTAAAAATTAAGCATATTGTATAAAAAAAGAGACAAATCATTTTACTGATTTGTCTCTCTTTTCGTTGTGAAGCATTTAATATTGAAAATAAAATTTTGATTTAGAGGTTAACAGCTTGTACTGAACTTCAACCATTTTATTGAAGAATAACATGGATTTTCGTTCCACACTTTTTGTGTCTAGGATAATTGCTTGGTTATCCACTTTTGCACTGATTTTATTTTGAGAAGTGTTTATCGCAAATTCAATTAAACGCTCTTTCTTTACATGAGCTAGCTGTTCAAGCAAACTCTGCACGTTTACCGTCAATTTTGTGCAATTAGGCTCTAAATCAATACGCTTTACTGGTAATGATATTTCAGACTGTCCGGTATTCACAATGATTTTCGAATGATATGGCAAACAAATTTGCTTATCTTTAAAAATAAATGATAAGTCTTTTGATTCTGTTTCATATGAAAGTTCTGCTTCTGTATAGGCATGTTTCTTTATATCAATCGAAAGATTATCGTAGTTCATTGTGAAATATGGTCTTGCACTGAAGACAAACAACGCATTATGCCCTAAATACATCGTTTTGGTTGAATACTTGTACGCAGCACGCTTGTTTCCGATTCTCGCCCTTAATTTGTAGCCGTCTATCGACGATTCAATAAAGAAATCCCAAACGCCTAAATCTTCTTCTGCAGATGCCAGTTCATCAAACTTGCACTCAAATGTAAATGTTGAATTTTCATACTTAGCCGGCGCAATGTATTTTTCCGCCTTTGTATCGCGATGAACAAATACTCCTGTCAGAGATTGATTTTGATTCGTTTCATCATCCAACAATTTGTGTTTAATAGTTCCCTCTATGCTGAGGCTGTAATCTTTGAATTCAATATTCTGCAGGTGATGTTCAAGCTTATTTTTATAATTTACTTTTAATAACTCTTCAGAAATTGGATAGCGTTCTAAGCTCGGATAACGTGCAATTAAATCCCCGTTATTTACAACACAGAACTTTTTAATGTCTTGTTCTTCACGCTCATACTGGGTTAATCCCTGCAAATCATTATTCCGAATAAATAGCAGCCGCAACTTGATATGCGGAAGCACAAATTGGTCAGCCTCTTCAGGTACTGTATGAATAAATGAGGACAAATATTTAAACCATTCAGCTCTTTCTTCATCGGTCTTCATTTTTATTGTGACATTTTTTGTCCGTGAAAAATCGAAATGCCTGTTTAAAAATACTGCCATCAGTTTAATTTTTCTTGCTTCTTCCAGATCACTAGCCTTGATAGCAGAGATAATATCTTCCATTGCTCCATAAAAGTTCTCTGGGGGAACATAAGCAACACTCATATGTTCACCGTCTCTTTTGACCAGATAGTAATAATCATAGTCAGCTGAAACAGAAATCTTCTTTGCTTTTAAATAAGCGTTCATTGTGAAGACTTGATCTTCCGCTGCTTTTATGTGAGTAGGGAAGGTAATTTTATTTTCTTTTAAAAGTGATGCTTTAAACAGTTTTTGGGGTCCCAATGTAAAAACAATTTTGGAATCAACCAAATCAACATCCGGGTTCGTTTCCTTAAACATTGATTTGGGAACACCTCGGCCGTTTATCCCTTTTAACTTTCCTAATGTAATATCTGATTGATTCTCTTTTGAGAAATTGTACCATCTTAACAATGCTTCATTGCCTAGATAGTCATCAGAATCCACAAATAGAATGTATTCACCCTTGGCAATTTTTATTGCATCATTCCGGGGGGCACCTGGACCGCCTGAATTTACCGTTCTTTCAATAACAACTATATTTTCATATTTCTTTTTATATTGATTCAAAATGTCTAAAGATGAATCCGTAGATTTATCATCAACACATATAATCTCATAATCCTCTTTTGGCATCGTTTGATTAACTAAGCTGTCAAGACATTCGGAAATAAGATCTTCTGAATTATATACAGGGATAACAATGCTTATTTTCATCGATTACCTCACTACCCTAATGGTTCGGTTATATTTTTGCCCAGATAATTATATCAAAAACATCTGTCAATAAGAATAGGCCGAACCTTAAATTTTGTTAAACTTTTACATAGCATGTATACTTTAAAATTTTTCTCATTTTATCGTATAAAAAAGCTTGCCGGCAATTCCTGATAGGTTCTGCCGGCAAGCCGCCTTATTTCTTATTAATAATAGCCAATAATTCCTTCATATATTGCTTGAGCTGCTTTTTCTTGGTACAAAGCGCTCTTTAACTTACTTGCGTCGTTTACATTTGATATGAATGCCAGCTCGGCTAAACTGCTTGGCATCGTTGATTCTCTGATGACATGGAAATTCCCGATTTTCACACCGCGGTTTTGCGTATTGAGCGCTTTATAAAGTCTGCTTTGTATTTCTGTTGCAAGCCGTTTGCTGTTTTCTGACTCATACTTTGTATAATAGTAGGTTTCAGTACCTGTTGCTGCCGGGCTCGCTGAATTG
This sequence comes from Bacillus sp. FMQ74, assembly GCF_001875785.1. Taxonomy (NCBI): domain Bacteria; kingdom Bacillati; phylum Bacillota; class Bacilli; order Caryophanales; family Bacillaceae; genus Bacillus; species Bacillus sp. FMQ74. Next base: position 18,142 of record NZ_MOEO01000003.1, on the reverse strand, counting down.
GCGTGAATGCTCACAAACAGGTTTGCATTATTGCTTTTTGCTTTTGCAACCCGCTCAGAAAGCTCTAAGAAAACATCTGTAGATCTGGCCATAATCGGAATTGCTCCGCCATTGGAAAGTTTGCTGTTTACAAGCTTAGCAACGGCAAGGTTAACATCTTTCTCCTTTAAACCATTACCGATCGCTCCGCTGTCATAACCACCATGTCCTGCATCCACAAATACCTTTTTGCCAACAATCACATTTTTCAGCTGGTTCACAACATTTGTGGTAACTGAAATGGTTCCCCCAAGAACTGTGAAAGTATTCTTGCTGTTTGATCCGATGACTGTTCTAGTCGCAGTCGGCAGTGAACCGGCGTCAGTAAATAGCATTGGGCGATTTTGCTTCGCCGCCAGAACAGAACCGGCTAAAGCATCGGCATATTGATAGCCGTTACTGACAAATGCTGCTTTTGATGAAGAATAATACTTTTTCGCTATGTTGGCTGCCACTTCAAAACGGCTGTTCCCGCCGATTCTTGTTGGTGATGGCAGCTGGCTGTAAACGCTTTTTGAGACACTGATTTCTCCCCCGACCACAATAGTCGATGTTGTTCCTTTGCTGTTCATCGCATTTTTCGTTGGTTCGGGAATAGAGCTTGCAGTCGTCAGAAGTATTGGAATACCATTACGGGCAGCATACGAACCGATTGCCAGACTGTCAGCATATGCCGTTCCATTTGCGATTACTGCTTTTGAATTTGAAGACAATTTTTTAGAAATATTTTGGGCAACTTCATAGCGGCTTCTTCCGCCGATCCGTTCCACATTGGAAATACCCAATTTTTTAATGTCACTTACAACGTTGTTAGAAACACTGATCGTTCCGCCGATGACGATGACCTTGCTCGGTTTAAGCTGGCTGATTCTGTCTCTCGTCGGCACAGTCAGTTTAGATGATTCTGTCAATAGAATCGGGGCATTGTATTTATAAGCTAAAGGAGCAGCAGTTAATACATCGGCATATGCTGTTCCGTTTGCTACAACAACCGTGTCCGCACTGCTCCAGCCTTGTTTTGATACATTTACTGCAACCTCATATCTGCTTGCTCCATCCAGCCTTGTAACAGAGTTGGCCGCAAACGCATTTGGTACAAATAACACGACTCCTAGTATCAGCATGGGTATGCTTTTAAGAAAGATCCGCAAAGATAGTCCCTCCAAAGATTGATAATGATTCATAAATCAAATAACGAACGAAGGAGGCATCTCGCCTCCTTGGACTTCTATCAATCTTTTAATAGCTTGATAGAGTTGTTCCCGGATAGTAAAAACTTAAAATCGCTGTAAAAGATTGTCCGGCCGCTGCTCTGGCATTGGCTCCGTACTGACTCATGCCTATGCCGTGTCCGTATCCTTTACCGCTAATGAGAAAGGCGTTTGTATTGCTTGAGACAGAAGCGTATGTACTCTTCATATTTGAAGCGCCAAGCATCGTTCTCAGCTCCGTTGCAGGTACAGTAATTGTTGCAGTTTTTTCACTGAGGCTTCCATTTGACAGGATATAGCCATTTGATTTTTCTTTCACGAAATATGAGAATGTGACGCTCGCTGTTTCCGGCCGCTGACCGGCAGTTTTCTCCGTGCTGAATTTCACACTGGATATTTTCGTGATTTTGATAGACTCGGCATTGCTGTATTTATTTTTAATAAACCAGCTTTTCAAACCGCTCAAATATGCTGAGTTTGTTTCATTTTTAGAGCTCCACCAAGATCCAGGGCTTTTCAGATTCAGAGCACTTTTATCAATCTGGGTTTTATTTAAAGACAGAGACCAGCTGATTTGCGGGTCGTATGTATCTTTTTTAGCGATTAAATAAGGAAGCTGGCTGCTCCACACCTCGCCGCTCGCTTCTGTATAGCCGCCGTTGCTTGAAGAATACGTAGCTGAAATCAAATTCCCATTGTATTTCAAAACTTTTCCTTTTGTAGCTTCAACGACTTCTGAAGTTTTCGAATTCCAGTCATATCCTCCATATACCTGAAAAGCAGTGGTGTCTTGTACTTCTTTTCCAGCCGAACTAATGGAATAAGTTCTCGCTGCGACAGCTTGGGCTTTAAGCGCTTCTTTCTGCCAGCTGGCCGGCATTTCATGAGGAACAACACCCTTTAAATAATCTTCAAAGGGGATATTCACATTGATCGGACGAATATATTTGCCTGACTCTATTGTAAATTTCATGTTTCCGAGATATGGCGTTCCATTCAGACTGATAGAATTTGTAGTTGCATATTTTTTAGGCTGAGCTGTGAAAGAAGTTCCAAGCGTCTTGATTGCAGTACTGTTTTTATAAAGCACCAGATTTCCGCCGGTTAACTTGACTGTATACCCAGTTCCTGCAAAAGTATCTGCCAGTTTGTTCTTTAGCGCATCACTGACAGAGATGCTTCCTCCAAGCAGAGCAAATGACTGAGTTCCTTTTGACGCCACTACATCAGCGACTGGCGACGGCAGGCTGTCTGATTCAACCAGCAGTAAAGGGCTTCCCTGCTTTGCTGCAAGCACAGACCCCGTCAATGCATCCGCAAATGTTTGACCATTTGACATAAATACCTTTGTTGCTTTCATATTTAATTCTTTTACGATATTGGCAGATACCTCATATCGGGACACCCCGCCAATCCGTTTCACAGTTGCCTGCTTTTTTAATGTAGCTTCCACGACAGTGCTGACACTCAACGGACCGCCGACAATCGTAACCTTGCTTGGAATTTTGTAATCACTGCGGATGTTATTGTCTCCCGCAAGTAAAATCGGATAACCGTTCATTGCAGCATATGGCGCGATGGACAAGGCATCCGTAAAGACCATGCCTGTGGCCACTACTGCCTGGCTGTAATTCCCCATCCGATCGGCTATGTTTTTAGAAACCTCGTAACGGGTTGCTCCGCCAATTCGATCGATAGAACCATATTTTTTTAATGTGTTTTCTACATTTTTAGAAACACTGATTGTCCCACCAATGATGAGAATATTGTCAGGATTTAATTTTGCAATTTCGCTTTCTGTTTTTGGTGTTAGCGAATCTGCGTCTGTTAATAAAATCGGTGCATCGTACTTTTTAGCAAGCGGTGTTGCTGAGAGCGCATCTGCAAAAGCGTCCCGATTCACAATGACCACAGTCGTTGGGTTTGTCCACCCGGCAGAAGCTACATTATTGGCAACATCGAAACGGGTGGCTCCTCCATATCGCTCCGTATCCGCTATTCGTGAGCCGGGAATTTCATAGCCGCCTGTGATATCGACATCCAAACTTGATTTGCTGCCTACATAATTACTCAGCTTAACCGAAATGGTTTTATCAGCGGCTTTCGCAGACTGCATAAACGCCGGACATGCTATAACCGCCGCAGTGACTGATGATAGAAGCAAGAGCTTCATTTTTTTCAAAACATGGAACCCCCTAAGAGTTTTTTATTACTTTGTCTCAAGATCCTTAAGCATTAAGGCGCCATTTGAATCTTTTGTATATTTGACAACAACTTTTTGCCCTTCCGAAATGCTGTTCATTTTGTCCTGAAGGTCTGAACCAACCTGAATCGAAGTCTCTTTATCATCAATAGTAACTGCAATCGTATGGCTGTCCGCCAAACCGGCAAAAGTGCCTTCCTTCGTTACAGTCTCTTCTGCAGACGTATCCTGGCTGTCTGAATTTGTTTCTGCTCCTGATGAGTTCTGAGCTGTGCCGCACGCAGACAAAAGAAGCAGCATTGAGAACATTAAAATAGCAATTTTTTTCATTCCTATATCACCTCTCCACTTTTTATCGACAATTTTAAGCTTATTTTAAGATTTCTTTCAAAACAACGAAAAGTTTTTGCGGATTTTCTTAAAATACCGAAACATTTGTTACAAGCAGCCGTCTATTGTAAAGAATCAGACAAATTTTAGTTGTTTTCAAATATTAAGAAACTTATAATCGTACTAGATTACAAAAAAGTGAGGACTTTATAATGAGAGCTGAAAAAAGAAAGAAAAAAAGAAAGGCATTACTTGTCATTTTAGCCATTGTGGCCGTATTTGTACTCGGAACTGGCGGCTATGCATACTACTTATGGCATAAAGCAGCATCAACCGTGGCAAGTATTCATGAAAGCATTGATAAATCGAAAAAGAGGGATAAAGAGGTCAGTATCAATAAAAAGGATCCTTTTTCCGTCTTAATCATGGGTGTGGATGAACGCGACGGCGATAAAGGCCGTGCCGATACGCTCATTTATATGACCGTTAACCCAAAAACGAATACAACCGACATGGTCAGCATTCCGCGTGACACGTATACAAAAATTATCGGAAAAGGCACAATGGATAAAATCAACCATTCATACGCTTTCGGCGGCACGCAGATGACGGTTGACACGGTTGAGAACTTCCTTGATGTTCCAGTTGATTATTTTGTAAAAGTGAACATGGAAAGCTTTAGAGACGTTGTTGATACACTTGGCGGCATTACCGTTAACAGCACATTCGCCTTCAGCTATGACGGTTATTCGTTCGGCAAAGGAGAAATCACGCTGAACGGAAAAGAAGCGCTCGCTTATACCCGGATGAGAAAAGAGGATCCGAGAGGCGACTTCGGACGCCAGGACCGCCAGCGCCAAGTCATCCAAGGCATTATTAATAAAGGCGCTAATATCTCTTCCATCACGAAATTCGGGGATATGTTTAAAGTTGTTGAGAATAATGTGAAAACGAATTTGACCTTCGATAACATGTGGGATATCCAGTCTGACTACAAAGGTGCGCGCAAACATATTAAACAGCACGAACTAAAAGGTACAGGCACGAAAATCAATGGGATTTACTATTACCAAGCTGATGAAAGCGCACTTTCAGATATCACAAAAGAGCTGAAGGAAAGCCTCGAAAAGTAATACAAAAAAGAAGCTTCGCACAATGTGCAAAGCTTCTTTTTTATTTGCCTATAAATGAATCCGGATGTTCTTTCCGATACCCGTAATAAAACAGCAATTCTTCCACAATTCGGCGGGAAGCCTCTCCATCTCCATACGGATTAGAAGCCTGGGACATTTTCTTGTACTCATCATGATCAGTTAACAGCTGTTTCGCCAGCTGATAAATGTTTTCCTCATCCGTCCCCGCAAGTTTCAACGTTCCCGCTTCCACTCCTTCAGGCCGTTCCGTCGTATCACGCAGAACAAGCACCGGTTTCCCGAGAGATGGAGCTTCCTCCTGCACACCGCCCGAATCCGTCAGTATAAAATGCGATTTTGCCGCAAAGTTATGGAAATCAATCACCTCTAACGGTTCAATCAGATGCACTCTGTCAGAATCACCAAAATGCTTCTGCGCCGCTTCTCGAACAACAGGATTCAGGTGCACAGGGTAAACGACTTGTACATCATTAAACTCCTCAACAATTCTGCGAATGGCCTTGAACATGTTTTCCATTGGTTCACCCAAATTTTCCCGGCGGTGCGCGGTCAAGAGAATCATTTTATCCTTACCCACCTGGTCGAGTACAGGATGTGAATATCCGTCTCTAACCGTTGTGCGAAGTGCGTCAATCGCTGTATTTCCCGTTACAAAAATAGAGTCGGCCTTTTTATTTTCTTTTAATAAATTGTCTTTCGCCTGGCCTGTCGGGGCAAAATGCAAATCAGCAATCGCTCCTGTCATCTGGCGATTGAGCTCTTCCGGAAACGGGGAATACTTATTCCCTGTACGGAGCCCTGCCTCCACATGGCCAACAGCAATTTGATGATAAAAAGCGGCTAGGCTACCGGCAAACGTCGTCGTCGTATCACCATGGACAAGCACAATATCGGGTTTGATATCTTTAAACAGCTCATCCAATTTCACAAGTGCGTTAGACGTAATCTCTGCCAGTGTCTGCCGCTCCTTCATAATGTTCAAATCGAAGTCAGGCTTGATGTGAAACGCATCTAACACCTGATCGAGCATTTGTCTGTGCTGTGCAGTGACCGTTACGTAGGAATCTATTTCAGGATATTTTTTCAATTCAAGCACTAGAGGTGCCATCTTGATCGCTTCAGGCCTGGTCCCGAAAACGGTCATAACTTTTAGTTTTTTCATATTGTCACCTGGTTTCTTTGTTTAACGGGCTGTTAGATAGAATTTTGATTGATCCGATTGTATAAATAGGTCTACTTTCTTCTTTATTTTAAAGCACCATAGCTTTTTTTCAATATTTTTACTGCAAAAGTATACACTGACATCCTTTTTCGGAACCAATGTTGTTTTATATGAATTAATGGATAAAACAATATTGGTGTTTTGTAAATAAGCCGGGGCAAACTTTTGCTCAACGAGATTCCGATCAACCTGTATCACTGTCCCATCAGCTGAACTGATTTGATTTTTTATTGGTATTAAAAACTCTTGGTTATTACACTCAACCAATAATAAGGATTGCTTCGGAAAAAACAATTGGCTTCCAGGAAAGATGAACGTTAAATGCTGGTCCGAATCATTATTTCTGAATTCGACTTTCAGAACTTCCTGCTTTCGGATATCCACCGATAAATTATCATAGGTTTTAGTAAAGTACGGCCGTGCGCTGAAAGCATATTCCCCGTTATTCCCAATATATTTAGCATGCTTTGAATAGGGATATTTTTCTCTGCTGCTGCCAATTCGGGCGCGTTTTTTATAACCGTCAATCTCTGATTCAATAAAGAAGTCCCAAACTCCAATATCTTCTTCATTAACGGCCAAATCAGTAAACTTCGTGAGAAATTCAAATTCCCCGTCCTTGGCATACACCGGAGAAATAATTTTTTCAGTTTTTCTATCACGGTGCACCCAAATGCCGAATAAAGATTGCATTGCTTGTTGCTCTGGTTGTAAAGCCGTGTGGGTAACCGACCCTCTTAATGTGAAAGTGTTGTCCTTCATTTGAAATTCGCTCACGTAATGACTGATTTTGTTTCTGTCATCAATGATCCGTTCGTTCTCTGTTAAATGATACGGGATAAGGCTGGGGTAATTTGCTATGATATGACCATTTTTAACTAACGTATAGTGGATCATATTTTCTTTATCAGCTTCAAACTGTTTTAAGCCTTTTAGGTCATTATTGCGTACAAAGTATAATTTTAACCGCGTATGAGAATGAACAAGCTTATCAATTTCCCGTGGTATATTTTGTTCAACAAAATGATGAAGCTCTGTCATCCATGTTTGCTGCTCTTGTTCATCCTCAATTGTTACGGTAAAGTCCGTTGTTCTAGAAAAATCAAAATGACGATTTAAAAACTTCGCCAAAAACTTCATTTTGCGGTTATGAGAAAGACGGCTATTACGAATCATATCTATGATTACCTTCATTGCGCCATAGTAGCTTTGAGGCGCAACGTATGCAAACGTCATATGCTCACCGTCATGCTGTACAGCATAGTAATAATCATAATCGGCCAAGACAGAAATTTTGTCCGCTTCTAAATAGGCTTGCATGACAAATACCTGATCCTCCGTAGCCTGTATATTAGAGGGGAAATATATGTCATGCATTCTAAGCAGAGAGACTTTAAAAAGTTTTGTCGGTCCGATTGAGTAAACAAGCGGAGATTTTACAAGATCCGCCTCAGGTTTTGTTTCCTTAAAAATAGCTTGCGGGACCGATCTGCCGTTTACACCAACCATTTTTCCAAGCACAATATCTGAATCGTGCTGTTTTGCAAATTGATACATTCTCTCAAACGCTTCGATTCCTACATAATCATCGGAATCAATAAAAAAAATGTATTCACCGTTCGCGGCACGTATCGCTTGATTTCGCGGCTCTCCCGGCCCTCCCGAGTTTTTTTCTCGTTCTATAACCGTTATATTAGAATACTGTTCACTGTACTTTTTTAATATTGAAACCGTGCCATCCTGAGAACAATCATCTACACAAATAATTTCGTACTCATTATTCGGCATGGTTTGTTGTACCAGACTATCCAGGCAGCGGGAGATAAAATGTTCTGAGTTGTATGTGGGTACTGCTGCAGTAATTTTCACCATGACACCTCTATCCTTATCCGCTTCTATTTCATTCACAAAAGCTCATATAATGAACAAAAACAGTATAAAAAAGCACTATTTCGTCATTTCAAATACTTCTTCCCATCTTTCAAATAATCGGGCTTCACTATATTCAGTATCCATTAAGTTCTTTGCGTTTTTTCCATATTGAATGGCTTTCTCAGGGTTGTCGTACAAATAAATGATACTTTCAGCCAGCATTTCAATATCATCAGGTTCTACAAGCATTCCCGTTTCGTGTTCTTTTATGAGCTCTCTTGGGCTGTATTTCACATCAAAACTGATAACAGGGGTTGCGCACGAAAACGATTCACAAATGGCAAGACTAAACCCCTCAAATTTTGATGTTAATAATGTGGCAAGCGCCTGTTGATAAAATGGAGCTGGATTTGCGACATACCCTTTTAAATGTACATTATCTAACTTGAGATCATCGATCAATTGCTGGTATTCCTCGTGGCCGGGACCGCTGCCATATATATTAAGGACAATATCCGGCCGGTATTTTTTTACGATTCCCATTGCTTTTATGACCTTATCGATCCCTTTTTCCTCATGATATCTGGCCACCATGACAAACTCGTTTTTCTTTTTTTCATAAGTTTGTAATTTTTCAAGCCTTCTTGGTGCATGAGGAATAACAAAAATGTTATTGTTCGACTCAAAATCCTTCATGATATCTTCTTTTTGTTCATTCGTTAATACGATCAGCCCGTCATAATCCTTAATATGCTCCATCGCATATTGATGATTGTTTCGAACTTTGCTGCCTACCATATAAGGATAATCTAAATGATTTGAGTGAACACAGTAATATCGTTTTGCCAATCCTGCACGCATTTCATTTACTTTTGAAGCACTTCCGACTCCGTCACAGATGATAATAGGGTCCTTTTCTTTCTTACATAACGTTTCAAGCCAATGTGTATGAAACTGGTGCTTGTTTTTAAAAAACACAGCTTCCTTTTCATCACGGCCAAACAGCATAACACCTTGACTGGCTCCTGTTTTAAAATGGTACCATTCTGTTAAATAACAGAAACCGTCGGGTGCTGTGTAGTGAATTTGATTGATTTTTCTGCTTCTTGTATCGAAAATCACAGTTTTATTTACATAACCGCCATGAAAGAATTCCCGCTTTGTCATTTGCATATTTTCATTGAAATGATCTACATATAAAAGGTTATTTGACTCATCCCATTTTTTCTTTTTCATATATAAACCATTCTTAAAGTATTCCGTTTCTAATTTTTCCTCATTATGATACACGGCATATGGCTCTTCAAAGCGATTACGATTTTGATCAAAATATCTTTGTTGTGCATCCCCGATTTTTATATGCTTATGCTGATTTTTATAGTCATCATAAATATTGAGGATATTTACATCAGCATGCAGCCTTCCAGCGCTCTTCAGCACTTTTTCAATCTGATCATAATTATCCTTATAATCAAGTGTGACCAAATCGATTTTATGGCCGCGCTCCGCAAATGTAAAAGATCTTGACATCATAGAGCTTGTAATGCCGCCTTTTTCAATGTCTATTTCATATATTAGTGAAAAGATCCTTCTCATCTTCAAGCTCCTTCTTCTGGTAAAACCTTGTCTGCTATTTTTTTACAAACAGCCGTCTCATTAATTTTCTCCGAAATCCCTCGGCTGTCTGAACATGCAAATCATCATTTTCTTCTGCCAAATGAATTTGCCAGCCCGAAATACTTTGTTTTGATAATGGAATTTCCTTTTGATTGGTTATTCGCACACCGGATGCAAAGAAGCTATTATCCCACTCAGAACAGAGATACAATTCAAGAGTGGACAACTGATCTAATACAGAGTGAACACGAAGTATACCACTTGCAGTAAATGTCAGTTCTTCCTCGCTGTTTACTTTTGCGTCAAATGTGCTCTCAGTGCCGCTCTTCTTATTTTTTAACTTCCAATACATTTTATGACGGCCAACAGAATGGGGCGGAACGTCGCCTTTAAATTTAACCTTGGCTGACAAATATAAATCAGATTTCGACTGCCATTCAACTGTTAACAGCTCAACATTCATATCTTTCAATTGATTATTAAATGGCACCTGATCAATGAGTTTGTCCACAAAACGCTTGCGGGTAAACGGCTCTTCAGAAACGTAATAAATGTTTGTGCGTGGCCCCGTACTTTTCATTATGTCATGATATCGCTTCAAGGAAGGAACCACGAAAGCATCAAGGTGGCCTATTTCCTTTTCAGGGTTTTCCAACATCTCATTCGTCTCTATAAAACCTAGATACATGGAAGAATATTCAACTGAAAGAGACTTTAGTGTTGTATATAACTTGACTTCAGAAGTTAAAAATAAATAATCCGTTTCCTTTATTACGCTGCTTAGAAAATAACGGGAAAGTTCATTTTCTGAATACAATACACTGACTATATTCTCTTTTTCGTCGAAAATGACAATTTTTTCAGTTGTTCCATCATTCTTATACCATTTTGTCATATAGCAAGTGCCATCTGCCCTTAAATAAAGGTGCTGCTTCGGTTTGTTAGTCTCAAGATCCATGTACATTAAGCTGTGTACATATCCAGACGAATCATATTCTTCCCTTTTAAATCTTTGCCTGCTTTCATTAAAGTAGTCAATAACAGCAAGTTCTCCTGATGCTGTAAACCTTTGATATTTGATATAACGTCCATTATTGTAATAGCGGTAAATTGGCTTATTTGGTTCTTGAATATATGTTAAACCGTCTTGTTCAATCGGATGCTTGATTTTATCTTTCTGAGGTTCAGAACCTTTAAAGTAGCTGTACATATTAATAACAGCAGTATCTTTAAAAGAAGAAGGTCCATTGGGCTCATGATGTAAAGTGACAATTTCCATTGGATAATTCCAATCGTTAGTAGTGATATTAAACTTTTTTGCATCATTCAGCTCTTGACAAACATATGCTAATTTAGGAGTAGAAACCTTAATCGTCATCGTCTATTTAATACCTTTCAAATAAATTCGTACGTCATATTTTCAGAACTACATTATATCACTTTTGCTGAGCAGGCTCTAGAGATGAAGAAGCTGTTATATTTCTTGAAATACCGGATCAGTTGAAACTGTTTTATCTATCAATTGATGATATTTTTTGTATTTCCTCGACCCCAAAGTCACTGAATTGACTCTTGTTTAATATTGGTTTTTCTTATATGATTAAATGTGTTTAACAGAATGAAAATAGGGTATTGATGAGAAAAGAAACTTAAACATTTTAAATACTCAGCATTCAAAAGAGTGACCCTAAATCTGTTCTTAAGGAAGGTGCTTTGAAATTGAAAAAAGTACGTAAAGCCATAATCCCTGCCGCAGGTCTCGGAACGAGATTCTTGCCGGCTACAAAAGCAATGCCGAAAGAAATGCTTCCTATCGTTGATAAACCTACCATTCAATACATAATTGAAGAAGCTGTTGAAGCCGGTATTGAGGATATTATTATCGTAACAGGAAAAAGCAAGCGTGCGATTGAGGATCATTTTGATTACTCTCCTGAGCTTGAAAGAAACCTAGAAGAAAAAGGAAAAACTGAGCTGCTTGAAAAAGTGAAAAAGGCTTCTAACCTGGCTGACATTCACTATATCCGCCAAAAAGAACCTAAAGGTCTCGGACATGCTGTCTGGTGCGCGCGTAACTTTATCGGCGATGAGCCGTTCGCGGTACTGCTTGGAGACGATATTGTTCAGGCTGAAACACCAGGGTTGCGCCAATTAATGGATGAATATGAAAAAACACTTTCTTCTATTATCGGAGTTCAGCAGGTGCCCGAAGAAGAAACACACCGCTATGGCATTATTGACCCGCTGACAAGTGAAGGCCGCCGTTATCAGGTGAAAAACTTCGTTGAGAAACCGCCTAAAGGCACAGCACCTTCTAATCTTGCCATCTTAGGCCGTTACGTATTCACGCCTGAGATCTTCATGTACTTAGAGGAGCAGCAGGTTGGCGCCGGCGGAGAAATTCAGCTCACAGACGCCATTCAAAAACTGAATGAAATTCAAAGAGTGTTTGCTTACGATTTTGAAGGCAAGCGTTATGATGTTGGTGAAAAGCTAGGCTTTATCACAACCACTCTTGAGTTTGCGATGCAGGATAAAGAGCTTCGCGATCAGCTCGTTCCATTTATGGAAGGTTTACTAAACAAAGAAGAAATCTAAACAAAAAGGCTATTGGACATTCATCCAATAGCCTTTTTTTATTTCAACATCAAAGTCAGTGTATGCTTTTCATTATCAACTGCAAAAGCCTGATCAGCTGTATTCACAAGAAAACGCTTCTTGCTGCTGTCATACAATACATCGCTATCACTCAAGGATAGTGACGCCGGGTTGATAGGAGAAATGTTATGAAAAATAAGCTCTGATGCTTTATCATTCTCCAGTACATAGCTGATTTTTTCATAATCAAAATCTAACGTTTTTCTGCCGTCAGCTGTATTTCCTTCAGTATATCCATTTAATTTCGATTGAATGCTGGTTCTGCTGTCTCCCAGGAATTTCAGAAAGTATTCATAGGAAGATGCTGCGTTTTGCGAGACATAAGGCGTAAAGACAGCAGCATGCAATTTAGCATGTTTCATGTTAGTTGCAACAGCGCTCTTTTTCACAAAATAAGACTGTCCGTTAAACTTTATTTTCGCTGCTTGTTTGCCCTTTGCAGCTACCGTCACCTCTGTACCGAATGGCAGTGTAACGTCAGCCTTCTGTTTTAAACCTTGATCCTTATAAGCAGGGGCTTTTTGATTTGCTATAAACCCTTGCTTATTGACTGCAGTTAAGCGTTCCTCTGACTTGCCCTTTGCATTGCCATGATGATTCTTTACTTCATTTTGCGGGATAGCGCCAAACGAAGCAATTGTACGAAGCGGGGCATTAAAGAACATCGTTCCTGCCATAAATACAGTCAGGATAGACAAAATAGCAATTTGAACCGCATTAGTCAGTGATTTCGGCTTTTTCTTCTTTTGGCGGAAACGGGCAAACGCTTCAGGATCTTCTTTCTTCCGCTCTTCCGTTTGCTCTTTTTTATATGTCTCTTTTTCTTTTTTCGACAGCTTATTAAACCAGTCAATAAATGCTTTATACTCTTTCACAACCGTTTTTGTTTCATCAAACATCCGTAGCTCGCCGTAGTGCATCCAAGCGACGCGGTCACACATCTTTTCAATCTGGCCGATCGAGTGGCTGACAAAGAAAATGGTTTTTCCTTGCTTTTTAAACTCATTTATTCTGTCTACACACTTCTGATAAAACGTTTGGTCCCCTACGGAGAGCGCTTCGTCAATAATTAAGATGTCAGGGTCAATATGCACGGAAATCGCGAAACCGAGACGCGACTTCATACCACTGGAATAGTTTTTAACCGGCTGATTAATAAAATCGCCAATTTCGGCAAATTCCACAATGCTGTCATACATATCATCAATTTCTTTATTGGTTAACCCCATCATTAAACACTTAAGCCGGACATTGTCCCGGCCCGTTAATTGGTTATTTAAACCGGCAGCAATCGCAATCAGCGACGGCTGGCCGTTCATTTCAATTTCACCGCTGGTCGGCGGAATAATTTTAGCCAGCAGGTTAGACATGGTCGATTTCCCTGATCCATTTATCCCTACAAAGCCGATTGTCTCTCCCTCATACACGTCAAAGGAGACATTCCGCACAGCAAAAAAACCATTATCCTTAGCCGGAAAAAACAATCCTTTAATCTTGTCCGATTGTTTTTTATACAAATGATATTGCTTTGAAACATTTCGAAACGAAACTTTTAGTTTCATCGTACAATCTCCTTACGTATTAAAGAAAGTCAACAAACTTGTCTCTGAATTTCATATGCAGGATAGAACCTACCAACAATAAAAGGAATGTGAACAGCCAGAAGTACAGCGTGTACTTCATGTCTTGGAAAAACCATTTTCCGTCTAAGAAGCTGTTCCTAAATCCTTCTATCAGATAGAAAATCGGATTCAGCTTAAGCACAGGCAGAAGATTCGGGTGGTTTTTCCCGAGCTGCTCTGAGATATTCCAAAAAATCGGAAGTAAAAAGAACAATAATCTCGTTACGGCCTGCAGCAGAAATTGATAATCTCTGACAAGCACACTGATTGTAGAGTTAAACAAACTAAATGAAAACATAAACACAATCATGCAGATTAAATAGTAAATATATTGTATCCAATGCAAGCTAGGGTAAACACCGCTTGCTAAAAGGACAATGACATAAACACCCATCATTACAAAATAACTAAATAAATTTGAAGCAATCACGACAGAAGGCAGTGAACTGATCGGAAAATTCATTTTCGCAACCATATTGATACGTTTAAATACACTGTTTGATCCATCGAGGATCGTCGGGCTAATAAAAAACCACGGGATCAAACCAGCCAGCATCCAAACAATAAAAGGCACTTCTCCAATACCTGTTATGACTGGCTTGCTGTTACGAATCCCCATACCAAATACAAACCAATACGCCAGCATTTGAATGAGAGGATTGAGAAACTGCCATAATACGCCAAGATAATTCATCTGATACTGAGACTTTGTCTCATACGAAGCTAAGCGCAAAATTAAAGGAAACGATGTCACTTGCTCTTTTACGATTCTTACTAATGCATTCATTGTTTATCTTCCTTAGACTTAAATGATTTTTTGGATCTTTCGGTTAAAGAAATTTGAAAGCACCGGTGAATATTGTAACAGATATTGAGGTTTTTTTCACTTTTAAAAAGTAAAGAGAAGTCCCGCAGAACTTCTCTTTACATTAAAGTGTCAATATAGGGCTAATTAAACTCACTTAGCAACTTTATTATTATCTAATTCCAAAATAGCTTTATAAATACGATTCCTATTATTTTTATCAGTATATGCAAAAAAGTTATCTACTCTTTTTCTATACTTCTCTTCCATACGACTATTGTTTTTCATATAATAGATAACTTTATCAACTAAGCTATTATGATCTTCTATTACATCACCAAACCCCATTTTTTTATAATCATAGTAATCAAGTTTAAAATGGTATGACTTTTCGTATTGATAATAGATCACAGGCTTTTTCTCGTATGCAAAATCAAACGCAACTGATGAAAAATCAGTAATCATTATATTAGAAGAATTAAATAACATTTGATAGCTGCTGTTATAGTCGGCAAACTCCACATACTCATGCTTTTCAAAGTCCTCAATCTGTTGCTGAATGTCTGGGTGCGGGAAGAAAGTTATTTTATAATTATTGTTCTTAGCAAATTCGATTAGCCGCTCATCATTAATCAAGGCATTGTACCTAACAAAGTATTCACTATCTTTAAATTTGGGGTTGTACGGTCTTACTCCTTTTGCCTGATCTTTCGGTAATACAATATCTTTTCTCCAAGTCGGCATTATTAAAAGCTGCTTTTCCCCTTCACTCTTCGTAAGATTATCGTATCTCGGAAATCCGCCCAAAAAGATGTTTTCTCTTTTATAATTGTAATTCCCTTTTACAATAGACCGGTATTCAGGTTTCGCTGAAGTGACTAATAATTTGATATTCTTGCTGTATTTATTTAACCATTCAGAATGATCTGCCATTGTTATTCCATGCTGTAAAAAGACAAACTCAAAATTAAATAAATCTCTAAAATAAATCTCCATATTGAAAAATGGATTTACAACCCATATATCTGCATGTGTCGATATTACTTTGGAAGAGGATAAGGTTAAAATTTTATGTCTAAAAGATCTGTATGGTATAACCTTTCCGTATTTTTTAATTCTGTCGTAATCCTTGCTATCTTTTTTTATTATAAAGTATTTTTTTACCCCATCATTCTTGTTGATTGCATATTTAAAGAGGTGCTCGGCATTATCATCAGCTTTGTCTTGTCTGTCTATGAATAACCATACTGGTTTCCTATTAAAAATAGTGAAAACATGGTGTGCTATTCTTGCCACAAGTGCCTTCTTAATCGCTGATTTTCGTTTTTTTGATTTCCCCCCTGATTTATGAAGGGATTTTAAGAAACGAAACTCTTTTATAAATCTATTTTTTACATTGTTTTTTTCGAACATTAATTTTTTATAATTATAATAAAAGATATAATCCTTTTTAGCTGCATAAGCATTAAATAGGTCATTTGACAAACCTGAATACTTAAAGAATCGAAGCTTTGCCATTTTTCTTTTTTTACCTTTAGCTATAAAAAATTCAATATGGTGATTGCCAGCAAGATAGCTTTTGGGAATATCTATAGAAAAACCAGGATATTTTTTTATTACCTCTCCTAAACTTATATAATCGTTATGACTTCTTTTTATTTTCTTTGCTTTTATTTTTGTTTCTCCAATTTTAGCATAAAAATTAAAGCCTTTAGAATTAAAGAGAGAGCTCCAAAATCCTTCAATATGAACAGAATCCTTATTTTCTTCTAAAATCTCAATAGTTAGAGTTTGATTCGATAATTTCGAAACAACTTCATCTTCTCTATATAAAAAATAATCTTGTTCAGTTTCTTTTTCATATACATACTTACTATAATTTTCACCGTGCTTTATTTTCAAAGCATGATACAGATAAAAATGGCTTACACTTTGTGTATCAATTATGACATCGTCGTCAATATACGATAGCACTTCTCGAATCAACGTTATAAATTCTTGGTATTCATCTTCATCTAGGGGTGTTTCACTAATATCCTTGATCAATAATTTCCATTTCAAATCATGCATAACCATATATTGAAGAAACAACGGTATTTTCTGTTCATGATTCTTTGTGATATCAATTAAACTCTTGGAGAAGGTGTTAAGTGAATGGTTAAACCAATTCTTATTAGCCTTAGCTGTTTGCATGGCAGAAGATCCATCTTCTCTGACTCTATAGTGATATTTGGCTTCCTTAACCAGCCCATATTTTTTCTTTCGCGATATAATTAAATTGACTAGCTTTGCATCTTCACCTATTTTACAGTTTTCATCAAATCTGATATTTTTTAAGGCTTCTTTTTTTATAAATGTAGAACAGCAATGGGTTAATATATACTGTGGTTCTTTTTCCACATCCAATATTCTTGTACAAGAAAACTTGTTATTTAGATTATGTTCTCCCGTTCTTCCTTCTTCAAAAAAAATAGGAATTGCTACAATATCAATTTCATTCTTATGTTGTTCAAAGAAATTTAAAACATTTTCGAAAGTTTCTTTTGAAACTAAGTCATCTGGATCCAAAAATTGAATATATCTACCTTCAGCATACTTTAATCCATAATTTCGGGCACTGCTCACTCCGCCATTCTGTTTTTTCACATATATAATGTTATTGGGATATTTTTGGGCATATTCTTTACAAATAATTTCACTTTTATCAGGGCTGTCGTCATTCACAAGTATTAACTGAATATTCTCAAAACCAACCGTCTGGTTAATAACGCTTTCTATAGCATCAGTCAGATACAACTCAACATTATAAATCGGCATTATAACACTGAAATCATAATTAAAACTCTTTTCGTTCATAAAAGATTACTCCTAACAAAATGTTTATATATAAAAGAATCCGGGTAAATAAGATAAAACAATTAAAATATAGAGTGTTAAATTTTTGAAAAACAATAATTTACTGTAGTAAAATGAATTGAAAGCATTCCTTGCTATTTTTTAAAAATCTTTGTAAGCAAACTTTTAAAAATATTGACACGATTAAGGTCTAAAACATCATTAGGTGTTTTTAGGACAAAATCAAAAGCACAGGCCCAAATTGGTATTTCAACAATAAAACCGGCATATCTAAAATCTCGTAATTTAAATCCCCACACTTCAATTGTTCTTTCCAGTTCTTTACGCTTGCACTTTTTTAATCTATTAAAATATTTTATATATATCCAATCATTTTCTTGCATCTCATAGTATTGATTAATAAAGTGCCCTGTTAATTCAAGTTTAAGCCCTTTTATTTTGATCGAAGTAATAGTACATGAACTTTGTAGTACTTTTTCTTTTTTTATGTTTTCAAGAGTTACTGTATTTGCTTCCAATAGATTAAACATAAACTCTTTATAGTACATAGGCA
>NZ_MOEO01000039.1:0-672 GCF_001875785.1 Bacillus sp. FMQ74 | reverse complement strand
AGGACCGCAGTGCGAAGTATGCGGGCTTTGGATTCGACGCTTCCATTTGGGAGATGTTCCCGACCTGGACGATCGGCGCCGAGCTTCATGTCATTGATGAAGCGATCCGCCTCGATATCGTCCGCCTGAACGATTATTTTGAAGCGAACGGCGTAACGATCACGTTCCTGCCGACACAGCTTGCGGAACAGTTCATGGAGCTTGAGAACACATCACTTCGCGTATTGCTCACAGGCGGAGACAAGCTGAAGCGTGCGGTCAAACAGCCGTACACACTCGTCAACAACTACGGGCCGACAGAAAATACGGTTGTTGCCACAAGCACGGAGATCCATTCGGAGGAAGGCTCGCTTTCCATCGGACGGGCGATCGCCAATACGAGAGTGTACATTCTTGGCGAGGGCAATCAGGTGCAGCCGGAAGGCGTAGCCGGAGAGCTTTGCGTGGCGGGACGCGGATTGGCGCGAGGCTATCTGAATCGAGAAGACGAAACCGTGAAGCGGTTTGTCGCTGATCCGTTTGTGCCGGGTGAGCGTATGTACCGTACCGGCGACTTGGTGAAGTGGGTGAACGGCGGCATCGAATACATCGGCCGGATCGACCAGCAGGTCAAGGTCCGCGGCTACCGAATCGAGCTTTCAGAAATCGAAGTCCAGCTCGCCCAGCTTTCTG
>NZ_MOEO01000038.1:0-790 GCF_001875785.1 Bacillus sp. FMQ74 | reverse complement strand
GTTTTAAATCCTTCTTGCCATACGGCATAATCTTTATATTGAATGTGAAGCGCCGGAAGGGTCCGGTTGTTGTACAGCTCCCCGAATTCCCGAATCAGAATGTTGACGGAAACACCGTCTGAAATGATGTGATGCATATCAACCAGCAACAGGTGCCGCTCATCTGATACCTTTACGATTTGGGCACGGAACAGCGGTGCTTGGCTGAGGTCAAACGGCTTGATAAACGAGGCTGCCGTTTCCTGTTCAGTTTGTTCGTCGAGGTCTGCTGTCTGTAATGTAAACGGCACCTCGTCATGGACACGCTGCACCGGCTCACCGCCTCCATCCTGTTCAAAGGAGGTCCGAAGCGACTCGTGGCGCTTGATCAGCTCTTTGAAAGCTCTGTCCAGCCTTTCGGGATTGAGCTTCCCCTCCAGCTCTAACACCGCCGGCATATTGTAGCCTGTCCCTCCGTCCTCCAGCTGCTGAAGGACATAAATCCGCTTTTGAGCGGAGGAAACCGGATAGGTTTCACGCTGTTCCGTCGGTTTTATCGCTTCATATGGACTGTCCGTTCCTTCACGGATAACGGAAGCCAGACCTTCTACCGTCGGATGGGCAAACACATCTTTCAGCGGCACCTGTACATCGAATTCTTTTGAAATCCGAGAGACAAGCGCTGTTGCTTTTAAGGAATGTCCCCCGCGGTCAAAAAAGTTGTCGTGAATCCCGACAGGGCCGTTTTTCAGGACGTCCTCCCACAGCTGGGCAAGCTTCATCTCGGTCACATTTCTTGGCGCTGTGTAGG
>NZ_MOEO01000037.1:0-1006 GCF_001875785.1 Bacillus sp. FMQ74 | reverse complement strand
AAGGCATTTGTTTGGTGGCGATAGCGAAGAGGTCACACCCGTTCCCATACCGAACACGGAAGTTAAGCTCTTCAGCGCCGATGGTAGTCGGGGGTTTCCCCCTGTGAGAGTAGGACGCCGCCAAGCAGATTTATTATTTCTACCATGTTTGTTTATGAAGCTTTATATTATTCCGCAGTAGCTCAGTGGTAGAGCTATCGGCTGTTAACCGATCGGTCGTAGGTTCGAATCCTACCTGCGGAGCCATTGCTTCCATAGCTCAGCAGGTAGAGCACTTCCATGGTAAGGAAGAGGTCAGCGGTTCGAGCCCGCTTGGAAGCTTTATTAAATGTATTATTACTAAGGTTTCTCAAAAAGGAGAAAGCTTTTTTTATTGCGATATGCGGAAGTAGTTCAGTGGTAGAACACCACCTTGCCAAGGTGGGGGTCGCGGGTTCGAATCCCGTCTTCCGCTCCATTTATCCCAACGGGATATTATAAATTTAATTGCGCCCGTAGCTCAATTGGATAGAGCGTTTGACTACGGATCAAAAGGTTAGGGGTTCGACTCCTCTCGGGCGCGCCATCTCTTTTAATAGAATAGATAGGAAATCGGGAAGTAGCTCAGCTTGGTAGAGCACATGGTTTGGGACCATGGGGTCGCAGGTTCGAATCCTGTCTTCCCGACCATTTTCATGGGGCCTTAGCTCAGCTGGGAGAGCGCCTGCTTTGCACGCAGGAGGTCAGCGGTTCGATCCCGCTAGGCTCCACCAAGAAAAGTTTTAAAAAGTTGTTGACTTTGAAGAAATGGCGTTGTATACTAATAAAGTTGCTTTAACAAAGCGAACAAAAAAATGATCTTTGAAAACTAAACAAGACAAAACGTACCTGTTAATTCATTTTTTATAAATCGCACAGCGATGTGCGTAGTCAGTCAAACTACTTTATCGGAGAGTTTGATCCTGGCTCAGGACGAACGCTGGCGGCGTGCCTAATACATGCAAGTCGAGCGGACAGATGGGAGCTT
>NZ_MOEO01000036.1:0-1159 GCF_001875785.1 Bacillus sp. FMQ74 | reverse complement strand
ACAATTATTCTTCCGATTTTGCTACTTTCATGTCTTGCGATTATGTTTTTTGATCATCTTAAAAAGAAAAATCAAAAACTGATGGAGGATAAGGCTAAATCTACCTCCCTTTTAATTAATTTTCTAAAGAATATGACAACTGTTTATTCTTTAAATAAAACCTCGTTTTTTTTAGAAAAATTTCATCTTACATATGATAAACAATTAAATTCAACCTTTAGTGTAGCAAAGGCAGTTATTAGCAATGAAATACTAAAGGGATTAATTCAAAACTCTTTTACAATAATTATCCTATGGGTTGGAACAAGACAAGTTCTAAATGATTCAATGAGTTTGGGTACACTGCTATTTATAAACACATTAGCAGCCTTTTTGCTAAGTTCGCTAGATCGTATATTGAGTATGCAATCAGATCTTCAGCAGGCACATGTTGCCTCTATAAGATTTTTTGACGTAGTAAACTATCCAGTTCAGCAAGATAGCTATGAGAATTTAACTGAACTTGATTTCATTCAGAATATCAAAATAGTTAATCTTAATATTGGGGCAGACCCAATGCATTATATAGTTGAAGATATTAATTTAATATTTGACAGAAAGGATAAAGTTCTTATTATTGGAGAAAGTGGTACTGGGAAAAGTACTTTTGCAAAAAGTTTGTCTAAATTGTATAAAGTACCCGATAAGTCAATTTATTTAAATGGATTAGATATTAATCGCTACGATCATTTATCAATAAGAAAAAGGATTGTATATATTGACGAAAATCCTTTTCTTTTTAAGGGAACTATTAAAGAGAATCTTTGCATGGGAGAGAATTTTGATCAGAACGAAATTGAAAACGCGTGTATAATTTCCCAATGTCATGAATTCATTTGTAAATTGGACAAGCAGTACAGTTATAAATTGTCTGAAAACGGTTCTAATCTATCTACAGGACAAAAACAACGGTTAGCATTAGCAAGAGCAATTTTACATCAACCACAAGTATTAATTTTAGATGAGTCATTATCTAACATTGATCCGGATAATACAAAAATAATTTATGAAAACTTACACAGGATGGATTGTTTAATTATTCTTATAACTCATAATGACTCAAGTAACTTCAAATACAATAAAAAATTAGTATTCAGAAACAATAGGATTATAGAGTCGA
>NZ_MOEO01000035.1:0-1285 GCF_001875785.1 Bacillus sp. FMQ74 | reverse complement strand
ACTAATAAGAAATAAGATAGCTCCACTAACTAAAAATACATCCGCAGTATTAAAAATTGGATAATTAATAAATGTAACTTCGAACATATCTGTTACTTCCCCAAAAATTAAACGGTCTATAACATTTCCCATTGCACCTCCTATAAAAAAGCCAAAGGCTATACGCGTTAGCTTATCAGTTACTTTACGAGAATAAATAAGACCAACGACTATAACAATAATGGCAATGCTAATTAAGAATATTTTTTGTCCTGAAAAAATTCCCCAAGCAGCACCCGCATTTCGATGAGATGTTAATTGGAAAAAACCATTGATAATGAGAATGGATTGCCCGTAGTCCATAAAATTTCTAACTAAATATTTAACAAACTGATCAATACTTAGTGTGAGAATAATGATCCAATACAAAGTCGTCACCTCAAAGTTTATTTTCTATAAAGATTTATACTCATTACTTTAAAAGGAAAGGGGAAATAACAATAAAATTTTTGAACTATTACGGTTAATTAGGAATTTAAATTTACGAAGTCAGACCACAGGTTAGAAAATATATTATTTTCTGCCATGATATAAAATCCTAATCCTATAAACACAACTGGAATAACCCATCGGCCGTATTTCTCAAGTGTTTCAGAAACATATCTAAATCTTGCTAGACGATAGCCGATTAAACACCAAACCGCAACCATTATAAAGAAAGTAACAACTGTAATGACCAGTTGGTTGTTATTTAAAGTAGAAAAGAACGGAACATAAATTCCAATATTGTCTCCACCATTGGCAAATGTGATAAATGCTACACTTAAATAGAACTTATTAAATTTATTTAAACTAGAAAGAATAGCACTTTCATCTTCATCTTCACCCTTTATAAACAGTTTAACTCCTAAATAGATCGGGATTAGTCCTAATAAACCTACCCATTGATCAGGAATGAGTGTTACTCCAAATGTAGCTAAAAGACTGATTAAAACTAAAAGTGCAAAACCAAGATATTGACCAATGACTATATCTTTAGGATAAATACGATTTCCCTTCACCGTTCGTCCATTACTTGCTTTAGCTTGTGAACTTGCCTGAGAGAACAGCAACATCAAGACAAAAATGTCATCGATATTGGTTACTATAAAAGACCCTAAAGCAGAGAGAATGGTTAAAATTAAATTCATAAAAAAACTCCTTTTTAAATTGCTCCATAAACGAAATAATAGATAGTTAGTTATGTTAGTTTGTTACACATTCTATTATTTACCCTTCATGTAATGACTTGGAATTTCGCTTAGCA
>NZ_MOEO01000034.1:0-1292 GCF_001875785.1 Bacillus sp. FMQ74 | reverse complement strand
TTTTGATTGATGTCACACCTGTTATCTAGTTTTGAGAGAACACTCTCAATTTGTTTGGTGGCGATAGCGAAGAGGTCACACCCGTTCCCATACCGAACACGGAAGTTAAGCTCTTCAGCGCCGATGGTAGTCGGGGGTTTCCCCCTGTGAGAGTAGGACGCCGCCAAGCAATTGCACGTTAGTGCAATTATGGAGGATTAGCTCAGCTGGGAGAGCATCTGCCTTACAAGCAGAGGGTCGGCGGTTCGAGCCCGTCATCCTCCACCATTTTGCCGGTGTAGCTCAATTGGTAGAGCAACTGACTTGTAATCAGTAGGTTGGGGGTTCAAGTCCTCTTGCCGGCACCACTTTTATATGATATAATACTCAAGTCTCTTGTAAGAAGAGCCATTAGCTCAGTTGGTAGAGCATCTGACTTTTAATCAGAGGGTCGAAGGTTCGAGTCCTTCATGGCTCACCATTTTACGCGGGTGTGGCGGAATTGGCAGACGCGCTAGACTTAGGATCTAGTGTCTTTATGACGTGGGGGTTCAAGTCCCTTCACCCGCATTATATAGGATAACAGTTAGAAAAACTGGACATCCTGTCTGCGGAAGTAGTTCAGTGGTAGAACACCACCTTGCCAAGGTGGGGGTCGCGGGTTCGAATCCCGTCTTCCGCTCCAACTATACCATCCACGCCGGGGTGGTGGAATTGGCAGACACACAGGACTTAAAATCCTGCGGTAGGTGACTACCGTGCCGGTTCAAGTCCGGCCCTCGGCATTATGTTTTGCGCCCGTAGCTCAATTGGATAGAGCGTTTGACTACGGATCAAAAGGTTAGGGGTTCGACTCCTCTCGGGCGCGCCATATCTTTTAATAGAATAGATAGGAAATCGGGAAGTAGCTCAGCTTGGTAGAGCACATGGTTTGGGACCATGGGGTCGCAGGTTCGAATCCTGTCTTCCCGACCATTTTCATGGGGCCTTAGCTCAGCTGGGAGAGCGCCTGCTTTGCACGCAGGAGGTCAGCGGTTCGATCCCGCTAGGCTCCACCAAAAGTTTTGAAAAAAGTTGTTGACTTTGAAGAAGCGACGTTGTATACTAATAAAGTTGCTTTAACAAAGCAGACAAACAAAATGATCTTTGAAAACTAAACAAGACAAAACGTACCTGTTAATTCATTTTTTTATAAATCGCACAGCGATGTGCGTAGTCAGTCAAACTACTTTATCGGAGAGTTTGATCCTGGCTCAGGACGAACGCTGGCGGCGTGCCTAATACATGCAAGTCGAGCGGACAGATGGGAGCTT
>NZ_MOEO01000033.1:0-2866 GCF_001875785.1 Bacillus sp. FMQ74 | reverse complement strand
TATTAATACTTCTGAGGTTAATAGCGAAACAGAGGTGACATCTAAAAAAGAAAATTTCCCAATCTTGATTCAAGAAACAGCCTTCTCAAAGAAGTATGAAGAAAAGTCTGCATTTTTCGAGTATATAGACTTTAAAGTTGCAGGAACATCACACTATCAAAAAGATATTAAGAAAGCTATCAAGACCGAGGAAGAAGATAGCTTTTTCTTCGATGAAAAATATGATGGTATGACAAATAAAGAGATTCTAGAATCAACTTTTGATGAGCCGATATTTATTTATCATAATGCCCTTTTCTCAAATTGTGAATTGCGTTTAGAAGAGAACAACAAGTACGATCCGGAAGCTATAGCTGTCTATGTAAATGATTGCAAAGTAGGGCATGTTCCTCGAAAAAGTTTTGAAGAAGGCAAGAAATACATTTACGATCAGTTAAAGAGTGGTATAAGGCACCCAATATCAGCAAGTTTGTATGGAGGAAAATATAAAGTTAACCGTGATGATACAAAGATTGAAACAGGTGAAACAGATTATAAAATTGAGTGTCAAATAGTGATTAAAACAGACAAATAGACAATAAAACTACGATTTTTAAGGGGATGGTGAATATATGGCAGCCAAAATGATAACTGCCTGGTACAAATACAATGATAAAGGCAACGAAGCCAAACTGAATCATATTGAAGATGGATGGGTTAACGGAGAATATCCAAAGCCAATAGATCCGTCATTCACCAATCAAGAAGCATGGAAGAAAAGTTCCTGGGAAAGGAAACATGCTTATTTAGATGAACAATATCGAGTATTGAACGTTCCACCAGCTTTTTGGGTAAAACAATGAATCGAGTGATTGATCCTGATCCAATCGAAATGAGTTTAAAAGTTTAACTCGGTAATATATATGATACCATTTTATCTGAAAGGATTGATGAATTTATGGTATCAAAAAAAGATGGCATTGTGGAAATGAATATTGAAGACATTATGGATGTTCCCAATGAATACTATTCTATCTCTGTACCTAAACTTAAGATTACTAATGCGATTAAAGAGGGATTAGAGAAGAATAAGCTTTCAGTCAGAAAATTAGCTGAAAAGGTTAATTTAAAACACCCTCAAATTATTAGAGTTACTAACGGTAAGAATTACAATGTGGACACCTTACTCAAAATTCTAGACGGATTAGATCTTGAAATTGAAATCAAGCCTAAAAATAAATGAAGAAGAGTGTTTTAGATACTCTTCTTCATACCACATCTACGACACTCACGTAAAAACACGCCACTCTTCACAGAGCTCTTGAACAAAGTGTAATCACAATTGTCGCAGCGACCGTATTTTACATCTGGATATTCTTTGTAATCATAAACGATTGAAGTATCATACCCGTTTGTTTCGTATTTCTCTTCCACAAGATCACCTACATAATTTATTCAACATACTCAAGAATATCAAATTTCGTTCGATATAGGGAGGGAACAAATGATTGGATTAGCTTATTTTTTAATTATCTGGCTTGGAGTTGGATTATTGACCGGCATTAAGTTTATTTTTGTTGATCAGGTCTATGATGAAGAATTTAAAGAACTCATGGATAAAGAAACAGCAGCGGGCATGGAAAGGAATTTGGCCAGCCTGTTTTTCAAAAATAAGCTTAATGTGATTGCTTTTTTCATGTTAATTGGTCTGCTGCCATTAGCAATGAGGATTACAAAATTATTTAAAAGAGGTTGATTTATGCCTTTGATTGATTATTTTTATGTACTGCAGTTTGAAAACAAGGATTACTTCAAAACATTTAAGTTAGATGAGGACGGTTATTTGACATCTAGCGACCTACACGGAGCTTCTAAATTGCATAATATGTTAGAAGTCATCGAGGTAGCAAGTGAGCTTAAAACGAAGTGTAATGTGCAATGTGAGGTTAGAGAAATTCAAGTCGTAAAGCGTTAGGAGTGTTCAGGTGTATTGGATAGAGTGGATTGAGGATGGGGAAAAGAAAAGCATTGTTGCTGAAGGCTGGATTGAATGGGCTGTCATACTTGAAGACCTGTATCAGAAGCAGTTTGAGAATGTTGTATGGAAGCGGCTTTAACATTATTAAGGCGTCTTTGAACAATGTTTATAGAACAATTTTTCGAGGAGAGTGTCGTGTGGAAAATCAATTGTTTATTACTCCAGATTTCAAAAGCGATGAATCTGTATTTAACCCATCCTTTTTTACTGCAGCCGAAAATTATATGGAAAAGCCTGAAGGAGGTTTTTGGACTTCTAGTTTTAACGAAGAGTTTGGTTCAGAATGGCTTTCTAGCCAGTTTATACTTGATGATTTCAATTTGAAAGGGTACTTATTCAAAGTAGACGATCAAGCTAAAGTTTTAGAAATCAATAATTTAGAAAAAGCCTTTCAAGTTCTAGACGAATTTTGCATTGGAACAGTTTTTAAATCTCCCGTTGGTTTTGACGGAAAAGAAGTCTCTTGTAGTACATACAAAATTGACTTTGAAAAAATCGCCTTATCTTTTGATGCAGTTAGCGTATCAGGAGACGCATGCAATCTTCATATGCAGTATAAAGGGAATTATTCACCCTTTGCTAGTTGGTCTCTTGAAAGTACGGTATGGTTTAATCTTGAACATTTAACATTAATAAAAGAGTTGAGTCACTCCGAATTAATGAATTTCAGAAAGGAAAGGCGATATAAAGGATAATTAACTAAAAGAAATTATTTAAAATGTAGGGAGACAAGAAAATGAATTTTGTACTGCAGACATGGATTGGAACAACATCTGATATATCAACAGGTCTTATTACTGGAGTTGCTACAGGCATAGTGACAGGTTTTATTGTAACAATTTATTTTAG
>NZ_MOEO01000032.1:0-2876 GCF_001875785.1 Bacillus sp. FMQ74 | reverse complement strand
TGGGTCAAGAAGAGAGACTTAAAGTTAAATTTTGCAAACAAGTTGGAGTGGAGTTACTTTAAAATAGCCTTATTTTATTAGAATGAATATATAAAACAATTATGATATTCTCTCAGATAAATCAGTAGGTGAAGTAGTTGATACTTCTAA
Source organism: Bacillus sp. FMQ74 (assembly GCF_001875785.1). Lineage (NCBI taxonomy): Bacteria > Bacillati > Bacillota > Bacilli > Caryophanales > Bacillaceae > Bacillus > Bacillus sp. FMQ74. The sequence goes on along the minus strand of NZ_MOEO01000032.1, from coordinate 2,726 downwards.
ATATAATGTTATTGTTATCATACCTTGACTGGCTATATGCCTTTCAAGGTTTTTTAATAAAAATAATCTTTTATAAAGCTAATTCATAAACCCTTCTCCTTTTCTTTGGCATGTTTATCGACGAATACAAAAAAGTACTGAAACAAACACAGCATGCGATTTCCTCTGTAGAATCTGACTCTCACGGCATGATTGCAGAGGCTTTTCTCTTGAGGAGGATATACATGGAATATGATCCTTTAATAAAAGCGTTAAAAGAGTATAAAGATAGTGACTTGATAATAGAGTGGGATAATGGATTAAAGATTATTGGTGAACCAGACACACTCTTTGAAACAGACAATGGGTTGGATGACGATGATGTGAATTTTATCAAATATTATGCAGTTACATTTCAAGTAAATGATATTTTAGCTCATCCTATTAGTGAAGAAAGTAGTTTATATAATTGGTTAATACAAAAGAAAGGTTCATTAGTTGAAATTTCACTTTATGATGATCCGCCAAGTGCAGTTTTTTTAACTGACGGAGAAAGTGTATGGAAAAGGGATAGTCAAAAATAAAACTATACCTTGAGGGGCTGAATTGCCTTTCAAGGTTTTTTGCTTTTTATATTAAATCAGCTGATATTTGTGAGAAGCGAATTGAAAATGATTAGTTTGAGAATCGAGAGCTCATGATGGTAGTACCTTCAAGGAGTATCGATTTTTAACACTTTGAGGAACTGAACATGAACGAGAAAGGGGCGAGATGACATTTTACATGACAGGGCAGTTATACCGTGGAGTAACTAATGAAACTATCGTACAAGCTCGTGGCGATAAATAATGAGTAACGTAAAAGAGTTCTTAACTATTAGCAAGAGATATGGAGATAATAAAAAAGCACAGGAATTGCTTGATAAGTTTACAGGAAAAGGCGATTTCTTAAAAAATGGCAGGGAAAGAGTAGACTTTGGAAAACCAATAGGAAAATATTATGATTGTAATACTGATGAATATGTTGAGACTACTAAGGAATAATACATTATGGAAAAGACGGAGCGCATATAGTACCATCTAGGCCATAAAAATAAGAAAAGAGGGATCGTATGGGCTATGATTCTTTAATTGAAACTTTAATAAAATATGAAAATAATGACTTGATACTAGAATGGACAAGTGGGTTAAGGATTGGAGAACTAGATACTGTTTTTGAAACAGACAATGGATTGGACGAAGATGATAATAATTATACAGAATATGATGCAGCTGCATTTAAAGTAAATAAAATATTATCCAAACCGATTCAGAATGAAGGCAACGTATATAATTGGTTGAGACAAGAAAAAAGTTCATTGGTTGAAATCTCTCTCTATGATGATCCACCAAGTACAGTTTTATTAACTGATGGTCAAAGAGTGTGGAAAAGCGATAATTAAATTAACAAATTTTAAATTGGGACCTTGAAATTGGTTAAAACCTTTCAAGGTTCTTTTAGGTTGGAAACACACCACCTATTATGTTTGGAAAATACTCATTATATTGCTTGCGTTACCTCACACCATCTACCGGTGAATAAGAAATAACGGAGATAGTATATTGCTCAAATATAAATATGCAATTGAATATATAGATGATTATGATGAAGTCATTTTGGATTTGGAAAAAGAGAAAATACTTAAAAATGGTTACCTTATTAGTAATTCGTTAGGATCTGATATATTTAGTGATTTCGATAGCATAAAGGAAGAAATTGAACAATTATTAAAAGTATTGTCTGGGGAATTACCAATATTCGAAAGTGGCGGGAATTTAAATTTAATTAGTTCTGATAAACATAAAACAGTGATTGAAGATATCTTCGCAGATGAAGATGAAGGAGATTGTATATGCACAATAGAGACGGTGGAATATACCAAGATCATTTTAATCTGGGCAAAAGAAAGTATTAAGTACAAAAACAAAAGAGGTGTTTTAGCAACAGAAGAAGCTGATGAAAGAATGGGATGGATAAAAGAAAAGTGGAGTGAATTGAATTTTACTAATTGAGGAATAAACAGTGGCGGTATATATACATTTTATTACTAAAAGAATATGAAGATGATGAATCAGTAGTATACAAATTCGGGCCTAACGAAAATACTATGGGCAAAATGAAATTAAATAAAATAACTAGGAAGTTTTAAGAGTTAGAAGAAATTCCTGATAAAGATCTCCCGTCAACATTTTATTTTGATCGAGCTGCACAAAGATTAGCAGTTTGTTTAGTAAGAGAAAGGGGATATTTCCAGAAAAGCTTATAATAAAACCTTGATTGGCAAAACGCCTTTCAAGGTTTTAATCTGCATTCAATATAATAAAAAACAAAGAGGTTCTCCTATGATATATAATGCATTTGTTAAAGGGCTTGATCCACATATAGAAGAGGAAGTGACTCTCGAAATAGAAGGGATAGAATTTACAGGTTTCTCTTCTGTCTGTCCTTATGAAATTGAAGAAGGGAAAAAGTATCCCGTATTGGTTGGTTTTACGATTTTGGATGAGTTAGTTATTCGTGAAAATAAAGAAAAAACAAAAGAATTAGAACGGATTGGTTTAGGATATCAATATTATATTAGGGGAATTTTGCAAGAGGATTCAATTGATGCAGGAATCGTTCTAACTGATGAAGATGAGTATTTTTCTGAATACCCTTATTTGATTGGGGAACATGTTGAGATAAAGGTTGACAGGATAAGCGTAGAA
>NZ_MOEO01000031.1:0-4282 GCF_001875785.1 Bacillus sp. FMQ74 | reverse complement strand
CCCATATATGCCCCTCCAATTAAAATAAAAGAATGATTTTATACAAATTACTTTTCAGTTCCGTCTTCAATTAAGGATATCGCCTCATCAATTCCAAGTTTTAAATGAGTTATAAAATCAATTAATTCTTGTTGCGTTGCCTCTTCTACTGCTAGTCCATCTTTTTGCAAAGATTGAAGCTTTACAAGTACCTTTTCCATTTAATTATCTCCTTTTATGTTGTTTTTTTGTTTTGAATTCTACTCCGATAATATTTATAAAAATGAAAATTTTTTATTATTCTCATGAAAGTACGATTTTATTTAATTTCCTTTAGCATATCCCCGTGCATTAAATTACCCCAGTAATAGGTTGCTGTTATTTCGATAGATCGATTTCTTGGACATTCCAGATTCGGATGCTATCGATTATCTCAATATTTTTATTTTCTTCGTAAAAATCTCTCATCTCTTCCTCTGTATCGAACCAGTCAAAATCTGTTATTCCATTCTTTTTATATGTTAACAGGTATTCTTTATCTGACATTTTAAATTCCTCACTTCTTGTAAAATACAGTTTTATTCAGACCTAGAAAAATTGTAATTACTTCCTATCCTTGTAACTTTAGTATACCATTTTCATCCTGAGCGATCGATATGATTATGACCTTTTTCGAATATCAGCAATTCCTGCAGCTCGATGTTTAGGTACGTACAGACTTTATCTAACAGCTCTCTCGGATACCGCTCCATTTCGTCATTATATAGCTTTCTAACAGTTGGATACTCATGATTAATATCTCTGGATAGTTTCCTGATACTGATCTTTCTTTCGTCTTTTATGAGCTTTAAATTCGATTTAATCAGTGTTCTCACCTTTGGTTACTTTTGTTTTAAGATTTTGAAGAATTAAATATAAAAAGGAACTAAGTCTTAGCCCGTATGCTTATATGCAATTATTCACCAATTCCATTCTCCATTAGGTTTTCCTGTTGACTTATAAATAAGCTCGATATCAATATATGTTTTATGATTACCCTTAGGAAATTTTACCAGAACAATCTCGCCCTTTTCCGGAACAAAATCCACATCGTTCCTCCAAAATTTAAATGTTTTATCTCCCTCCTTAGTTATTGGTGTTGTGTGATAACCATAACTTTCGGCTTGATTACTGGAGATCACGTTACCTCCATAAACATATTCGTCTTGTCCATTACGTGATTTAATTTCTCTAGTTGTTAAATCATATGCGTAAATGTCATATTCCTCATTCTCTTCTTGACTTAAATAATTGTCATTAAGTGTTTCACTTTCTTGACTTGAATCATTGTCATAATAACTTTTCCCTTCATTTTCATCTTCATGATTTTCCTCTAATTGAGTATCCACATAAACTTTTGTATTGTTGTCAAATTTGCTACACTGTACTATAAGAAATACCCCGATAATACCTAAACATATAATTATTAACTTTTTCATGACTTCTCCTTAAGTCCTTCGCCATTTCTTATGCTATTGTACATATTTTAAAGCAACTTACTTAAATTAATTTTTTATCAATACAATACATATCGAATCCTTGTTTTATAATCCTTACCTGTCCATCAGCTGCAGACCAACTTTCACTTATCTTTTCAATAAAAGAAAAAAGTTTGTGTTCTAATTTTCCGGGTATCATCTTCATAATATTATGAAGAATTTTTCTATATCGAAAACTTTTTTCAAACTCAATCCTCAATTCATTTAATTGGTTATTCCATGTATCCAACTTTTGATCGTTGAGACTGTAGGAAGATCGTTTAAATGAGTAAGGCGGATATATAGAATAAAATGCTACTGTGACCCCTTTGTAAAGGATTTCTGAATAATATTGATTATTTTTAACTCCCCAACTAAGGTCATTCTCCTCAAAATAGATATTAATCTGCGATTCTAACTCTTTAAATCTTAAGAATGATTTATATAAGAAAGGATTCTTTCTTGCTCTAGTTACAAGAGCATAAATTGTTGGAGATCCTGTTATCTTGGCCCAAATTGTACGGTGGGTTCCATCACCGTAAACAGCATAAAAGTCATCATCTTCATAATGAATCAATTCCACTGGTGAGTGTTGATAATAGGTGTGAAATTCTTCTAGACTTTGTTTTTCCAAGTATCCAAAAGCTTTTTCACACCGGCCGATGTCGATATTATCTGTACCGTTATAACATGCGTGATCAAACCAAGATACACCACTGGTTCCCCTGAACCCTAAACTCTTAATTTTATTTAGTGAAACATCCCTATATAGTTTTTCGCTCTCTTCGATTACATCATAATACAATTCATATGGATACTCACTTATATTTGCAGTTTCCTTCATTTCCTTAATATGAGATTCCAATACACCTTTTTCAAGCAGCAATTTTTCAAGTTTATTTTTCAAATCTCTTCCCCCCAAGCAAGTGAATGTCAAAATATCATTGACAATTCAAGCCTATAGGTAAATTTTACATTTTTTATTTACGATGATAAAGAGTCGTTTCGAAAATCTAATTAAAACTGCTGTTTTATTCAAATTTTATACCGTTTAAATACGCTGTCGATACCATGCAAGACTGAACAATCTAAGTCTTCAATGTTCTCGGCATGACCAATTCTTGAAATTACTCCAATCTCAATGTTATTAAACTCCACACCGTTTTCATCACATTTTTCAATTAATATGTTCACTTTCCTCTTTAAGCGAGCAAGTTCTTTATCGTCTGTCAATCCGTTCCCTCCTTAATCATCCGTACCGTCATACATTTGCTCTTTTGTGTGTGTTTCAAGATGTTCTAAAAAGTCTCGCCTATTATCTGTTCCGTTCTCTATGCATTCGTATAAATAATCTTTCATGAAATCGCTGTTTATTTCATTTGCTTCCAACCAATCACGAATTTCATCCCTGCTTTCTATTGCCTGTTTGTAATTATATGAACTACTTATTATCGCTTTCTTTATATTGTCAGGAACATGCATCACTCTGCATCCTCCTCTAACCCTATTACGAGCCTTTCAACTGCTCCTATCTCATATAAGAACTTTTCAACGTCACGAATCAGGCTATCTATGGTATCTGCCGCATATCCATCTTCCTCTTGTGCTATATCTTGTAAATCACCCATAGTAAGTATTACTTCTTGCAATGCCTCTGCTTGCTTTTTGTTTAATCTATGACCTTTGAAGTCTTTCATACCCTTCCCTCCATATGTATAAAATTGTTGTTTTATTCAGTTACAAAATCAATTCTTCTTCTGATCTGACTTCGTTGAAATAGAAACTAGCACCTTCCTCACTCTTTGGATCTCTAACATCTATTTCTATTTGCGTATCTGTTTCTAAAAGCTTCTTAGCAGGTTCTTTTAAGGCGTCCTCCCATTTTTTTATACGTTCATAGAAGTCTTTTAAGGCAATTTTTCTATTGGTATGAGGAACGACAATAAAATCACCGTTATAGGCAACATCAATTCTTATGATATAAAGTTTACTAGCCACAATGCCCCCTCCATTCTGTTTAAAATATGCATTTTATAACGTTTATATTTTTTGTATTTGTTAATTGTATTATAACCTGATTACCCTTAATAATCAACCATTCATTATGCATATTTCTTGTTTTTGTATATTATCTCTATAATAAATCGCTCATGAGGGGGTTTGGGGGTGGTGTGAGCAAAAATTGTTCAGGTGAGGAACGAACCGTTTTGAACAATTAGCAGCACCCCCATTCTCTTATTTTATTATTTAATTTATTTACTTCTTTTCTTCTACGAGAGACCCCTATAAAACCCTTATGTACCAAGGGTTTCAAAAACGATTTATTGCTTTTTTTTTCATACGCTATTCTTATCTCTCGTTCTTTAACCAATCTATTAACAGCTTTCTCATTCGTGTTGATGGGACATATATATTAATATCCTGTCCATTTCTTATAGCTGATCTCCAAATCCATTGAATCATCTCAGATAGAGCAAAATTGTCCTCGTTAATGATTATTCCCTTGGATCTAAAATAATCATCAATTGCAGGATTAACGAATCTGTTTATTGAATAAACCAATGATTTTTTATGACTGTATTCATTGGTTGCTTTGATGTTACAGGCTAAAAAGCCTTTCGTATAACCTTTTCCACTTAGTTTAGTTTTATGTGATTTAAAAGTTGTCCAAAGATTATCCTTAGACTTTGATTTAAGTATATTCTGGTAGTAATTCAGAATATTATTCTTAAGCCGTTTATGTAACACTGAACGTTTTTCAAACCAGTTTTTTGATAATGCATAAT
>NZ_MOEO01000030.1:1414-4431 GCF_001875785.1 Bacillus sp. FMQ74 | reverse complement strand
AAAATGTGGTTAAGTCCTCGATCGATTAGTATCTGTCAGCTCCATGTGTCGCCACACTTCCACCTCAGACCTATCAACCTGATCATCTTTCAGGGATCTTACTTCCTTGCGGAATGGGAAATCTCATCTTGAGGGGGGCTTCATGCTTAGATGCTTTCAGCACTTATCCCGTCCGCACATAGCTACCCAGCGATGCCCTTGGCAGAACAACTGGTACACCAGCGGTGCGTCCATCCCGGTCCTCTCGTACTAAGGACAGCTCCTCTCAAATTTCCTGCGCCCGCGACGGATAGGGACCGAACTGTCTCACGACGTTCTGAACCCAGCTCGCGTACCGCTTTAATGGGCGAACAGCCCAACCCTTGGGACCGACTACAGCCCCAGGATGCGATGAGCCGACATCGAGGTGCCAAACCTCCCCGTCGATGTGGACTCTTGGGGGAGATAAGCCTGTTATCCCCGGGGTAGCTTTTATCCGTTGAGCGATGGCCCTTCCATGCGGAACCACCGGATCACTAAGCCCGACTTTCGTCCCTGCTCGACTTGTAGGTCTCGCAGTCAAGCTCCCTTGTGCCTTTACACTCTGCGAATGATTTCCAACCATTCTGAGGGAACCTTTGGGCGCCTCCGTTACCTTTTAGGAGGCGACCGCCCCAGTCAAACTGCCCACCTGACACTGTCTCCCCGCCCGATAAGGGCGGCGGGTTAGAAGGTCAATACAGCCAGGGTAGTATCCCACCGATGCCTCCACCGAAGCTGGCGCTCCGGTTTCCAAGGCTCCTACCTATCCTGTACAAGCTGTACCAACATTCAATATCAGGCTGCAGTAAAGCTCCACGGGGTCTTTCCGTCCTGTCGCGGGTAACCTGCATCTTCACAGGTACTATAATTTCACCGAGTCTCTCGTTGAGACAGTGCCCAGATCGTTGCGCCTTTCGTGCGGGTCGGAACTTACCCGACAAGGAATTTCGCTACCTTAGGACCGTTATAGTTACGGCCGCCGTTTACTGGGGCTTCAATTCGCACCTTCGCTTACGCTAAGCGCTCCTCTTAACCTTCCAGCACCGGGCAGGCGTCAGCCCCTATACTTCGCCTTACGGCTTCGCAGAGACCTGTGTTTTTGCTAAACAGTCGCCTGGGCCTATTCACTGCGGCTCTCTCGGGCTTGCACCCTAACAGAGCACCCCTTCTCCCGAAGTTACGGGGTCATTTTGCCGAGTTCCTTAACGAGAGTTCTCTCGATCACCTTAGGATTCTCTCCTCGCCTACCTGTGTCGGTTTGCGGTACGGGCACCTCTCACCTCGCTAGAGGCTTTTCTTGGCAGTGTGGAATCAGGAACTTCGCTACTATATTTCGCTCGCCATCACAGCTCAGCCTTATGGGAAACGGATTTGCCTATTTCCCAGCCTAACTGCTTGGACGCGGATATCCAATACCGCGCTTACCCTATCCTCCTGCGTCCCCCCATTGCTCAAATGGTGAGGAGGTGGTACAGGAATATCAACCTGTTGTCCATCGCCTACGCCTTTCGGCCTCGGCTTAGGTCCCGACTAACCCTGAGCGGACGAGCCTTCCTCAGGAAACCTTAGGCATTCGGTGGAGGGGATTCTCACCCCTCTTTCGCTACTCATACCGGCATTCTCACTTCTAAGCGCTCCACCAGTCCTTCCGGTCTGGCTTCACAGCCCTTAGAACGCTCTCCTACCACTGTTCGAAGAACAGTCCGCAGCTTCGGTGATACGTTTAGCCCCGGTACATTTTCGGCGCAGAGTCACTCGACCAGTGAGCTATTACGCACTCTTTAAATGGTGGCTGCTTCTAAGCCAACATCCTGGTTGTCTAAGCAACTCCACATCCTTTTCCACTTAACGTATACTTTGGGACCTTAGCTGGCGGTCTGGGCTGTTTCCCTTTCGACTACGGATCTTATCACTCGCAGTCTGACTCCCAAGGATAAGTCATTGGCATTCGGAGTTTGACTGAATTCGGTAACCCGGTAGGGGCCCCTAGTCCAATCAGTGCTCTACCTCCAAGACTCTTACCTTGAGGCTAGCCCTAAAGCTATTTCGGAGAGAACCAGCTATCTCCAGGTTCGATTGGCATTTCACCCCTACCCACACCTCATCCCCGCACTTTTCAACGTGCGTGGGTTCGGGCCTCCATTCAGTGTTACCTGAACTTCACCCTGGACATGGGTAGATCACCTGGTTTCGGGTCTACGACCACGTACTCATGCGCCCTATTCAGACTCGCTTTCGCTGCGGCTCCGCATCTTCTGCTTAACCTTGCACGGGATCGTAACTCGCCGGTTCATTCTACAAAAGGCACGCCATCACCCGTTAACGGGCTCTGACTACTTGTAGGCACACGGTTTCAGGATCTCTTTCACTCCCCTTCCGGGGTGCTTTTCACCTTTCCCTCACGGTACTGGTTCACTATCGGTCACTAGGGAGTATTTAGCCTTGGGAGATGGTCCTCCCGGATTCCGACGGAATTTCACGTGTTCCGCCGTACTCAGGATCCACTCAGGAGAGAACGAAGTTTTGACTACAGGGCTGTTACCTCCTATGGCGGGCCTTTCCAGACCTCTTCATCTACCTCGTTCTTTTGTAACTCCGTACAGAGTGTCCTACAACCCCAAGAGGCAAGCCTCTTGGTTTGGGCTAATCCCGTTTCGCTCGCCGCTACTCAGGGAATCGCATTTGCTTTCTCTTCCTCCGGGTACTTAGATGTTTCAGTTCCCCGGGTCTGCCTTCTCATATCCTATGAATTCAGATATGGATACCACTCCATTACGAGTGGTGGGTTTCCCCATTCGGAAATCTCCGGATCAAAGCTTGCTTACAGCTCCCCGAAGCATATCGGTGTTCGTCCCGTCCTTCATCGGCTCCTAGTGCCAAGGCATCCACCGTGCGCCCTTTCTAACTTAACCGTTAAAAAGAATCACTATGTGATATCTTGTATTACTAATTGAATGTGATGTCTACTGTTATCTAGTTTTCAAAGAACACCACGC
>NZ_MOEO01000002.1:0-462608 GCF_001875785.1 Bacillus sp. FMQ74 | reverse complement strand
ATACAAAGCAACTTGATAAAAACTATTAAAAAAGTGAAAAGATTCAACTATATTTTTTATATTTCCTTTATTTAAATTATCGAAGACACGGGAATTGAAAGTCAAAAATCCATTTATTAAAGGAACTATTCCTCCAAACAGTCCAATAAAAATAGTAAAAGGAATTGTATTAAAATGACTCGTGTCTCTAGAGAGATTAACTGAACCCTCAAGCCTTTTAGACATCATCTTTATTTCTTTTTTACTGTGGTTATTTATTATACCTTGTTTAAAATTTTCTTGAAACGTAATATTTTCTCGATAGGCTTTCCCATAGTTTTTAGATAAATATTTTGCTATTGATTTAGCATCGGTAAACTTGCTATTAATTTTTATTCCCCCCAATTAATGCATGGACAAAATCCTGTTTATACGCAAATAAAGAAAGTATTATTTTCTGCTCATAGTGTAATGTTCCTTACTAATACCTAAAAGCTCTGCAGAATGCTCATCTGCTGAATGTTCTAAATGATGCTTTTGATATTTAACGAATTCTTCTTCTGTAAATACCTTTTTGTCGATGAGAATATCAATTAGAGCTTCTGAAGTGCATTGATGGTTTACCGATCCGCCTGCTAGTTGTTCAAGCAAATGTTGCTGGTTGACATTAATTGCTCTAGTCATGTTTTCACCTCCTACCTTAATATCGGCAAGAGGTTATGACAAAGAACATTTTGCAAAATTTGTCGAACGATTGAACATAAAAAAGACACCTAATAGGTGTCTAATGAAAAAATTATTGATTTATGCTATCCCCAATCATACTTTCCAATTCTTTTTCAATCTCTTCTTGAGTCATGTCTTCAACTGGTTTATATTCTCCGTTGGCATTATAATCAGCTGGGTTATCTGAAACCCCATTCTCTGGTACATACTCTCCGTCATCATTGTAATCATTTGGATTTGAAGAAGGTGCTTTTGGATCACTCTCTAATTCTTCTTCAGTATAAATTGAGCTATCAGATTCACCACTATCTGTATCTAATTCATCAGATGTATGGTCCGTTAAATCATCTGTTGATGAATCGAAAGAGTTTACCGATGTATCGTCAGTCGGATCTTCTGAAGAACATGCACTAATTACCGCCACAATACCAACTAACATAAATAACAAACAAATCTTTTTCATTTGTCTCCTCCCCCACCTTTATTATCGGTGAACAAAGGAACACTTTGCATAATTTGTCGTATGATTCATTATCTTGTGTACTATATGGTTTAGGTGGCTCAATAAAATTCTGACGCGCCGACCTGCCTCCCATTTTACACCACAGATTTTTTCAGATTCAACATACGCTCAAAGTGGCAATCTTGGCATAATTGGCTGATCAATTCATCCTTCATTTTTCGTACAGTTTCCCTTGAAATGCCAAGGTGAAGACCTATTGCGCGATAGCTCATACCCTCCATCATGCAATCATAAATGACTTTATGCTGCTCCCCTTTGATTATTTCGGCACCTAACTCCGCTGCATATACTCGCTCTTCATAATACTTAAGCCGTTTGAGAAGACGTTCCTCTCTCATATCCATTTGCCGCAATTCAGCCTGACTCTTCCCGGGACTTCCTTTTGGCATAGCAGCTTCTAATCCGTATTGAGCAACACCCCAATTTTTCATTGGAATTACTGAATCATAGAGTACTCTCTGCAATCGATGAACCTCTTTCACCATCCAGTGATAACTATTGATTAGATTTTCAATTTCTTTTCGATGCATGTGTGTCCTCCTTTTCCAAATAAAAAAACGGACACCAAACAAACAGCGTGTAAGTTCAGTGTCCGCAGGCTTTCCGTCTTGGACTAGTTTAATTAATTTTTCTTAATTCTTGATTGTCATTTGTCCATAAAAATTTTGATTTCACTAAATGGTCATCAAAGAAATTTTTATTTAAAATCAAATCAGCAAACTTCTTTCCTTTTTCTGAATAAGTTATGTTATAGAAAAGCATTAATAGTTCAATTGATGAAAGTTGAGCCCGAAGAATGCCTCTATACTTTCTTTGTTCTAATTCATTTTCTTCAATATCATCACTAAACTTTCCATCCTGTATAAACTTTATTATCCTATAAAGATTTCTAAAATAATGTCCTATTACATCTTCATTTTGACTATACATTAACTCATCAGCATTATTTCTCAAATCCTTTAATGGAGAGAGCAGAAAATCTTTCTTAAATTCAAGTAAAAAGTTAATTGTTATATCATCGAAAAAAAATTCTTTACCTATTTTATTACTATCTTTTTCTGTGAGAACATAATTAAACATTGTTTTTGTTGATAACAAATATTCTCTACAAACTTCTTCATTATTCTTCATGTAATTTTCAAAATAATTTTCTGCATCTTTTTTAATCTGCAACCAATGCGTATCTGTTTCATTATAAATTTTTTCTTCAGCTTCATAATAACGCGTATCAATTTGTATTTCGTCATATTCATCAATATAAGAATAAGCAGAAATATTGTCTTGTAATTTCTCGAATAACTCATCTCTCTTTTCTTTTAAGAAAAGAATTTTAGTTATTTGATTTGTTTTTTGTATTTTCTCACTGTTAACAAGTTGATGTATTGTCTCATTAAAAAAATCTTGTTTTATTATACTGTTATAAATCTGTTTTAATTGTTTATATTGTTGTTCAAATACATATCTTCCAGCGAAAACTTTTTCTTTTCTCTCTAATTTTAAGTCCTTTAAAATATTGTGATGCAGATTAATCATATTAAAAAATGTATTTTCAAACTGCTGTTTCAACAAAGTTTGATTAGAAAGTTCGAATTCTTCTCTAGTCCTTTTTAATTCATCCCTTTGCATAGTTAATTCTTTTCTTTGCAATGCTAGTTCCTTCTTCTGCATTGAGATAGTCGCGACTACAAAAACTATACTGGCAAGTGATAATAACCCAACTGTGGTTCCACCTAGAAAATCTCCAATTGGTCCTAAAGAATCGAATTTCTTAAGATTTAAACTACTATTTAATTTAATTAATAGCACTGTAGGAGTCAGTACAGCTACAAAAACAAATAACCATCCTACAATTAGCCATCTATTTTCACTTGATTTTAAATAAGTAAGTATTCTTTTTAACATTTAATCACTCCTGAAATAATCATAAAAAAATCTTCGTATGATATAGCAAGCCTCATTTAAATCATCGATTTCATCAAGTATTTCCATAATCAAGTTGAATTTTAAAAAGAATGTAATAATTTTTCTGAATTTATGAAACCTTTGTTTTTTCGGCTCGTAATACATTTATCCTAAAAATTGGAGGTTTTTAGTATGTTTAATGAAAATCATTATGTTCCAGTATTAAGATGGAAAAGAGGTGAACAAAATGCAATTAAAGAACTTGATGACAAAATTAAAAATAAAATTACACCATTAGTAGAGATCCCGCCCATAGACTGGGATTTCGAGAACGAATGTCCTAAAAAAACAATTGATGAACATATTAAGAATTTTGCTAGTCAATTAAAAAATTCTTGGGGCAGTACTAACACTATATTTATCGATGCTTTTCAAATATGTATTGATGACGAAGAAATGACCGTCAATAAAATACACCCACTGAAACATATTTTTGATTCATTATTAAAAGAAAATTTAAATGCAATTCCTGTTATATGTCCGAATTCTGGTCTGAATTATGAACAGGCTGTTCGTATCATTATAGAGACTTATGATACAGGATACTGCTTACGCTTGTCAGATAAGCATTTAGATAATACTGATGAATTAATAAGTACTTTCTTAAGAAAATTCCCAGCCTCTCCAGAAAAAATTGATATTATTCTAGATTATAGATACATCGACCCCAATCACACATCACGTATGTCTTCATTAGTCGCGGGTACATTATTAACACTTCCATATATAAATGATTGGAGAACCCTTACCTTTATAGGAACGAGCGTTCCAGAGAATTTATCTTCAATACCAACTGGTACAGATGGAAGCATTCCTAGAAGCGAATGGCTCATCTACAAAAAGTTATTATCAACTAATTTATCAAGATTCCCATCATTCGGTGATTATGTAATTTCTAATCCTGAATACATATCAATTGATCCTCGATTGATACAAATGGCCGCAAATATTAGGTATACCTCAAATGAGGATTATCTATTTTTTAGAGGACATTCAGTAAGAAGTCCGAAATTCGGAAAGTGGCAACAAGCTCAAACATTATGTAAAAGACTAATTGAGCATCATAGCTTTTATGGTAAGGACTACTCTTATGGTGACAATTATATATATGAATGTGCACATGGAAGAAATAGTACAGGTAATGCAGAAACTTGGAGGAAAGTTGGAACTAACCACCATTTAACTTTGGCTAGCAATCAACTCTCCAGTTTTCACGATTCCTTAGTTGCTCGTTCACAATAACCTTTATCTCTTCCAAAGTGAAACTATTACAGATCTTTTCATATAATTCTGCCCGAGGTTTGCTTAAGTATCCTTTTTGCAAACCTCTTTCTTTCAAAATATCGAGTGCTTCATTTCTCCATAGCAAGTGAGTTAATGAAAACGGGTCTACTTTCAAATTACATCTCCCTTTTCTAACTTCCCTTAAATTTATTTGATCTTTATTCCTTGTAACAAGAAGAATTCCCCACCATTTTGGAACTATTTTTCGGATCGCATGTAAATGATTTCTCTGAACAACTATTGTCATTCTGTCAAATACCTTATTATAGTCTTCTATCTGACTTGGCAGTCTTAATAATGTATCGCTTTCGCTTTTAATTTCAAATCCATGAAGCATACCATTAATCACAGCTATATCTACTCTAGATTGTCCATGAAGAACACCTAATTCATTGATTATTTTTATATTTTCATCATCGGAAAATTTATTAAGCAAATGAGTTAACAAAACTTCCCGGATATCACTATCTCTAAGTTTCCGCAATGTCTTTCACCCTTTTTAACGTATCAAGGTAAATAATAACACAGAACCCACTTATTTAAAGAAGAATAATTTGATTTTATATTCTATCAAGGTTTACAAACACTACACATTTTAAAGTTGAATCTCCAGAATCATTTCACTTTAAACCCTATCTCATGATCAACCCGCGTAAAGCTCCCCTTTACAGTTTGAATAACAGTTTTACCGTGCTCCGGAGCATCTAAGACATGGGCAGTACCTTGATTCCCATCTAAAACAATGATTTGAACTTTCCCTGGGTCAATTTTCTGCTGAATAGTGAAGTCTTTTTTGATGTTTATTTCTCTTGGATTGTACACTCAAAGCGCCCCCTATGTTATGATAGAAGTACCAGTTCATATCAAGAACACTGAGCTAAGCGCTTCGGTGTTTTTTATTTTTAGGCAGAAACCTCTTTTATTTTGATCTCCACCCTTGGCTCTTCGCTATAAAACTTGCTGACTTTCAGGTCAACTACCTGACTATCATCTTTATAAATAAGATGGTTCAGAGCGTCTTTTACACCCTTTACATAGTTATCAACATCAGGCTTTGTAGTAGGCCGCAGAAGACCTTTTTCAGCTTTCTCTTTCTTCTTTGATGAGTTTGAAACTGATTTTGGCATTGGTCTGTACACTTTGACATCCATTGAGACAGGACCAGTAATAATTGTTTCTAGTCGATGCTGAGACGCAACCAAAGCTACATACTGCTTGAAATGCTTTGATTTCGCTGGATCTCGCATATGCACCTTCCCATTTCGTATTGATCCACGCGGCCGTCCTTGTGCGACTGGCTCACCATAAACAGTGAACTTAATGCAATCCAACTGTTCTTTACCTCCCGTCAAGCTGTTCCCATAGCTGAATTTCTTTTTCTATTCTCGGTGCGGAGAGTAAAATTGCCAGCAGAGACACGACTGCTTTAAGCACTCAGCATCCGCTCCATTTGCTTTATTTTTTCCTCAAGTAAACGGATAGTTGGCGTAAGATCTTTACCTTCTGTAGGACTTAAAGGTCCGAATATATAAAGTCCACCAGTTGCTTTTACATTCGTTTTCTCCTTCATTCCCGATCACCTAACCTATGATTTAATAGCATTCGATCGCCTTTAATAATCACTATGTAATCACGGCACATCTGGTGAATTCGTGAACTTAGAGCCTCGTCTATATCCAAAATCTCATCGATTGTTAACTCCGAAGAAATCAGCAAAGGCTTGTGATTCAAATAACGATAATTTAAGACTGACTGGATTTGTTCAACCTGCCAATCGGTTGCCCTTGGCTGACCGTTTATTGGTTTGAATAAGTCATAAATGAATAGGACTTCGACCTTTCTCATGACATCGAGTTTTACTACTAAGTTGTCAAGTTATGTATTGATTTGTTCTACCTAATACCAGCAATACTTATGATAATCTTCTGGAATCATGGTACTTGCAAAGAAAGAAAAAACTGCTCCTAAATCCGTTTAAATCTAAACACAAAAAAACCGCAACTGGCGGTTCTTTTAGTGTATATTCCTATTTCACTTCACTATTATTGGACAGTACCATAATCAAAATCAATATCTTTCTTGTCTAAATCCCCCTTAAAATTTTTAGCATAAGTCATGGTTAAATGTACACTTTTATCTATCCACCAAGTTCCATCATCAGTGTTCGTATCCCAAGTAACATCTATATCCCTGCCCAAATTCTCAAAAAACACCAAATCCCCAACAGCTACTGTTTTTCCGTTGATCTTGTAATATATTAGAACAATTTTCTTATCAAATATACCTGTCCCGTGCTTTACGATTGTTAAACTATAAGGCTTATTAGGACATTGCTCTTCAAGTATAACTTCAGGATTTAAAAATAAAACATAACAAATGAATAGAATTGGTACAATCGTTAACCTTTTTAATAATTTTTTATTGATATTTAACCTCTTCAACATAGCCCTCTCTTTTTAACAATCCATTTTATTTGGAATATATCCCCATCATTGAACGTATTTCCTATGAAAAATGATTTTGAACCTCATAGGAACCCTTACATGACAGGGTTTTTGTTGTTTTTTCATTGTTTATCAAGACCTAAATCAAAAAAATCCATAAAAAATAAGGAGTGATACATATTATACCTGACTAATATGTATCACTCCTTTAGTTCTTGTTCAATAATCGCGCCCGATTGTGGAAGATCGTTATTGAACTAAGCCCCCGATAGTTGGATAAGAAAAAGCAAAAGAACTTGCTATTTCTCAAATACATCCACCAAATTTTCAATGTTAGTTTGTTTTTCATACATACTAATAATAAAAGTAAAACCTTATTAAAACTTTACAAGACAAACTGAATTGACTATAGTCTAATTAGACTAAAATATTTATGTAAAGAAGTGAAAAATAAGATGATAAAGTCTTTTTTAATGTTGGGGCAGTCGAATATGGCGGGCCGTGGATTTTTGAATGAAGTAGACCCTATCTATAATGAAAAAATAAAAATGCTGCGCAATGGACAGTGGCAGATGATGACAGAGCCGATTAATTACGACCGGCCGGTTTCCGGCGTTGGCCTGGCGGCATCTTTTGCAGATGCATGGTCGAAAGCTCATCCCGATGAAGAAATTGGCTTGATCCCTTGTGCGGAAGGTGGCAGTTCATTGAATGACTGGCATCCGGAAGGCATCCTTTTTCAGCATGCTTTGTCCGAAGCCCGCTTCGCCCTACAATCCAGTCAAATTTGTGGAATCCTTTGGCACCAAGGTGAGAGTGACAGTTATCGTTCGCTACATGAAACTTATTACGAGAAATTAACTCTTATCATCGAGACGCTAAGAAACGAGTTGGAACTTGATGAGGTACCGTTGATTATTGGAGGGCTTGGTGACTTTCTTGGAAAGACCGGTTTTGGACAGCACGCGACTGAATTTCGACAGGTTAATGAACAATTGCTGCGCTTTGCTAATGAACAACAGAATTGTTATTTTGTTACTGCAGCAGGTTTGACTGCGAATCCTGATGGCATTCATTTAGACGCAGCTTCACAACGCAAATTCGGTTACCGCTATTTCGAGGCTTTTTCGAAAAAATACCATATCCTGAAACCCATTTCGGGAGAGGAGCAATCGCTGAAAGTGAATGGTGACTATTCTAAAACAGAACAGATTTACCTTCATAGTATGGATTTGGCTTCGGGTAAAATCACGTACGCGGAATTTGAGGCGCGGATGGCGAAGGTGATGAAACCATGATTCCCTTACTTATCCTTGGCTTGCTAATCCAAAACCCCGGAGCTCACGGCTACGAACTTCTGGCCTTAATGGAAAAACGTCATTACAAATACATTGTTAACTTCACGAAAGGTTCATTTTATTACAATCTTCAGCAACTTGAAGAAAAGCGTTTTATTGAACAGCTTCAGCAGAAACCCTCAACCAGCGGGCGTGAAATCCGTAACTTTAAAGTTACAGAATCGGGAAGGGCAGAATTCGAAAAATTAATGATCAAATACGGCACCAAATCGGAATATGTGAACCTGCAATTTTATGGGGCGTTACTCTTTGCCGATGAATTCGACAAAAATAAATTACTGGATCTGATCCAATCACAAATCGATCAGACTAAAGCTCGAATCGAGCTCCTTGATGAGTACCTGTCCATCACTCAAGAAATTCCCGGCACAATCGATTACTTTCGCCGTATGAACGAAAATTCCCGTTCACATCACTTGGTTAATTTAGAATGGTTCGAAAAATTGAAAACAGAAATAGAATCAACTATTGCATAATAAAAAAATGCAAAGGTAAATATAAGAATATTAGTTACCTAAATATAAAACCTGTGTCGTAGATATCTAGTAACATCTTTGATACAGGTTTTATACTCCTTCCTTAATTAAACCAGCAATAGGGTTGTCAACACTTCCCCCTCCTCACAAGAGCAAGTGAATCTGCTGCGTGTTCTTCTTTTTCAATCCTTCGTATTAATAACCACTTTTTACACCGATTTAGTATTAATTTTTCTCTAGTTATCTTCATAGTACTAATCCAAGTCACCATTATCAAAATGAATTTCATCAAATACTTGAAACATTTATTGAACATGGCCAAGTGTCATAACATTAATAAGAAACCAACGAGTGATGAATCTTTTAATCTTTCATTTTCCGCTGACATATATCAAAGGAGCTCTAACCAAATTTTAATAGCTGTCGCACCTATTAATAGCGCTAAAATCCATTGCAGGAATCTTGTATTTGCTTTTTGCCCAACTGATGCGCCAATAGGAGAAGCAATTAAACTAGCAATCATAAGAACCAGAGCTGGTACAAAAAGAATCTGGCCTGTGATTACTTTTCCAACTGTTGCGCCAATAGATGAAAGAAATGTAATCGCAAGAGATGAAGCGACTGTGATTCTAACAGGAATATTTAAAATTGATACCATAATGGGGACCAGGATAAAGGCGCCGCCAGCTCCTAAAATACCTGATACGCCACCAATGATAAACGCTAGGGACGAAGCCAACCATTTATTAAATATCACTTCCTTGTCTTCGCTATGTTCTTGTCCTTTTTTAGGTATAAACATTAAAATAACTGCTATAATAGCCAGAATTCCGTATATAAAGTTAATTCCTTTTTCAGATATATAATGAGAAAAGTAACTCCCCAATACACTCCCTAAAAGGATGCTGCTTCCCATGTAAATAATTAATGCTTTATTTAGAAGACCACTCTTACGATAAGCCCAAACACCGCCAAGTGTCGCAAAGAAAACTTGAATAGCCCCTATCCCTGAAACTTCATGGGCAGTTAATGACATCACTCCCACTAAAGAAGGAATGTACAATAGCATTGGATAATTAATAACTGCTCCGCCAATACCAATCATTCCGGAAATAAAGGCAGCAATAAACCCTATAATGAAAAGAGTTGTGATAAAGGCAATATCCACTTTGGTTTCCTCCTTTCAAAGGAAAAGGGTATCTTTTTATTCGATACCCTTTCCATTCATTAGCCTTTTTTAATCCAGAATTTCAATACATCGCCTTCATCAGTTTGCTCTATAAGGTCATGCCCGCCTGATTTAGACCATGCTGCAAGATCACTTTTAGCTCCCTTATCTGTTGCATGCACTTCTAATATTTGACCTGATTCCAGTTCATTCATCGCTTTCTTTGTCCTGACGATTGGCATTGGGCATGCCAGGCCTTTTGCGTCTAATACTTTATCTGATTTCATGTTCATCTCTCCTCTTTTTAATAGAAACTTGTGTTACCGTATTGCACAGCGGTTTGGACCAATCTCCATTTCACGCTGTTTTTCTTCATCTGGGCTGATTTTCCCCATGTTTGTTTCTCGAATCTCTTGGTATGCATTTGGTTGCGGAGGCAAATGGTCTGTTACTAGGTGTCTAAATTCTGTTTCATCCGCAATGTTCAAACCATGGTTCTCGCTAAATAATGTACTTAGTTTTTTACCAACACTTCCATTCTCATTTAGCTCGTCAATGATCATAAAGTGTGCCGGTAATACAATTAAATCCTTTGATAACGCATTGTAACGGCTATAAAGCGTTTTTCTTAAATCTCCTACCCAATCTTCTGCCATACCGGCTAAGTCTGGTCTGCCGATTGAATCAATAAACAAGATATCACCTGAAAGAAGATACTGGTCATCGACAATGAAAGAAGTGGAGCCAATCGTGTGCCCCGGAGAATAAATCGGTTGAATTTTAATCGTTGTATTTCCAAGGATCATATCATTTCCTTCTTCCAACGGCTGATAATCGAATACCACTTCTTCAGCATCTTTAGGCGGTAACCAATAGGTTGCTTTTGTTTTTTCAGCAATGACTCTGCCACCTGAAATATGGTCCGCGTGAAGATGTGTATCAAATACGTGAGTTATCGTTGCACCCTTCCCCTTCGCAAAATCTATAAAGAAATTCACCATACGTGTCGCATCAATAATCGCTGCTTCACCATTGGAAATGACCATGTATGACAGGCAGCCTTTACCGATTCGAACAAACTGATACATCTCGCCGCCATCTTTTAAATCCCCGACTTTTACCGGCTCTAAATGTTCGCTCCATGCTTTCATTCCACCCTTAAGATAGGATACAGAATGACCTGCTTCAGAAAGCATTTCCGATACCATGACGGATGAACCTTCTTTTGCACAAACGACCAGCACTTCTTTATCAGAAGGAATTTTCTCCAAGATATCTTCTACGCCATCTAAAAGATCGAAATACGGTACATTTAAATAGTCAAAATAATGTCCTTCAATCTTCCAATCGTTAAAATCATTTTCATTACGCACATCCAAAATAAATAAAGGTTCTTTGTTAAAGATTTTTTTTGTCACATCTTTTGGGGTCATTGCCTTTACGGTCATGCTTCAATACCTCCTATATCGAATCTTTTAGCGGGACTAAAATGTTAAGGATACATCAGCACCTTTAGCAAAATCTAAAAAGGTAACAGCCCCGCCTACTTCGATTCCTTCCATAAAATCATCTTTTGTTAAACCCATAACGTCCATCGTTACTTGACAACCAATTCATGCAACTCCCATTTCAATCAGTTAAGAATAGAAGGCACATTTGCTTTCCTACAACCTTCCTTGTTGCAACATTAAATACTTTATAAGCATCAAACAGACCATCATTTTCCGCAATAATCGCTACTCTTGTACTCATCTGTTTATCATCCCTTTTATTTATTCTGTTTTACCTGTCCAATCCCGCATACCGGGGACAACATTAATAACTTTTTTAAAACCTTGTTTTTTCATGGTTTGGGCCGCCATTTCACTTCTTCTTCCCGAATGGCAGATAATATAAATTTCATCATTTTTGTTTAATTCGTTAGAGCGCTTTTCTACTTCACCAAGAGGGATATGAACAACTCCAGGAATATGAGCTTTTTCATACTCCTCTATCTCTCGTACATCTAAAATGTTAAGAGACTCGTCACTATCCACTTTCTGTTTGAAAGCTTCTAATGAAATCTCAGGAATTGAAGATGCATTTTCTGATGAATGCTCTCCTCCTTTTCGAAGAAAATGACGAAGTATTTCTCCCTCTGTTTCAGTACCTAGATATTCATGGCCTGTACTTTTTGCCCATGCTTCCAGATCTGCTGTGGAACCTTTATCTGTCGCTTGAATTTCCAATACTTCACCAGCTTTTAAATCCTTCATTCTCTTCTTCGTTTTTACGATAGGCATTGGACACGCCAAACCTTTAGCGTCTAGTACAATAGTTGCTTTCATCATGTTTTCCTCCTTTTCTCATATAGGGATGGGGGTATATAAATATACAAAAAGTTTCTCACTAGAAGTTAATACCATGTATTCATGGCCCCTTTTATATTTGTGATGTTTTTAAATCCTTGTTTCTTCAATATTTTTACTTGCCTATACACTTCTCATTCCGCTTAGCAATGAGTAAATGAGTAACATTAGATAAATAAGTTGATACTGCCTTCCTCAGCATCTGCCAAATAAGCTGCTACACCAGCATAGTCGATATCATCTAATAGTTCTTTTTCCTGTAAACCAAGAAGATCCATTGTCATCGTACAAGCTACGAGCTTTACCCCCTGTTCTTGAGCCATCTCAATCAACTGAGGCAAAGGAAGTGCATTATGCTTTTTCATCACATTTTTAATCATTTTAGGGCCCATACCTGCAAAGTTCATTTTAGATAAACCCATCTTATCAGCACCACGAGGCATCATCTTTCCAAACATTTTTTCAAGAAATCCTTTTTTCACTGGAATCAGCTCTTCTTTACGTAAAGCGTTTAAACCCCAAAAAGTATGGAAGATCGTCACTTTATGATCGTAGGCAGCTGCACCATTTGCAATAATATAGGCTGCCATTGCTTTATCATAATCCCCGCTAAATAAAACAATTGTTGTGCGTTTGGTTTGTTCTGTCATGTTTATTCTCCTAACTAATTACCCCATAGGGTATATTGAAATCAAAAAATTTTTTTAAAAAGATCTGCTATTTATTCAACTCACTAAATACCGGAGGGGGTATAATATAACGCATATAAAAATTCGTCAACCTTAAATATAGGTTGATGAATTTTTATCGGCTCTTTACCAATAAGTCGACTGCTTCTTTTACTAAATTTTGTGTGTCTTCGCCTTTTTCTAAACTTTCACGAACACAATGTTCAAGATTTGTGCTCACAATTAAACCCATCGCTCGATCGATAGCATTACGGGAAGCGGCTAATTGGGTCACAACCTCTCTACAATCTTTTCCTTGTTCCATCATAGTCAATACACCTTTAATTTGTCCTTCTATCCGTCGTAAGCGGTTTTTAATCTTTTGATCATACTCCATATATCAATTAAATCCTTTCTTTCATTTATTTTTACATTTACATGCTGCCAGTTCATAACTGTTTACATGGATACCTTTGCGCTTTAGAAAACGCACTCCTAAATTTAATTCCACCCGATCACGGGCTATTACGTGTATTTTATCACGTGGAATCTCTAAATAAAAACGTTTTAGATACGCATATGGGATGTTTAAAATAATATCATCCGAAAAATTGCGTACATCGTTATAATGACGAATATCTAATATTGTGATGTCCATAGCCTCTAATTTATCTTTATGGATACAAGAGAGTCCGGTTATAGGATAATAACGTCTATAGGTTGCAATGATAATCACAAAAATAAGCAGGAATGCAATAACTAAATAATTGATACTACTTACACCACCTTATTAACACTTTGTTATTCACAAAACAATAATATACCCCCATAGGTATATAGTCAAGCGTGAAAGTTACTTTCTTTGAGCTGATAGATTCATTTCGATAATGCCAATTCTGCTAAAAAGTAACTCGAATAAAGAAATAAGCCGATTTTATTTTAAATCGACTTTATTTTATCAATTACTTTCAAAATTAGCACAAGACTGCTTGGATATTATATTGGGTTTCATTTGCATAAAAACAATTCTTAGGTACTGGTTCCTCATGTTTCATGCTGGATGTGACTCCAATTACATAGAATTCTGCGAATATCTATGCTAATCTTCCGCAGCCACTGCATCTGTTTTGGTTTCATGAACTGTACCAAATGGATGGTGAGGAGGAGCATAAATGGAGTAAAGTTTTAATGGCGTATTCCCTGTATTAATCACGTTATGCCAAGTGCCGGCAGGGACAACAATGGCAGAATCATCATAGACATTTCTTTGAAAGTTCAAATGATCTTTGCTCCTTCCCATTTTAACGGTCCCACGCCCCTGCTCAATCCGTAAGAACTGGTCAACGTTAGGATGGATTTCCAAACCAATGTCTTCTCCAATACCAAGACTCATCAAAGTCACTTGAAAATGCTTCCCTGTCCATAAAGCCGTACGGAATGTATTGTTTTGTTTTGTGGCTCTATTGATATTTACAACAAATGGTTTTGGTCCATAATCCTTCAAGAGAAGGTTTCTATCTTCATATAAAGAGCGCAAATCGGCACATCTGTGTACGTGATCCATCTCATTTGGAATAGACCAATAAACAGATCTTCCATCTTTATACATCGGTACAGTCACATAATAATAACATTGAGGCGAAAAAGGGTTATAGTACATTTTAAGTTCCCCACAATTATAAATTTTTGTGATAGTATCCTATGCATTTATTAAGGGAGTGTGCTAAATCAAGAAACTCATATCAAACACAAAATGGAATGTTCGATCACCGTTTGATTCACGGATGAATAATTTATCACCGCCCGTATAATCGTTTTCTGGATGTTGAATTTCAATAGCCTAGAATTTTTAAAACTTTACAAATAATTATAACCAGCGAATAAAGATAGACATTGCTATTTATTCAATGGTGCAGCTTTTGAAGTAGGGTGTGGGCTCGCTTTTATTTAACCAGTTTATATTCTTCTTGGGCACACAATAGTAACAATTTTTCCATATCAACATCTCGTAATCTTACACCTCCTTAACTTGAAGGAGGATTTTGGCATATGTATTTTCATACCCGTCAACTACCATCTCATCCAGCATATATTCCTCATATGCATTTTCCCCTATTTGCATTCCATTCTTGTCAATGAACTCAATGATTCTGCGATACGCCTCTTCAGTGTTTCCGCCTATTTCATATCCAACTGCATAAAGGCCTTTTGGCCGTACATGATAATTTATGTTCTCTGCCCCATCTTTTACTTTTATATAAAAATAACTGTAATTGTAGAAGTCTTTTTCTAATATTTGTTCCCGTGCAAAAATTCCGCCGATCGGATATCCTTCATCTAATTCATATTGTTGAACTTCATGAATGAGTTCTGAAATGGCAGCCACATATTTTCGTTCTGGTAAGTTTAATGTTTTTCGACTTAACATAAATTTTTCTTCATGTAAATACTCAAATGAAATTGAGGAAAAATCAGTCTCAAGTGCTTGTTCAGTAAGCGCCACTTTTGTATGTAAGATCGTTTGCAGCTGCTTAAGCTCATTTATTTTTTTATCAATCTCAATAGATTTTTCTTTTAGAACATGCAGGATTTTATCTGGTGTTTTCCCTTTTATTAGACACTTTATTTTTTTTAAAGGAACGCCAAGCTCTTTAAATAGTCTGATGACTTGAAAAATCTCAAATTGATGATAGGAATAATACCTATACCCATTTTCTTTTTTTATTTCCGGAGAGAATAGACCAATCTCATCATAATGAAATAAGGTTTGTTTTTTTACACGGCAGAGCTTCGAAAACTCACCTGTTGTGAAATACTTCCTAACATCTTCGCTCATAAAAACCTCCTTGACTATACGGTAACCATATACCTTATGATTTGATTGTACTGGAAAATGGCTTCATTCTACAGAGAAAAGATTAGGTAAACACGGTTTCAATTTAGTAAAGGGGAATTTAGATGAAAAAATCAATACATGAGCAAAAAACGATATTCATTATACTATTAAGCAACATCTTCGTAGCATTTCTTGGTATCGGTCTAATTATTCCGGTTATGCCTTCTTTTATGAAAATCATGCATTTATCCGGCAGCACTATGGGTTATCTTGTTGCGGCTTTTGCCATTTCTCAGTTAATTGCTTCACCTTTTGCGGGAAGGTGGGTTGACCGTTTCGGGCGAAAAAAAATGATTATTCTCGGGTTGCTTATATTCAGCTTATCAGAGCTGATTTTTGGATTAGGGACCCATATTTCAATCTTTTATGTTTCAAGGATATTGGGTGGCATAAGTGCTGCTTTTATCATGACCGCGGTAACAGCATATGTAGCTGATATGACAACCCTAAAGGAAAGGTCAAAGGCTATGGGGTATGTTTCTGCTGCAATTAGCACAGGCTTTATTATTGGGCCTGGTGCGGGAGGATTTATTGCCGGCTTTGGTATCCGCATGCCGTTTTTCTTCGCCTCCGCCATCGCATTAATAGCAGCTGTCACTTCCGTTTTTATACTAAAAGAGTCATTGTCGATAGAAGAACGCCATCAACTCTCATCTCATACAAAGGAATCAAATTTCATTAAAGACTTGAAGAGATCCATTCATCCTGTCTATTTCATTGCATTTATTATCGTCTTTGTAATGGCTTTTGGTTTATCAGCTTATGAAACGGTATTCAGCTTGTTTTCTGATCATAAATTTGGCTTCACACCAAAAGATATTGCAACCATTATTACGATTAGTTCCATTGTGGCGGTAGTTATTCAAGTTTTACTTTTCGGGAAATTGGTCAACAAACTTGGAGAGAAAAGAATGATTCAGCTGTGCTTAATAACCGGAGCGATCTTAGCTTTCGTGTCTACTGTTGTGTCAGGATTTTTAACTGTTTTGCTTGTAACTTGTTTTATTTTTCTGGCGTTCGATTTGCTACGTCCGGCCTTAACTGCTCATTTATCCAATATGGCCGGTAACCAGCAGGGTTTCGTAGCAGGCATGAATTCCACATACACCAGCCTGGGAAATATATTTGGTCCCGCTCTAGGCGGTATCCTATTTGATCTTAACATTCATTTTCCTTTCCTATTTGCAGGTTTCGTTATGATTATCGGCCTTGGTCTTACAATGGTTTGGAAAGAAAAAAAGAATGATGTTACAGCTTTGAATTAATTCATTCTCTATAAAGTCAAGTCATTTGGATGCAGGGAATGCCCCTGGTTAGGCACAATAAGATAAGGTACTTAATTTGATAGGCTACATGTTGCTTGACATGAATATAGTTTATGCTGAGTTTTAGCAATATCAGGATTTCATCTGCCATCACCATAAGCCGCAGCCTAACCGGGATAAGAAAAAAGGAGAATGTAGTATGAGTATAAAAATAAAAGCAGTAACTGATGATAATCGTGCTGCAATTCTTGATCTGCATGTCAGCCAGAATCAATTATCATATATTGAATCTGCAAAAGTATGTTTAGAGGATGCAAAAAAATGTCACTATTATAAACCTGTCGGGCTTTACTATGAAGGAGATCTAGTCGGTTTTGCAATGTATGGATTGTTTCCCGAGTATGATAAAGATAATAAAAATGGACGGGTTTGGCTTGACCGATTTTTTATTGACGAACACTACCAGGGAAAAGGACTAGGGAAGAAAATGCTTAAAGCTCTCATTCAGCACCTTGCTGAGCTATATAAATGCAAGAGAATTTATTTGAGTATATTTGAAAATAATATTCATGCTATACGCCTTTATCAAAGGTTTGGTTTTCACTTTAATGGTGAACTCGATTTTAATGGCGAGAAGGTAATGGTAAAAGAGCTATAGGTTTTCCAAGCACTTCTTCGTTTGCTAAGATACGTTTCGTCATTACAGGAAGCTGACTCATCATTGCCTATATGCATTACCCCTGGGATAAGGCTATGTTATACCTTAAAAAAGCCTGGATGAAACATTCAATTCATCTCAGGCTTTAAGGATCTCATTAGAAGAAAAGATCTTACGTAATGTTATCCGGATGTTAATTTTTTTAATGATGAGCATTGGTAATCGTTAATGAGTCTCTTTCACTGTATGTAAAACAGATTTAACTGCTTCTTCAATCTCCCTATAACCAGTACATCTGCAAATATTGGACTCCAGCCAATCTTTTATCGTTTCATCACCAGCATTCGGCTCAGTATTCACTAAAGCATGACAATTCATTAGAAAACCTGGTGTACAATAGCCACATTGAAACGCAAATTTCTCAATAAAAGCCTTTTGAATTGGCGTATTGATAAGTCCTTCAATTGTAGTCATATCCTTTCCTTCACCTTCTACTGCAAGCATCAAACAAGATTTCATCGGTACTCCATCTATTAATACCGTACAAGCGCCACAATCGCCATTTAAGCAGCCTGGCTTTGAACCAGTTAATCCAAGACGAAGACGAAGGGCATATAACAAAGTATCGGCTGGTCTGACAGTAATCCGTCTTTCCTTACCATTTATTTTTAATGTAATAGGATTAGACATTTGGGCCTCCTTCTAATTCATGTAAGGCATCCAAGATTGCATGTTGCAAGACAAATATCCGATATTCACTTGAGCCTTCTACATCATCAAGAATGGGTTTGGGCAGATACTGTATAGACCTGCGCACTCTGTCCTCTAATGAGTAGCTTTTATCGTTAAACATTGCCTCCATTTCAGCAGAACGAAAAGGAAATGGACATACGCCGCTAAAGGCCATTCTAACCTCTTCATCTTTTTTTAGTGCGCAAACTGTCACCAATGGATACCCAACATTCCACTGCTGTCTTCTTTTTATACTTACAAATGGCAATTCTATATACGTTCGATCAATAAGGATATGAAATAAAAAATCCCCTTTTTGTAATTGCATTTCCCTGTTAAATACTTTATTTATAGGAAGGTAACGAAGCCCTGCTCTCCCTGCAATTCCTACCAAACTATCGGTAATTAACAACGGCAAGACTGCCTCACGGTAATAGATGCTCCCGCAAATATTTCCACCTAGGCTGATTTTATTTCGAGCCGTCCGGTCTGCGATTTCACTTACTGTTTTACTTAATAACGGAAACGGATTTTCTTCCTCCACTTTCGTTAATGACACACCTGCTCCGATCACTAGATACTTTTCATGAAAACGGATGGTATGAAATTCCGGAAGTGCATTAATATCTATAGCTGCATCCGTATAGATGAGATTCAACCTTCCTAAGGTTATGATTTCAGTTCCGCCGGAATAATATATTGGTGTTTTCTTTTCGGCCGCAAGAGTGTGAAATAGATGGGTTGTTTCTTGAATTGTCTTTGGTTTAAAGTATTCAAAATCAAACGGTATCATCTTTCCACCCCTCTTGCGTTCTCCATAAATGTTCAGGAATCAGAGGAAGTTGATTCAATTGGACACCTAACGCGGCAGAAAGGCAATTTCCTAAAGCTGCAGGCATCCCCAACAGTCCATGTTCCCCGCCGCCGCGTGCCCCATAAGGCGCAATCAGATGGGGAGTTTCAATAAATTCAATGATATATTCAGGCTGCTCTCCATAGCGAAGGGGTCTGTATGTTCTAAGTTGAGGATTTAATACTCTTCCGTATGGATCAAACACAAAGGTTTCTCTTCCTCCAAATGCAATTCCCATACTCATCGCCCCCATTACTTGACCCCTCGCCGCTTTTTCATTCAATACAGTTCCAATATCCACAACAGAATAGGCCTTCGTAATTCGATACGTATAATCCCGTTTATCTAACTCAACTTCAATTCCCTGAGCACCTACAGCCCACTCGGGTCCCGGCTTTCCTTTTCCTGTTTCTTGGTCTAAATTTGTCATCCGGGTTAATGTGTAGTTGCCGCTCGCAATGATTTGGCCGCCAATGGTATTTCCATTTGGAAATGTATATCCGTAAGCAATGTCTTTTATTTCAACATTTACATTAGGATTATCTAAAAAATAAACCTTTCCATTAGCCACCTCTAATTCCTCAACAGGAACTCTTAACACACAAGATGCCACTTCCTTAAGCTTATAAATGGCTTCATCCGCTGCATGCAGTACGGCTCTTCCTCCCATTAAAGTCCCTCTGCTTCCTACAGTTTTCCAATGCTCAGGTGTGGTTTGCGTGTCTACGAGCATTTTTACATGAATTTTATTTATATCCATTTTCATTCGTTCCGCTAAGATTTGAGCTAACACTGTTTTTGTCCCTGTTCCAATTTCCACTACCCCTGACATCAAATTAATGCTTCCATCAGGATTAAAGGTTAAAATAACCCCAGATGTTGCATTTGTATCGAATGTCGATGTTTTCCAAATGCAGCTCATTCCCTTTGCCCGTATCTTCCGATCATCGATTTCAATTCTCTGCCCCTCATCCCAATTCATCAATTCCTTCAATCTTTCAATGCATTTTGGTACATTTCCGACTGTGCTTGAATTGAGAAGAACTTGAGTAGGTGTAGTATCACCAGGACGAATGGCATTTTTATAGCGAAGTTCTAATGGATCCATGTTTAGCTTTTCTGCCAATACATCTATCGTTCGCTCAAAGGCAAATAAAACTTCAGCATGACTATAGCCTCTAAATGCACTGGGATATGGATGATTCGTATACATACAATATGAATCACACCATATATGGTTGATTGCGTATGGACCCGTACAATCAACCACTCCAGCTCGACTGACGTCAACTCCTTTATCGGAGTATGCTCCGCCATCAAATAAAAACTGAATGTCTGCCGCCTTTAAAATTCCATCTTTTGTTGCTCCTAATTTTACGATGGCATCCAATCCGATATGAACAGGAGATGTGATCATATCCTCTTCTCTTGAATTAAATAATTTTACGGGCTGGCCACCAACTGCTTTTGATGCCAAATATGCAATAACCTCTAACTGAACTGCTGCTTTTCCCCCGTACGCCCCTCCTACTAAAGGTGTTTTGACGATAACCTTTCCAGGTTCAATTCCAAAATACCACTCCATTAATTTTTTAATGGCAAAAGGAGCTTGAGAGGATGTAGTAATGATAATCTCCCCATCCTCTCGAATTTCAGCAATCGAGCATCTTGTTTCCATAGCAGCGTGATCAGAAGGATTAAAGGAAATTTGAAACTCTGCTACCACATCACTTTCCCTAAACCCGTCTTCAATATTTCCTTTTCTAACTTTATTTAGGTTTGCGATATTTGTTTTCGGAACCGGGTATACACCTTCCTTCTTCTCATAGCGGTCCAAATGTTCATGGACGAGGGGAGCATTCTTCTGGAAGGCAGCACGGGGGGAATTTACGGCGGGAAGAGGTTCATAGGACACTTTGATGGCATCCGCCGCCTTTTTAGCTATGATTGGATTTTCCGCAACAACTACAGCAACTGGCTCACCATGGTATCTAACTTTTTTATAAGCAATCGGCGACCTGTCTTTAATTTCTTCACCCACAAGCGGAAAAGGTTCATCACCCAATATCGCTTTTACTCCAGGAAACTTCCAAGCTTCTGAAAAGTCAATAGAAGCAATATTGGCATGAGCATATGGACTAATCAACATTTTTGCGTGTAATGTCCCTGTTTCTTGAAAATCATTTGTATATTTCGCCTTTCCTGTCACTTTTTCAAGGGCCTCTTTTCGTATAACACTTTTCCCGATATACTCCAACTCATTCACTCCCCGAATTTATTCAGTAGTAAAGTGTAATCTTCAACTGTATCTACGTCATAAAAAAGCAAAGGGTCTTGGAAGTTGATCATTTTTCCCGTATTTAAAATACGTTCACGGATGACATACCGAGCGCCTTGATCTCCCTTTAACTGATGTAACACTGGAAAACATTGATTTGAAAATAAGATAGGGGGCATAGGCAGATGTTGATTGTCAGCAGCTATAAATGAATAGTGGTGCTCTCTTTGATAGGAATCAATTAACGTATTGATGATATCTGTGGTGACAAATGGCTGATCTGCAAGGAGAATGATAACGGCATCAGCCTCATGCTCTACTGCTCTTTTTAAACCACATTGTATGGAGTGGCCCTGGCCCTTACTCGCTTGCTCACATTCTACCTGACTCCACTTATTTGACATAGAATATAAAAAGAAAAAAGCCGAAAGCCAATTCAGTGAATCTCCCTTTCTCGTTATAACGAAAATATGATCTAATTGAGATAACAATGCATTTTTAAGAGCCATACTTCCTAGGGAAACTCCATTAAGAAATAAACTTCGCTTATCTCTCCCCATACGTCTGCTTGTACCAGCTGCCAAGTATATGGCTACTGTTTTCATGAGATAGACCTTTGTTTTCGCATTTTTTTAATCATCTCGCCAACAATACTTATAGCAATTTCCTCGGGGCCTTGTGCTCCAATGGGAAGTCCAATGGGGGAATGAATATCTTCTGGAATCTGAGCCCCGCCTAATAGTCGTTCCGTGCGCCTTCTAGGGCCTAATACACCTTTATAAAACACATTCATATTTTTAAATTTATGTAAAATGATCTGATCTTTTTGAAAGCTGTGGGTCATAATGACTATAAAATCCCTTTGTGTAATGCTCAGACCCTCCATTACTTCTTCCAGTACTCCTACAATCAAATCGTTGGCTTTAGGAAAATGGCCGTGATGACATAAAGAAGGACGCCAATCAATCACTGTGACATGAAAGCCTATACCAGCTGCCAAAGAAACTAATGGCTTAGCATCTTCCCCTGCTCCAAAGACATATAAACAAGGTTTTGGAACTATCTGATGGATAAAAAATAAATCAGACGTATGTTCATCCCTTTTGATTCCCTTTTCCGTATCATAAAGGGGATTCTGATTTCTCAGTTTTTGAATAAAGCCTAGCTCCTTAACATCCCCAGTTCCAAACACGCTGCCATCTTCAACGATATACATATCTTCCCTTGACTCTAACCTTTTAGTGAATCGTTTCATTCGAGTAACAGACTTTTTTACATCTAAGCATTTCTTTACTGCCCTAAGATTTTTTTCTAATTCCCCTTTTACAGGCTCGAGTAAAACCGTCAAAACTCCATGACAGCCAACTCCCCGTCCCCAGGATAAATCGTCCTCCTCACTCATATCAAAATGAACAATCAAGGGCTCTCCTGTAGCCCAAACTTGCTCTGCCCTTTCAACAAGATCTTCTTCCAAACAACCGGCAGATAACATTCCAACTCTTGTTTTGTCCCCTAAAATTAACATGGAGGCCCCTTCTTTTTTATAAGCGGACCCCTCTACTATAATTATGGTAGCCAATACCATAGCATTCTTAGAATTGGCGACTACATCCAAAATCCGGTGTATATCATCCATTTTATTCCCCCGCTTTTACCTCATTACATCTATATCTGTATATCCATATTCTTTTTACGAAAAAATATTATAAGTTTTTCAGCAATTTCTTCGTTTCTAAAAAAAAAGAGTCTTTATAGACCTTATGATTAGGCGGTGGGTACAACAGTTTTGAACGGAGAGATTCCAATAGCATGTTCTGTTCGTTCTGTTTCCAATCGTTTATTTCACCCTGTTGTATTCCTCTACATTCCTCAAAAAATTCACTTAACATTTTTAAATCATTGCCCAACTCCATTTTGTCACTTGAAGATAAAGCCCCTTCTTTTTCCCATTCTTTTAACGTTTTCCCGATATTTGATACATACTCATATCCTGCATTCATCTTTTGCATCTGTATTTGATATCTTGAAAGAATGATTTTATGCTTTTTTCTGATTGGGTTGAATTTTAAGCTCTGAGAAGCCGTTTGTAACATTTCTTTTGTCGCATGCAACTCCTGTAGGAGATGGTTCATTTTATTCTCCACAAAGTTCCCTTTTCCTTGTCCCCACTCTAATTGAACCCACTTGGACAGTTCTAAAAGTATGTCAGAAAGCTGATGAGCTAATGTTTGAAAAGATTCGGCTGCCTTTTTTGTAAAGTCTGGCGGAAAAAGTAACATATGAATCAAAATAGCGATAATGACTCCAATAATCGTATCGATGATCCGATCTAGCACATAATCTTTAGATGTTCTTTCAAACGTAAATACTAATAAAATGGTGAGGGCAACCTGATGTAAAACTGTTTCATCTAATCTTAACCACTTTGAAATGTAGGTCCCGCCTAACATTAAAAGACCCAATATCCAACCATTCATATGTAAGTGACTAACAAGATAGGCTGTTAAAATGACCCCAATTGCAGTTCCCACAATCCGATGAAAAGAAAATCGAATCGACTTATCGATGGTCGTTTGCAAACATAATATAACAGATAGAGGTGCTAAATACGGGTGTTTAGAGCCCACTAGTTTTGCCACTTCCCAAGAAACAGCAGATGCAATAGCCATTTTCCAGACCAAAGATGTTTTGTTTTCAATTTTTTTCTTCCCCACATACTCTTCCTCCTTTCAGCGGACCTTTTCCATTAGGTTTCTTTACTCAAAGGATTTTATACTGTCATATTAAAAAAGCTAAAAGAAGCTTCATTACCACATTCGGCTACTCATTTTTTTAGAGAAATATTGATCATTTTGGAACTTAAATAACAATTGAATTTCTTCTATATGGACTCTTGCCGTGTTACATTTTTTCCATCTCCACATATCTTTAAAGTAAGTAGTAAATTTATTCAGGAGGAGATATTCAGTGGAAGAAATGGGCATGGAGCCATCCCAACTTTGCAGGGAATTTGCAAGGATTCTCAATTCAACACCTAGTGTCGTAAATGGTGTATGTACGGCTACAAGATTTCGAAACAACATTCATCCAGTGGTACTTGGAAGAAGAGCAGAAGCATTTCCTTTTATTCCTCAAGCCTTTTCATTTGAAAGCATGGATCGGAATGGCAGAGCTTTATGTTTAGGTGAGACTGTTTTACTTCAAGAAGAAGTGAACCCGTTTATGACCGAGTTACGCGAATTTGGTATTATTGTAACTGCCGTTCATAATCATTGGCTGTTTGATAAGCCACGTCTGATGTTTATGCATTTTGAATCGATAGACGAACCTCTCACCTTTGCAAGAAAAGTAAGGGAGGCTATGAAAGTTCTTATCAAGAGAACAGTCCGTGCGGAAGCAAAAGTTGATGGTGAAATGATTCAACAGCATGGTCTTTGTGACGAATTCAACGATATTTTAGGTGGAACCATGCATACTTTTGAAAATGGAATTTGCACAGTGATGAGATCACGAACGAATATAAAACCAGAAGTGCTGGGAAGACCAGGAAGATCATTTTTACTCATTCCTCAAATGTTTTCATTTGAATCAATGACAAAAGATGGCCGCGCTCTTTGCAGTGGTGAAACCGTGATTCTTCAAAAAGAAATCAATCCATTTATTAGTGTGCTTCGGGAACATGATCTGATTGTAACATCACTTCATAATCACTGGTTGTTTGATAAACCAAGACTGATGTATATTCATTTCGAATCAATCGATAAACCTGTCAACTTCGCATTAAAAGTAAGAGATGCTTTAAAAGTTCTTACTGATAAAGAAGTTAGAGGTTAACATGATTTTGCGCAAAAAAAGCGATTTAAAAAATCGCTTTTTACATATACTAAAGAGTCCCTTAATAAAGGGGAAGTGCATGATCAGAAAAGGTAGGGATGCTCTTATCGCATGAAGCAAATCACCTTCTATATATGATAGATTTTTTTATTCACAAGTAAGCATGTAATCTTTTATCATCTTAATTTGGGCGATTGCCTTGATCAATAAACAAGCTAGGTGCATATCCTGCCTAAAAGTCTTCAATGAAAGGGGTAAAGATATGCATTTTCCATCCAAACCGTATGATTATTCTTACGATTTTCGTCAACACCCTGATTTAAGTCAAGCAAATAATGAAATGCGAAGCCTTTTATCTACTATTCGCCACATTCCAATACACTCCTCCTCCTTCAAAGAGTCAATGGCTACAGTGGTGAAAGACTTGAGAGTTGTTAGCAGGGCGCTTGCTCTAGGATGCGGTATGAGTTCAGAATTCAGATTTCTTCCAGATACCTGGGGATTACGTGAACTTCATATTGTGCACGCGAAATACCTTACTCCATTGAGTTATCACGTTTATTCTGCCTTAGGTGCAGCAGAGCTTCTAGCCTCCGGACAAGGACGCGCTCCTCATTTCCCTCTTATGGTAGGCTGCATGAATTCGATACTTCGCCTATGGTCAAACTTCCCTGCAGCTATAGCAGACCTGCGAAGAGCATCTGGTCAACAATACGCGTCATCGGTAGACGAGGCAGAAAGTCTCCTAAGACCAATGGTCCCATACACACAACGGGCATTATCAGTCAGTCATTCTTCAGTTCATCCTACTATTTGGGAGGCAACCTTACGTGCTACACATCTAGCACGGGAAGTACGGCAGAAGGTTGCACAATCAGTGAGCCAGGGTACTTCTTATTAATAAGTCAAGAGATACAACAGCGATACTTTTGCGGCTTTACACCATCACATAACTACACTTATTCACACAAAAAATAGAGCAGTAAACATGTGAGTTACTGCTCTACTCAGTTTATTCACCGCTCATTTGTTTTACAATGTATTCAGCATCATTTCCTACGCCTTGAAGCAATGCTGAACCTCGCCTATGCTGCCAAGGCAAACCAATAAAGTACAATCCCTCTACAGGTGAAACACCTCTATGATGTATGATTCGATTTTCTTTATCCAAAACACCTTTTATTTTTATCCAACTAAGGGAATTCCTAAAACCTGTAGCCCAAATAATATTATTTACTTCTAGTGAAGATGAATCATTAAAAACGATTTCATTTTGCTTTCCGCCTATGACTCTTGTTTTTAAGATGACCTCCCTCTGTTTTATGGCATGTTTTAATTCGAGCCCAAATATTGGATCGCCTTTCTTTTGAATGAATTTTCCTAATATTGATGTATGACTTGCATGTAAAACTCCTAATTTATCAAACCACCAAAAGATGCTTCTTTTTCCAATCATTAAAGGAAAATAAACTGGTTTATTACTACAAGCTAAATATGTAACTCTTTCTTTGGATAATTCAA
The DNA here is from genome assembly GCF_001875785.1 of Bacillus sp. FMQ74. Classification (NCBI taxonomy): domain Bacteria; kingdom Bacillati; phylum Bacillota; class Bacilli; order Caryophanales; family Bacillaceae; genus Bacillus; species Bacillus sp. FMQ74. Next base: position 435,635 of record NZ_MOEO01000002.1, on the reverse strand, counting down.
CAGCTATCTGAGCACCACTATTTCCCCCACCAACTACTAGTGCATTTCCATGTGCCAATTGTTTTGAATTCTTAAATTGTGACGAGTGTAATTGATTAATATCACCGGCTAAATCCTTTGATATTGATGGAATATTAGGGGTATGAAAAGGGCCTGTAGCAATGACAAGATTCTTTGCTTGATATTCTTCCCTATTGGTTGTTATTAAGAAATGATTCTTTAATTTTTGGACACTTATTACTTCTGTCCGTAATTGGATTGGGATTTTAAATTTTTCAACATATTTCTTTAGATAAGCAACAATTTCATTTTTTGAAGGAAACCCATGCTTTTCTCCTTCAAGATGCATTCCAGGCAATGAGCTATACATTCGAGAAGTAAATAAAACCAATGAGTCATAGCGATCTTTCCAGCTCTCCCCAACCTCATGACTTTTATCCAAAATGATAAACTTTTGGCCGGTCTGCTTAAGATAATATCCTATTGAGATTCCTGCTTGACCAGCCCCGATTACGATAGTGTCGTACATATTAAGCCCTCCACCAATTTTATATTGTCAGTAGACAAAATCTGCAAAATGCTATTGATCTCCTCACTATAAAATGAGATAAAAAATTTAATGATGATGGTGGTCACGCGGCTTCTCAATTTTGGCCTGACAAAGGATCGTATTATCGTGATGATTCGCTTTGGTTTCCATTTGTATGGTTACATGCGTAATGCCTTTATGCTCAAGCTTATGTTCAATTTTGCGTAAAATATTTTCACTTTCTGAAATGGTTAGTTGATCGGCAACAACAGCGTGGCAAGAAAGAGCATTTAATCCACTTGTGATAGACCATATGTGTAAATCATGAATGTTTTGGATTCCCTCTGTCTCTTCAATTGTGTGAATAATGTCAATGACATCGATATTTTCTGGTGTTCCTTCCATTAATACGTGAATGGAATCTTTAGTCACATTGTAACCGCTTCTTAAAACAAGAATAGCCACAATGACACTAGCTAATGGATCTGCCCAGCCCCACCCAAAGAAGATGATAAGTACGGCAGCTAAAATGGCGCCTACAGAGCCGAGCATATCGCTTATCACATGTAAATAAGCTCCTCTTATGTTCAGGTTACCCTCTGTGTCTCCGCCTCTCAGCATAATCCATGCAACCAATACATTCACAATTAACCCGATAATACTAATTATAAGCATGCCGGTTGTTGATACCTCTGGTGGATGAGAGAAACGTACGATTGCTTCATAAATGATATATAGGGAAATAAGAATTAGTGCAACCCCGTTTATCATAGCTGCAAGAATCTCAAATCGTTTATAGCCGAATGTCTTATTGTGATTCGCCTTTTTTCCAGCTAAAGTAAAAGCAATCAGGGCAACCATTAATGAGATTGAATCACTTAGCATATGGCCTGCATCTGATAAAAGCGCCAGACTATTTGTTAAAAATCCGCCTATAGCTTCTATCATCATATAACCTGTAATCATGATAAAAGAGATCAATAAAACCTTTTTATTGGCTCCTTCAGTATGATTGTGACCCATAAAAATCTCCTCCTGAACGAAAGTTTGTTGTTACATATGAGTTATTATGTTAAAGCTGTTATTAAGCATTCTAACGTGATGCAAAATAACTATATGAACACATGCTCATATAAGAATATATGTTTTTTACATTGAAATGTCAAAATATTTTTTATGAAAATCCCAGATTAGTCTTTAATCTTCCCCATATTGCTTCACAAGAATCATCGTTAGCATATAAAAAGAGGAGCAAACTCATGGTTTACTCCCCTAACTTGGTGATGCTATGTTTGTCCTAATGATTAAAAAACACCATTTCGTCTCAAACCATTGGTGTTTTGATAGTATCTAAAAATCCCTTGCCAAACGATCATTTTTTTATCTTAAAGGCTGATTCACTCTGCAATCGCTTCTGCAAACTCCAATATTAGGTTTGGTTATCGGATATAACACTTATGTAGGTGATAACTTTTTCGCAAATTTTGATTGTACCATTTTAGATGTATGTGAAGTGCGATTTGGTGACAACTGTATGCTTGGCCCTAGTGTACAAATCTATACGGCTACACACCCACTTCATCCAAATGAACGCAATTCAGGGTTAGAATATGGAAAACCCATTACTTTTGGAAATAATGTATGGATTGGAGGAAGTTCAGTCATTAATCCAGGGGTTACGATACGTAACAATGTGGTTATTGCTGCTGGTTCTGTTGTTGCTAAAAATATGCCAGATAATGTTGTAGTTGGGGGCAATCCAGCTAAATTAATTAAACATCTCGAAATATAATACACTAGCGTTTGATCCATAAAGGAGTTTGATCCTTAAATCAGTAAAGCTTTTTTTTCATCAGCTGAAACCATCATAAAAAGACAGTAAAACCGGATCTAAAATGAGGTACTGAATGTACCCCTCCCCTTCTGCTACAGAAGGGGGTTTAATTGTCTCGCCGTCCCATATATCTTAATGAATGATCCAATCAAGGCGAAAAGCAGGCTATTTGTGCCTTTGTTACTGTGGACAGAAATTGTGCTGCCTGAGGTTAATAGTTCTATTGAGCAAGTAAAGCAGGAAACCGAATCAGAGCGCCCTTCTTATTGGAAAAGCGCCTGTCGCTTTATTGCGCCAAAATGTTTTTCATCAGTGAGTTTTTATAAAATCATTTATTAATTGATCAGTTGTTAATATTGTGGCAAATTCATCATGCAATGTAGCTAGAGATATATTATGAATAGTCGCCGCATCATAATATGTATCATTTTGGTCTCTCATTCCGAAGGCTGCTGTTGCATCTGAAATCAGGTATGTATCAAACCCTAAATTACCACTCATTCTTGTGGTTGTTGATACACAGTGAGGCGTGGTTAAACCAGTTATTACTACAGTTGTTATTTCATTTAATTTTAAGAATTCTTCTAAATTCGTACCAATAAAGCTGCTATTTACTTTCTTGGTTATAATGACTTCTTCATCAATAGGCTTAACTATTTCCTTTATAACAAACCCTTCATTCTCTGGATGGAATAAAGAATGAGGTTTATCAGAAGTGTGTTGTATGTATATGACTGTCCATCCTTTTTCTCTCCATAATTTTAGTATTTTACTAATGTTTTCTTCCGCCTTTAAGTTATTTCGCACCCCCCATTTTTTATCATCGAAGGCTTTTTGTACATCCACAATGATTAAAGCTTTTTTCTTTTCTTCCACAAGATAACCTCCTACTAGAATTTCTATTTATTACTACATTTTAAATACAAATTTTACTTTTGTACAATTGTTTAATGATGAATTTCAAATGAGCGCCTTCCTTATTGGAAAATGCGTTTCCATATATTCTTTCTAAACTGCAACTGTGTCCAAGCCGTTAACCGCCAATAATCTAATCTGAGAATCATTGAATCTACAGACAATAATAAAAAACACTCTAATAAGGAGTGCTGAGATGAAAGACTATTGATTTAGAAGCCATTTGATACGCTCAGCTGAAATGATGTAGTGGAGTATTATAAGACATAAAAAGATAATACCAACTGGTTTTAAGTGACTAAAATAAAGCGCTGCAACAGCCATTGCAAAGATCAATAATTCAATAACTAACCTTGTTACCCCGTTTACAGGTATTACAGTTTGTCCACTTCGACTAGGATCATTAGGTACTGCAAATACAGACCAGACAATCATAACTGCAATAGGTAAAACCAAAGTTAAAACATATTTAAAATAACCATTAAAGCTTATCCAAGCAAACACCCCTATGGAGATTAGTGCAGCGATTTCAAGGGTGAATCTTAAAAGTAAATTAGTCTGATTCAGTTTTTCCAACTCCTCTATAAAAAACACCCCTGCAGGAGATGCTCTTTCTCTGCTTTATTTCAGCGTATAAAAACCTTTCTGTTCTTCCTCTTTAGATCCTATTGTAGTTTTCGGCGAGACTACCTCCACTTTTGAAGAGATGATACCGGCTGCTGCAGTTACCAATGCTCCGATTAATAGAACGATTATAAGTATAATGAAATATGACAACTTTCCCCCTCCTATCCAGTTAATTATCCAAGTATTGAGGAAGTTGTCTACAATTTGCAGAATTTGTCGAACGAAGTAATGAATATATTGATCTCGCTTATCGCTGGGAGGCTTTACTTATTGTATGAATTTAGGTGGTGACACAGTAATAACCTGCCTTCCATTTTATTGAGAAGACGTTCCTCTCTTATGTTGCAACTCAGCTAGACTCTTCCAATAGACTTCGTTTTGGAACAGCTGCTTCTATTCAAAGCGGGGGTGCTAACCATGATTGAAAAATATACAACTGAAGTTTCTTTAGACTTTTTTAATGGTGATGAGACAGATTTAAAGGATACAATTGAGGAAATTAGACTTTTTACAAAGACATATGAGAACGATAAAGTAACCGTCCTAAGTGTAATTGAAAACGAATCTTTAAAGGAAAAAAAGCTATAAGGTCATTTTACAGCACGAAAGAGATACAGATAATCTAGGGCGTAAATACGAATATGATGAAGAAAAACTATTTGGTTTCTTTGAAGATGAAGAATATTAACACCTATACAGCGCATTCAAAAAAACCCACTTTTAAAAGTGGGTTTTTAAATTATTCATTAATGGTAAATGTATTCCCTATCTAGAAAGTTGCTGCGCAGGAGAAAACATATAAGTTCTTAGAAAAATAGTTACCAAACTTAATATCAATGATAGAATGCCCGCCAATACGACGTATTGTATACCCATTTCTGATATAAACAGCCCGCCAACAGCTGAACCAATTGTTGTTCCTACATTACAGGATGATATAAATAAGCCATTTGCGAAATCAGGCGCTTCGGGGGCTGATGATGCAATCAAATACTGATTAATATTAGCCATGAGCCCCCCAGCTAAAATTCCCCAAATAAAAGTTATCATTGCCATTGGTACTGTAAACTGCCCTGTAAAGAATAAGATGATGTAAACACCCACCATTACTAAAGGAAAAGATACGATAGACTTGGTGGGACGTTGAGTAAGCAACTTTCCTGCGACAATGTTGCCAATAATATTGGCTCCGCCAAAGATAAATAACGTTAAACTTATGGCATTCGAAGACATATTTGTTACTGTTTTTAAATACTCAGCAAAATAACTATAAACTCCAAAGATCGCGGCGTTTAATAAAACAACAGTCACGATGGAAAGCCATATAATCGGTTTTTTTAATACGGAAAGTTGTGTACCATAAGAAAGCTTTTCTTCAACAGGCATAGAAGGTATAAAAATTAATGTTGCAATAAATACAATAAAATTAACAATAGCAAAGAATGTCATCGCCATTTCGTACGAAACGGCACTATCAATAAAACTTGCGATGGGTACACCGGCTACCATACCAGCGGATACACCTATGAATACCTTAGAAACAGCTTTTGGAGCTTCCTCTTGTCTTACTGAGGAAGCAGCTACTGTAAATGCCAAGGAACAATAAATTGGATGAAAAAAAGCTGGAATGATACGAGCCATTAATAGAGTGGTAAAGTGAGATGTAAATATCGATATCATGTTTCCGAGCACGAAAACGCCTAATACAAGTAACATGACATGCTTTCGATTTATCCCCGAAAACAATAACGGCAGTGTTGGCCCAGATACAGCAATAGTAAGAGCAAAAAGACTCACCAACAATCCTGCTTTTGATATGCTGACATGAAAGTGATCAGCAATAGAAGGCATGATCCCAATAACACCCATTTCGGTATTTAAGATGCCGAAAACTCCTATGGTCAAGATGAGAATCAACAAATGGGTTCGTTTAGTCAAAAAATCAACACCTATCTTCAATCAAATGTCCCCAAAAACAATGGAGGCATTTATTAAAATTTCTTTTTAAACGTTATTTCTTAATGATTTAACCTACTTCACATTATCAGTAAAAAATGCTTCCAACTTGTCGAATGGAATCACATCTGTCTTGTCGTACAAATCAACGTGTCCCGCATTCGGGACGATGTACAGCTCTTTTGGTTCTGCCGCCAATTCGTAAGCGTCTTCACTAAAGTATCGTGAGTGAGCCTGTTCGCCTATGATGAACAAAATGGGTCTTGGCGAAATTGATTTAATGTGCGTAAGCAAAGAAAAGTTCATCCATGACATGCTGCTTGTTACTGTAAATTGAGTAATTGAGTTTGGATGGTACCCACGAGGCGTAGAATAGAACTCACCAAACTCGCGACCGATAGGGTCAGTGTGATCATCAAATCCAATAGGTGCCCCTCGATCTGTCAACGTTGGCGGGTTGCCCTCAAACTCCGCGTACCGTTGCTCGGAAATTGCATCTAGAACCCTGTTGCGATCTTCTTCGGTGAACGAGTCCTTAAAGCCGTTGCGTTGAACCCGGGATATATCGTACATACTGACCGTTGCGACAGCTTTGATACGCCTGTCAACCTGCGCTGCACTGATCGCAAAACTCCCGCTGCCGCATAAACCAATTGCACCGATTTGATTCTTATCAACAAATGGACGCGTCCCTATATAATCAACGGCTGCGCTGAAATCTTCAACGAATAAATCAGGCGATGAAAGGTGGCGTGGCTCTCCGCCGCTATATCCGTTGAACGACGGGTCAAATGCGAGAGCCACAAAACCACGCTCTGCCATGTTTTGAGCATAGATGCCGGACCCCTGCTCTTTAACACCGCCATAGGGCGCACCTATAATAACGGCTCCGTGTTTCTTTGAACTATCTAGGTCTATTGGCAAATAGAGGTCTGCCGAGATTTTTATTCCAAATCGGTTTTTGTATGACACCGATGTCCTTATTACCTTATCGCTTAACTTAAAAATATAGTTTGACATATAAAATACCATCCTTTCATGTTAAGTCAAAGCTACAATTGATGTTTTCTCAACACCTGTCTATAATCTATGATACAAATACAAACAAAACAATCGTTAATCTAATCGGTTTTGTTGTTTAAACAACAAATCAATCAAAATTGTCGATTATCTCAAGAAAGATATGGTGTTAAAGAGATAGAAGGATTGTGAGAACCCGAGCCACAATTAAAAAAGCGTTTCTTGAGTTGATGCAAAAAATTCGATAGCATTATCATTCAGGATATTTCTGTCAGAGCAGTTATTAACCGTGCAACTGTTTATCTGCATGACTTGGAAAAAAGGAGCTCAGTATTTTCGAAGTCGCTTTGTTCAACATCATATCGGGGAGTTTAAAAAAGACATTGATATTACTAAGGCAAAAATTCGGGTCAAAGCGAAGAGATCGTTGCTGAATTTGTTGCAAATGCATATGTAAGAGTAGTTGAATGGTTGTTAAAGAATGAATTGCCTTACCCATGGCAGAAAAAGTGGGGGTTTTGTTAGAAAGGAATCTATAGAGATATGTGTATCTAGAAAATTTGGCAGCATGGAAAACCAAGCCTATATCAATGGTGCGGAAGATCATTGTCATTTGAAGTGATTGGAAGATATCATTGATAAACGCACAAAAAAAGAACATGTTTTGAAAAGAGAATGATCAAAACATCTTCTTATATGTTGTCATAGCGTAACTTTTTTATAAAAAGTTTGATTACATTTTCGGGGCTTCCAAACCAAATTTTGTCCATTCTTCTTTTGCTGGACCATAAATACCTGGAACAGTTAAACCTGCTTGTCTCATGAGAACAGTCATTTGTCCTCGATGGTGATTTTGATGTTGAATCAAAAACATCAAAAGTGCACCGTTAGGCAATTGTTGTCCAATAAAGTTGATACGTTCTTGAAGTGTATGGTCAGTCCATTGGGTTTTTAATGCCTGTACAAATGCATTACTGGCTTGATGATAGCTGTCAGCTATAAACTGAGCAGAAGTTGGAACAGGATAATCTTCAGCTGGGGCTTGGAACGTTAAGTCTGTGTTTGAGGTAATGATGCGAATGGCAGCAACGGTATGCCAAGCAATGCGGCCTAGAGTCCAATTTTGTGAAGTTATTTCTTGTTTAAGTGATTCATCAGTCAGACTATTTAATAGTTTCTGTGTAGCATCTGCTTCGAACTCCCAAGATTTCAAAAAATGCTCTAAGGTTTGAAACACAAAAATCCTCCTTTTCATTCTTTTGTTTTTTCTATATCTATAGGTTAATTATAATGCACCATTTCGTTAAAAAGAACAAAAATTTTACAAGCGTGCTGCCTAGTAAATGAATCACTGAAAATCTCAATGTTTACACTAACATGCTGATAAGCCCGTGAATGCATATTATCCATCTAAGAATAGGGAAAGCATAGTATGAGCGAAATAAAAACAGGAACTGATGATAATCATGCTGCAATTCTACATATCAGCGAGAATCAAATAACATATGAAGACGATCTATATTCTTATCACTTTACTGAGCAATAAATACCTTCCGTATACTTAGTGATACCTTCATCGTAATCAGGATACTTATATTCAAGACTTTCTGATACAGCTTTTGAATACTTTCTAAATAATGCATAGCAAGTAAATAAAGACTTCCACATTTCTTGATACACACTCATAGAATAGGTAGACATTAGTTCTTCCCATTCTTTATTTGAAAGGTAACGTTTAATAAACTTATAGTTCTTCCCCATACTAAATGAATACCCTTGCTGGGATGCGATATGCCAAGCCATCATTCTCAATAGATTAGGACGGACGATTTCATTTAAATGATCAATGGCAAAAAGGATTTCATTTCTTGCTAATCCTTTTACTACGTAAGTCGAAACCATCCAGAACTCATTACAGCAATCGTCAAATTCCCTTGCAGTCGGTTTTTTCATCCAATATTGGCGGTCATTTGGGGTCACTTTATAGTTGATGAACGTATCCTTATCGAGCAAGACCTTAACCAAACCATCGTTATTAGCAAAATAATCTTCTGCTTCACGAATTGGAATAAGGGTTAGATCTAATTTGTTGCCATCCTCAAAAAGAATAATGTATGAAAACCAATTACCTAATTCGGGAGGGAAAAGCTCCATATCTTCGGGTTTTTGCATCATAATGCGCTTCCCAAAGATCTCGAGCCACTGAACATTCTCTTTAAAAGATTCTACATCAGTTACAAAATAAGAAATGTCATAATCTTGGAAGTTGTCAGGAGGGATATTTCTGTTTGTACGTGACCCTTCCAAAGTGACCAATCGGATTCTCTCATCGTTCAAAGCAAAGTCTAAAAAAATGTCCATCATTTCCTGTTCACTTCGCATTACATGTTCCTCCGTTTCAGCCTTAATATCTAATTGTGAAACCTAATATTGATCTCATTTTGAATACGTCTAATAGATTTTTTCACTCTTGAATGTGATTTATTCTTCTAAGCTTTATTTTACATGAAGTTCTCCTATATAAAATTCAAAATTAAGATGCAAGACACCTCAAAATCAGATATCAACTATGAAGGACTACATGAATATTCAGTTGTTACAGGTTTTTTTGTAGAGCCGTCATAGGACAACACTATCATTGACACACTTTTATCCCCCCTGCTTTATCGATATTTTTAACTAGTATGAGGGATCATTTTCAGAAAAACATTGGTTGACAAAAAGAAGGAAAACGATATATTTAAGCGAATACGAGTTTTTGAGGAAAATGAGAAAGGACACTTTTTCAAAAGTCATGTCTTAACGGGGGGATTCGGTATGAATGAATTTATGAAGATGTTTTCCTTAACAAAACCGATTATTCAAGCTCCAATGGCTGGCGGCATTACAAAGCCTCGACTGGCATCTGCAGTTTCGAATCAAGGTGCTCTCGGTAGCTTAGCATCAGGGTACCTTAAGCCAGAACTGTTAGAACAACAAATAAAAGAAATGTTTGAGCTGACAGACGCTCCTTTTCAAATTAATGTGTTTGTTCCGCTAGGTCTAGAAATGCCTTCAGAAGACCAGGTTAAAAAGTGGAAAGAAAACATACCGTTAGCGAATCAAGTAAATCATTTCACATCTGTGCAAGAAGAGTGGGATGATTTCTATCAAAAAATTGATATTATTTTAAGAAACAAGGTAAAGGCTTGCTCATTCACTTTTGATCTGCCGCCGGAAGACGCAGTAAAGGAGCTAAAAACTGCTGGATGCTGTTTAATTGGAACCGCTTCAACAGTGGAAGAAGCATTGTTAATGGAGGAACGGGGAATGGATATCGTCGTCCTTCAAGGAAGTGAAGCCGGTGGACATCGCGGAGCATTTTTACCTTCCAAAGGTGAATCTGCCATAGGTTTAATGGCTCTGATTCCACAAGCAGCAGATGCATTGAGTGTACCTGTCATAGCTGCTGGGGGAATTATAGACCATAGAGGAGTAAAAGCAGCTTTAACCCTTGGAGCCCAAGGCGTTCAAATTGGGTCTGCCTTTTTAATTTGTCACGAGAGTAACGCACATCCAGTGCATAAACAGAAAATACGAGACGCAAACGAAACAGATACGAAGCTTACGAAACTATTTTCAGGTAAAGAGGCCAGAGGAATCGTAAATAAATGGATGGAAGAAAATGAACAGTTTGAGACACAAACCCTTCCGTATCCTTATCAAAATACATTAACAAAGGCAATGAGACAGCAGGCTTCACATCAAAATAACCATGATCAGATGTCTTTATGGGCAGGTCAAGGGATACGATCATTGACTGAGGAAATGTCGGTTAAACAGCTTTTACATAAGCTTTGCCAAGAGGATATAAAAATATAGGTGCAGCATCTATTCAGCTCTTTCTATATTAAATTCCTTTTAAGAACAAGCATCAATTAGCAATTTATAGTGAAATTCACACTTCACAGGGCACTATTTAAGATTACGAATCAACCGTTTGCCAGATCTATAAAGTCATAATGTGTAAATTCTGCGTCTATTTGCACGTTTATTATGGAATTATTTTCATATTGTTTTATAATAAAAGATGATAGCGTTTTCTAATAATATTGATAGGAGGAAACAATGATGATGAAAAAAGGATTGCTTGCAGGTGCGCTTACGGCAACCGTGCTTTTTGGCACATGTGCAGTAGATGTGCCAGGTATTATTAGTCCAAAAACCGCAGAAGCTGCATCACAGCTAACTGATGGAATTGGCGGGAGGGCTTACTTGAACAGTAATGGTGCCATTCTTGTTACGAAAATCCAGCTTCCTAGCTCCGTTCAAGTTTCAAATGGGACAGCCTACATCTACTCTGGCTTTAGCGGAGGCACAGAATCCGATATTGGGCTTCAGTACAGTGAAAAATATAATGTATGGAAACCATATATGAAGGTTGGTTCAAAAGGACAGGATCAGGTTCAGTACCTCGAAGGAGGAAGCCAATTCACGAATACGAAAGGCTTCCGTCCAGGCAGCACCGTACAACTTACCATCTACAAAAATCTTAACAGCAATACCCGCGCTACATACTGGGGCACGAACAATGCCGGATACAACGGCCGTCTCATTTCAGAAATCAGCAAAACAAATGTCGGTTCCATCTCGAAATGGAAAGCGCTCGCTACAGTTGCTACAACAGGGTCACGCCAATCTATCAAATCAAACTTTTCAACATCTTTTACAAACATCACCATCGACAACAAAGCAATAACACCTGTAATTGATACGCAAGACTTCGCTAAAGTAACAGTCTCAGGCAACAGTGTCAGTTTGTCCGTTGTTAAAAATTAAAACATTTTGAACAAACAGTGCGGCAATAGTCTTAAAAGGGGGCTTTAAAAGCCCCTTTTTTCATTTCAATTTAACAGTTAGCTTTGGTATATGCCGTCTAAGAAGCAGCCTGCCGGTAGCCAAGACAGCTAACTGTTTGTACAGCAAAACCGCTTCAACTTATTATTGTCGAAGGCGGTTCTTTTTAAAACGAATCACTTGTCTGTGTTCTCCTTTTTTTCAGATACGGTATGTGATAAGTGCGAAAAAGTTAAGGTTCTCCTTTACATTCTCTTCATTTGTTTTTTAAAGTTGTCTACTATGCTTACCGCTCTCTTAAAGGATAAAAGTCATTGGACGGGCATCTCTTCTAATAAATCTTCTTTTGCTTTAATTCCCCTCTGATTTCCACTGTACTAATAAAGCACAGAGTTTTTTTAGTTCCCGATGATATGATCAAGTATACAGATCCTATAATTCCTATTTCTCATTTGCTTATTTAGCTTTTTTATGTGTGAGGAATAGACTTGGGATGAAGATTACAGCAAGGACAATGGTGGATACTAAGAATCCGGCATGGTAACCTTTTAAGCCATTCACAATCGTTGGCTGTAATCCTTGCATGACAGTCGCAACCACAGTTGCGATAACAGCTGTACCAAAGCTCGAACCAAGATTTTCAATAATATTAATACCGACACCTGCTTCTGGAAGTTGTTTGCTGCCAAGCCCTGTATAAGCATCACTCGTCAATGGAAGCATAATTCCTCCAAAACTGGTCCCACGGATGAATAATATGATGGAAATCCAAATCATACTCGTTTTATCGGTGATAAAGATAAGTGGGATAGATCCGATAAGCGAAAGAACAAGGCTGGCCATAACTACGTATTTCGCACCGATCCGATCAATCATTTTTCCAATCATTGGCCGAGTAACAAGCATCCCGACTCCTTGAGGGATTAATGCAAGCGCAGCTTCTGTGGCAGTGAAATGACGGAAGTTTTGAAAGAATAATGGAAGTATTAACATGGGTCCCATGACGGCAATATTCGCTAATAATAGCCCGACGCTGGATGCTAAGAAATTTTTGTGTGCAAACAAATTTATGGGGAGTACGGTTTGATTTTTTCTGATTCGATTATATGTGATGTAAATTACAGCTAAAGCGAGGCCGATGCCCGCCCATAGGATTGTTTCGCTATTGTTAAATGATGCATGGTCCGCTGCTTTCGTAATTCCGTATATCATTGCTGCACTCATTAAGGATAAATTGATAATTCCAAAAATATCAAGTTTACTATTTTTGTTGAATGGTTCAAAGTCTGGAAGAGTTTTCATCATCAGTGGTGCAGCAATCAAAACGATGAACACGTTGATGAAGAAAATCCAATGCCATGATGTAGCTTGGACGATGAAGCCCCCGATTACAGGTCCAAAGATTGGGCCCAAAATCATTGGTGTGCTGACGATAGCCATCACTTTCCCTATATGTTCTCTGCCTGCTGTTTTAACCAATAGCGTTGACATAAGCGGGGTAATAATCCCAGCGCTAAAACCTTGAAGTAAACGGAATAAGATAAAGCTAGAAATATTCCAACTAACCCCAGCGAAAACAGAAGTTACACCAAAGGCGATGACTGCACCGATTAAGATTTTCTTTCCGTTAAATTTGTTCATAAGCCATCCGGATACAGGAACTGCAATAGCAAGGGCTAAAACATAACCTGTAATGGACCATTGAATGGTATCCAACGTCGTGCTGAAATCTTTATTTAATTCGTCAATGGCGATGTTTACCATAGTTGAATCAAGCATTGGAGCAATTGCTCCAAGTGCAATTGCCCAGGCAGCCATGAGGATTTCTTTTGGTAATTCTGGTTCCTTTACTTTGTCTTTTAACATATTATTCTCCTCTCAAAAGTTGTAATTTTGTTTCTTTGTCAACAAAATAACACTATTTTGTTTCCTTGTCAACAAAATAACAACAATAAAAATGCAGCCGAAACTCAATTGAGTTGGGCTGCGTGTAGTTACATTATCCTTATTTAAATTTATTCCGTCTTAATACCAACACCATGTTTTTTTATTTCTGCATCCAAATGTCTATTATACTTTTCCGCAAAGTTAATCATAATGTCAAATTGTTCCTCGGTTACCTGTTCAAATACTGCCTTATCGCGCTCTAGAAACTTTTTATGGAGTTCATCATGGATTTTATAAATTTCTTTCCCTTGCTCGGTAAGCCTAAAATGAATTTCTTTCTTGTTATCTGGCTTTTGATAGCTTTCAATTAAGCCTTTTTCTATGAGTTTTTTAGTCATTTTACTTATGGCGCCTCTCGTCATATAAAGGGACTCAGCAAGTTTTGTCACATTAGTATTTCCATGTTCAATAGATTCTATACAATGTACTTCAGAAGGCTTATACCCTTTAAGACAGACTTCCATCTTTGGCTTATTAAGCCAAGCCATCTTGTTAAACAAGTCCCTAAAATTCATTATGAGCTGTTCTTCTTTGTTCATGGCCTGCCCTCCCACCAGTTGGTGCACTAGCAATATTATATTCATTTTTTGTTTCTATTTCAACAAAATGAATATAATAACTAGTAACACCAGGGCAGCACACTATTTTCTCTTGACTTTTAATTGGATGCTGTCGGGCTTATAGATCACCTTTACTTTGTATTTGCTTGGTAAACCTGTGATCTCGATAGAAGAAAATGATCCATAACCTTTTTTATAGGTGATAATCGTCGATCCATCAGCCGGTACGTAGTTGTCAGTGAAATTGAGATGCAATGTGCCTTTTATGTTTGCCTTACCCTTAATGTGAAGCAGATCATTTTTTCCGCTGAGATTCAGCTCAAGAATACCCTTGGCAGATTGTTTGTAGTCTCCTTCAATGATCAGTTTTCCTGACACCTTTTCCTTCAGGGTGCCTCCGTTGTTAGAAACATCGCCTTTCCCAAATGCTGTCCTCGAGTCGCCTTCAAGTGACCCCTGATCAATCCGTGTACCGCCGGAATATGTATTATTCCCCTCCAGCTTTAGCGCGCCTGACCCCTTTTTGGTCAGCTTCCCAGTTCCGGAGATATTGTTGCGCCAGCGATCCACTGCATGGAAACCGCCTTTTGAATAATCCATATTCACGGTAACGTCTTTGGCAAAGGCGCCATATCCATCGGCTGCGGAAAAGAGGTTAAGCCGTCCCCACCCTTCAGGATCATCAAGAACAGGGTAGCCTGAAGGAAGACCGGTAGTAGCCAAAATCCAGCGGCGCTGCGTGTTGTCAAGGTATGGAAAACGGGTTTCCAGCAGAACTTCGGCTCCCTTAGGTACCACCATTGGTTTAGCAGTTGAATTGATTTGTCCAAATCCGTATGTTAATCGTTGAATATATTGTTTTTTATTGATGTCATAATCGCTGAATCGATCTTCCGCTGTACCAGTTTGCGTTAACAATTTACTGTGAGCTTCATCATAAGCAGCCTTTTTCAAACTTTTATTGGCTGGATCAGATAAAATAGCAGCCGCCAAGGCAGTTGCCATGACACGTCCGCCTATAACATCCAACGGAGAATGCATACCGGCAACAATGCGGTTATTGCCAAGTTCCGAAGCCCTGGTAAGGAGTTCCTGATAACGCTCCGGTACGGCATAAGCCATAGCAAAAGAGCTGAGATATGCGGCATTCGTATGCCCGCTCGGAAAGCCTCCGTCTTTGCTGGGATCCGGATTGATAGCGGGAACAAGGGTTGGAACAAGAATAGAATTGCTTTCCCATCGAAACGGACGGGGATATTGAAAATATCCCTTAGCCGGGTTCGTTGACGAATAGGGGCCTCGTAACGTATTGACCAAACTCACGATGCTGCCGAGACTGGAGCTCGTGCTGCCAGAATTGGTTCCTTCATCATTGTATTTCGTCATCGTGGCATCTGCCGGGATACTGTTAATCGTTGTTGCCGCTCCCGCCTTGACTCGATATAAATCGGTAAGCGGACCAAGACCGTCAATCACACTGTAACTCTGATTTCTGCGATCATCAAAATATGCGGCATTTTCCTCACTGAAAGTGCGGCGTTCTGCAATGTCTACAACTTTTTGAATGTTGGCATCCAACACGCCATTGTTCAGCTTGACTCCGCTTTCCCAGGTACTTCCGGGAGTCCAAAGCTTATTGAATTCGGAAAGCAACCCGATCGCGGGATTGGAATTCACTGTCGTATTAGCAGAAATATTGTTTTTGTAGTGATCTACAAAATATCCTGAAGGTTGGGGCGGCGGGGTTATTGTTTGTGCTTTCGTTGTTGTGCTTGCATAACATACACTCAGTGAACTTTGAATCAATACAAGAGAACATAAAGCCACTGCTACATGCTTCTTCATCCTTAGTATTTTCATTTTTCAACATATCTCCCTTACTCTTAACCTATCTCAAAAACACTTTTTCACATCGGCACATTATTTTGATCGTATCTTAACTTTGTTAATGAAATAACGTTGTTTTATTAATGTTTTGTTTATTTTTTAGGAGTCAATGAAATAGAAATCACTGTCGACGGAGAGAAAAAACGAAAAAACTAAAGAGGACAAAAAGCTGCTGGCGAAGGGTCAGCAGCTAATACAGGGGCATTTAAGCATTTCACCTCTATAAAGGACAGGCGCCATTTTCCACAGTGATAAATGGCTGTTGCAGAACAGCTTTATGATAAAAGAACACCATACTTCATAGAGTAATCATCATTTAATGAGCCATCATCTCATGGGCAATATCGTGCCCATCCATTTTTGACGGGTAGTAGGTAGGCCAGTTTTTGACTTCATCAAGTAAAGCTTCACGGTCGTCACCCCAATAGAGATGGTAATGACTAGCTTTAGCCGGATAAATACTATGATCACTAAACTGGATATACTGAGGAAGCCCTTCCGCTTTTTTAGCTAGTTTGAATATGTATCTTACCCCCCTATTTCCCGCATCATATGTTAGAATTTCGTACCCGTCATACATATACTTACCAGAATATTCTTTTCCATTTTTAAAGAAGGTTACAGTATCTTTGTGGATTACAATACGGTCAACATCTGTTTGATAACCTTTTTTATAATACTCTTTATATTCTTTAGCTGTCTTGTCGCCTTCGTGTTCTGATTTATATGAAAACACTTCGTCAAGAGTACCATCTTGCAGGTATGGATATACAGATTGCCACTCTCCTTCCCAATCAGAAAGTGGGCGATCCTTTACTTGGCTGTTTTTAAAATAGCCTTCATACATTTTTTCTGTTTCTTTATCATGCGCATGATTATGATCGTGAGAATGTTCATGTGTGTGACTTTCAGATGTTTGCTCTTGCGTTTTGGAAGAGTCTTCTTCAGCTGCTGAGGATGATGTTGTTTTATTAGACTCACCTTTAGATGAATCGGAAGTCTGACATCCTGCCAATACGAGTAATGAACCTATAGCTAATATACCTAACCTCTTTGCAAATAAAATCTTCATTCCAACACTCCTTTTCATTAAATCGAAAACATTACGATTTATATTATACATCTATCTCTTGCCTACATCAACGGGAACATCATCTTCCTATTGCAGAATCGTATTTGGCAGTGGATGCCCGATTTAAATTAGAAAACTGACTTTATTCATCAGTTATTCCTTTAAAATACGAAAGTCTACGATATTTCCATATCGATCCGCTTCAATATGACAGCACCCCTCAAGCAGCTGTTTTAATTTTCCCCGTCCGCGTTGTACCCTTGATTTTGCTCCCGAGTAAGAAATGCCGAGCTTTTCACTCAACTCTTTTTGTGATAACCCCTGAAATTCAGTTAACTCGAGCGCCTCTCGATACTTTTCAGGCAACCGTTTGATGGTCGATCGAATACACACAGCTGCTTCCTTGGTGAAATTTTCTTCCTCTGCACTGTCACTAAAATGTAGATCATCAGGCAATATTTCGATTGTTTTTTTTGTACGGTAAAAATCAATAATCGTATTTCTAGTAATCCGATAAATCCAGCTATCGATCTTTTGTTCATCGATCAGATTTGGGAGATGCACTTGTATTTTCATAAATACGATTTGTAAGAGGTCATCAACCACAGATTGATCGTTAACCCTATGCGAAATATATGTTTTTAACGGCTGATGAAACTTAACCCATAGATTCTCTATATTCATTTGAAAAAACCTCCTATTATTTTGCGTCTGCTTTACATTTGCTTCGTCTTTTTAATCGTAACAGAGAGCGAAACAATTGTTGAATCAATTGCATTGCAGCTGTTGCAAAAATAATGATAAAGGAGAGGTTTGTTGTGGAGTATACCCATTTAGGGAGAACAGGATTGCGGGTGAGCCGTTTATGTTTAGGAACGATGAATTTTGGAGTTGATACAGACGAAAAGACTGCGTTCCGTATCATGGATGAAGCGCTTGATAACGGCATTCAATTTTTTGATACTGCCAATATTTACGGCTGGGGCAAAAATGCAGGATTGACAGAGAGCATCATTGGAAAATGGTTTGCACAAGGAGGACAGCGCCGCGAGAAAGTTGTTCTGGCGACAAAAGTATATGAACCGATTTCTGATCCGAATGACGGACCAAATGATATGAGGGGCTTGTCTCTATACAAAATCAGACGTCATCTGGAAGGGTCACTGAAGCGGCTTCAGACAGATCATATAGAATTGTACCAAATGCATCATATCGATAGGCGGACACCGTGGGATGAGATATGGGAAGCTTTTGAGACTCAGGTTCGCTCTGGCAAAGTAGACTATATTGGATCCAGTAATTTTGCAGGCTGGCATTTAGTTAAAGCGCAAGCTGAAGCTGAAAAACGACGATTCATGGGACTCGTCACTGAACAGCATAAGTATAGTTTATTAGAACGAACAGCTGAGATGGAAGTGCTGCCGGCTGCACGGGATCTTGGTTTAGGGGTAGTGGCGTGGAGTCCCCTTGCAGGAGGGCTTCTTGGCGGGAATGCATTGAAAAGCAATGCCGGAACTCGTACAGCAAAAAGAGCAGATGTAATTGAAAAACATCGTTCACAACTCGAGAAATTTTCAGATTTCTGCAAAGAACTAGGAGAAAAAGAGGCAAATGTGGCTTTGGCATGGGTGCTGGCAAATCCAGTTTTAACTGCGCCGATCATCGGACCACGAACGGTTGAGCAGCTGCGTGATACGATAAAAGCCGTTGAAATCAGTCTGGATGAGGAGATTCTCCGCATGTTAAATGATATCTTTCCCGGACCTGGAGGAGAGTCACCTGAGGCATACGCCTGGTAATACATTCATTACTCAATTCTTAAATAGTTATGCTGAACTATCATATATAGGAAAGACAAGAGCTTGTTTGTCTCTTGTCTTTTCCACATCGTGCTGAAAATGCTGGCTAAACATCGACAAAAACGCTGCCGTTTTATTCATTTAATGCTTATTTGATTACGAAATGACCGTACTCGTTTGAACGAACATGAATCGGTCCGTTTAGATTATAGTTGTTCTCCTTGGCGATAGAGCGAAGCACGTCCACACGGGCAACTGATTCTCTCCATTCGTCACGGGTGTCATGATTGGCCGGATTCATCAGATCGTCATAGCGTACGTCCAAGAATTTATTTAACCACTTCTTCTCGTCTATTCCGTCTTTTGGTGAACCGCCCGCTTTTTTGTTCGTACGTTTAATCAAGGCATAAAAAGAGTCAGGATCATCACCATCGCCATGCTGAATAACCGTATCGTACATTACAGCTCTTGCCAATGCTGTTTTTAGTCCGGCATTATCCGATCGTTTCATGGCAGGCTGATAATACAAACGGTCATTTACTTTGTCTTGGGCAGCGCGAAATTCCTTATCATTTGCAAGCGACTTCCAGGCAGAAGCGAATCCCTTAAGATTGCTTATGTCATCGCTTTCTTCCTTGGCCAGACGGCGCAATTCAGGCAGGTACTTTTTCAGTTTGTTATTCGGAACTGCCTTTGTGTATACTTCCACTACTTCCAATGCATCCCCGGTTGCCGTTGTAAAGCCTGCCCGTCCGCATGTATAGCCTCGCCCGTCATCCAAACGCTCTACATATCCATATTGGATCTCCGTCGTGCCGTTTTCGAAGATACTTGTCAGCTGTTCCGCCCGGCGCTTTTGATCTTTATTCAGTCCCGCCGCAAAAACCGTTTCGCTCATCATCAGGGTAAAAAACATGGTGAAAACAAGTAGGGAGATCGTTGTCTTTTTCCAGAAGTCCGCTTTTTTCTTCAAACTGATATTCATTCTATTACCTCCTTCTAAATATTGTAAATCTAGACTTAGTATACATGAAGGGGCTGCCCTATTGTTGAAAATACATTGTTTTGTCAATATTTTGAATCCAAAGTAATATAACTTGAATCTTACTCTTTTCTTTGCCAATCAGCCTCAGCCCTTCTAACTGGAAAGGTCCCCCTTTGATTTTCATACTGCTTCAACTTTAATTAACAAGATGCCATAAGGCTTTACTCTAATTTATAATGGAAATGATCATCGAAAATAGTTAAGGAGGTGATGTAAATGGCAAGCAAGGTGAGAATGCCAGATTCCGCAACGTCCCATGCAAAGCCTATTATTGGGAAGGCGATACTTTGCATGGGGTAGACTTTCTAAAAGATCGCCCAAGTAAGCTTTTCTGATATAGTGGCTTTGCACCTTATTTGACATAAAAAAATAAGGAGCTGGCAGAAATGGCATATGTAAAAGCAACCGCTATTTTACCTGAAAAGCTGATATCAGAGATTCAAAAGTATGTTCAAGGAAAAACAATATATATCCCTAAACCTGAATCCTCTCATCAAAAATGGGGTGCGTGTTCAGGCACAAGAAAGCTGATCGTTGACAGAAACGCTTCTATTAAAAAAGCATTTAAAAACGGCAAAACAATTCATCAATTATCTGATGAATATCACCTCTCTGATGAAACAATAAAAAAAATTGTCTACTCTAAATAAACAAAACGGAAGCACTGATGAAATATAATCAGTGCTTTTTATATGGCGAGTTTGTTTCTTAGTTATTTCCTGCATATGATACCATTGGTCAATTGTGTAAAGTTAAGGGAGATGAGAAGAAAGGAAGGTCCTACAAATGACGATAAACAATGGAACGTTGCAAGTACCCGGCGCGAACATCCACTATCAGGTGCGGGGCACGGGTCCAATCATTCTTTTGGTACACGGCGGAGGCGGTGATGCCGACAAGTTCCATCATGTTGCCAATCATCTGGCTAACTGGTACACGGTTGTTACTTACGATCGCCGCGGCCATTCCCGCAGCAATCTCGCCCATCAGGTTGAGGATTACCGTGTGGAAACACACAGCAAAGATGCTCACCGTCTTCTAGCCAAAATCACCAATAAACCAGCCTATGTATTTGGAAGCAGCTCCGGTGCTGTTATAGGGCTTGATCTGTGCATACGCCACCCTGAACAAGTACGTGTCATGATCCCACACGAACCAATCCTATTGCAGCTTCTGCATGGAAATGAGCTGAAACAAGCCGAGCAATTCATGGAAGACCTTAAGAAAAATCATCGAGGTGAGGTCATTAAGTTAATAGCAAGATTAGAGACAGATGAACAATCAAAGGATGTCCCGACAAAGCGGCTTCTCGGCAATTCAACGTATTTCACTGAGTATGAAATTCAAGGAATTCTCAACTATACATTAGATATCGAAGCTTTAAAAACTGTGTTTACATCTGCACCGATGAAGGTACTCCCAGCTGGCGGAAGTGCTTCACGGGAGCTTTTTCCTTATCGTTGCGCGAACGCCCTAGCAGAACAATTGAAAACAGAAGTGGTTGAATTCCCCGGAAATCATACGGGGTACACCATGCATCATAAAAAATTTTCTGAGAGATTACACAACATGTTAGAAAAAAATAAACATACGGGTTAATGATTGAATGAGAGAAGATTTCACGAAGCGTAAAAAGAACTTTTCACTAACGAGAACGACAATGTGAGATGTTTCCTATCTTAATTCCGTATTTTATACCATTAGATACAACCCTATAGCGGCTGGTTATTTCGTCCTCAACAACAATCAGTGTCTAACATCATAAATCTCTTTTGAAAATCACCACAAATGCAGGAATAGAAGACGCAAGCATAGCAAAAACCATACCAACTATTGTTATTGGTATGGTTTCTCTCTGATAGACCCTTAAGAGGGAGATCAGTATATAGCTAGTTGCATTTGTAACCGACAGGGCCGTCTGAGCCTGTGTACACATACGTGTCAGACACATATCCAATATTCACGATCCCCCGGGAATCTTTCCACTGGATCTGGTCCCAAATATTACTCGTTCCATACTTCCCAGTCACTGTTGTTCCATAAGCGTAACAATAATAAGGAACACGGGAGCCGCTCGGAATGGAAAGCATAATAGGATAATTTGTACCTGGACCGCTGCGCATATTTACAGGCGCACCGCTGCTTGTTGAGACAGTAAAGTACTGAACGGCAAGCGCTTGACTGGAAAAAATGAATAATGATGCAATCATAACGGTTAACATACTGAGCTTTTTCAGTTTAGTCAATGTCATCCCTCTTTCTTCAATTTCTTGATTTTAGGAATCAATAGAACAATGCTACCAGCTGCATTTAGGAACAACCGGACCGTCTGAGCCTGTATACATATAAGTATCAGAGACAAAACCAGGAACGATCTCGCCGCTTGCAAGCGTCCGCTCTGTGTAATTCCAAATATTACTCGTCCCATACTTTCCAGTTACAGTTGTACCGGTTTTGTAGCAATAGATCGGAATGCGGGTTCCGCTCGGAATGGTCGTTACAATTCCCCAACTTGTACCTGGGCCGCTGCGCATATTTACAGGCGCACCGCTGCTTGTTGAAACCGTATAATACTGAGCCGCAAGCGCATGACTAGAAAAAATGAACAATGATGTGATCATTACCATTAGCATACCTAGTCTCTTTAGCTTATTCATCTTATACCCTCCCCTTATCAATGCCGTACGTTTAACTTACTTCAATCCAGTTAAAGATCTACTTTTAGAACACATGCCCCCTCCCCTCCCATATATGTATCAATGTACCATAAATTAGATCTTTCAAAAGTGGAATTATTCCTATGTTTTCGACAATTAAAGATACAAAATAAATGGCAGTCAGGCTTGATATTGATGGTGTGTTAAAAAGGACATGGATCACGCGGTTTCGTGTCCACCAATTAACTCAATCAGTGTACTGCTGTCTTATATCCACGCTTCTCCTCGATTCATGGATACTCCATCTTTTTCACCAATCAAAAACGGACACCAAACAAATCAGCGTAAATGCTGCAAGTTCAGTGTCCGCAAGCTATTATGACTTTGCTTTCTTTTACCAGGGCGTATAAAAATGATGAGGTACGTTATCAACCGTTATTCTATGATTTTGCGAGTCGAAAGATCACAGCATTTTATATATTTCAATCAGGTTATGATCTGGATCTCTGAAGTGAGCAACTCGGGCACTCCATTCCTTGCGATCATGCGGTTTATTCACACATTTCACTCCTTTTTTGTGTAAATCGTCATACGTTTTATCAACATCAGCTACCTTAAACTGAAGCAAAAATTTTGATTGAGCATCTCCTTCTACAGAATGTTTTTCCTCTCCAACGATTTCAGCCATCGTTTCTTGAGATAATAGCTCTATTTTCGTTTCCCCATTATCAAAGAGTGCATATCCCATTTCATTCTCTGACCAACTTATCGGAAGTCCTAATGAATCTTTATAAAACTCGACGCTTTTCTTAAAATCGTTCACCAAAAGTCTAATTTGCAGCAGCTTCATATTGTGTACCTCCTATAAAAATACTTTTTACTGGTCATACATTTTAATGATACAAAAAGAAACCTGACAGCATTATGTCAAGTTTCCATAAAAAACTTCACTCGTCTTTCAGGTTCAAACTATACTCACCATTTAAAGTGCAGTTTATCCCGACATGAGAAATGTACGCTAACGAGCAAAAACAGGGCTTCTAAAAAAACAAAAAATGATACCGAGTGTTCTTTTTGTATGCTTCAACTTCATTTCGGGAAATGTAACGTTGATAAAAGGAGGTTGCATCAATATGGATCATCAAACATTAGCAGCTCATGAGGCTGTAGACTTACATGAAATCGTGAACTTTAAAACACTTTGTATAGCGAAATCAAAGTTAATGCAAGGACTTGTGTTTGACCAAGAACTGAAGGACTTGATGCAAAAAGATGTGCAGCAATCCATTCAAGACCTTACAGAATTACAAGCGGTTTATGAGCGTGCCTCATTTCAGGCCCCTGTCCCTCAAAGCCGCCCAACGCCAATCATCAATTGAAAGGAAGGTAAACCTCTTTGAATAATGATCATTTAGACCCTATTAATTCGCTGAATGTGCCTGAACTTGCAGACACTACATTCGCGATGGATTTTCTCATACGAGCTAAGGAAGGCGTACGGAATACTGCTGTAGCTTTGACAGAAACCGCTTCACAAGATGTAAGAGCCCTGCTGCGGAAACAGCTGATGCAAGGAATTGCGATGCACCAAGAGATTTCGGAACTGATGATCAGCAAAAAATGGTTTCATCCATATGAGCTGAGCGAACAGTATAAGCTGGATCAGCTCTCTGCAAAAAACACGATCATGGTCGGCAATATGAACCTCTTTCCTGATGAAACAAATCGAAAAGGGATGTTTGACCGGACACCTGATGAACACTAATACTGGAGGTTTTACAGCATGAAGGCAGTAACGTATCAAGGCATTAAAAATGTTGTGGTCAAAGATGTCCCCGATCCAAAGATTGAAAAATCCGATGACATGATTATAAAGGTCACCAGTACAGCCATTTGCGGATCAGATTTACATTTAATCCATGGATTTATTCCTAATATGCAAGAAGACTATGTCATCGGCCATGAACCGATGGGAATCGTTGAAGAAGTTGGGCCGGGGGTAACAAAGGTCAAAAAAGGTGACCGCGTCATTATCCCTTTTACGATCGCCTGCGGGGAATGTTTTTTTTGTAAAAACCAGCTGGAAAGTCAATGTGATCAGTCTAATGACAATGGGGAAATGGGTGCTTATTTCGGCTATTCAGGGCAAACTGGCGGTTATCCGGGCGGCCAAGCTGAATATTTAAGAGTGCCTTTTGCGAATTTTACCCATTTTAAAATTCCTGAATCTTGTGAGGAACCCGATGAGAAATTAAGCGTGATCGCCGATGCCATGACCACCGGCTTTTGGAGTGTTGACAATGCCGGCGTAAAAGAAGGCGATACAGTTATCGTTCTCGGCTGCGGACCAGTCGGCCTGTTTGCTCAAAAGTTTTGTTGGCTAAAAGGCGCAAAACGCGTCATAGCAGTTGACTATGTAAACTATCGCTTACAGCATGCGAAACGTACAAACAAAGTAGAAATCGTTAATTTTGAAGACCATGAGAATACAGGGAATTATTTAAAGGAAATTACGAAAGGCGGAGCGGATGTAGTCATTGACGCTGTTGGGATGGATGGTAAAATGAGCGATCTCGAGTTCCTAGCCAGCGGATTAAAGCTTCAAGGCGGAACGATGAGTGCATTGGTCATTGCTTCCCAAGCTGTTCGCAAAGGAGGAACCATACAAATTACAGGTGTGTATGGAGGCAGATATAACGGTTTTCCGTTAGGAGATATTATGCAGCGAAACATCAATATACGCTCTGGACAGGCTCCTGTGATCCACTATATGCCGTACATGTTTGAACTCGTATCAACGGGCAAAATTGATCCGGGGGATGTTGTCAGCCATGTCCTGCCGCTTAGTGAAGCCAAGCATGGCTATGACATTTTTGATGCAAAAAGGGATGATTGTATAAAAGTTGTGTTAAAGCCTTAAAAAACGGAGGTTACAGAAATGGAATATGCCTTACATGAAGTGCTTGAGGTCCAGGAAATGACTGCTTTCAAGACACTCTGTTTGACGAAATCTAAAACAATGAAAGCACTGGTATCTGATCCGAAACTTAAAGAAATCATGCAGCAAGACGTTGACATCACCACCCGACAGCTGCAGGAATTTGCCTCTATTTTATCTAATGCAAAGCAAGAATGAGGAGATGAGTGAATAATGAATCCAATCATTGAATATCTAACAGGCATGAATGTTCTGACAGACCAAATCATTGCTATGGACTTATTAATTTCAGCAAAAAACGGAGTCAGAAATTATGCGATGGCAGCCACTGAAGCCGGAACGCCTGAAGTAAAAGAGGTCCTTATCCGCCATTTGGAAGAAGCACTCGATATGCATGAACAACTCTCAAGCTATATGATGGAAAAAGGCTGGTACCATCCTTGGAATACTGACGAACAAGTCAAGCTACATTTAAAAAATATTGATACAGCGATTCAATTGCCAACCCTTTAACATACAATGACTCATTTGCTGAGGAACAGTATTGATAGACCAAAACTGCTCCTCAGCTTCTGTTTTTTTAAGTTGCTATAGTACTGTTCTTCATCTTTCGGGCCTCATGATTGTAAATAGATTAACCCGCTTTTTTCCATCAGTTCTTCTATTTCTTGCAAAGCCTGCTCCTCTTCAATCCCTTCTGCTCTGATTTGAATCTGGGTACCAGGTGTAATCCCTAATGACATCACCTCAATAAGAGACTTGGGTGAATTTTTTAGTTCCACGGATTTCTCCTGATACAGAAGAGTTATATGAGCGTGAACCTTGCAGGCTGCACGAACCAGCAAGGTTGCCGCTCGGGCAAACCCTGTACTTGCCATAATTGTATACTGTTTTTCAATCATGCTCCCCTGCTCCTTATCCCATCAACTGTAATTAATGATGGCCAACGATCGGATGGGGCACATATGGTTCTTCCAAAAATGCCATTTCTTCAGATGTTAACTTAATGGATAGAGCTCTTACAGCATCTTCAAGGTGGGACATTTTTGTAGCACCAATAATAGGAGCTGTTACTGGTTCCTTCTGCAGCAGCCAAGCAATTGCAATATGACTTCGGGGAACCCCGTGTTTTTCTGCAATTGCTGCAAGCCGGTCTACAACAAGCCGGTCAGCCTCAGCAGTCGCATCGTATTTTGATTTCTGAATTTGATCGGTTTCGGAGCGGTGTGTGGTTTCGGACCAATCACGCGTCAGCCTCCCAGATGCGAGCGGGCTGTACGGAGTCACTCCAATTTTTTCTTCTTTGCAAAGCGGCAGCATTTCCCTCTCTTCTTCACGGTATATCAGGTTTAAGTGATTCTGCATCGACACAAATTTGGTCCAGCCATTTTTCTCTGCAACATGCAGCGCCTTTTGGAACTGCCAGGCATACATAGCAGAAGCACCAATATACCTCGCCTTCCCAGCCTTCACCACATCATGCAATGCTTCCATCGTTTCTTCAATGGGTGTATGGTAATCCCAGCGGTGGATGATGTAAAGGTCTACATAATCTGTACCCAGTCTCTTAAGACTTTTATCCATTTCGCTCATAATCGCTTTTCGTGAGAGACCCGCACCATTTGGGCCCTCATGCATACGCTGATGGACCTTCGTTGCAAGCACAATTTCATCTCGATTGGCATAATCCTTTAACGCCCTGCCCAGTATTTCTTCACTTGCGCCCATTGAATACACATTTGCCGTATCAAAAAAATTGATGCCAAGCTCAAGCGCTTTTTTGATAATGGGACGGCTATTCTCTTCATCGAGTACCCATTGATGAACCCACTTTTCTGCGGCGCCAAAGCTCATACACCCTAAACAAATTCTGGAGACATCCAAACCAGAATGTCCAAGTTTTACATAATCCATCTTTTGAGTCCCCTCTTCCCTTTTAATCTTCCTATTCATTATGCAATGAAAGAAAAAACAGCCGTTATCTCATTTGTATCAAATGATTGCCTAATCCTCTCACACCTGATGACACCATTTGCAAACAAGCATTATAATGAAACATATCAAGCTGGAGGAGAATGACACATGTCTGTGCGAATCGGCCAACAACAGATAGAGCTTGCCAAACTTATTGAACGTTATACATGTGGGGATGGTGTTCACAAGACTGCTGTTCCGTCTATGTTTTTCATTAGAGAATCTCATGCTTCCGAACCGTTATACAGCGTTTATAAGCCATCATTTTGCGTTATCGTTCAAGGTGAAAAAGAAGTATTGCTTGCAAAGGAGCGCTATAGGTACAGCCCTGCAGATTACCTTGTGGCATCTGTAGATTTGCCTGTTGCCGGGCAAGTGATAAAAGCCTCATCAGAGGAGCCTTATTTGGCTCTTAAACTTGAATTTACTCCCGGCCAAGTCTTAGAGGTTTTAAGTGATTCCGGCTTTCATGCAGGGCCTAAAAAACAGACGAAGAGAGCTATGTTTGTCAGTAAAACCGAGCAACCTTTGCTGGATGCAGTTAGCAGGTTAGCCTCTTTGCTGGACACCCCGCAAGATATCCCGGTATTAGCCCCTATCTTTACAAAGGAGATTCTTTATAGGGTTCTGCAAGGGCCGCACGGACACACCCTGGAGCAAATTGCGATTGAGGGAAGCTATACATATCGAATCAAAGATGTCATTGAATACATCATGAAAGACTTTGACCAGCCTCTTCGAATTGAGGAACTTGCAAGTATAGCGAATATGAGTGTTTCTTCCCTGCACAGACATTTTAAAGCTGTGACGGCTATGAGCCCGATTCAGTTCCAAAAACAGCTGAGGCTGCAGGAAGCCAGACGCCTGTTATTAACGATGTCAGTGGATGCCGCGGATGCTGCATTCCGGGTCGGCTATGAAAGCCCTTCACAATTCAGCCGTGAATACTCCCGCATGTTTGGTTTTCCGCCTAAAGAAGATATTAAGCGGCTGAGGGGAGAATCTGGCGAAATGATCAACGCTTCTCCATCTCCAAGGAAATAGGGTTTATCTTTTTGGAATTATGCTGCCTGTTTTTTAATTGCAAAAGTGAATTTTAGATTTTAAATGTAACTCAAACAATAAAGGCTGAAGGGGAATTTTCATTTTTAAAAATCCCTTCAGCCTTAAGACAATTATTTTGATGACTTTTGCTCTTCATTTGGATAAAGGACAAACTCATATTGATCCCCCTTTATCTGGTCCTTATAGAATACTATTTTACGGTTTAAAACTTCTAGGTTTCGCTGTAAAGCTTGGATTTCTAATTCTACCATGTGCTTACGCTTTTCAAGTAAATGCATTCTATCATGTATGGTTTCATCACCCATTGCTCGCCATGTTGTATATTGTTTTAGCTCTGTCATCGACATTCCTGAATCTTTCAAATGGAGCAAAAAATGCATCCAGCCGATATCACGATCCGTAAATTCCCGGATATTATTCTCATTGCGATGAGGAGTCAGAAGCCCTTCCTTTTCATAATACCTAAGGGTACTTGTTGTCACACCGATGATATTTGCAAATTCTCCAATCGAATAAGGAATCATATCCACCTCTTTTTATGCATGATTTTTTGATGGGGGAAACAAGTTTGAAACTAAACCTTTTATTTTAACCTGCCCTCTTCAGACGTAAAGAATGCTTTCTTGCACCTTTATTTGTGAAGACTTTCCGTTTTAGGCCTGCTTTTGAGCTGTGCCTCATTTTCATGCAATTTCCCATCATAATCCTCAATTTTTTTATCCAATCTTTTAATTGTTTCATCAATTTCTTTCCGCTTCTCTATCAGCCGCTGTCTTTCATCAGCCAGGATATTTTTGCGGGCTTCTACCGTACGGTCTCCTTCAGTAAATAATGTTGTATATTCAATTAACGCTTCTATCGATAGGCCTGCATTTCGCATGCATTTAATGAATTCAATCCATTTAATATCTTCTTCATCATAATCGCGAATGCCGCTTTCTTTTCGTTTTACCGGCGGAATCAAACCGACACGTTCATAATATCTGAGTGTTGCCGCTGTCAGTCCAAACTGCTTTGCCACCTGCGCAATATTCATACTCTTCACCTCTCTGTCCTGCATGTTTTGAAGGTAACACTTAAAGTTAACTTTAAGTCAAGCGGAATGCAGAGTCTTTTTCGCAAATCCAAGGCTTGCCTTAAAGCACACTTTAAGCTCTATACTTCTCCATGCAATAAACAGTTTAGATGGAGGGATTACTAAATGGCAAAAAAACAAACTGCTGGACAAGATCTATTAGGAGAATTCGCACCAAAGTTTGCAGAGCTAAACGATGATGTTCTGTTCGGTGAGATTTGGGCAAGAGAGGAAGAACTATCTCCGCGCGATCGCAGCATGATTACAGTTTCCGCGTTAATTGCTGGAGGAAACTTCGAACAATTAACTCCGCACCTTCAAAAAGCGAAGGAAAACGGATTAACAAAGGAGGAAATGGCGGAAATCATCACCCACCTTTCATTCTATGCCGGATGGCCCAAAGCTTGGTCAGCATTTCAAATCGCAAAAGAGATCTTTACACATAAAAAAAAAGAAGGTCAACTAATGACATTTGATCAATTCAGCAACAGCACAATCTTTCCGTTAGGTGAAAAAGTGGAAGCAAACTTTATCGGGGATGCATTTTTACACATGGTATTTACCGATGAGACGCCGCTCAATGCTTCCATCGGGAATGTCACTTTTGCTCCGGGAGCGCGCAATTACTGGCATTCTCATAAAATCGGGCAAGTTTTGTTAGTAACTGGCGGTGAAGGCTGGTATCAAGAAGAAGGAAAACCAGCTCAATTACTCAAAACCGGGGATGTCATAAATATTCCGCCCCATGTAAAACATTGGCACGGCGCGACGAAAGACAGCTGGTTTGTGCACTTAGCCATTACGCCGGGGGAAACGGATTGGTTAGAGCCTGTTCATGATGAGTTGTATCATACTTTATAAAAATGTGATGTATTGCAGCCAAGCCGAACATCTATCAGATGGAAAATAAAAAAACCTTGCCTTAAAGCGGACTTTAAGGTTTATGGTTATGTTGAAGACACCATAAACATAAATAAGTGCATGTTTTTCACAGCACTTATGATGAAGAAAGGATAGGTTCATATGTGTAATCAACATCAAACCCGTGTATTAAGCGTATCACATGCAAAAGCCAAATTTGAGCAAACAACGATTGAGCGAAGAGAATTACGGCCGCACGATGTCTTAATCGATATTCAATTCAGCGGTATTTGCCATTCCGATATCCATAGTGCATTTGATGAATGGGGCGGCGGCATCTTTCCGATGGTTCCCGGACATGAAATTGCCGGAGTTGTAACAGCTGTTGGAACAGAAGTGACGAAGTTTGCTGTCGGAGACCGTGTTGGCGTCGGCTGTTTTGTTGACTCCTGCGGAGAATGCGAATATTGTCTCAGCGGCGAAGAACAGTTCTGCACAAAGGGTGTTGTTCAAACGTATAACTCACTAGACTACGATGGAAATCCGACATATGGCGGGTACAGCCAAAAAATCGTTGTCACAGATAGATTTGTTGTCCGAATTCCAGACCGTTTGGAAATGGATGTTGCCAGTCCGCTATTGTGTGCAGGTATCACAACGTATTCCCCGCTGAAACACTGGAATGTTGGGCCTGGTAAAAAGGTTGCGATTGTAGGAGTGGGAGGTCTTGGACATTTGGCAATTCAATTTGCACATGCGCTGGGTGCAGAGGTAACCGCCCTGAGCCGCTCCATGAATAAGAAAGAGGAGGCTCTGGAACTTGGGGCAGATCATTACTTTGCTACAAGTGACCCAGCTACATTCACTGCATTGGCCGGACGTTTTGATGTGATCTTAAATACGGTATCGGCGAACCTCGATGTAGATGCCTATTTATCAATGCTTCGTATAGACGGAACACTTGTAAATGTAGGAGCGCCTGCCAAGCCGGACACATACAGTGTGTTTTCCTTAATCATGGGCCGCCGCAGCATTGCAGGTTCTCTAGTCGGGGGAATTTCAGAAACTCAAGAGATGCTGGACTTCGCCGCTGAGCATGGCATCGCACCTAAAATCGAAGTCATCCGCGCCGATCAAGTGGACGAAGCATACGAACGGATCCTCCGAAGTGATGTCCGTTATCGATTTGTGATTGATATTTCCACATTGTAACTCTTTAAAATAGGTCAGTCCTTCTATGGGCTGACCCACTTTTATTAAACTCACGAGAAACAGTCTCTTTAAGCAAATATTTTGAAGGCCGGTCAATCTTCCTGTTATTCTATAATTAGAGAGTTATTAGGAGGGTTTTTATGAGCAAAAAAATCGCAGTTCTTGTGACAGACCAATTCGAAGATATCGAATATACAAGTCCGGTAAAAGCATACGAGGAAGCTGGCTACAATGTCGTGGCTATCGATTTGGAAGCCGGCAAAGAAGTTACCGGCAAGCATGGCGAGAAAGTAAAGATTGACAAAGCCATCTCTGATGTGGATGCTAGTGAATTTGATGCACTTTTAATTCCTGGAGGATTCTCTCCGGATTTGCTTCGTGCAGATGACCGTCCGGGTGAATTTGCGAAAGCATTTGTCGAAAATGAAAAACCTGTTTTCGCTATTTGCCACGGCCCGCAAGTACTGATTGATACGGATCTTCTGAAAGGCAAAGATATCACAGGCTACCGCAGCATCCGCAAAGATTTAATCAATGCCGGGGCAAACTACAAAGATGCAGAAGTAGTCGTCAGCCACAACATTGTCACAAGCAGAACACCTGATGATTTGGAAGCATTTAACCGCGAATCATTAAATTTGTTGAAATAACGAGAAGGCACAGACTGTTCAGGTCTGTGCCTTTTTCCTACATTAAGGCTTCTTGTTTACATTCTGAAAGACAGCAGTCGCGTCCCACACATTCAAGCCAAATTGACCTTCTGAGAATGTGGAATCATTCGCATCGATCACAAGATGATCATCTAAATAGATTTTAAAATGATCGCCCTCAGCCTGAGTTTTCAGATGATACTTTTTATTCACGTCTATCGGCGTTTTGTATTCAGCAATGACAGAAGCAACACCGTTCTCAAATTTAAAGAATTTCACCAAGTCATGCTTCGCATCCACGTTGGCAAGATAACCGTTTTTGGCATCTTTGTCAGAGCGAAACATAAGCGCTCCCGCCCCTCTTCCGTTTCCATCCTTAATGGTGATATCAGATTCATAGGTGAAGTCTGACCCGGATGCTGAAGACAAGATAAAGGAATCGCCATCCGACCGCCCTTGTTTTCCCTCAATTGTGTCGGCCCACGTGCCATTTACCGTCGTCCAGCCGGTTACATTGGACATAAAAGGTGACGTTCCCCATACCGTTTTTAAAGGGTGTATCTCTAAAGATTTTACCTTTACACCTCCATTTGCAGCATATAATTCAAGCCCTTTGCTTGATCGATCTGGTAGAATGACATCTGTTATGACCTGCTGTCCGTCATTCCCAAATACTTCAACCGAGGAGCGGTCAACAAAAATGCGCATCTTAACCTTTCCATTTACCGGCTTCAGCGGTGCTGTTTCATTTCCGGTGTCAAAGGCCGGATTAAAGGTGACGTTGCCCGACTTGCTCCGGTCAACGAACAGTTTGGCGTTCCTTCGGTCATAGCCGACTTTCGTAAATTGCTTTTCTCCTGTTCGGACCTTAAAACCAAATTCAGCAGCTGAACCAGGGCTTACTTTAAATTCTGCATTTATTTCATAGGCATCTCCAGATAGCCCCGTTAACACATTATGACTTGCAGGCGATATGGTCAGATTCTTCCACTTCTTAGAGGTCCCGCGAATAGCTTCCAGCTCTTTTACTGGTGTTTGGATAACTCTAACCCCGTCAGTAAACGCTTTCAATTTTAACTCTCTTGGAATAGACGCTGCACTTCTCCATGGGGATGTCGGAACATCATTCGCATATTGCCAATTGCTCATCCAACCTAACCAAAGCCGCCGGCCGTCTCTGGATGGAATATCGGACCAGGATACAGCTGCGTAAAAGTCTCTGCCGTAATCCGTCCAGAGAACTTTGTCTGACGGGTTTTCATTTTTAAAATGAGTTCCATCAAAGTCCCCTACGAAATATTGCATGCCTGACCCTCCCGAAACCGCTCCGTTTCCGACACTGACTTGCAAGACCCATTTTTTTTGATTCGGTTTGCCATCTACCGGCAGTTCAAATAAATCCGGACATTCCCATACTCCCCCGTGGCTTCCTTGTCCCTGTCCAAATTCACTTGCATACGCCCACTGCTTCAGATTTTTTGATGTATACATGAGAATTCGGTCACCAGCTGCCAGTACCATCACCCACTTTTTCTCTTTCTCATACCAAAAGACTTTTGGATCGCGAAAATCTTTTTTACCCGGGTTTGGAATGACAGGGTTGCCTGCGTATTTCGTCCATGTTCTGCCTTTGTCATTGCTATAGGCTATACTTTGCACTTGATGGCCTTCCCGATCCTGTGTATAAATGGCCACAAGCGGCTTCTCTTTGCCTGTTTGAAAACCGCTTGTGTTATTTTGATCTACAACTGCGCTTCCAGAAAAGATCGTGCCTTTTTCATCCGGATACAGCGCAACAGGAAGGTGCTCCCATGTAACCAAATCTTTGCTGACGGCATGCCCCCAATGCATGGGCCCCCACTGAAGCCCGTAAGGATGGTATTGATAGAACAAGTGATATTCCCCCGCATAATATACCATTCCGTTTGGATCATTCATCCAGTTTGCCTCCGGTGTGAAGTGATATTGAGGACGGTAATCCTCATCATAGTAGCTTGAATCGGCTGCATCCGCCGAAAATGCCATAGTCAACAGCAGGGTGAACATGATTATGACTTGAATAAGTTTCTTTTTCATTTGTTCCTTCGCTCCTCTCTTCATGTTTGAACACTTTCAAGAGAGACTGCTGCGCAAGCTGGTCCGTTTCTGGAAATTCTCCTCTGTTTCGCTGTTATCCGAATAATTTATATCTCAAAAGACTGCTGCAGTTTCTCTCTTCTTCCTTCACACAGCTTATGCTAAGAATCCAGCCCAATACCCGAGAATCCCGATGATAAAGATGCCGCAAATAATGAGAAGAGGGTTCACCCCTTTGCGCAGCATCCAAGCCACTAATAACGTTAATCCGAGCGGCAGCGCACCCGGCATAATGCTGTCTAACACATTTTGTACCGTTTGAACATCTACTTTTCCGCTTTCATCCTTAATCCTGGATACAACGATTGGAATGTTGATGGTGGTCCATTTGGACACGAGGGCCCCCATAACAAATAACCCGAGAATCGAAGCGCCCTCTGTAAGCTTTTGAATGCGATTCCCCGCTAAATCTTGAAGAATCTCCATTCCTTTCACATAGCCATACTTTAATCCGTAATATTTTGTGCTTAATCTTATGGCATTCAGCAAGAAAAAGAATAGCAAAGGGCCGGCAATGTTTCCTCCTAAAGCAAGGGAGGCTCCTAAGGCAGCTAAGACCGGGCGAATCGTTCCCCAGAAAATGGGGTCGCCTACACCCGCTATTGGCCCCATTAAACCGATTTTCATTCCGCTTATCGCTTTTCCATCAATTCCTTTATTGTTCGCCATTTCTTCTTCCATGGCTGCCGTCACGCCAAATATAGGCGCTGTCAGCCACGGGTGTGTATTAAACCATTCCAAATGACGCTGCAAGGCTTCGTTTCTTTTCGCTCCAGGACCGTACAATTTTTTGATCGCTGGTATCATGACGTAACAATATCCCATTGCCTGCACACGTTCGAAGTTAAAGGAACCGAGCAAAAAATTTGAACGAATAAACATGCTGAAAATTTCTTTTTTCGTTAATCGTTTTTCTTTCTCCATTTTTTCATCCCCCCTCATTGTTTAGGCATCAAGATCATCATCATCGTCATCATAAACAGCAACACTGCCACTGTCTGATGCGGCCGCAACTGCTCCGTGAGCGCTTTGTTTTTGCATCATCTGCTGGTATAAAAGCGCCAGACAGAGACCAAGGGCTCCGAATCCCACTAAGTTAAAATCGGTAAACGCCGCTAATAAGAAACCGATATAGAAAAATGGCTTTAAATAAGGAATATTCATCATATTGATCACCATGGCATACCCGACAACCACAATAATGCCTCCGCCTATTTGCAGTCCTTTTGTAATGACATCAGGAATATTTCCCAGGAACGCCTGAACAGCGCTGACACTAATCAAAGCGACAATCAATGTAGGAATCATGACGCGCAAAGCTTGAAACACCATTGCGGTAATATGCATAATTTCAATTCCTTTTATATTTCCTTCTTTTGCATATTTGTCAGCGCGGTGAATGAAAAAGACAGTGATCGTCCGAACAAAAATCGTCAGCGCCTGACCCGCAGCTGCCAAAGCAACAGCGACAGCAATCCCTTCGCCAATTCCCTGATCAGCGGTAATAACTAAAATGGTTGAGATGACAGAGGCGATCGCCGTATCAGGCGCCATGGCAAGCCCGACGTTCATCCAGCCGAGCGCCATCAGCTCCAGTGTGCCTCCAAGAATAATCCCCGTTTTTAAGTCCCCCAGCACCAAGCCAACTAGCGTGCAGGCCACAAGCGGCCGGTGTGTCTGCCCTTCATCCAATACACTTGCGATTCCGGTGATTGCTGCAATGACTAACAACAAAATAATTTGTAATGAAGACATTTTCTCATCCCCTTGATTATTTTGTTACGTTCCGTAATATCTGTACAAAATCTTCACTGGCATCTGAAGGCAGCTGCCTTAATTCCAGTTTCACGCCCTTGTCACTTAATGTTTCAAATGCCTTTATATCTTGCTCTGTGACACTGACTGATTTTGTGATTTGCCTGCGGTGATTTTCAAAACGCATTCCCCCGACGTTTACGGTTTTGATCGGTACGCCTGCTTCTATAAGGGATACAATATCGGACGGATTTTCAAACAAGAGCATTGCTGTTACTCCTTCATAGCGCGGACTATGAAAGGCTTTCGCCATTTTAGAAACCGAGACGGCACTCGCCTTTACATTTGAAGGCGCAACAGAAAGGATCAGCGTTTTTCTCATTTCGTCCTGAGCAACATCATCGGAGACAACGATGATTCGGTCGGCCGCATGTACTTTAATCCACCTTGTCAGGATTTGGCCGTGAATAAAGCGGTCATCAATTCTTGCTAACACAATGTTCATCATAATTCATCCTCTCTTGTATCTTGATTGGCTGTTTTTACTTTTTCTAAATGCTCACTGCACACTTGAAAGCTTTGCTGACTCATTGCTTTTAAGTTGTTCAGCAAAGCTTTGAGAGCCAGATGTTCTCTCAAGCTTAATACCTCCAGCAGAATCGGCAGGTTTACGCCGGCTGCCATATCCATTCTTTGATCCTCAGCAATGATGGAAGCTGCCGCGTTATATGGCGTCCCTCCAAAAATATCAACTAAAAAAAGCACTTCATGCTCTTCCGGAATATCCTTAAGCGCCTGATGATATTTTTCCTGCAGCGTTTGAATCCCTTCCCCTTTAAAAAACGGCACTGCAATCAGGTTGTTTTCTTCACCGAATATCATCCCTGAAGACTCTTTTAATGCTATGGGAAAATCTCCATGACCACTGATTATAACTGAAATCATATCTATTGCTCCTTTCCTGTTTTGTACATCCATATATAATGCAAGGATCGTGCCAACACAGTTGTGTTAAGCGTTTTCATTGTTATTTCAGCCAATCACAGTTTGTTGTTGAAACACTTAAAACGAAAAAAATAAACCTGTATTAAAATGGTGTTCCATTTAATACAGGTTCATATGAAAAAACTGTTTTTAAAACAGATGGCCATGCACTTCTTCAGCAAATATGGCGGCTATAAATAATTTTTCATCATCACTTATGCAAAGTCCGAGCTTTTCTTCATAAGGGGCCAGTGTCCGCTCTGTCACGATCACCATTTCTTTCAGCTGATCATTGATTTCTTCTTCCTCCGAAAAAGCGATCGGATTCTGCTTAATTACCCTTTCAAAGGCGAAAGCCGTATGCATAATGACTTTGATCAAAACGGCATTATTAAAAATGACACCCAGCTCATCTTGAACGGTTTGCAGCCACTCTGCTAACATCTCGGTCACATGATGGGGATTTAAGAAGACAAGATACTTTTTCAAGCTATCTTCGCAAAGCTCCCTGACAATAATATTTGCTTCGTTTAATCCATTGCTCAAGGGAATGCTTCCTTTTGTAATCGCCTGTTGAATCAGCTTCTCTCCCTCCCCTTCTATTAACACTTCTAAGGATACATGCGGAGCATTAATTTTAGGGTCTTTCGTTCCGACTGTGGCAAGGATTTCATACTCTTTTTCGATTTCTTTTATGCTGTTGGCCAGTTTAATCGATGATACGGTCAATATGTGAATCGGGGTATCGGAGGCCTTGTTTACGATCGTGGTTAAAATGTCTTCCAGCTTTTTGGCCGTTCCGCTGCCTGTCGTGCAGATGGAGACCAATGCCTTCTTTTTGCCGGCTGCCGCTGGCTGGCGCTCCCATAACTCGATAAAATCCTTCGTAACAGATTGATAGATCGCATGCAAATTCAAATTCAAATAGTTGACCTTTCTGACAGCATCCAGCACCATTGAGGTCGTAACATTGCTGATCGTTTTGATGGCAATGCCTGTCTTTTCCTCCAGCCTGCTTTCCAGCATCGCAAGCGAGCCCATATCTACCAGCATTAACACACCTTCGCCTTCATCAACCTGTTTCATTTTTTCTGCTACGCATTCGAGAATGTCCGAAGGTGAAACAGAAAGCGGCATATCGACTGCTGCAATCGGCGTGCTCCCTAACAGTTCTGTCGCAACTTCAACCATTGAACTCGCCGTGCTGTTTCCATGAGCAGCAACGATAATTCCGACTCTTTTGTTCTCTTTTAACGATTTGATGGAATGGATTAACATCGTTAAGTAGATGACTTCTATTTCAGGAATAGCCACTTTAAAATATTCCTGCATTTTATCTTTAAAAATCATCGCCACCCGATATTCTTTCACGTGAGTATCACGAATTTCATCCGTCTCCTGTGTATTTAAAACATCAATTTGCTTTCCGCGCTTTAAAAATGCGTCAATATGCATACTCAAGAAATAAACAAATTTACGGTCAAATGTGCAATCCAGCTCATGCTCAGCTATTTCTTTTAACTGTTTTGTCATTTGAATCACGTCATCTTCAACGAATGTCAGCAGGCTGTCCTTTTGAAAGGCTTGATGATGAAAAAAACTTCTGACATGCAAATGGACATCAGTCAAGATGTATTGGTTAATATCCTTTTTGGATAAACCTTCTTTCATAAGCGTTTTTACTTTTTCCTCGATCAAATGATATAAGTTAAAGGAGAGGTCTTCGTCAATTTTTGTTGTTTCATCTTCTACAATCGGAGAGATAATCGTTGTAATATTGACATATTCGGAAATGGCTTTGCTTCTTTGCATGTTTTTGCTGCTGGACATCCATTCTTGCTTGATTTCATCAGGCAGATCCCGAACAGTCAATTCAATAACCTCATTTCTGTCAAGGTTATGCAAAAAACCGTGTGCGCAAACTAACTGGACATTTGATTTCAGCTGTCCGACATTCCCAAATTTCGCAGAATGAATTAGCGCATTATAGACATCGATGTGCACACTGAGATTTTTCTTAATCCGCTCTGCTTCTTTCCCTAATAAAAACGTTGTCAGATCCACTCTTTCTTTAAGCGATCGTTCTTCGAGCGAAGGAATATGAATGGTCATTGGGATTCTTCGCAAAAATGTTTTCAATAGGGCAGAACTTGGATTTTCTGTAGTCGCACAAATAAACAATACGTTCGATGTTCGTTTATGTTCAGATTCCCCAAGCCTGTTATAAGAACCGCTGTCAATAAAATAAAACAGCATTTCCTGTCCCTCAGGTGGGAGACGGTGGATTTCATCCATAAACAGAATGCCCCCATTGGCCTGTTCGACTAAACCTGCCTTATCCTCGGCGGCACCTGTAAATGAACCTTTTTTGTGTCCGAATAATTGAGAAAGCAATAATTGAGGGTTGTTGTAGTAATCTGCACAGTTAAATGTAATAAATGGTGCGCCGGCCTTCAAAATGTCAGAGTAAATGGCAAACTGGTAAATTCGGTTCGCAAAAAGGGATTTACCGGAACCAGTCGGCCCTAGGAGGAGCATATGCAGACCGCTAGGCGGATAAAAGACAGCTGCTTTTGCCTGGGAGATCGCTTTCTTCAAACTCCCTTTTGCCCCAATCATAAGCTCTAGAGGATTCGTGGAAATGTGTTGATGATTCTGTTTTAAATCCCCAGAAAACACCTTAAGGTCTTTCACTTCCATCATCTCTGTATCCCATTTCTTGTTGAATACCTTTTCTGCTATCTCGACTGGGATGTAGCGCACAGGAAACGTTTTAATTTTGATGACCTTTTTGGTCCGGACAAGATTGTTCAGTTCAAAGCTGACATTGGACCGCTCCATTTTCAACTGCTCAGCAATTTCCTTTGCTGAATTCCCTTGTATTTTTAAAAGATGATCTAAGGTTGAATCATGAAAATTATGCATGAGCTGATGGTATATTTTATCTATTCTTTTCACGTCTATCATCCTTTGTCCTTATTAGATAAGCCTTTAACAAGAATATTCCGAACTTTATAGTCCGCCTTGAGATGATCCGCACCGTTCAAAAAGGTCTCTATAGCAGATTGACAAAGCTGACTTTTATGCGTATATGTTTACATTTCGAATCATTTGCATCTCATCTTAGTATGATAGATTCGCAGTTCTTAAGGGCAGTCCCCTTCAAAAGTAATAATCAGTAAATAGTTTATCATTCTTGAGGAATGTAATGATGTCAAAATCACCAATGACAAAAAATGAACCTAATAGCTCAGGACAAATTCCCTAAATATCCCCGGGAGATTCATTCACAATAAAAAAGGGCGGTCACTCTATGTGTTCGCCGCAGTATCACGATA
Organism: Bacillus sp. FMQ74; assembly: GCF_001875785.1. Taxonomy (NCBI): domain Bacteria; kingdom Bacillati; phylum Bacillota; class Bacilli; order Caryophanales; family Bacillaceae; genus Bacillus; species Bacillus sp. FMQ74. The sequence continues at coordinate 394,963 of NZ_MOEO01000002.1, read as the reverse complement.
TGCAAAACTTCTTCATTATTACAATACATCTGGAAAGTTAATGAATCGGTAACTTAAAACCCTTATCTCCATCAGCAAAGAATAAATAATGATAATTTCTTGCAGCCATTCAGCCCAAGATAGAAAAATCTCCGATATCCCCTGCAGGCCACCATTATAGCGGGCGTACAATGATCCAAATCGATACCTATTAAAAAAGAGCCTATCAGATCGTCCAAATGACGTTCCTGTTTATTCTGCTATTCAATAGAACTTGCAAGTTAAAATAAAACTAGACATGTAACAGCTTATTTTATTCGTAAACTTAAAATAGTTTTAAAATTTAAAAATAAAAGCATCTATTCTTTTAAATGTTATAATATCCGATAAAACTTTACTCATCTTTTTATTATTGGAGGAAAATAAAATTGATAGGCAATTCTAGCAAAGACAATTTTGGCCAGCAACAGAAATTGTCTAGAGGCCTTAAAAACAGGCATATACAATTAATGGCGATTGGAGGTGCAATCGGTACAGGTTTATTTTTAGGATCAGGTAAATCCATCCATTTTGCAGGACCTTCCATTTTATTTGCTTACTTGATCACCGGCGTATTTTGCTTTTTCATTATGCGTTCGCTCGGAGAACTGCTCTTATCAAATGCGGGATACCACTCTTTTGTTGATTTTGTAAGGGACTATTTAGGAAACATGGCAGCATTTATCACTGGGTGGACCTACTGGTTCTGCTGGATTTCCCTCGCGATGGCTGATTTAACGGCGGTCGGCATTTATACGCAATATTGGCTGCCCGATGTGCCTCAATGGCTGCCCGGCCTTCTTGCGCTTATTATCCTGCTGATCATGAACCTTGCCACCGTTAAACTTTTCGGAGAATTAGAATTTTGGTTTGCATTGATCAAAGTCATTGCCATACTGGCTCTGATCGTAACTGGCATTTTCCTGATTGCGAAAGGTTTTTCCGCAGCTTCCGGCCCTGCCAGCCTTACCAACCTTTGGAGCCACGGCGGCATGTTCCCAAATGGATGGCATGGGTTTATCCTATCGTTCCAAATGGTCGTCTTCGCTTTCGTGGGTATTGAACTTGTTGGACTGACAGCAGGTGAAACAGAAAATCCCCAAAAAGTGATCCCTAAAGCTATCAATCAAATCCCTGTCCGGATTTTACTATTTTATGTTGGCGCACTTTTCGTGATTATGTGTATCTATCCTTGGAATGTGTTGAATCCAAACGAAAGCCCATTTGTTCAGGTCTTCTCTGCTGTGGGCATCGTTGCGGCTGCCAGTTTGATCAATTTTGTTGTATTAACATCAGCCGCATCAGCTGCCAATAGCGCTTTATTCAGCACAAGCCGAATGGTCTATTCACTTGCAAAGGATCGTCACGCACCTGGACTATTAAAGAAATTGACTTCTTCCAACGTTCCAAGCAATGCGCTGTTCTTTTCAACCATCGCCATTCTGATTGGCGTTAGTCTGAATTATTTAATGCCTGAGCAAGTCTTTACACTGATTACAAGTGTTTCTACAATATGCTTCATTTTTATTTGGGGCATCACGGTGATTTGCCATTTGAAATATCGAAAAACATGGCAGCATGAAGCGAAGGCAAACAAATTTAAAATGCCTTTTTATCCATTATCCAACTATTTAACACTTGCATTTCTCGCATTCATTCTTGTCGTATTGGCACTGGCGAATGATACACGTGTTGCTTTGTTTGTCACCCCGGTCTGGTTTGTTTTATTGATTATTTTGTATAAGGTGCAAACCCGCGGAGGACATCAGATGAATTAAAAAAAGACAAGGGATACTCACTCCCTTGTCTTTTTTTTATGGATCAAACACTAAATGAAGCTTGAATATTTATTTGGTTTCAAATTTCTTTCAACCCTGATTCTTAACTCAAACCAGTTTTGATGCCGAAACCTACTAATATCATTCCGGTTATTTTTTGAAACACTTTCTGGAACCTCGAGTTTTTCATCCATTTTTTCGCGTAATCAATAATATAAACAAGGAACAGAAACCACAACACCGCTAATAAGGTTAGGATGGAAGCTAAAATAATGAGCTGCTGGTTTATATTTCCGTTCAAATTGATAAATTGGGGCATGATTGTAACATACACTAAAACAGTTTTAGGATTAAGAATGTTACTGAGTGATCCCTGCATAAAGGAAGTTTTATAATAACGTTTCGGAGAACTTGCCATATTTTTTGTTTGAGACTGCATGTCATCTAACGAAAACATACTTTTAGCAAAAAAACTTTTTACACCTAAATAAATTAAGTACGCCGCTCCCAAATATTTGATCGTTGTGAAAAGAATCACTGACTTTGCAATCACCACCGATAATCCTAAAATGGCAATCACCGTCCAAAAGGAAAGTCCTGTTGCCAATCCGAGAATGTTATAACGTCCGGCTTTCGGGCCATATCGAAGCGTATTTTTCATCACAAGCATCGTATCAGCGCCCGGCATAATAACCATCATGGCAGCGATCGGTATGTATGCGAGTAAGCTGTGCATTGTTCTCTCCCCCTTTAAAATATCCCCTCAATCATATAGTGACTACAAAAGTAACTACTTATAAAAATTGTATCAATGCGTTTGGAATAAATCAATATGGTTTGTTAAAATAGCGATTACAAAGGCAGTGATTGCTCTTTATATTGGAGGATATATGAAGGAAAATATGTTAGACATTTTAAAAAACCTCAATTTTACAGAATATGAGTCGAAAGCTTATTTGGCGTTATTGCAAGAATCACCTTTAACAGGCTATGCCGTTGCCAAAAAATCCGGAGTGCCCCGTTCTAAAATTTATGAAGTCCTGGAAAGCCTTGTCATCAGAGGAGATGTTTTTGTCAGTCATGGAAATACGCCTCAGTATGTTCCTGTTCCCGCGAAAGAACTGATTAAAAACCGCCGGATCAAGGCGGAAGAGCATTTTGATCAGGCTGAAAAGTATTTTGAAAAGTTTGAGCAGACTGCAAATGACCGGGAAAACATCTGGAATATCACCGGCCGCAGTGAAATTCTTGAAAAGGTGAAGGCCTGTATCTTATCCGCCAAAAAAAGAATCCTCTTAGAAATATGGAAAGAGGATTTTGAGGAGATAGAATCAGAGCTAAAACAGGCGGCAAATCAAGGCGTCATTGTCACCATTATTGCATACGGAGACATCGTATCTGATTTTGCCACTGTTTACCTGCATGATATGAGCAGTGAAATTACAGAAGAGTATGATGGACGGTGGCTTGTCTATAGCGGAGATGATTCAGAAGTAGTTGCGGGCATTGTCTCACTTGGCAACGACAGCCGTGCTGCATGGACGATGCATGTAGGTTTAGTCATGCCTATTACTGAAGTGATCATTCATGATCTGTACCTCATGGAAATTCTGAAAAAGCATAGAGAGCTTTTAGAAGAAAGCTTCGGGAAAAATCTCATCCAGTTGCGCCGTAAATTTTCTATCCACTCTGATTTCAAAAAACATTATTTGGAATAGCGTTTGGCATCGTTTAACCCAAAAACAAGGCTTGTACAAAACAAGCCTTGTTTTTTTATGCATAAACCCACCATGCTGATTTACTTCTTTTAAAAAATGTGATTCTGCGCAAACTATTTTTCAGCTTTCCGCGTCTATCCTAGGTAACAGCCTACGATATACGTATATTCAAAAAGGAGCCCTTTATTGCAATGAAGAAAAAACAAACAACAAAAGCGTTGCTTGTCGCATGCATAACTGATCATAAGCAAGATTTCTACAGGTTGGCTTTCAGTTATGTGAAAAATCAAGATGACGCATTAGATATTGTTCAGGAATCGATAAAAAAAGCGCTGAGCTCAGTTGAAACGGTCAGAAACCCTGAGACGATAAAAAGCTGGTTTTATAAAATTTTGGTGCGGACAGCTATTGATTTTTTGCGCAAACAAAAAAAGATAAGAGTGATGGACGACGAAACGATAGAATTTTTAAGCAAGGGAAAAGAAGACCATTACAAGGATACTGATCTCCATGAAGCGCTTGACGAATTGCCTTACCGCTATAAAACCATTATTATTTTACGTTTTTTTGAAGACCTCAAATTAGAAGAAATTGCGGAAATTACAGGAGAAAACACGAATACCGTCAAAACGCGCCTATACAGAGCATTGAAGCTGATGCGCATTCAGTTGACGAAGGAGGATCTTTCTTAATGGATAAGAGATTACAGCAATTAAGAGAAGAATATAAAAATGTTCCGATTCCTAAAGAATTGGAGATCATTGTTGAAAAAGCCCTTCAGCAAGAACCAAAAAAGAAAAAAATCGTCATGTGGCCGACATCAGCAGCAATTGCTGCAGCTATTTTATTCACTGCGCTTGTGAATATCAACCCTGACGCTGCTCAGGCTATGTCTAAGATCCCTGTCATCGGCAAAATCGTCAAAGCGATCACCTTTATTGAAATCAAAGAGGAAAAAGACCAATCAAGCATTGATGTCAAAACACCTGCTTTGTCCGGACTTTCTAATAAAGAGCTTGAAAACAGCATTAACGAGAAATACTTGAAAGAAAGCCAGCAGCTGTATAAAGAGTTTATACAATCCACATCCAAAAACAAAAAAGGGCATCTCAGCATCTACAGTGATTACGAGACTGTCACAGACACGCCAGATTTGCTCTCTATCCGGCGCAATATTGAAACAACACAAGCATCTTCCTACACACAAAGCCGTTATATTACGATTGACAAAAAGAATGATATTTTACTTACATTAAAAAGCTTATTCAAAGATGAGCGCTATATCAAAGTCATCAGTCAAAACATCAAAAAGCAAATGAAACAGCAAATGAAGGAAGATCCTAATAAAATATATTGGCTCACTGACGAAGATGCTGAACCGTTCAAAACGATTCTTCCTGATCAAACGTTTTATATTACTGAGGACCATAAACTTGTGATCTCATTTGACGAATATGAAGTCGCCCCCGGCTATATGGGCGTTACCGAGTTTAAAATTCCAACCAGCGTCATTTCAAACTTGCTCGTGGGAGAACGTTATATTCGATAAAATAAAAAAACATCCATCTTAGATTATGGATGTTTTCTCTCTTTTCTATTTGAGGTCGTAACCTCGCTATCAAAAACAACGAGAATATTTGCATACTATTGGAGGAATACCCATGTATCACAAGACACAGCATCATCGATACATCCCTGGACTTGATGGCCTTCGGGCATTTGCCGTTCTGTCAGTTATCGCTTATCATCTAAATTTTAATTGGGCTAACGGAGGCTTTATCGGAGTCGATATCTTTTTTGTTTTATCCGGATATTTGATTACCTCCATTCTATTGCCGGCATATGGAAATGATATCAATCTTGATTTTCGGGACTTTTGGGTGCGCCGCATTCGACGGCTTCTGCCAGCGGCTTACCTTATGATTTTTTCCACTGTTGTTTGGGTCGTATTGTTTGACCGAGAACTATTGCATACTGTACGCGGGGATGCGATCTCTTCTCTCTTTTATATGAGCAATTGGTGGTTTATTTTTCACAAGCTATCATATTTTGATAGTTTCGGTTCCCCATCACCTCTAAAAAACCTTTGGTCGCTGGCGATTGAAGAACAATTTTATATCATATGGCCAATGTTTTTCGTTTTTGGAATGTACATATTGAAAAGCCGCGCCAGATTGGCTGCGGTAATATCGTTGCTTGCACTTTGTTCAGCCATGATGATGAGCATACTGTATGAACCTGGCGGAGATCCGAGCCGCATCTACTATGGCACAGACACTCGTTCGTTTGAACTTCTCATCGGATGCGCCTTGGCTTTGGTATGGCCGATGAAAAGGCTGTCTTCCAACAGGCTGCCAAGCAAACTAAAGCACACTTTGCACGCCACTGAATTTTTGGCATTTTGTATTTTAGTATTGTGTGTCTATTTTACAGATGAATACGAGCCTTTTCTTTACAGAGGCGGAATGCTATTCATTAGCATCACTGCTGCAATCCTTATCGCATGTGTTTGCCATCCGAGCAGCTTTTTAGGCAAGCTGCTTTCATGGAGGCCGCTTCGGTGGCTTGGAACAAGGTCTTACGGTATTTATCTTTGGCACTACCCTGTTATTGTGTTAAGCACACCAGTTCAAGAAATCGGAAACCCTGTTTTTTGGCATATCATGCTAAAGGTCATTGTGACATGTATACTTGCCGAGCTTTCCTATCATTTTATTGAGAAGCCGATACGGACACAGGGATTTAGATCATTTTTCAGCCATGTTTTGATACATAGAATCAAGGAATGGAAAACGACATCTGTTATTAGCAAAATGTCAATTGGTTTCGTCATTTTCGCTATACTTATTTTTGCAGGAGGGCTGTCAGGGTTAGCCGGAGAGCAAAAGCACCCTACCAAATGGACCTATAGCTCACAAGAAACAAATGCTGACACAAGCCAAGCTTCTGGGGATAAAAAGAACGCTGCAGCAGATAAAAAACACAATCCTGAACAAAAAACAACAAGCTCCAAGCAAGGACAAAAGGAAAATAAAAATAATGGGCAAGAGACTCATAAAAAGAAAGACACGCAATCTCAACAGGCGAAAGAACCCGCAGACACTGCGAAAGAAGTGTTAGCTATAGGAGATTCCGTCATGCTTGATATTTCTTCACACCTGCGTCAGTCACTTTCAAATGTGACGATTGATGGAAAGGTGGGAAGACAAATGTCTCAAGCTTTGGAACTCGCAAGGGAGTACAAGTCTTTTAATCAGCCTAACAAGGCTGTCATCATTGAGCTTGGAACCAATGGCTACTTTACAAACAGCCAAATTGAACAACTGCTTCAATCTTTCTCCAAAGCCCATATCTACCTTGTCAATACACGGGTTCCCCGCCAATGGGAAAGCAAGGTTAATGAATCTTTACAGCACCAGGCAAGCGCACATCAAAATGTTACGTTAGTTGACTGGCATACAGAAGCCCTTCAGCATCCGGAATATTTTACCCCTGATGGTGTTCACTTGGTTCCTAAAGGGGCAAAAGCTTTGACTGCTCTTATTGTTCAGGCGATGAAACCGTAAAAAAAGAGATCCTATGCGGATCACTTTTTTACTTTAGTTTCTGATCGTTGATTATGTCTTCTTTCAGCAAGGCAGCCCTTATGTTTACATGCCGTTTACGTAAGGGTAAGCCAAAATTGAATGGAGGGATGATAATGAAAGGAAATGAAGAACATGACATCCAAAAAGAGCTGAAACGATATGAGTTTTTTTTCAAAAAACGATATAAGGTTCTTTATACAGTAAACGATTTTATCATCGGTGCTATGTTTCTCGTTGGAAGTTTTTTCTTTTTCTATGACCGGTTAATGTCGACAGGGATATGGCTGTTTGCGATCGGAAGCTTGCTACTGTTAATCAGGCCGACCATTCGGCTGATTCATGACTTTCATTACCGTAAACATGTGGAACGGCAATTCAAGCATCAATCTTCAACAGATGACTGATCTTAAGGAATAAGAAAGAACAAAATGCCAAAAGCCTGAGCCGAAAACCAAAAACAAGACTTTTAGACTATTTATTTTTAAAAATAAGGTAAAAAGAACTAAACTTTTGCCTCTGTATGACGATATGAATAATAAGGCCGGCACGATACTCCCTATAACATCCTTTTCAGTAGATTTCATTATCGTGCCGGTTTTCTCACATGCAAAGCAATCCCGCCAATCAGATTGGCGGGATTTTATTTTTTATTACATTCCTGTCCAAACGTCTTTTACATAACGTTTTTGGTCTTGCAGCTTTTGCAGCCAATCGGCGGATTCACCCTGACTTGCACCTTTTTCAGCTTCATATGCCAATCGCAAAGTTTTCTCTACGTCAGGAGCCATTTGCGATCCATCACCGCATACGTAAATATGAGCTCCTTTTTCAATGAGTGTCATCAATTTCTGTGAATCTTGCTTGAGCAAGTGCTGGACATATCCTTTTGATTCGTTTTCGACGCGTGAGTAGCATCGGCGGATTGTGACCAAACCGTCCTGTTCCGCTTGATCCAGCTCTTCTCTATAAAGATCGTCATGGTCCGGGCGCCGGCAGCCGAAGTATAAAAGTGCTTCACCAAGGGGGCTTCCTTCCTTCTTCAAAACAGATCTTGCCCAAATAAAGCCCCTGAATGGCGCAATTCCTGTGCCCGGCCCGACCATAATCATAGGCGTTTCAGGGTCATCCGGCATCTGGAATCCGGACTGCGGCGTACGAATGAAACAGGCTACCGCATCACCTGTATTCAATTCTGCTAAATAATTAGAGGCGACACCCCGGTATTCACCTCGGCCGCTCCATGCTGAGGCTTTCACAACTCCTACCGTCATGCTCACGATATTTGCATGGGCTTTCGGTGAACTTGAAATGGAATAGTATCTCGGTTTTAGTGATGGCAAAAGTGCTAAAAATTGCTCAAACGGCATTTCGCAGGCAGGATAATCCTCTAAAAGATCAAGCATGGTAAGACGTTTTGCAAGCACCTGCTCTTTGTAAGTGCCATCATCTGAAACGAGCTGTTCCAGCTCTTTTTGATGCGGCGGACAGACTGTATAAGAGGCCAGCTCCCGAAGCTGAAGCCTTGAAGCCGGTTCCTGCAGCTCTACATAGGACGACAGTAAATCCGCTACTTTAATCGGCCGATCCATCGGCAGGTGAGCCATATGAGCGCTTCCGCTTATTTGTATTACATGATTGGACTGCAAACCGAATCGGCGGAGAACCCGCTGAACAAGCTCGCTGCTGTTCTTCGGCAGGATTCCGATATGATCGCCTTCTTTATATGTTTTACCCTCCGGAATTTCCAATTCAATATGGCGGGTGGAACGCGTACTGTCAGCTGACTGGAGCTCTCGATTCTCTAATACAATTCCTTCAAACGCGCCATAAGCTTTGGCAACCGGCGTTTCCGTCGCTTCACTGAGAAAAGTAATCGATAATGAAGGCCTGTCTTCTTTCTGGGCTATTTCGTTAATATCAAATGCGTCCAGCGTTTCCTTCCAGAAGCGGTTTTCCCAAGACTCGCGATGGCTTTCAAAATCATCAGCGGCGTCACCTTCCCCAATCGCTGTTAAACGCGTTGCCCCCTTTGCTTTCATCATGTCATCAATCAGGCGGGGAATCCGCTGATACGTGCTGGCCCAGCTTCGGTTTCCGCAGCCGAATACCGCATAGAAAACGCCTTTCAATCGGCCTTCCTCAAGCTCTTTCAGCCACTCTACAAAGCCGGCGGCATTATCAGGCGGCGCCCCATTATAAGAAGCCGTAACAATGACGACTGCCCCTTCTTCAGGAAGCTTGCCGATGTAATCATCAAGCGGAGCCGTTTCAGCTGTAAAGCCCATCTGGCGCCCATGAGCAGCCAGTTCACCAGCTATTCCCTCAGCTGTCCCAAGGTTTGAACCGTAAAGAACGAGTAAAGGTGTGCCGTGTTTAGGTTGGGTTTCTTTTGGCTTTGTTTCTGTTTTGATGTCTGCCTGTTCTCTTCGCTGTACATTGATTGCCGCTGTTTTCCGCGGTTTCACAGTAATTTTAAAATCATCCGGCTTGATTGTTAATGCTTCTTTGATTTTTAGTTTGTAGCCAGTATGGTTTATCAAATCAAAATGCTTTAATACAAGACCGAGAACCATTGTCGCTTCTTGAAGAGCAAACTGCATGCCGATACAAGCGCGCTGGCCGTTTCCAAATGGCTTATACGCATGGTGAGGGATACTTGAAGGATCTTCAAACCGTTCCGGACGGAAAGCTTCCGCATCCGCTCCCCAAGCGTTTTGATCCCGGTGCAGTTTTGGAATTAAAACGGTGACTGGCTGCCCTTTGCTGATCGGATATTCCCCGCCTAGAACAGTATCCTCCTTCGCATATAGAGAAAAAGCCGGAGCTGTTGGATACAGTCTCAGGGTTTCATTTAAAACCATCCGAATGTATTTGAGCTGCTGGATTTGTTTATATTCAGGCGTGTCATCCGTTAACACGCGATCCGCTTCCTCCTGAGCTTTTTTCAGCTTTTCCGGATGTGTAAGCAGACAATAAATCGCAAAGGAAAGCAACCCGCTTGTCGTTTCATGCCCAGCAATTAAAAATGTGATGATTTGGTATCGAATGTTTTGGTCATCCAGCGTTTCACCCGTTACTGGATCTTTGGCATAAAGCATGAGAGACAAGAGATCCTTAATGTTTTCATCCGGATTCGCCTTTCGCTCCGCTATCATTCTATCGACAAGGGAGTTCATGACTTCTATATCTTTTTGGAACTGCAGCTTCGTTTTCACCATCATTTTATCTTGCAGGCCCAGTCTTTTCGATTGATTCATCGCCTCTTTTAAGGCACGGAGCATGCTGGTGATAAACGGATGCTGCGAATCACGGTAAAAGCTGTTGAATCGATAGTTAAACCCGCATAACCCAATCGTATCAAGTGTCAAACGTGTCATATCGTCTGCTACGTCAATTTCTTCATTGGGGTTTAAGCGGCTCCATTTTTGTATGAGCTGGGTTGCGATATCCAGCATCATAGAATGATAGCCTTTCATCGCTTTTTGGCTAAAACTTGGCAGCAAAATGCGGTGCGCTTTTTGCCAGTTCGGTTCGTGCGTCCAGCTTGTAAATAAGCCATCTCCGCCGAACTCGCGCACCTTTAGCAAACCTTTGCCAAGGTTCTTGTCAAAGCGGCTTTCATCACACACTTCAGCCACAAGATTGTGGCCCGAGACAAAAACACTGGATACTCCCGGAAAATCAAAACGGAAAATCGGCCCCAATTCATCAGCTAACCGCCATAAGGATTGAGAAAGCTGTTCTTTTTCCAGATGCGGAAGATTTTTTAAAGGTCCGTATGTTTTGGGCTGAGGTATTGCGCTTGCCTGTTTCATTGACATCTCCCTTTCCTATTTTTGTGATGATTGAAGCTTAATGGCATCCCAGCAGCACTGTTCCAATTCAGTAATTAAATCAGTGTCCATCTCTATATCACCTGTTTGGACGAGCTGATATATCTTGAGAAACGCCCCTAATACAATCGCAATTAACACGTTAGAGGGCAGGCTGCGAATCACGCCTTCCGCTTTTCCCTTATTAAAATAGTCATCAAGCATTTGAGTCAGATTTTCTATCATTTGTTTGCTTGTATGATTTAAGTAATGAGCGTCTTTTTTGGTTTCAAGAAAAAAAAGCGCATAGTCGCTCTCTTTCGTAAACTGAACGAGACAGCTAAATACGTGGTGGAAGCCTTCTCTGACAGGCAATTCCGAAATGTCTCGCTTCAGCTTTTCTGTAAATCGCTGAATGCTTTCTTGAACCAGTACGTTGACGAGTGTTTCTTTGCTGTCAAAATAACGATAGATCGTCCCTGTTCCCACATGAGCACGTTCAGCTATCATAGGAATAGTGGTAGCGTCAAAACCCCTTTCTGTAAAAAGCGAGACCGACGCTTTCATAATCATGTCGTATTTACTGCTGGATGCGGATAACATGTAATGCAACCTCCGATTCGTTTACGGAATGAATATTCATTCCTTTTGTTCATAAAGAATGTCTGCCCTATCTGATATCACCTCTTTGTTCTTTCTTCTGTTATAAGTTTATATGAAAAAAACTTTTTTTCATATAAAATATATGCAAAAAATAAAAAATTAAGAAAATATACCCAATTCCTAATATGAGGACCTTGGATATATTTCCCGAGAAATTTTTTATTTAACAGCCACAATACATAGACAGGAATCACGCCTGATGACAGAAACTTCCCTGAAATGCTGGTCTTTCAACAGTTGAATATACGTTTTCTCTTTTTCACCGGTATTTGCATCAATACTGATGTAAAACCGGCCATCAATTTGAAGCACCCTGTAAATTTCTCTTAATGCAAGCCTAATATCGGTGCAGCTCTGAACCGTATGTAAAGAAAACACTTTATTAAAGATACGGTCATCAAAGGGAATGTTCTCTGGATAGCCATGAAAAACCTCCCCTTTCCCAATGTTTTTTCGATTCGCACGGGATATCTGCCTTACCTTTCGCTTTGAAGGATCAATGCTTTTTAAGCTCCCCTTGTCTAGTTTCTTGACTATGCTTTTAAAAACAGTGCCATTTCTGATTCCAATTTCTAAAATTCTGTCATTTTCTTGTATATCTATAGAGTCAATCATCATATGCTCAATGGTTTTGATTTGCTTATATTTCCGAGAAAATAATTTCCAAAGATTCGATCGTGTATAGAGTCTATTTTCTAGCATTTTAAACACCTGCTTTTGGTTTCCTATGTTTATTTATTATATTCAAAAAATAAATATCATCTTCTTTTCTAAAAAGGAAGGAAGGTACCAACTAGACGGCATTGTGTCTAAAAATGTTTCGATAGAACTAAACTTTTTCATTTTTTTCCGCAAAAAAAGCAGAAAACAAAATGTTTTCTGCCCTCTTTCTAATGCCAATGATAAGGAAATACATACAGCCTTTGCTGCTGCATTGCCATCAGCCTCTGCTGTCGAAATGGATTTCCATAGCCATGTTTGAAGGAATGCGGCATGGACGCATAACCATGGCCAATCGACGGCAGCCTTTTTTGATAATCGTTCATGATGCCATCACCTGCCTCACAATAACGTTGATTTACTATATGCAGGCGCGCATTTTCTTGACAGCTGTTTCGCTAAACTTGGTCCTTCTCCATTGTATAATGCATCAATAATTCCCTTCTAAGCATATGCCATTCCCCCTTCAGTTTTTTTTATTGCTTTTAGCGCCAGTTTGTTAAATAAAGATGCTTTAGCTGAGACTCTTTCATTTCATCATAAATCTGCTCAATCTGCTGTTCTCGTTCGAATTCTTCCAGGCTCTTAAACCGTTTTTTAATCGTTAACGTTAAAAAGAATAGGTTAATCGTCATATGCTCACCCCCTTTCAAAGTCCGCACCAAGCGAAATAGCCCAACAGCATCAATCCTTCTGCCGCGGGCAAATAAAAACCGCAGACAAAAGAAGACACCAATGCCTCTACTGCCTGCGGGGAGTTGCGTATGTCCGACTATTCCGAATTTAATGCGTGAGGAGATAAGCATCGGTTAAGGAAGGACACGAACTCTTCCACAGGCTGAATAAACCATGAACTTTTCCATGTGTATCACGTACAGGTTGACGTCGTTGTCTCATTGTCATTTTGGTTCAGCCTCCTTTGCTCTTTTTTCTTACTTTGTAAGTATATCCACCAAATTCCATTTTGTAAACATCTTTTTCTAAAAATGGACTGAAATTGTGCAAATCATCGAATGGATTTGCCCGTTAGTCATGATACCTGCTTCATTTCATTTCTGGAGCGGTCTTTCTTATGATATGCAATAAAATAAATGAGACCGACAAATACAGCTCCGCCGATGACATTGCCGATAAAAGCAGGAATGATGTTTCCGATAAACTGCCCCCACGTGAACGAGCCTGCAAAAATGGCAGCAGGAATCACAAACATGTTGGCGACAACGTGCTGAAATCCGATAGCCACAAAAGCCATAATTGGGAACCAGATGCCAAGGATTTTACCTGCAGCGTCTTGGGCGCCGAAAGAAAGCCACACTGCAAGACATACAAGCCAGTTACAGCCGATGCCGGAAATGAGAACCTTTCCAAAGCTCATATCGAGTTTTCCTTGGGCAACGGCAACCGTTTTTTCTAAATAAGGACCTGTTTCAGTCAATCCAACCAAATGTCCAAAAAAGTACGCAACAAACAATGCGCCGATTAAGTTCATAACTGTGACGATTCCCCAGTTAATCGCCAACTCTTTTACTGATATTTTTCTCGAAAATAACGCCATGGCAACTGACATCATATTTCCAGTGATCAGTTCAGCGCCAGCGAGAACGACAAGGATCAGACCGACTGGAAATACTGCTGCACCGATCAAGCTGGACAGGCTCCCCCATTCTTTCGGAAGATCGCCAATCACCCTGATATCAAGCAAATACCCAAGCGCGATAAATGCACCGCCTAAAAACCCCAGCACAAGCAGTGACGGCAGCGGGAGCTTTATTTTTTTCATCCCTGCTTCAATTGCTGCTTCTGCTATTTCATCCGGTTTTCGAAAAGCCATAATAAAACGCCTCCATACTTCTTCTTTTCTCACAGTTATGCAAGAAAGGCAATAAAAAAAGGCAGCACTCAAATAACCTGTGTCAATCCAGGCGTTTGAATGCTGCCTAACTTGTATGCATACCCATACAACAATATCAAGCAGTATTTAAGATATTGAAAGAGAATATATACAGTTCGTGCATACATTCCATTGCTTTAGCCTTCTATAACTGTAGCAACATCATATCAAATGTGACAAATTTGTGTCAATGGCAAATATGCTAGCTTTGCAGAGCTTCTTTTTGATCATCTATTTTTCGGTCAAAAACAAATACAGATACAGCGATGTTTTCCTCAATTTTAATATCAGAAAACAAATGGACTAGCTTAGCTCCCATAAGTTCCTCCATTCCTTCCGGCGTTTGTTTGGAATAAAGGTCTTGAATCAGGCTTGTCCGGGCCGCATGTACCATCTCTCTTCCTTCAGGCGTACGGGCGATAAACTGCTCGCTTGCACTCAGATTTCCGTATAGTGTTGAAACTGCCATGTTTTCTACAAATACAGTATGAATTCGCTCAGGCCCTTTTCCGAACAATTCTTTGCGAAGTTTTCGAATGATATCATTGAATTCATGAATTTTTTTAGACATGCTGATTACCCCTTCCGATATTGCCTTATAAAGGCTTTTCCCGGTTCCCCTTAGGACATTTCACTTGGTTAAAATTTTCCTGCCATATTGTATTATAATAAATATCACTTTATAATAAAAGCAGTGTTGATGGATTTGTAATAGGATCTTGTTATGAGTCTATCGTTTTATAAAAATCAAGGATTGGTCTGTTAGTAAGACTTGCTAGTGAACTATTCCGCCATGTGTGTTTACACCTTCTTAGGATTAAGGACAGGTGTATCTATACATGGCTTTTTTTGACTTCTTGAAAGAAAGATGGAGGGGAATATGAATATGATGGACGGTAAGTCGATCAGTGTCCGTGTAGACGGAACAGAAATTCAAGCACGAGCAGGGGCTACAATTTTAGACATTTTAAATGAAAACGGAATTGAATACCCGCAGATTTGCCACGTACCAGAGGTTGACCCGATTCAAACTTGTGATACTTGCATTGTAGAAGCAAATGGCAAGCTGGTTCGTTCATGCGCGACGGTCGCAGAAAACGGAATGTCAATTGATCTTTCGGGAAATCGAGTGAAAGAAGCGCAAACCGAGGCGATGGACCGCCTTCTTGAAAACCATTTGCTGTATTGTACGGTTTGCGATAACAACAATGGGAACTGCACGCTGCATAATACAGCGGAAATGATGGGGATTGAGCATCAAAAATACCCATATACGCCAAAAGAAGATCCTTCTTGCGCGGTTGATATGTCTCATCCTTTTTACCGCTATGATCCAAACCAATGTATTGCCTGCGGCCAGTGTGTTGAAGTCTGTCAAAACCTTCAGGTAAATGAAACACTCTCAATCGACTGGGAGCGCGAACGCCCTCGCGTTATTTGGGATGAAGGCGTTCCGATCAATGAATCTTCTTGTGTCAGCTGCGGTCAGTGTGTCACAGTATGTCCATGTAATGCACTGATGGAAAAATCAATGCTCGGGCAGGCTGGCTTTATGACAGGCATTAAAGAGGACGTCATGGAACCGATGATTGACCTCGTGAAAAATGTTGAGCCGGGGTATGGCAGCATTTTTGCCATTTCTGAAGTCGAAGCGGCAATGCGTGAAACGAGAACGAAAAAAACAAAAACTGTATGCACGTTCTGCGGTGTCGGATGTTCGTTTGAAGTATGGACAAAAGGCCGGGATATCTTAAAGATCCAGCCTGTTTCTGATGCTCCGGTTAACGCGATTTCCACATGTGTCAAAGGGAAATTCGGCTGGGATTTCGTCAATTCTGAGGAGCGGATCACAAAGCCTTTAATCCGTAAAAACGGAGCTTTTGTGGAATCTTCTTGGGAAGAGGCCCTTGATCTTGTCGCAAGCAGATTAGGATCAATTAAAGAGCAGTACGGTAAAGGCTCTGTCGGGTTTATTTCTTCTTCTAAAATTACGAATGAAGAAAACTATGTCATTCAAAAACTAGCGCGTCAGGTATTTGAAACAAACAACGTCGATAACTGCTCACGCTACTGCCAGTCTCCTGCTACAGACGGATTGTTCCGCACTGTCGGCATGGGCGGTGACGCCGGCACGATTAAAGATATCGCCAAAGCCGGTCTCGTCATCATCGTCGGCGCCAATCCGGCGGAAGGACACCCGGTGCTCGCAACACGCGTC
The DNA here is from genome assembly GCF_001875785.1 of Bacillus sp. FMQ74. Taxonomy (NCBI): domain Bacteria; kingdom Bacillati; phylum Bacillota; class Bacilli; order Caryophanales; family Bacillaceae; genus Bacillus; species Bacillus sp. FMQ74. The sequence goes on along the minus strand of NZ_MOEO01000002.1, from coordinate 378,558 downwards.
AAACGGGCACACAAGCTCCACGGTCAAAAACTGATTGTTGCTGACCTGCGTAAAAATGAGATGGCTGAGCGATCTGATCTTTTCATTAGCCCTAAACAAGGCACAGACCAAGTCTGGCTGATGGCTGTTACGAAATATATGATCGACCAAGGCTGGCACGATCAGGCGTTTATTGATGAGAACGTCAATTACTTTGAAGATTATAAAGAAACCCTTAAAACGTATACGCTTGATTATGCAGAACGCATCACAGGCCTTTCAAAAGAAAACATCATTCAAATCGCTGAAATGATCCGTGACGCTGACGGCACTTGTGTCCTTTGGGGAATGGGTGTCACACAAAATACAGGCGGTTCTGATACATCAGCAGCCATTTCAAACCTGCTTCTCGCGACAGGCAATTATCGCCGTCCGGGTGCCGGCGCTTATCCTCTGCGCGGACACAATAACGTGCAAGGCGCTTGTGATATGGGAACATTGCCTGGATGGCTGCCGGGATATCAGCATATTACAGATGACAAAGCCCGCGCTAAATTTGAAGAGGCATACGGTGTCGAGATTGATGGAAAGCCTGGTCTAGATAATATTCAAATGCTTCATGCCATTGAAGAAGGAAAAATGAAGGCTATGTATCTTGTCGGTGAGGATATGGCACTGGTTGATTCAAACGCGAACCATGTGCATGATATTTTATCTAGCCTTGATTTCTTCGTGGTACAGGACATCTTCCTGTCAAGAACAGCCCAATATGCCGATGTCGTCTTGCCGGCCACTCCTTCACTTGAAAAAGACGGAACATTCACCAACACAGAACGCCGTGTGCAGCGATTGTATCAGGCGCTTCCGACGCTTGGTGACGCAAAACCGGACTGGTGGATTATTCAAGAGGTGGCAAACCGTTTAGGAGCGAATTGGAATTACAGCCATCCAAGTGACATTTTCTCTGAAATGGCGAGTCTTTCTCCTCTGTTTGCCAAAGCAAGCTATGAGGTGCTAGAAGGCTGGAACAGCTTCCTATGGGGCAGCTTCACAGGTGAAAGCACACCGCTTCTGTATGAAGACGGATTTAATTTCCCTGACAAAAAAGCCCGCTTTGCCCTTTCTGATTGGACCGAGCCAGCGGCATTTCCGGAGGAATATGATCTTCATATCAATAATGGCCGGATGCTGGAGCATTTCCACGAAGGAAACATGACAAATAAATCGAAAGGCATCCAAGCTAAAGTGCCGAATGTATTCGTTGAGATCTCACCTGAGCTTGCACAAGAGCGAGGTGTTTGTGACGGTTCGCTTGTACGGCTCGTTTCTCCGTTCGGAGCAGTCAAATTGAACGCATTGATCACAGACCGGGTACGGAAAAATGAACTCTATCTGCCAATGAATTCAACAGACAAGGAGTCAGCGATTAACTTCTTGACGGGACCCGCAGCTGATAAACGGACGAACACGCCTGCTTATAAACAGACAAAGGTCCGCATGGAAGTGCTTGGCGGCTGTGAAACAGCGCCGCTCCCGAAAACAAATCCGCGCAACAAAAAACGGCACCCGCAAAACGGAGTCGAAGCAGAAAGAAAATGGAACCGCCCGGGCTATGTCCATTTGACTGACTGATTAAACGATAGGAGGAAAATGAATGGCTACTCCAATTACGACGATCAAAAAAGAAACAAAAACAGCCGAGCAAATTAAGCTTGAAAAAATAGAAGAACTAAAAGAGCTGCTGGCGGAAAATGAAGACGCCGTCTCTAAAACGATGACGTTAATGAATGAACTCAATGATCTTGGAATTTTTGACGCGGCAACAAGCATGCTGAGAGCGAAGGAAGACATTGCCAAGATTGCGCTTGGCCAGGTTTCCCGTGAGCCTGTCACCAACCTCATCAACACGATGATGGCCGCCGGAGGCGCATTGACAAAAGCCGATCCTGAGTTTACAGCAAAGCTTTTAGAAAGCGTAATGGCTGGGACTGAACAGGCACAAAGCTTTTTAAAAGAAGACAAGAAAGTCGGGATTCTCGACCTGTTAAAAGCAATGAACGATCCTGACATCAACAGAGCCGTCGGCTTCGGTCTTCAGTTTTTAAAAGGCATGGGAAAAGAACTTCGAGAAAAATAACAGAAAAACAGCCATCGCTGATGATGGCTGTTTTTTTATTCGTCGGCTTCTTCCAAACGCTTCTTGTAAATAAGTGAACGGTCAGCGCAAAAGAAGGCACCGGCTAAAAATACGCAATCCGCTAAAAACATCGTCGATTTCTGGCCTAATGTTAAGCCTTGATCAGGGAGAACTGCGCCTATATATAAAAAAGTACTGACTGCAAGCAATGTAAAAGCAAAATGTTTGTAGTCTTCTTTTAAAGATTTCATTCTATTTTTGTTCAAAAGAATCACCTGCCAGATTCATAGTATACGACTATTATAATATAATCCGGCGGCTTACAGAGAAAGTAATTCTATCCATTTGTTATATATTTTCAAGCGCTTGGCCGATATCTTCCAGCAAATCTTCCGCATCTTCAATTCCCACAGAAATTCTGATCAAGCCGTCTGTAATGCCGAGCTCAAGCCGGCGTTCTCTCGGAATAGAAGCATGTGTCATTCTTGCCGGAACAGAAATTAAGCTTTCAACCGCCCCCAAGCTTTCAGCAATGGTAAACAGTTTCAGATTTCCTAAAAACGCATCAACCCGTTCTTCACTGCCGATATCAAAGGAGATCATGCCGCCGAAGCCAGATGCTTGCGTTTTTGCAAGTTCATGTCCGGGATGATTTGAAGAACCGGGATAATATAACGTTTGGACAGCAGGATGATTCTCAAGAAAGCTTGCGATTTTCCGCGCATTTTGATCGATCGCTTCCATTCTAAGTCCCAACGTTTTGATTCCTCTCATCAAAAGCCAGGAATCTTGAGGGCCGAGCACGCCGCCTGTGGAGTTTTGCACAAAATGCAGCTCTTCTCCAAGCTCTTTCGAAGCTGTCACAACTAAACCTCCGACGACATCACTGTGTCCGCCAAGATATTTTGTCGCACTGTGAAGTACGATATCAGCGCCTAAAGTAAGCGGCTGCTGAAAATAAGGAGTGTTAAAGGTATTGTCTACAATAAGCAGAACACCCGCTTTTTTTGCGATATCTGCCATGAGCGTCAAGTCGGTGATTTTGAGCAATGGGTTTGTCGGTGTTTCAATATAAATGGCTTTTGTATTAGGGCGAATCGCTTTTTCAACTTCTTCCCTGCTGCTCGTATCGACAAATGTTGATTCAATGCCAAGACGGTTAAGCACCTTTGTCATCACCCGGTATGTTCCGCCGTACACATCATCAGTCAACACGACATGATCTCCGCTGTTAAACAGCATCATAACCGCTGTAATGGCAGCCATTCCTGAGCTGAACGCATAACCTGCTTCCCCGCCTTCCAGTTCTGTCACAAGTGCTTCGAGAGCGGTTCGAGTCGGATTGGCCGTTCTTGAATACTCGTAGCCTGTATGCTGCCCTGCTTTCGGCTGCCTGTACGTGCTTACTTGATAAATGGGCACGGAAACTGCGCCTGTTTTCTCATCACCTGTGATTCCGCCATGTATCATCATTGTTTTTTTCTTCATATCAGATGCCTCCTTTGTATATTTGTTTGCTGATATATCGATCGCTGCTGTCAGGAAATACGGTGACAATGTTAGTTCCCGCGGATGCTTTTTTCGCTTCCTCCAATGCTGCATAAAGTGCTGCACCTGAAGAGCTTCCGATCAGCAGACCTTCTTTTTCTGCCGCTTCTTTCACAAGTCTAAACGCATTCTCATCTGTTACGGTATAGATCTTATTAAAGTGGCTCTTATTCATATAATCGGGGATGAACTCCATGCCGATGCCCTCAGTTTTATGAGCGTGAGGCTCTCCTCCGTTTAAAATCGAACCCTCCGGTTCAACAATCACCGTTTTGACTGCTGGATTTTTTTCTTTCAAGAAGGAAGCTGTTCCTGCGAACGTGCCCCCTGATCCTGCTCCGGCGACAAACGTATGAATATTCCCGTCAAGCGCTTCCCATATTTCAGGTCCAAGCGTCCTATAGTAAGTCGATGGATTTACTTGGTTTTTAAATTGCAAAACACAATAAGAATTTTCAATCTCAGTCTCCAGCTGAATGGCTTTTTGAATGGCTCCCTGCATACCGTCTTCACGCGGTGTATGAATGATTGATGCTCCAAGCGCTTGCATAATTTGCTGTTTCTCTGCGCTGAAATGTTCTGGGACACAGAAAATCGCTTTCAACCCGTATTTTCTGGCACTTAGCGCAAGGCCGATCCCTGTATTTCCTGCCGTAGCTTCTATAATCACTCCGCCGGGCTTCACCTTGCCTGAATCGAGCGCGTCACGAATCAGCATATCTCCCAGCCTGTCTTTGATGCTTCCGCCGGGATTCATCATTTCAAGCTTGGCATACACCGTTACTCCTTCTGGAACATCAAAGTTCTTTAAGCGGAGAAGCGGTGTATTCCCAATCAGCTCGGTAATGTCCGTAATCACTGTCATATATGTCCTCCTCCTTATTAGAGGTTGTTTTTAGGAAAAACGGAGGAGAACATTCCTCCGTTTTTAATGAATTCGTTTGATCACCTTTAACACAAGCTCTGTTGAATTAACAGCCGCCTGCTCTAAAAATTGGTCAAATGAAACATGTGATTCTTTTCCTGCGATATCTGATAACGCTCTGATGACGACAAACGGCGTTTTAAATTGATGGCACACTTGAGCCACTGCCGCAGCCTCCATTTCAACCGCGTATAGATCAGAAAATCTCGCACGCACTTCTTCAACCCGCTTCGGATCATTCATAAAAGAATCGCCTGTTGCAATCGTTCCTTTAGCAACCTGAATGCCGTCAAGTTCGGAAACCGCTTCTTCCGTGATGCTGATCAGCTTTTCATCCGACGGATAAGCAGCCGGAAGACCTGGCACTTGCCCATATTCATAGTCAAAAGCCGTTACGTCTACATCATGGTGGCGAACGTCAGTTGAAATGACAACATCCCCTACATTCAATGTATGATGAAATCCGCCCGCTGAGCCTGTGTTAATCACATAATCAGGCTTGTAACGGTCAAGCAGAAGCGTCGTGCTGATAGCAGCATTTACTTTTCCAATTCCTGATTTTAGAAGAATCACTTCAGTTCCTTCATATTCGCCAGTTGTAAATTCACAGTGTGCGATAGTTTCTGTTTTTGCATTTTCAAGTTTGTTTCTTAGGATGGTAACTTCCTCTTCCATTGCTCCGATGACTGCTAGTTTCATCTATTCACATTCCCTTCATTTTACCGTTTGATCGCCTCCATTATCCACACGAAGTCGTTTTGCTGAGAGAATCGGACTGCAAAACCTTCAGCTGTAAACATTTCTTTCAACGCATCCAATGTAGGATAATGTTCTGTCTCTAAATCATTTGCAAGCTGATAGAAGCCTTGAGAACGGGCTTTTTCGATAGCCTGTTGATACGCTTGCGCATCTTCAAAGACGGTATCGGCAAACACTATTTTATCATGCAAATGAAGGTATTTGCCATATTGCTTTATGGCGGCCCGCTTTTCTTCGTCGGTTAAATGATGAAAAGCATATGAACTGACAATGGTATCAGCCTGAAATGGCGGCTCAGGGAATGTCAAGAAGTCTCCGTCTACGATTTCCGTCCTGCCTGAAAGCTTGTCAGAAGCCAGTTTACGCATTGCTGGAGAAGGTTCAATTCCAAATACAGTTTTGCCCGCATCAAGCAGCTTTGCTGTCAAATTCCCGGTCCCCGGGCCAAATTCTAACACGTGCGTTCCAGATTTGCTGACGATGGCATCAAGGATATGATCGTAGCCTCTGAACGCTTCTTTATACTGAATATCAAAACCTTGTACTGTTTGATCATAAGTTGCTGCCCAATCTTCAAAGAGAGGGATAAATTCACGCCCCATATTTGTCACACTCCATATTTAATAATTCCTATAAGTATACTATGAATTAACGATGGAACAGTTCCTATAATACCACATCTTCTGAAAAGCAGGTACTAAAACACTTTGTGTATTTTATGCCATCTCATATTGCGCATTGACTGCAAAAAAGCTTATACTTCATATGACTTGTGAAAGCTGGAGGGTCAAGACATGAATTTTCAATTAGATCTGATTAAAGACAAAGTGGAATTTTTTGAAGCGGCTTCATTGCAGGAGCTTGAAAAGAAAATCAATACACAAATTGAAAACAATAAAGCCATCATGCTCCGGGTGAAATCTGTTTCACACCAAACTGCTGTGGCAGAAGGAAGAATATTGTATAGCGCGGTGGTTCATTTCGCAGCAGAATCCTAAAACAAAAGCAGCCGGTTGTAACCCGGCTGCTTTTGTTTATTTTAGCTTTTCTACTTTTGTCGGCTTCCAGCCTTTTTTATCAACCCATGTAATCGTGACTTGATATTTATTCCCAGTCGCCTTGTCTAAAATCTTGCCTTTGGCATCCTGAGGGCTGCCGTTATTTCCGAGCCAGAGCACCGTCATGTTATCTGTAGAGACACCGGTTGCGTATGAAATGGCTTTCAGCATCTCAGCCCAGTCTTGTGAGCTTGAATCATAAGTAGCGGCATGCTCGCCCGTCTGCTCAGTTCCGACTGCTTTCCAGTCAGGATTTTCATACGTTTTTTCCACATCGCTCGATGAGCCGCCTTCTGTAACTTTTGCATCTTTAAGCCCATCACCGGCTGAATCTGAGCTTGAATCTGAATCAGAATCAGAGTCATCTTTTTTAGAAGAAGAATCATCTTTTTTGGAATCAGAGTCAGAAGACTTCTCAGAATCCTTTTCACTGTCAGCTGTATCTTTCTTGCTGTCTTTTATATCCTCATCCGATTTCTTTTCCGTCTTTCCTGAAGCCGGAGATTCCTGTTTTTGCGCCGTTTCAGAATCCTTGCTGACATCTTTGCTAGAAGGACTGTTAATGAAGAGATTCGCTGCTACTACGACAATTAGTATGGATACGATTGCGATTAAAATGTTAAGCACTAAATTGGCTTTTCTGCGTTTATCACGATTTTCATAACGAGATTGATTATTGCTCAATAATTCTGCACTCCTTTATCCCTCTTGGCTCAGCATATATTTTAACATGTGCTGAGAAGTTGTTCTATTTCTGATTGATTTCAATTTCGTGTACTTTTTTAACAATATCATAAAACACCGAATTTGTCAGAGCCTTATCTCCCGGTGTATCCATGTGTAAAACAACCAGAGCGTATTTCGGCTTATCCGCGGGAAAATATCCGGCAAACCATTTTTCATAGAGCGTTTCCTTCTCTTTTGAAAGCTTGCCTGTTTGGGCTGTGCCCGACTTCCCTGCTACAGTATACGGAAGATCTTGAAACCTTCTGCCCGTTCCAGAAGGAGATTCTACCACCCGCCGCAGTATTTTTTGAAGCTGCTGTGACGTATATTTGTCTATCGTTTCCCCTTTGAGCTTCTGATCCTTAAACTTGACGAGCGTTGTGCCGTTCTTATACTCAATTTGTTCGGCAATTTTCACCTGCCGTTTTTCTCCGCCGCGGGCGATTGTCGCCATCATATTGGCTACCTCGAGCGGCGTTACCTTTACATTTTTCTGCCCGATTGCTGTTTGCGCAATGGCTTTTTTGACTGATTTGTCTTTTTCATCCCCCCAAATCACGCCGCTTTTTTCGTTATACAGCTGGCGGAAATCGGTTTCGTGGTACAGCTTTCCCTCCCAGCCTGCCCGATCAGTGAGAGCCAGCTTCTCGGACATATCTTCAATAACCGAGCTGTCTTTTTTCATTAATTGTTCTGCAAGGCTCGTAAATGTGTAATTGCAGCTTTGGGCAAAACTTTCATCAAAAGACAAGGTTCCTTTGTCGTCCCCCGGTTCCCCGTACAGGTTTAAATTGCAATTAAAGGTTTGGCTAGGCTTCACCGTATTATTTTCGATTGCAGCTGCGGCAATGACTGTTTTAAAAACTGATCCGGGATAGATTGGCGTCAGCATATAATTTTGAAGTGTGTTTTGCCGGGACACATCCGCATCTGGTTTGCTTACAATTCCCAGAACACTGCTATTTTCGATGTCCAGCAGCACAGCTCCTCCCTTTTTCAGCCCCTGTTCATCCAATACCTCCTCCATCGCTTTTTGAATGCTTTGATCGATCGTTGTTTTGACCTGGAGCGGATAAAATGTATTGGCTTCAGCTGTATATTTGACGTCCATGCCAAACAAAGGGTTTCCCTTTCCGTCCACATGATATAAAAGCTTTGTGTCTTGTTCCGGAAGCAAAAACTCGTCAAATGTCCGTTCTAAACCAGTTGTTCCGATTTCTGTTGTAATCGGAAGGCTCTCCTTGTCAGGATATTTCTTGCGAAGCAGCGCCGGATCTTGGTTCGTGCTCCCTATCGTATGTGAAGCAAGGCTGGGCTTGTCTTCCTTCTCCATATATACGCCGTAAATGCCGGGATATTTCAAAGAATTGATTTTTGTGATAGATTGTTTTGAAAGTGTTTTGATTTTCTTTTGCTGCAAAATGACCGGTTTTTTCGCCTCACCTAGTGTCTGGCGCAAATCGTCTTCAGACATGCCGAGGATGTCCGCAACTTTTTTGATCGGCCAATCCTGTGTCAGCAGAAAAGGGAACAAAACAACCGCAGGCTCGCTTTGTCCTGTCAGTGCCCGCCCGTTACGATCTAAAAAAGAGCCTCTTCCATCTGAAATAAGCACTTCCTCCGTCCGCTGTTTCACACTTTCTTGAATCAAATTTATTTTCTTTTTAGAAAATGATTCAGTGAAGAACAGCTGGATTTCCGCAAGCCTCAGCAGAAGCAGAAAAAACACAAGCAAAAAAGCGATGACTGCCAGCTTCATTCGTTTCGATATCTTCATAAAAAAACACCTCACCCACATTGTGGACGAGGTGTTTCGCTGCTAAACAGATATTATGAAATTTTCACAATTTTCACGAGCATTTCTCCGCCCGGTGTTTGAACTGTGACTTCTTCATCTACTTTTTTGCCCAAAAGGCTTTTTGCAATCGGTGAATCGTTTGAGATTTTCCCTTCAAACGGATCAGCTTCAGCGCTTCCGACGATCGTATATGATTCTTCGTCACCGTCAGGCAGTTCAACGAAAGTGACGGTTTTACCCAAGCCGACTACGTTAGAGCCGCCGTCATCTTCAATGATTTTCGCATTGCGAATCATATTTTCAAGAGTCGTCACGCGGCCCTCTACAAATGCCTGCTCTTCTTTCGCTGAATCGTATTCAGAGTTCTCGGAAAGGTCTCCGAAGCTTCTCGCAATTTTGATGCGCTCTACTACTTCTTTTCGTTTAACCGTTTTCAAATATTCTAATTCTTGTTCAAGTTTTTGTTTTCCTTCTGCAGTCATAGGAAAAACTTTCTCTTGTGCCATGTCCCTTCACTCCTTCTGGTTGTCCCTCAACATCTTCGATTATGTATGAGAGCATAAACTAAAAAATACAAGAATGAGAACACAGGGCAGTCCTCGTTCTTCTCTCCCATATAGGTACTGTTTATCTTAAACTGAATCTTGTCGTTCTGCAAATATTTCGCGTTTATAAACAGGGAAAGAAGGGAATTCGCACATTCCCTTCCTGCCTATACATAATATGGTCAGAGTTATTTATGTCTATGCTATGGTATTACAAAATCGCGTTTTGTTCAAGAATGGTTTGAATTTTTGTGACCATCAGATCAATTGCGACGTGATTCTGTCCGCCTTCCGGGATAATAATATCAGCGTATCGTTTTGTCGGCTCGACGAATTGGTTATGCATCGGACGGACCACTGACACATATTGTTCAATGACAGAATCAATAGAGCGTCCGCGCTCATTAATATCTCTCATAATCCGTCTGATAATACGCAAGTCAGCGTCCGTATCAACGTAAAGCTTGATATCCATCAGATCACGAAGCCTTTTGTCTTCAAGAACAAGAATGCCTTCAAGGATAATAACATCCTTTGGCTCTACGTGAACCGTTTCTTCTGAACGTGTGTGCAGCTTATAATCATAGATCGGCTTTTCAATCGGGCGATAATTCAATAGATCCTGAATATGCTCGATTAAATAGTCATTATCAAACGCAAGCGGATGATCATAGTTTGTGTTCAGCCTTTCTTCAAACGGAAGATGGCTTTGGTCTTTATAATAAAGGTCCTGCTGGATCATTAAAATCGAGTGTCCTTTAAATTGTTCATAAATGGACCGTGTGACACTCGTTTTTCCTGAACCGGAACCTCCTGCGATTCCAATGACTACTGGATTCTTACCCATGGGCTGTTACTTCCCCTTTCTCATCATGTTGCTCGGATAAATCTTTTTGTCTAGTTTGAATTTGACAATTTGCAGGGGATGGCGGGCAGCATCTAGCTCATTTCCGTCTTCGTCCCAAATGGTTTCAATCGTATGTGTAAAGTTTTCAATTTCCGGACCGAAAAATTCCACTTCGTCGCCCTTTTTGAAGAAATTGCGCTGCTGAAGCGTGACCATTTGTGTGTCTTCATCATAATTCAGCACTAAGCCGACAAAATCATATGTCGTTTTTTTGGCGTGCTCGCCGAACATTTGCTCTTCATAGCCTGGCGTTCCTTCAAAGAAAGCTGTCGCAGTGTCCCGGTTGGCGCACTTATCCAGCTCTTCAAGCCATTCTTTTTGAATCACAAAGTTCTCTGGATCAGCGCAATAAGCGTCAATTACTTTACGGTATACGCTGACAACAGTTGCTACATAGTGAATCGATTTCATGCGGCCTTCAATCTTTAAGCTGTCTATTCCCATTTCGATCATTTTCGGAATGGATTCAATCAGCTTCAAATCTTTCGGGCTCATCGCAAATGGTGCATCTTCTTCACCATACAAAGCAACGGCGTTGGCACCGTCTGTTTGGTAGAGATCATAATCCCAGCGGCATGACTGGCAGCAGCCTCCGCGGTTGGAATCCCGCGCTGTCATGTGATTGCTCAGCACACAGCGGCCGGAATACGCAATACACATTGCGCCATGAATAAAGGATTCGATTTCGATATCTACCTTTTCTTTCATTTCTCTGATTTCAAGAGCGCTTGTTTCACGTGCCAGCACGACGCGGTCAAGACCTTCTTCCTTCCAGAACTGGACAGCCTTCCAGTTTGAAAGAGACTGCTGTGTGCTCAAGTGAACCTCAACATTCGGCGCCACTCTGCGGCATGTTTCGATAATAAGCGGATCCGCCACAATGATGCCGGCAACGTTGGCATCTCCAAGCGCTTTTAGATAGTCTTCAAGCCCGTCCATGTTTTCATTGTGAGCGAAAATATTCGTTGTTACATAGATCTTCGCGCCATATTTCTTTGCGAATTCAACGCCTTCTGCAATTTCTTCGATCGTAAAGTTATCGGCATTCGAGCGCAGCCCGTATTCCTGTCCTCCGATAAAGACCGCGTCCGCTCCGTAATGAACAGCGATTTTCAGCTTTTCAAGATTACCCGCAGGTGCGAGAAGCTCCGGCTTTTTCGTAATCACACGCTTCCCATTGACGATTGTGGATATTTTATCATTTACGGCAGTCATAGCTTAACCTCCTTTTGATTAATAAACCGTTTCCTTGAAGAAGAATCCGGTATCGATTTTTCTGTTCACTGGCTGGATGCTTTCAATGCGTTCAATCCAGTCTTCTTTTTTCGCTTCGTATTCGTCACGGTCTTCCACGCACAAGTCAATTGCTTCTCTGTACATTTTGGTGACTTCTATTAGGTATTCGGACGTTTTCAAAACACCGTCGATTTTGAAGGAATCAATTCCGGCATCTATCAATTCCTCAAGCTCATCAATGATGCACACATCGTTCGGGCTCATGATGTGAGTGCCGTTTTCATCTTCGAAAATCGGATATTTATTATCACGTTCTTTATCGTGCAAAAACATGCCTGATTCTTTTTTCTTTCTTTCAATGTCCATGACTTTGCCCTGATATTCAAAATAGTTTCCAATTAAAGAACGCTTCGATTGGAACATGCACGTCATTCCATGCACCTGGATTTCAATTTCGACTTCTGCATTTTCTTTAATCTCAACAATGCTGTCCATGTTTAATTCTCTGGCAAGCACAGAACGCGCCGCACCCTTGCGTCCCCAATAGTTGCATGTATAGTAGTTGGTCCCTGTCGTTTCTGTGCTCCAATGAAGCTTCAAATCAGGCGCAGATTCACGGGCAGCCATCAGCACGGCAGGATCGCCGAATACCGCTGCATCGACACCGGCTTCCGCTAAGAAAGCAAGATATTCGCCAAGCTCACCCACTTTATCGTTATGGAAAATTGCATTTACAGCAACGTATACTTTTGCCCCTTCTTTATGGGCAATCTCTACGGCTTTCGTTACATCTTCACGAGAAAACTCTCCGGCTAATCTCAAGCCGTATCTCTGTTCCCCAACTAAAAACGCAGTTGCCCCCGCCTGTATGAGCGGCAAAATGTCAGCCGTACTTGTCGGCGTCACTAAGAGCTCTGGTTTTTTCATGACGTTCACCTCTTCTTTTTACTAATCGCAAGTCCGTCCCCGACAGGAATAATCGCAGTTTGGTAATCCGGATGATTCATCAGCCAATGATTATATTCATCAATTTTCGTTACAAGTCTGCGCCTTCTCTTCGGTTCTATTTTGCTGTAATCCTCTGCCACCAGACCCTTAAACAGCACGTTGTCCGTTAAAATCACCCCGTCCGGTGAAAGCATCGGTTCATATAAATGAAAAAAGTTTTGATACTGACCTTTTGCAGCGTCAATAAAAATGACATCGTAAGGCGCGGTTACATGAACGGCGTCAGCTAATTCAAGCGCATCTCCGTAAAAAACATGAATCCGGTCATCAAGCTGAAAATCCTTGATATTGTTTACCGCTTCTTCATGCCGTTTCTCATTGCGTTCAATTGTATATATTTCAGCAGACGGCAGCTCCAGCGCCATTCGAATGGCAGAATAACCAATGGCCGTTCCGATTTCTAGTATTTTTTTCGGCTGTTTCAGAGACAAAATTTGAAGCAGCACTGCCATGCCCGCTTTTTCCATGATCGGGACATGATGTTCTTCTGCATATGCTTCAAGCTTCTTCACGTTATCCGGCCGAGGCTTTAATAATGCTTCTATATAGTCATTTATTTGTTCATACCGGTCAGTCACTACAAACAGCCTCCCGTTCTAAAAAGGAGTGCCCCAGTCTTATGCGCAGGACACTCTCTGAATACATCATGATACTTCGGTAAACAACCCGATATATTTTATCATAAAACCTTGCGGAAAGCGAACAAAAGGAGAGCTTTTTTGCTCTCCTTTTATTTCTCATTTTTTGAGGAAATGTATTTTTCTTTTGCTTTATTATGCTCTTTTAGCGTTTTTGTAAATACGACCTCACCATTTGATTTGGCCAAGAAATACAGATAGTCCGTTTTATCCGGATGCAGCGCCGCTTCCCATGACGACATGCCGGCATTGGCGATCGGCCCTGGTGTCAGCCCTGTGTTTTTATACGTATTGTATGGTGAATCGATTTCCAGATCCTTATAAAGAACTCGATCTTTATGCTTGCCTGCCGCGTACAGGACAGTCGGATCAGTTTGGAGCGGCATTTTCTTTTTCAGGCGGTTATAAAAGACGCTCGCAATTTTATGACGGTCGGCTTTTTCTGTCGCTTCTTCTTCTATTAAAGAAGCCATCGTCAGCAGCTTATGCACAGAAAGTTTGTTTTTCTTCATTTCTGATTTATATGTTTCCACATAAGAATTTGTCTGCTTGATCATTGCCTTGATAATGTCTTCAAGTGATGTGTCCGGATCATTAAAAGGGTATGTAGCCGGGAATAGGTACCCTTCAAGCGGGTGCTTAATGTTTTGATTGAAAACATCGTTTGTCACAGTGTCCGGGAATTCTTTCTTCAGCTGATTGATAAATGTTTCATCGTCCAGCTTCGCTATGACTTGTTTTTTCGAGTATTTCGTTTCATCAGCAATAGCAGCCGCGATTTGGGTCAGCTGTGCTCCCTCAGTCACTGTGATTTGAAAAGCGTAGCCTGTAGCCCCGCTTGTCAGCTTCCGAATAATGGCATCTAAATCCATTCCTTTATTCAGATGGTAGAATCCGGCCTGAAACCCGGAAGCACCTTTATATTTCACATAGTACTGAAATGCCTTCTCGCTTTTTATGACATCATTTTTCTTTAATATCGATGCGATGGCTGAAACAGACGAGCCGCTCGGAATGTTAATATTCACTGTCGTTTTACTGTCTTTTTCAACAGGTTCAAGCAATGATTTCCCATATAAAAATGCCCCGCCAATGATGAGAAACAGCACAACAATGGAAGACAGTATGATTCTCTTTTTATTGAAAAACGATTTTTTTTGCTGATTGATATACATTAGGTCTCCTCCCATCAGCTCTTATACTACATGATTCATTGTATTTCGGCAATTTATTACAAAAAGAGCCCTGCATAAAGCAGAAAAAAGCCGGAGCAGTATGGCTCCGGCTTTGGTTTGGCACGATGTCTTATTCTTCGTCTTCGTCCGCTAGGAATGTGTTTAGTGTTTCTTCGATCATATCCCATTCTTCGTCCGTTTCAATCGGGAATAGCTCACCGTTTTCACCGTCTTCGTTTGGCGTGAAGCTGGAAGCAAGAATTTCTACTTCTTCGTCATCTTTTGATTCGATTGGGTAGTACAATACATAAGACTTGCCAAACTCTTCGTTTTCAAATGTAAACAGCACTTCACAAAGCTGTTCATTTCCTTGCTCATCAACAATTGTAATATTTTTTTCGCCGTGTTCCATTTTCTTCACCTCTGGCTTTAATTTAAGCTGTCGAGATATCCTTGTAATATCATGACAGCCGCCATTTTATCAATGACTTTTTTTCGTTTTTGCCTGCTGACGTCAGCTGCAATCAGCATTTTTTCAGCCGCCATTGTGGTAAGACGCTCGTCCCACAGCACAACAGGAACATTGTACGTTGTTTCAAGCACTTTAGCAAATGTTTGGCTGGCTTCACCTCTCGGGCCGACTGTTCCGTTCATGTTCTTAGGAAAGCCGAGCACGATTTTATCTATAGTATAGTCCTTTATCAGTTCAGATAAACGAGATAAACCATAATCGCCTTCCGCTTCATTTATCTTTATGGTCTCAATGCCTTGAGCAGTCCAGCCCATTTCATCGCTCAGAGCTACACCGAGTGTTTTGGTTCCTAAATCGAGTCCTAATATTCTCATTCTTTATTTACGCCTCTTTATGCTGTTCTAAATAAGACTTCACCAATTCCTCGATTAATTCGTCTCTTTCAAGTTTGCGAATTAAATTGCGAGCGTCACGATGCCTAGGAATATAAGCGGGATCACCTGACAGCAAGTATCCGACAATCTGGTTGATTGGATTGTAGCCCTTTTCCTGAAGCGCGTCATACACAGTAATCAGCACCTCATTTACGTTAGTCTCAGCAGAATCATCGGAGAAATTAAATTTCATCGTTTTATCAAACGAGCTCACCGTTTTGCACCTCTTTCCCAAATTCGCAGGCAAAGTTCAGCCTGGGGTCCTAATCTTACCATCATTCTACACTACATGGGCGAATTATAAAACGGATTTCACCCAATCTTCTACAGAAGCCAAAGCTTCTTCTAATTTTTCCGGCTGTTTGCCGCCTGCCTGCGCCATGTCCGGACGGCCTCCGCCGCCTCCGCCGCAAACTTCCGCAGTTTGTTTAACCAGCTTGCCGGCATGAAGGCCTTTCTCAATAAGGTCCTTTGTGACTCCGGCAGATATATTTACTTTATCGTTTTGTACCGCACCAAGCACAATCACCGCAGAGCCAAGCTTTGCTTTGAGTTCATCAACCATTGTGCGGAGATGGTTCATGTCTTTTGCATTAACTTTTTCCGCAAGCACGTTTACGCCGCCAACTTCTTTTACTTTGGACAGGATCGCTCCTGCTTCCACGTTGCCTAGTTTCGCAAGAAGAGATTCATTTTCTCTTTGTGCTTCCTTCAGCTCAGCCTGCAGAGCCGCGACCCGTTTCGGCACCTCTTTAATATTTGTTTTCAGCTCGTCGGCAGTCTGCTTCAATACAGAAATCTGGCTGTTCATTTCGACGTAAGCGCCTTGCCCCGTTACAGCTTCAATCCGTCTTGTGCCTGCTCCGATTCCAGATTCAGAAACGATTTTAAACAGGCCGATTTCTGCTGTATTTCTGACATGGCAGCCCCCGCACAGCTCTAAGCTGTAATCCCCAACTTGAACAACACGGACAATATCGCCATATTTTTCGCCGAACAGTGCCATCGCTCCCATTTCTTTTGCTTCAGCGATCGGTTTCAAATCAATGCTGACAGGGATACTCGCCCAAATTTTTTCGTTTACGATTCTTTCAATTTGTTCAAGCTCTTCTTTTGTCACTTGGCCAAAGTGTGAGAAGTCAAAACGAAGACGGTTTTCAGTTACAAGAGAGCCCGCCTGATTGACATGAGTTCCAAGAACGTCTTTTAGAGCCTGATGCAATAAATGCGTTGCCGTGTGGTTTTTAATGACGCCGCTTCTCATATGGTCTTCAACTTCAGCAGTAACATGCAGGCCTTTTTGAACAGTACCGCTCTCCACAACACCTTCATGCACATGCTGGCCGTTCGGCGCTTTTTGAACATCTTTAATTCTCACAACTGCCTGCTCGCTTCGGAGATAGCCTTTGTCGCCGATTTGACCGCCGCTTTCTGCATAGAACGGTGTTTCATCAAGAATGATTTGAACGCTTTCGCCTTCATGAGCCTCTTCGATTAATTGGCCGTCCTGAAGAAGCACAATGACATTGGCATCAGCTTTGGTTTGAGAGTAGCCGACAAATGTGCTTTCATCGGTCACGTCGCGCAATGCGCCGCCCTGCACCTGCATGCTGCCTACATCCTGGCGGGCGTTTCTTGCCCGTTCACGCTGCTGGTTCATTTCTTCCTCAAAGCCTTCATGATCAACCGTCATGTTCTCGTCTTCTGCGTATTCTTCCGTCAGTTCAACCGGGAATCCATACGTATCATACAGTTTAAACACATCAGCACCTGAGATGACGCTGCTGCCCTTGTCTTTTTCTTTTTTGATCATTTCTGACAGGATCGCAAGCCCTTCATTAAGGGTCTCATGGAAGCGTTCTTCCTCGGTTTTAATGACTTTTGCGATGAAATCCGCTTTTTCTTTCACTTCAGGATAGAAATCTGCCATGATTTCAGCGACAACCGGCACTAAATCAAACATGAACGGACGGTGGATGTTGATCGTTTTGGCATAACGGACGGCACGGCGCAATAAGCGTCTTAATACATAGCCGCGGCCTTCATTTGACGGCAGCGCCCCGTCACTGACAGCAAAGGCAACCGTTCTGATGTGGTCGGCAATCACTTTAAACGCAGTGTCTTTCACATTGTCTTTGCCGTATGTTTCACCAGAAATCGATTCTGTTGCTTTGATGATCGGAACAAACAAATCGGTATCAAAGTTTGTCGGAACATTCTGGATGACAGATACCATTCTTTCAAGTCCCATGCCTGTATCAATGTTCTTCTTCGGAAGCGGTGTGTACGTGCCGTCAGGGTTATGGTTAAACTCAGAGAACACAAGGTTCCATACTTCTAAGTAACGGTCGTTTTCTCCGCCTGGGTAAAGCTCCGGATCTTCTGGATCATTACCATATGCTTCACCGCGGTCGTAGAAAATCTCCGTGTTCGGTCCGCTCGGCCCTTCACCGATATCCCAGAAGTTCCCTTCCAGGCGGATGATTCTTTCTTCAGGAATACCGATTTTTTTCGCCCAAAACTCATACGCCTCTTCATCCTCAGGATGAACCGTAACAGAGAGAAGCTCTTTGTCGAACCCGATCCACTTATCGCTCGTTAAAAACTCCCAAGCCCATGTAATGGCTTCTTCTTTGAAATAATCGCCGATGGAAAAGTTTCCGAGCATTTCAAAGAAAGTGTGATGGCGCGCAGTTTTACCTACATTTTCTATATCGTTTGTTCTGATCGCTTTTTGAGCGTTTACGATTCTTGGATTTTCCGGAACAACACGGCCGTCAAAATATTTTTTCAGCGTCGCAACACCGCTGTTGATCCAAAGCAGTGAAGGGTCCTCATGAGGCACTAATGACGCGCTTGGCTCCACCGCATGTCCTTTTTCTTTAAAGAAATCCAAAAACATTTGACGCACTTCCGCAGAAGTTAAGTGTTTCATTGTATTTCCTCCTCTATAAAAATCGAAATTCTCTTCAGTGACAGCAAAAAAGCCCTCCCCCTATGCAAACCAACGTTTACACAGGGACGAGAGCTGTCTCGCGGTACCACCCTGATTACGGGCTTCATTAAACGCCCGTCACCTTAAACCCTGTAACGCAGGATGTGCGGCAGTGATTAACTGCACTCAGGATTAGCTTCCTCCGATCTTCTGCTAAAGCTCCTTTCAGCTTATGGAGCTTCTCTCTTTAACAGGGCTTCGGCGTACTCAGATCCGTCACTCGAGATTCGTATGTATTCTACGAGAAATTATAGACAAGCGGCACGCCAATGTCAATGCTCTGTCCTCATCCGCAAAAAATGGATCATCATCACTTTTAAAACAGCCGTCGCAGGAACAGCCAGAATCATCCCGACGATTCCCGCAAGCTCCCCTCCGGCGAGGAGCGCAAGCATGATAACGACCGGATGCATTTTAAGGCTTCTGCCGACAATGAACGGACTGAGGATATTGCCTTCCATAAACTGCAGAATAAACACCGTAATCACCACAACTAGAACCGCCTTCACTGAGATCGTCATCGCAATTAACAACGCAGGAACAGCTCCAATGAAAGGGCCAAAATACGGAATGACATTTGTGATCCCAGAGATAAGGCCTAGTATCAGCGGATACGGAAGCCCGAATACCCAGAATGTAAAGCCTGCAATCACGCCGAGAATCAAGCAGACCAAAAGCTGCCCGCGGATGTAATCTCCAAGAGAGTCATCCACATCGCGCAAAAAGGCGCTGCCCCGCTTTCTCCACGACTTCGGAGTCAAGTACCATACCGTTTTTTTCATTAACTCAATGTCCTTTACCATATAAAACACAAGAAAAGGGATCGTTGCCGCAATTAAAAAATAATCAAGCACGTTTCGGATTCCGCTGATCGCACCCTCGATCGTTCCAGCAAAAAACGCCTCCGTCTGGCTGATCATTTTATCTATACGGTGATGCATACCATCAGGCCAATCATCCGTATGATTATGCACATGAAGAAGGAGCCCGTTATACGTTTCGGCAAACATCGGTATATTTTCTGACAACTCCGTCAGCTGCACGATGAGAACAGGCACCCCCTTATACAGCGCCCAACCAATCCCGCCAAAAAAAAGAACATAAATAACCAAGATGCTCAAAGTCCTAGGCAATCCTTTGCCATGCAGCCATTCCGTGACCGGAAGCAATAAATAAGATATAAAAATTGAAATAATCAAGGGAATAAAGATCGTTTTTATGACGTACCAAAAGGGTGTCCATAACATATCAAGCATAAAAAAGACGTAGACTGTTAACAGAACCAGCAAACAAATGGCCACCCACAACAAAAGCTGCACCGGTTTTTGAAGCATCTGCTTTCACCTCACCTATATCTTTTGAGGTTTACACGGAATTATTCTTTTATGTTTTCAGCCAGTCATAAATCATGGACATTTTTTTATATCTAATTTTAAGAAGATCGTTTAGTGTGTTTTCAAATCCGCTATGCTATCTGAAATTACCCGAAGCGGCTGATAGAAGCGTCGTGCTCCACCGGGCTGAGCTATACACAGTCCCTGTTCTTCATCGTTATGCCGCAATCGCCCATTATTTCTTGATTAAAAGATACATCGCTTGCTGTTGTGATTGCTCTGCCCGAACTGATCAGAAGGCTGTTATTTTTTTCCGATCTTTTACTTACGGCACTCAATTACTTCCTTTCACTCGCAGCAAGGCGCCTTTAAGCACGGCAAACATAGAAAAGGATACTCTTTGGAGAGTATCCTTTTTGCATTAAAACATTTTCGTAATTCTTCTTCTCATCCGCTTCATGCTTCGATTATTCAGCATGTCAGATTGAGTCGCCATTCGGTACACGAGAGCTCCGGCTCCCATTGCCAAAAGAGAAGTCATCGTCCGATTCATCCTGCGCATCTCCTTTCATGATTAAAAATTGATGCTGCGTTCATCCTCAGAAAACAAATCATCCAAGCTGCTTAACGTTCCGTCTTCTTCCACCTGATGAGTTGCAATCTTCCCTTTCGCCACAGTCAGTTCAATAAAACAGCCCCAGCAATAATATTGGTTCACGCCGATTTTCCCGATATCCTTACTTTTGCAATTCGGGCATATAAGCATATCTCACACCTCTATCCGTTCAGAACGATCTCGTCTTTCCGCACCTCGACAAGCGAATCCGCTCTTTGGATCTGGCGCTTGCTTCCCGCCAGGTCAGAAAAGAAACCGTCCGAGAGTTCATATGCTACGATTATGCCCCTGTCCAAACAAAAGTATACATCTTCCAGCATCCCCAATATATCCCCCTCTTGCGATTTCACAAGCTTCATTTTCATCTGTTCGTATGTGAAGCATGATTTCGGAAGAGGCAGAAGCTGTTCTGAACTAACCGAAGCCAATATGCGGTCATCAAGAATGGAAGAGATATCACACGCCCGTAATAGCGCATGATGATGATGCAAAAACCGTTTTTGTGCAAGAATAAACCCGAGACAATCTCCCTGCAGAGAAAAACAAATGTCAGAAATTGCCCCGAGATAACAAGAAGTTCGTTCTGAGTATACTGGGAATCCTTCTACCTCATGGCATGTTCTCAAAGTGTGATCAACCACCTTTTGTTGAACAGGCTTAGGTTTTGCTTTGCGCCTTGGACTCATACGATGAAATCAATTCCACTGCAAATAAAAATAACTCCCGCTTACACGGGAGCATGTTTACAGCTGTTCCTCTTTCATAAAATCAAATGGTGTAATGCCTTCCATGCCAATGTTGGCGTCGTGTACGCTGAATGGGAGCTCTTTTTGGAGAGCCTCAAGCTCGGCATCCATTTCCTTAACCTGTACGGAAAGCCTGTTTTTTAAGGAGGTCTGTCTGACAGTTGCATCATTATTTTTCACGCCCCACTCCAGCGCCTCCTCTTCCCCGCATAAAATGAGAAATTTCTTCGCTCTTGTAATCGCGGTATAAAGAAGGTTTCTTCTGAGCATTCTATAGTAGCCTTTCACAACAGGCAAAACCACAATCGGAAATTCACTTCCCTGCGATTTATGAATAGAACAGCAATAAGCATGGGTAAATTGATTAAAATCTTTTTTCGTAAATGTCATTTCATTGCCATCAAAAGAAACGACGGCCATGTCTTCTTTTTCTGTATTTTCCTTTGCATAAAATATCGACGTAATTTCGCCAATATCTCCGTTGAATACATTGTTTTCCGGCTGATTGACAAGCTGCAAAATTTTATCTCCGGTTCTGTAGACAACGTCCCCGAACTTCAATTCTCTCCTTTTTTCTTTAGGAGGATTTAAAATGTCCTGCAGCATCACATTCAACTCATTGATGCCGGCTTTTCCTCTGTACATCGGAGCGAGCACCTGAATGTCCTTTGCCGTATAGCCTTTTTTCAATGCATTGGCGACAACCTTTTCAACAACTTCTTTAATTTGCGAGCCTCCGCAGCGAATAAAAGAACGGTCCTTTGTGGGGGCAGTCAAATTGTTCGGCAGCAATCCATTTTTCATCTGGTGGGCAAGCTCGACGATTGATGACCCCTCCGCCTGACGGTAGATGTCTGTCAGTCTCACAGTGGGAATCACCTGGGATGCCAGTAGGTCTCTGAGCACTTGGCCCGGGCCTACAGAAGGCAGCTGGTCTTCGTCTCCGACAATGATAATTTGTATATGATCAGGGATCGCCTTGAACAGATGGTTCGCTAACCATATATCAAGCATACTGGCTTCATCGATAATTAACAGCTTTCCTTCGATCGGCTGATCTTCTGTATGGGAAAAGCCTTCAGCGCCGTTCCAGCCAAGCAGCCTGTGTATCGTGACTGCCGGAAGTCCCGTTGATTCACTCATCCGTTTTGCTGCTCTCCCTGTCGGAGCGGCCAAAACAATCGGAAAAGCTTCATCCTTTTTATAGGCTGACGGGTCTAGTGACACACCGTGAAGCTCTCCGTAGAGCTCGACAATCCCTCTGATAACCGTCGTTTTCCCTGTTCCTGGGCCGCCTGTTAAAAGAAGCATCGGCGATGAAAGGGCTTTTTGAATCGCTTCCTTCTGGCTGGGGGCATACTGAACGTTCATCCGTTCTTCCAGTTCTCCCAAAGCGAGCAAAAACTCTGATTCGGGAAACTGGTTCTCATATTCGGTTTGGCTTGCGATATGTTTTACACGCTTTGCAACGTTTTGTTCTGCGTAAAACAGCGATGGAAAATAACAGCGCCCATCTTCTATGACAATGTCTTTATTTTCTCCAAGAGCAATAATCGCGTTAGCGGCATCCATTTCTGTGATGCGCTGTTCTTCCCTTACTGACTGGTTTAACAGTGATTGGGTGTCGATGATCAGCTGCTCCGTTTCTATGTACGTGTGCCCCTCTGACAGACAAGTCGTTTCAAGCGTGTACAGAATTGCAGCTTTTACCCGCTCAGGATGGTTACCCGAAAGCCCCATTCTGCTGCCCAGCTCATCCGCTTTTCCAAACCCGATGCCTTCTACATCCTTCACAAGCTGATAAGGGTTTTCCTGAATCTTTTCAAGCGTCTCGGATTCATAGGCTTGATAAATTTTCATAGACAGCTGCGGCCCAAAGCCAAACTGGTTCAGGGAAATCATGATTTGCTCCAGTCCCTGATGCCGCTGCAAGGCACCAGCCAGCGTGTCTGCTTTCTTTTTTGACAGCCTCGGAACATCATAAAGTACTGAAGCGTCTGCCATTATTTTGTTAATGGCGCTGTCGCCCAGCTTTTTCACAATTTCTTCAGCTGTTTTTTTGCCGATTCCCTCGAATAAATCACTCGATAAATATTGTATGATGCCTTCCTTAGTCGTCGGTATCTCTTTTTTGAAATGCTCCGCTTGAAATTGGAGCCCGAATTTCGGGTGTGTTACGATCTTTCCGTAAAACGTGTAGGTCTCTTCTTCTTGAAGCGCAGGGAAGTAGCCCGTCACGGATACGGCTTTATCTTCTATGGCTTCGGAGGTCTCTGTGACTTTCACTTTCAGAACCGTATATAAATTGGTGTCATTATGATAGATGACGGTGTTAACTGTCCCTTTTAAATAGGGCTCTTCCTCCAGTTTAAGCTGATCCGGATGCTGCTGCACGAGCTGTCCCTCCTCCTGTGCCTGTTATGATGGGTCGATCAGTTTTTTAGCATGAAGCGCAAGCATATGATCTGGCTGGATATCGATCGCCTTGTCCAGCATTTCCAGCGCTTTTTCTCGGTTCTCTTTATAAGCATAAGCGACACCGGCATTATAAAACGCATCTGCATGCCCGGGATCTTGCTCTGTTACAGCTGCGAACTGGCTGAGCGCTTCGTCCAGCATGCCCTCATTGGCTAAGCACATCCCGAATTGAAAGCGTGCTTCCGTATCGTTTTCATTCAGTTCGACCGCTCTTTGTAAATATGGCAATGCAAGCTTAGGCTGTTCGAGCTTGACAAGAACCGTTCCGAGCATGTAAAACAGATCGCCGTTTTCCATCCCCGCACGAAGCGCTTTTTCAAACATGTCTTTCGCTTCTTTGTACATTTCTTTTACAACATAGACATTTCCTGCTCCATAATAAGCAGTGGCTGCGCTATTGTCTAATTCAAGCGCTTTATCATAAAACGCAAGCGCACGTTCCAGCTCGTTTACGGATGAAAGCAGGTTGGCAAAATTGATATACGGAATTGCGTCTTCTTTATTTTCTTCTATCGCTTTTGTAAATGCCTCTGCCGCTTTCTCGTAATCGCCTTCCTGCATCGCCTCTATACCGAGTTGATTATAATCCACCGATCATCTTCCTTTCATTAAAAAACCCCAACTCAGTGTTGAGGTTTTTCATCTTTTATACGTACCACAATTTTGTTCCGTCTTTGTACACATCATCAATTGTCCCGCCGCCAAGGCATTCTTCACCGTCATAGAAGACAACGGCTTGTCCCGGCGTTACAGCGCGGACTTGTTCATCAAAGATGACTTCCGCTTCACCCTCGCCAGTCATGCGCACCGTCACTTTATGATCTTCTTGGCGGTAACGGAATTTAGCCGTGCAAGAAAGCTCTTCGCCCTTCATGATATCCGAACGTACCCAGCTGATATTTGTTGCTGTGATTTTGTCGGAATATAAAAGCGGGTTATGGAACCCTTGATCTACGTAGAGGATGTTCTTTTCAAGATCTTTCCCTACCGCAAACCACGGCTCGCCGCTTCCGCCGATGCCAAGGCCGTGACGCTGTCCGATCGTGTAGTACATCAACCCGTCGTGGCGGCCTTTAACTTCTCCGTCCATCGTCATCATATCGCCCGGCTGTGCAGGGAGATATTGGCTGAGAAACGTTTTAAAGTTACGCTCGCCGATAAAGCAGATGCCTGTACTGTCTTTTTTCGTCGCCGTTGCAAGTTCTGCTTCTTTGGCAATTTCACGCACACGGCTTTTTTGAAGCTCGCCGATCGGGAACATGACTTTACTTAGAGTTTCCTCTGTCAGCTGATTCAAGAAGTACGTTTGATCCTTGTTTTCATCAAGGCCGCGCAGCATTCTTACTTTTCCGCCGCTTCTGTCTACTCTTGCATAGTGGCCAGTCGCCAAATAGTCGGCGCCTAGTGACAATGCGTGCTCCAAAAATGCCTTGAATTTAATTTCTTTGTTGCACAGTACATCCGGGTTTGGTGTTCTGCCTGCTTTATATTCATCAAGGAAGTATTGAAATACCTTCTCATAATATTGCTTTTCAAAGTTTACGGCATAATATGGGATTCCGATTTGGTTGCAGACGCGGATCACATCTTCATAATCCTCTGTCGCCGTGCAAAAACCGTTTTCGTCCGTGTCATCCCAGTTTTTCATAAAGATTCCAATTACATCATAGCCCTGTTCTTTTAACAGCAGGGCCGCCACAGATGAGTCTACTCCGCCGGACATGCCGACGACGACTCTTGTATCCTCCGGCCGTTTTTCCATTTCATTCACTCCAATAACTAAGCCGCCTTATTGTGTCAGCCGTTTGACAACGTCGGCCACATGTTTGGCAGCAGTTTTCACTTGCTCAGCCGTATTGCCGAGGCCGAAGCTGATTCGAATAGAGGACGTCAGACGGTCACTCTCTTCTCCGAACATAGCAGTCAGAACATGTGACGGCAGAACTGAACCGGCCGTGCATGCTGAACCGCTTGAGACAGCGACACCCGCCATATCAAGATTGACCAGCAGCGCTTCCACCGACACACCGGGGAAATAAAGATTCAGAACATGCGGCAGACTATGCTCTTTGTCCCCGTTGATCTCGAATGCCACACCTGCAACTTTAAGCGTGTCGGCAAAGATTGCTTTAAACGATTGATACTTCTCGTTTTTTTCGTCCCGTTCTTCACTTGACAGCTTGATCGCTTCTTTCAGCCCGACAATGCCAGGAACATTTTCTGTTCCGGCACGGCGTTTTCTTTCTTGCTCTCCTCCGAATAATAGCGGTGAAAGCTTCACATCTTTACTAGCATATAAAAAGCCTGTCCCTTTTGGCCCGTTGAGCTTGTGCCCGGAAACAGACAGAAGATCAATATGGCTGTTTTTCACATCAATTGGCAGCAGCCCGAACGCCTGAACAGCATCGGTATGAAAATACGCTTCGTGTTCCTTCAGCAGCTCACCGATTTCATCGATCGGCTGCACTGTTCCGACTTCATTATTTCCATACATCACTGTCACAAGGATTGTATCATCACGCAGTGCTTCTTTCACCTGTTTTGCACTGACTCTTCCATTTTGGTCAACGTCCAGATACGTTATGTCAAATCCGTCTTCCTCAAGTTTTTCACATGTGTGAAGCACAGCATGATGTTCAATTTTTGTCGTGATGATATGTCTGCCCAGATCTTTTCTTGCAAGCGCGGTTCCCATAATCGCCAAGTTATCAGCTTCCGTTCCCCCGCTTGTAAAAATGATCTCCTGCTCTGCCGCTCCGATTTCTGCTGCAATCTGCGCTCTTGCTTCATCCACCCATTTTCGAGATTCTCTGCCAAATGAGTGAATACTGGATGGATTACCGAAATTGCCTGAGAAATGCGGTATCATTTTTTCCAGCACGCGCTCATCCATCGGAGATGTTGCGGCATGATCTAAATAAATCCGTTCCATAATGTTTACACCTCTGATCTAAATATAGAACATATAAGCTTCTTGCTCTCCGTCTGTATAGCTGGCAAGATCCTCTAATGTTGTACTGTCTAAAACCTCTTTTACAGCGTCTCGGATGCGAATCCAAAGCTCACGCTTGGCAGGCTCCTCGTCTTCCAGCACTTCAACAGGGCTGATCGGCCCCTCTAGCACACGGATAATATCTCCTGCCGTAATGGCATCCGGCTCACTGCCTAATACATATCCGCCATATGCGCCTCTGATGCTTTTCACTAAACCGGCATTACGGAGCGGCGATACCAGCTGCTCCAAATAATGCTCGGACAAATTATTCGTCTGTGCGATGCTTTTTAATGAAGTCGGGCCCTCACCATGCTTTTTTGCAAGCTCGATCATAATGGTGAGCCCGTATCTTCCCTTAGTTGATATTTTCAACATGAACACCTCTGTTATTTCATGATTTTCCACATTTATAATGGTAATTTCTATATGTTTCGTCCGTTTATTATCTAATAGACCAACTGTTATTATAACATACCTTCAGCGAATTTTCATTGAGGCAGAAGGAAACGGGCCTTCCCCCTTTTCTAATGTACGGTTTTCCGTTACCCTGTAATTAAGTAAGGAGAGATGATAGATGAAGCCATTGGCATATCGGATGCGTCCGACAAAAATAGAGGATATTATCGGCCAGCAGCATCTGGTGGCTGAAGATAAAATTATCGGCAGAATGGTCCAGGCAAAACATTTGTCATCCATGATTTTGTACGGGCCGCCCGGAATTGGAAAAACATCAATCGCCACAGCAATCGCCGGTTCAACAAGTATTGCTTTTCGAAAGCTGAATGCTGTCATTAACAATAAAAAAGATATGGAAATCGTAGCCCAAGAAGCCAAAATGACCGGTCAAGTGATTTTGATTCTGGATGAAGTCCATAGGCTGGATAAAGGAAAACAAGATTTTCTATTACCCTATTTAGAAAATGGGATGATCATTTTGATCGGAGCAACGACGGCTAACCCGTATCATGCCATTAATCCGGCGATCAGAAGCCGGACCCAGATTTTTGAGCTTGAGCCGTTAACACCTGAACTGATCAAACAAGCGCTG
Organism: Bacillus sp. FMQ74; assembly: GCF_001875785.1. NCBI lineage: Bacteria > Bacillati > Bacillota > Bacilli > Caryophanales > Bacillaceae > Bacillus > Bacillus sp. FMQ74. Next base: position 351,001 of record NZ_MOEO01000002.1, on the reverse strand, counting down.
GAAAGGGCCCTTCATGATGAACATCGAGGCCTTGGCACATATTCTGTAACCATTGATGATCAGGCGATGGAGCATTTTGCCCACGGATGCGGAGGAGATGTCCGCTCCGCTTTAAATGCACTTGAGCTGGCCGTGTTGTCAACGAAGGAGTCAGCAGACGGTGTGATTCATATTACATTAGCAACCGCTGAAGAATGTCTGCAGAAAAAGAGCTTTTCTCACGATAAAGATGGTGACGCGCATTATGATGTGTTGTCCGCTTTTCAAAAATCGATCCGCGGCTCGGATGCCAACGCTGCACTTCACTATTTGGCAAGATTAATTGAAGCCGGTGATTTAGAGAGCATCGCAAGACGACTGCTCGTCATCGCCTATGAAGATATCGGCTTAGCAAGCCCGCAAGCCGGTCCGAGAGTGCTGCACGCTATTCAGACCGCTGAGCGAGTCGGATTTCCCGAAGCGCGAATCCCGCTGGCCAACGCAGTCATCGAACTCTGTCTCTCACCGAAATCAAACTCGGCCATTCTGGCAATCGATGAGGCTCTGGCTGATATTAGAGCCGGAAAAATCGGAGATGTTCCGAAGCACTTAAAGGACGCGCATTATAAAGGAGCTCAGGAATTAGGAAGAGGAATCGACTATAAATACCCGCACAATTACGACAATGGATGGGTCGAACAGCAATATCTCCCTGATCCTTTGAAGAATAAGCAATATTACAAACCGAAACAGACAGGAAAGTTCGAATCCGCCTTAAAGCAGGTGTACGACAAATTAATGAAAAGAAAATAAAACAAAAACAGCCTTGCTCTTCAAGGCTGTTTTTATGCGTTATTTATCCTTTACGCGTTTGATTTCAATGTCTTTCAAAAGATCCATGACAACATGTCCGCCCATAATCAAACCTGCGACTGACGGCACAAAAGCATTAGAAGATGGCGGCATTTTTGCTTTACGGATTTTCGCTTCGTCATTTCCCACTTCTTTTCTGACATCTTCCCGAATGACAATCGGGCTTTCGTCAGAAAAAATCACTTGAACGCCTTTTTTGATGCCCTCTTTGCGCAATTTCGTACGGACGACCTTCGCAATTGGATCAGTGTGCGTTTTTGAAATATCAGCGATTTGGAAGCGTGTCGGATCCGTTTTATTTGCTGCACCCATGCTGGAGATGAGCGGAATATCCCGTTTCAGACATTCTTTCATTAAATGAATTTTATACCAGATGGTGTCTGACGCATCAATGACATAGTCAAGATTATAGTCAAAAAATTGCTCATACGTTTCCTCCGTATAGAACATTTTTAACGCGATCACTTCGCACTCCGGGTTAATGTCAGCGATCCGCTCCTTCATTAAATCAACTTTCGGCTGTCCGACCGTTGAAAGCAGCGCGTGAAGCTGACGGTTTACATTTGTAATGTCGACATCATCTTTGTCTACAAGCAGAATGCGGCCGACGCCTGACCGCGCGAGAGCTTCCGCCGCGAACGATCCGACTCCGCCGACTCCAAGGACAGCAACCGTGCTGTTTTTCAGCGTTTCAAGGCCTTCTTTTCCGATAGCTAATTCATTGCGTGAAAACTGGTGTAACAAGAACCTCACTCCACATTCGTATTCTGGTTTCATCTATAAAATGGCTGATCCATGAGCAGCCGTTTTTCTGCGCACAAAAAATAAAGTCCCAATAGTGCCGTTGCAGCTTTCCTTTGTTTTGAACCCGCTCTCAGCAGGTGGGTGCCCTCTTTTAAATCTTGTAAGTCCTCTTTACCGAATGAAAAGAGGCATGTACGCCATTTAAAAATGCGGGCTCCCAAATCAAAAAAATGTTCGGTCAAAACTAGGTGTACAACTAACACATCAGGACTTTATTTAACTTGTCAAAATCATATCACAGACGATTTTGATTTTCAAGAATCGAACTGCACATTCAGTTCTTAACTTTTTTCTTGATAGAAAGATGAAGCTCTTCAAGCTGAGCGTCACTTACTTCTCCCGGCGCTTCTGTCATCAAGCAGCTTGCGCTTGCCGTTTTCGGGAATGCAATCGTATCTCTCAGGTTCGTACGTCCAGCGAGAAGCATAACGAGACGGTCTAAGCCGAGTGCGATTCCGCCGTGCGGAGGAGCGCCGTATTCAAATGCTTCCAGCAGGAATCCGAACTGTTCAGCCGCTTCTTCTGGTGAGAAGCCGAGAAGCGCAAACATTTTTTCTTGAATATCCTTTTCGAAAATACGGATTGAACCACCGCCAAGCTCATAGCCGTTTAAAACGAGGTCATAGGCTTGTGCTTTCATCTCTTCAGGAGCTGTTTCAATCAGCTCAAGGTCTGCGCGGACAGGCATTGTGAACGGATGGTGCGCTGCATAAAAACGGCCTTCTTCCGGATCATGCTCTAAGAGCGGCCAGTCGATGACCCATAAGAAATTGAACAATTTTTCGTCAATCAGTCCGCGTTCTTTTCCAAGCTTTAAGCGCAGGGCGCCGAGTGATGCGGCCACAACTTCGAATTTATCTGCTCCGAACAGCAGCAAATCACCTTCAGCAGCATCAAGTGCTTCAATCAGCTTAGACTGCTTTTCTTCATCAAAGAATTTAGCGATCGGGCCTTTCACTCCGTCTGCCTCAACTTTCACCCAGGCAAGCCCTTTTGCCCCGTAGTTTGCAGCAAAAGCGCCAAGAGCGTCGATGTCTTTTCTGGAGTAATCGCCGGCACCGCCTTTTACGTTGATGGCTTTGACCACGCCGCCGTTTGCTACAGCTGAGGAGAACACTTTAAATTCCGTATCCTTTACAATGTCAGACACATCCGTCAAAAGCATGTCAAAACGCGTATCCGGTTTATCAGAACCGTACTTGTTCATTGCTTCATCATACGTCATTCGAGGAAGAGGAAGCTTAAGTTCCACACCTTTTGTTTCACGCATAACCTTTGCCATCATCTCTTCAGCCAATGACATAATGTCTTCCTGGCTCATAAAGGACATTTCAATATCAATTTGCGTAAACTCAGGCTGGCGGTCCGCACGCAAATCTTCATCGCGGAAACAGCGGGCAATCTGATAATATCGTTCAATGCCTGATACCATCAGGAGCTGTTTAAATAGCTGCGGAGACTGCGGCAGCGCGTAGAACTCACCTTCGTGCACACGGCTCGGCACCAAGTAGTCACGTGCGCCTTCAGGCGTGCTTTTTGTTAAAATCGGCGTTTCAATATCAAGAAACCCATTTTCATCTAAAAAGCTGCGGACCGCTTTCGTCACATTATGGCGCATCTGCATCGTTTGAAACATAGCCGGTCTGCGCAAATCTAAGTAACGGTGTTTTAAACGAACGTCCTCTGACACTTCTTCTGCTTGATCAGAAATCGCAAATGGAGGCGTCTTTGCAGCACTTAATACTGTCACTCCGTCAGCGTGAATTTCGATCGCGCCTGTCTTCAAATTCGGATTGACTGTTCCTTCTTCCCTCGCCACCACTTTTCCTTGAACATCAAGCACGTATTCATTTCTGATGCCTTCCGCAACAGCAAGCGCTTCTTTTGACACATCAGGGTTAAAAACGACTTGAACAATTCCCGTACGGTCACGCAAGTCAATAAAAATCAATCCGCCGAGGTCCCGTCTTTTTTGGACCCAGCCTTTCAGCGTTACAGATTCGCCAATTGCTTTTTCAGTTATATCACCGCAATAATATGTTCTTCCAAACAATGCGTTTCACTCCTTATCCCTTTTGGTTTGCCTTCATCACATGTATAAATTCATCTAGTGCCACTTCAATCTGTTCGCCCGTCTGTGCATCCTTAACATTGATTTTGTTTTGGGTAAGTTCATCTTCACCCAAAATCGCAATAAATCTCGCATTCAGGCGGTCAGCTGTTTTAAACTGGCCTTTCATTTTCTTATTTTCATAATCGATTTCACTGGAAATGCCTGCTTCTCTCAGTTTGTACACCAATGAAACAGAATAATCTTTGGCTTTTTCGCCGAGTGTGACGATATAGCAGTCGATTCCCTGATCAACAGGCAGCTCTTTTTTTTCAGCGTCAATTGCAGCAAGCAGGCGTTCGATGCTCATCGCAAATCCGATACCCGGCGCTTCAGGTCCGCCGATCTGTTCGACAAGTCCGTCGTAGCGTCCGCCGCCGGCAAGTGTCGTAATCGCGCCAAAGCCCTCCGCATTGCTCATAATTTCAAATGCGGTGTGATTGTAATAATCCAGCCCCCTGACAAGGTTTGGATCAATTTCATACGAAATGCCAAGATCGTTTAAGTATTGTTTCACTTTCTCAAAATAAGCGGCTGATTCTTCATTCAAATATGTCAAAATGGAAGGTGCCGATTTCATCAGCTCATGATCACGGTCTTTTTTGCAGTCCAAAATTCTAAGCGGATTTGTATGCAGCCGGGACTGGCAGTCTGAACAAAATTCTTCGATGCGGGGCTCGAAGTGTTTCACGAGCGCTTCTCTGTAGCTTTTGCGGCTAGCTTGATCGCCGAGGCTGTTTATGACAAGCTTAACGTTTTCTAAACCTGCTTTTTCATAAATACTCATCGCAAGCGCCATCACTTCAGCGTCAATTGCTGGGTCTTTCGAGCCAATCGCTTCAATTCCAAACTGATAAAACTGGCGGTAACGGCCCGTCTGCGGACGTTCATAACGGAACATCGGCCCTACATAATAAAGCTTTGTCGGCTGTACAGGATTTGCGAACAGCTTGTTTTCATTAAAAGCGCGAACCGCAGCAGCTGTTCCCTCCGGACGAAGCGTCAGGCTTCTGCCTTTGCGGTCCTCGAAGGTATACATTTCTTTTTGTACGATATCTGTTGATTCTCCGACGCCTCTGGCAAACAGTTCTGTATGCTCAAAAATCGGTGTGCGAATTTCTTTATATTGATAAGTGCGGCAAGTGTCTCTCATAATTTGTTCAACAAACTGCCAGCGATCTGATTCTCCAGGCAGAATATCCTGTGTTCCTCTTGGAATGTTATATCCCATAAGTAGACCTCCTTATGTATTCCTTTTAAAATATACAATTGTCGTTCATGATGAAAATGAAAAAAACTCCCGCCCCTACTATACATGATAGTAGGGACGAGAGTTATACCCGTGGTGCCACCCTAGTTGGAATATGTTCATATTCCCGCTCGATCCTTTAACGCAGGTTCACGTTCACTGCCTAATGACGTTATTCACGCGTTCAGCAGGAAACCTCCGGAGTGTTGTTTCGAGAAAGACGCAATGGGATCCGCTTTCAGCCTGGGGCGGGTTCCTCTCTAGCCATGCAATCTGACCTACTCTTCTCCATTATTGGTTCAAATCTTTCATCATTTGCTATGTACTCAATTTCTATTATAATAATGGGATTGGGGTTCTCTGTCAAGCTTTATTCCGGTTGTTTTTCCTTAGCGCTGCTTCTTTTGACATAAGGCCAAATTCAGATGCTGTTTCTGTAAGATAACCAGTCGTATCGGGATCTGCGTGATCGCTGTAATGCAGATTTGCTTCACCGTCTTGAAATGCCCGTCCCATTTTTGGATGATATTTCATGATTTGCACACCTTTTTGATTGTATTTACGCTTAGTATAAACAAATCATTTTATTTTTATTTAAAAATCAGAAAGGACTTTACGATATTAAACAAGAATGCTTTTTTAATGATCATCAGAAAGGAGGACACAATGAGCAAGAAATACTTTGTCCTTATTGTATGTATTATTTTCACCGGAGCACTTTTCCCGACATTTTCATCCGTTACAGCCGCTCAAGGAGAAGCAGTCATCGCAACAGATGAAATGAATGTCAGAAGCGGTCCGGGGCTTAGCTACGGCATTACAGCGGAAGTAAAAAAGGGAGAACACTATCCCATTTTAAAGGAAGATGGAGACTGGGTGCAGATCCAGCTGGGTTCCGGAGAAAAGGGCTGGGTAGTCTCCTGGCTAATTACAAAGGAAGACCAGGCCAGCACAAGCTCTTCAGGAAGCAGTGACACTGTGACATCAACAGACCCCGATCTGCGGATGAGAACCGGCCCGGGTACTTCATACGAAGTCATCGGCAAATTCCCTCAAGGCAGCCGAGCATCTGTCATTGATAAAGATTCGGGCTGGGTCAAAATATCCTATCAAAATGCCACCGGATGGGTGTCATCTGAGTATGTTACGTCAGGAGGCAGCAGTTCAGCATCTAATGAGAGTGACCAAACTGAGGATTCCGGTACGTCAACGACGGGCACAGTCGGTGTTTCTTCACTAAATGTAAGAGCCTCCGCCTCACATAACGCGGCAATTATAACAAAACTTGACCGCGGAACGAAACTGACGGTTCTCAACGAGAAAAATGGCTGGGCTCACATTGAGGTGAATGGGCTGAAAGGCTGGGTTGCAAGCCATTACCTTTTGACTGATTCTGAACCAGCTGAGAATTCAGCAAATGCAGGCAGTTCGTCCCCCGCTAAAAAAGCCTATATTATGTACGGAGGAACGAATTTAAGAAGCGATGCCTCAACATCAGCTCCGATCGTTGAGCGTGCTGCCAAAGGAGATTCATACCCCATTACCGGTTCAAAGGGAAGCTGGTATGAAATCAAACTTGATAACGGGCAGACTGCTTATGTAGCCAATTGGGTGGTCCAAACATCTAAAAGCGCAGAAGAAGCAGGTGAACCGCCAGTCTCTGATTCCCCGTCTGGAAACGGCTCTCTAAACAATAAAACGATTATTGTTGACCCGGGACACGGAGGAAAAGACAGCGGAACGATTGGGTATTCGGGGAAATTCGAGAAAAACCTGACGATCAAAACGGCAAAACTGCTCGCCAGCAAACTTAGATCGGCTGGGGCAGATGTGTATGTGACACGCCAGGATGATACCTTTGTCAGCCTGCAGTCACGGGTCTCCACGTCTCACTATCGCAACGCTGACGCCTTTATCAGCATTCACTATGACAGCTATGCGGATACCTCTACAAGAGGCAGTACTGCATACTACTACAGCCCTGCCAAAGATCAGGAACTCGCATCAGATGTACACTCTGAAGTGGTAAAGCGGTCTTCCATTCCAGATCGCGGCGTATTATTCGGGGATTATTATGTGCTCCGGGAAAACAGACAGCCCGCTATGCTGTATGAGCTGGGATATGTAAGCCATCCGCAGGAAGAAGCCGTTGTACATAGCAATTCATACCAAGAAAAAGTAACAGATGGGATCGAAAGCGGATTAGAGAAGTACTTCCAATAAAAAAAGCTGCCTCTTGGCAGCTTTTTTATTTTGAATCCATCATAAGCGTGACCGGTCCGGAGTTTGTAAGCTGAACATCCATCATGGCTCCAAACGTTCCGGTCTCTACTTTGATTCCTTTTTCACGAAGCAGGTCATTCCATTTTTCATAAAGACCTAAAGCTTTATCAGGTTTGGCCGCGTTCATGTAGTTCGGCCGGCGCCCTTTTTTCGTATCTCCATAAAGCGTAAACTGTGAGACGGATAAAATCTCTCCTCCTATATCTAAAAGAGACAGATTCATTTTTCCTTCACTGTCATCGAAAATACGGAGATGGACAACTTTATCGGCTAAATAAGCTGCATCCTCTTCTGTGTCATCGTGAGTGATGCCGACCAGCACCATGAGGCCTTGTCCAATTTGGCCGACGACCTCTTCGTCCACTGTAACGCTTGCTTCTGTTACTCGCTGAACAACTAATCTCATTTTCTAACCCCTTTAGTTCATGACGCGGCGCACAGAGTAGATATCTCTAATCTGTTTAATACGCTCGACGACTTTGTGCAAGTGATTGATGTTCTGAATAAAAATCGCCATATGAATGGTTGCCACTTTATTGCGATCCGATTTGCCAGAGACAGATGAAATATTTGTTTTCGTTTCATTCACTGCCTGGAGTACCTCGTTCAGCAATCCGCGACGGTCATACCCAAGAATCTCTATCTCAACATTGTATTCCTTGCGCTTTTGAACCTGTGACTCATGTTCCCACTCTACCGGGATCAGCCGCTCTTGGGCTTCATTCGTTTTGACATTCGGACAGTCTTCGCGATGGACCGAAACCCCTCTGCCTTTTGTGATAAAGCCGACAATATCGTCACCCGGCACAGGATTGCAGCATTTTGATAAACGGACAAGGAGGTTGTCGATGCCCTTGACGCGAACACCAGCTTCCCGTTTTCTTCCTTGAGGGTATGGCTTAGGTTCCCCAGTGACTTCCTGAACGATCTTTTCCTGTTCTTCCTGATCGCGCTGTTTTCTCTCTTTTTCTGTTAAGCGGTTTGCCACTTGCAGAGCTGTAATGCCGTTGTAACCGACCGCTGCGTACATATCTTCTTCATTTGAGAAATTAAATTTGTCAGCAACCTTTTGAATATTCTCCGGCGTTAAAACATCCTTCAATTCAAAATCCAGGTTTTTTATTTCTTTTTCGACCAGTTCACGGCCTTTTTCGACATTTTCTTCACGCCGCTGTTTCTTAAAGAATTGACGGATTTTATGCTTCGCTTGGGATGTTTGGGCAAGCTTCACCCAATCCTGGCTCGGACCGTAGGAATGCTTAGAGGTGAGAATTTCAACGATATCACCTGTCCTAAGCTTATGGTCAAGCGTAACCATTTTTCCGTTTACTTTGGCACCGATTGTTTTATTGCCGATCTCAGAGTGAATCCGGTAAGAAAAATCAATCGGAACAGAACCGGACGGAAGCTCGATTACATCTCCTTTTGGCGTAAAGACATACACCATGTCAGAGAACAAATCAATTTTGAGCGATTCCATAAATTCTTCTGCATCTGTCGATTCATTTTGAAATTCTAAAATTTCACGGAACCAAGAAAGCTTTTTCTCAAAGGTTGCACCTTCATTGGCTGCTTTCCCTTCTTTATAAGCCCAGTGAGCCGCAACCCCGTATTCCGCTATTTCATGCATTTCAAAGGTGCGGATCTGCACTTCCAGCGGATCGCCTTTAGGCCCAATAACCGTTGTATGAAGCGATTGATACATATTTGGCTTCGGCATTGCAATATAATCTTTGAATCTGCCGGGCATCGGTTTCCAGCATGTGTGAATGATGCCGAGCACCGCATAGCAGTCCTTTATGCTATTCACAAGAATACGGACAGCCAGCAAATCGTAAATTTCATTGAATTGCTTATTTTGCAGCACCATTTTTCGATAGATGCTGTAAATATGTTTCGGACGTCCCGAGAAGTCAGCCTTGATATTCACTTCTTCGACACGTTTCTTCACTTCATTGACAACCTCATCGACATAAAGCTCACGTTCTGCACGTTTCTTCTTCATGAGGTTGACAATTCTGTAATATTGCTGAGGATTCAAATAACGGAGCGCCGTATCTTCCAATTCCCATTTAATTTTTGAGATCCCGAGACGATGCGCCAAAGGAGCAAAAATTTCCAGCGTTTCATTGGAGATTCTCCGCTGTTTTTCCTGAGGCAGATGTTTCAGTGTCCGCATATTGTGAAGACGATCCGCCAGCTTGATCAATATGACCCTGATATCTTGAGCCATAGCGACAAACATTTTGCGATGATTTTCCGCCTGCTGTTCCTCTTGAGATTTATATTTAATTTTGCCGAGTTTCGTTACGCCGTCTACAAGCATTGCCACTTCTTCGGAAAATGCTTCTTTCAGGTCATCGAGCGTCACATCTGTATCTTCCACGACATCGTGCAAAAATCCGCCCGCGATTGTGGAAGGGTCCATTTCAAGATCGACGAGTATCCCCGCAACCTGAATCGGATGAATAATATATGGCTCGCCCGATTTGCGGTATTGCTCGCGATGAGCATCTTCAGCGTACAGATATGCTTTTTCGACAAATGCGATATGCTCATCAGATAGATAGCTGCGCGCTTTATCAATAACTTGCTCGGCAGTCAATACTTGTTCGTTCGCCATGGAATCACCTTTTTTAGAATGTAAACTGTATTGTAGTTTATTATCAAGAAAAAAACGAAAGATGTAAAGAGCAGAAGTTCAATTAGCCAAATATTATATAAAATAAATGCAAAACAATAGGAAAAAAGCACCCTGACATGGAGTGCTTTTTCGTTATGCGATTATCCTTAGTATTTCATCAATGTTAAGATGTCGTAATTTTCCAGCTTATCTCTGCCGTCAAGGTAAGAAAGCTCGATTAAGAAAGCGATACCAGCAACAACGCCGCCAAGCTCTTCAACAAGTTTGATCGTCGCTTCAATTGTGCCGCCTGTCGCAAGCAGGTCATCTGTAATAAGCACACGCTGACCAGGCTTAATCGCATCTTTGTGGATCGTTAATACGTCTTTTCCGTATTCCAAGCCATAATCCACTTTGATTACTTCACGAGGCAATTTGCCTTCTTTGCGGACCGGCGCAAAACCTACGCCAAGCGCGTAAGCAACAGGACAGCCGATAATAAAGCCGCGCGCTTCAGGGCCAACGACCAAATCGATTTGCTTTTCTTTCGCATATTCAACAATTTGATCTGTGGCATAGCGGTATACATCGCCTTTATCCATCAGTGTCGTAATATCTTTAAATTGCACGCCCTCTTTCGGGTAATCCGGTACAATTGTTACGTATTGTTTTAAATCCATCTGTTTTATGTCCTCCTCGTACTTTCATAAGCCTCTGAATCTTGTTTCATCAGCTTATTCAGCCATTCCTTCAGCTCTTCAGCAGAAGAATAATTCAGCTTTTGATCCAGTTCCATCAGCTGCTGTTTCGCCTGATATGTTTGTGAGTCTGTTAAGTCACGTTTTTTTGCTCCGCTCACAACAGACAGCACACCATTCTCTATTTTAACAAAACCGAGATCAAAAAACACCTTTGTCATGAAATTGATTGTTTCAACGGACCAGCCTTTATGTTTTGCAAGCTCTGAACCGTGTGTTTTCACATCAAAAGCGCCTCTTTTCAGCAAGAACGCATAATACCATTTAAAGTGGTCTCTTGCGGGAAAAGTTGATAAAAAGTGGTCCTCATGATTGAGAAAAATAAAATATATCCGCTCAGGCGCCTTTCCTTCCAGCAAACGTGCGAGCATGTCCAACGAAGGCGGCGGATCCAGTAATACAATATATGCACCATCGAGGTCAAACGCCTTTGCTTGATCTTCTGAGCTGATGACCTGCACTTCTTGACGAAGTCCTTCAGTTTGAAGAAGTGTTGTTGAGTCTTCTTTGAAAGAGACAATGGCCCGTTTAGCAGATGGAAGGGTGGAAACTGTGTCTTCCCACGTCCGTTTTCCCCTTAAATCAAACAGCTGCCATTCAGAAACAGCGGCGTCCTTTATCATAAGCTGCGGTTTTTTCCGATTGTTCCATTCGTTGATTGACATCTCACCGACAATGGAAATTCTCGATCCCGGTACGATGCCTTCTTCGAGTTCACCTTTATTAAAACCGACGCAATCAAGCTGAGACGACTCATTTTTGATCGTCATTTTGACATGAGTTTTATTTGCGCCTATCTTGCGGACATCTTCCAGTACTGCGTTTTCTACGAGAACGTGCGGTTTCGGGTTCAGCATGCCAAAAGGGGACAGCATGTTCATTTCTGTGATGCTTTCAACTGTAATGTCCTCGACGCCGCAGACAAGGTCGACTTCCTGTACAGGAATAAAATCCTCTTCCGTAAGCGTATTGTCCGCTATTTCATTCAGCCTGCTTCGCAAATCAGGCACATCCTCGGCTTTCAGCGTCATCCCCGCTGCCATTGGATGGCCGCCGAAATGAGGAAGAATATCTCTGCATTCAGAAAGACTCTCAAATAAATTAAATCCCCTGATGCTTCGGGCCGAACCTTTAGCGATCCCCTTTTCTTCATCAATGCCAAGCACAATAGCAGGGCGATAGAAACGGTCCACAAGCTTTGAAGCCACAATCCCGACGACTCCCGGGTTCCATCCGGCTTTTGCCACGACAATTGCAGTTTGATCGAGCCCTTGCCGTTCAACCATTTCAATCGCTTCATCCGTCATTTTGCTGACCATTTTTTGGCGTTCTTTGTTCAGCTGGTCAATTTCTGCGGCAAGCTCTTCCGCTTCAAACGAATCCTCTGACATGAGCAAATGAACAGCTGGGTCCGCCTGTTCGATTCTTCCGACGGCATTCAGCCTTGGTGCGAGCTGGAATCCGACAGTTTCTTCGTTCGCTTCTCCGATGTCTCCGCCTGACAGCTTAATCAGTTCTTTTAAGCCGAGCCGGTTTGTCCGCCGGAGCCTTTCAAGTCCTAGTGTTGCAATTAATCTGTTTTCGTCATGCAGCGGGACAAGATCAGCAATGGTGCCGATTGCCGCCAGGTCAAGCAGTTCATCCGGAAGTTCACCCAATAAAGCATGGGCCAGCTTAAACGCGACTCCGACCCCTGCAAGCTCTTTAAACGGGTAAGTGCAGCCCGGCTGCTTCGGGTGGACGATCGCATGGACATCCGGAAGCTCCGGTCCCGGTTCGTGATGATCTGTAATGATGACATCCAGCCCGAGTTCTTTCGCCACCTTCGCTTCATGCACAGCGGCAATTCCTGTATCAACCGTAATGATCAAAGAGAAGCCCCGTTCTTTAATCGCACGAAACGCCTGTTCATTAGGTCCATAGCCTTCTTTAAAACGGTCAGGTATATAAAAATCAACTTGAGCCGATAGTTTTTGCAGCGTGTGAAGCATCACTGACGTACTGGTAACCCCATCGGCGTCATAATCGCCATATATCATAATCTGTTCTTGTTGTGAAATCGCCTGTTTTATTCGATCTGCCGCTTCTCTCATGCCTTTCATTTCAAAAGGATCATAAAAATCGGCATCCTTTGTATGTAAAAACAGCCTCGCGCTTTCTGCCGTATCAAAGCCTCTTTTTACAAGCAGGGACGCAACAAGAGGTGTTATATGCAATTGTTCTGTGAGTGATTTGACCTTATCCTGATCTGGTCGCTGGATTTCCCATCGCATTTTTGACGCTAACATAAATTCACCCCTCAACCACCCTATTATACTAGAGCAGGCTGAGGGGTTTCAAATAATATTCGAAAACTAGTCTTTTTTCTCAATCATGGCTGAAGCATCCTGTGTGTCGGTCTGATCAGCTAGATGGGTATCCTCTTGTTTATGTATTGCAGTTCTATTTTCTTTCCGCAGCGTTTTGATTTCCCGCTTTAATTTCATCACTTGAAAAATGCCGACAGAAAATACGATGAGCGCTCCCATTAAAACCGAGCCTAAAATAACAAGAATGAGCGGCCACTCTGACCTGCCAAACAGGTAATCAACTTCTACGGATCGAACGTTAATGACTGCAAAAATAGCTACGATTAAGGTAAAAATAAGTGCGAAAATAATGGTCCATTGTTTATTCATTCTCTTTCCCCCAAACTTCTTATTGAGGTAACTTTCCCTATCAAGACTGGTTTTAAACATGGCTTAACCTAGTGTTAAGCCATGTTTGCGGTCAATTTTTCCCGGATCAGCCTCTTCAGTCCGTTTCCCTCACCGGACATGACAAGTGTATCGCCTTCATCAATGACTGTTTCAGAGCTCGGATTTAGTTGTTTATCCTGATTCTTCTTAATAATTGCAATGACCGTCACATGATATTCCTGCCCCACATCCAAATCACCAATCGTCTGATGAATGGCAGGCGCTCCCGCCTCTGCTTTACACCACTCTATCATTAAATCATCAAGGGCTGACTCGACCTGTTCTATTGCTTTCGGTTTATATGCCATTCCGCCAAGAATTGCAGAAATTTGCCTTGCTTCAGCGTCATCAAACTGCACGGAGGCAACACATTCTTCATGGTCGTTTTCGTCAAAATAGTAAAGCTCTCTCCGTCCGTCATGATGAATGATAATTGAAATTTTATCACGATTTCTAGTAACCATTTCAACTTTTTGTCCTATGCCCGGCAGCTCTGATTCGCGAACCCTCATATAAAACCCTCCTACATATCTGAAAACCAGTCACAAACACGTTTAACACCATATATATGTTTAAATGTAAGCGTATGTCATTATAGCAAATGTCTATTTTAAGTTCAATGAAACTTCAAAAAACAGGCTGTCCCGCAGAGGACAGCCTGTTTTTTTATTGCGCCGGATCTTTTTTCAATTCTTTCCCTTTCCATACAAGCCAAATCTGTGCGGCAATGTAGAGAGAGGAATAAACGCCTGTTAACAGCCCGATCAATAAAGCAATTGAGAAGTTAGAAATAGAAGATGCTCCAAAGATCAGCAATGCCACAACAACAATTAAAACAGTTAATACCGTGTTAATTGAACGTGTAAAGGTTTGCTGCAGGCTTAGGTTTACAATATGGTTCAGGTCGGCAAATGTTTTCGGCTTGCGCTTTTTCATATGCTCACGAATCCTGTCAAATGTAACAATTGTATCGTTAATCGAATACCCGATAATCGTCAAGACGGCTGCGATGAACGTAACATCAACCTCCAGCCTTGTAATACTGAAGAACGTGACGATGAAGAATGCGTCATATAGCAGTGAAGCGATTGCGGCAATCGCCATTTTGTATTCGAACCGGATTGAAACGTAAATGATGATGCCAATAGAAGCTATAGCAACTGCGTACAGCGCGTTTCTCGCCAGCTCTTTACCGACTGTCGGTGAAACTGTGCTGACATTCGGCTCTGTCCCGTATTTGTCTTTAAAGTACGTTTTTACTTTGGCAATCGTTTCTTTATCAGGCACTCCAACAAAACGGGCAACACCGACATTGCTCTTTTCACCTGACAGAACAACAGTATCAGGGTCCATACCCAGAGATTCAAAATCCTTCTCAACTTGCTCTGTCGTCAGCTTATGGTCACTTTGCACTTCAATCCGTGCACCGCTTGCGAAGTCAATGCCAAGATTCAGCTTAAACACAAGCAGGATAATAATCCCGGCAATCGTGACCGCACTGGAGAAAATAAAGAAATATTTGCGTTTACTCGTGAAATCCCATTTTTGGAACGGCGTATGCGGCTCTGTATTTTCGTCCGTATCCTGAATATCCATAATATGCTTCTTATTAACACCAAACCAGCCTTTTTTCCGATCAAGCCATCTGCTTTCAACAAGGAGAGCGAGAAGAAATCTTGATAAGAAAACAGCAGTAATAAAGCTTGTCAAAATCGACAGGATCAGCATTGTCGCAAACCCTTTAACAGAGCTTGTCCCAAAGATAAAGAGCACAACCGCGGCAATAATCGTTGTAATATTCGCGTCAAAAATTGTTGCAAAAGACCGTCTGTTTCCTGAACGGAAGGCAGAGCGGACTGACTTGCCTAGCTTAAGCTCTTCTTTAATCCGCTCATAGGTGATGATGTTGGCGTCAACCGCCATCCCTACCCCTAGAATGAGCGCGGCAATCCCCGGAAGCGTAAGTACAGCATTCATCCAATCAAAGACCTGGAGTGTAATGTAGATATAAACGGATAGCGTAATCACCGCGATAAATCCCGGCAGACGGTAATAGAAAAGCATAAATAAGAAAATAATTGCGATACCGACAATACCGGCAAACACCGTATCATGGAGAGCCTGCTGTCCAAATTGTGCGCCTACTGATGTCGAATACTTTTCAGTCAGTTTCACAGGAAGTGCACCTGCGTTTAAAATGCTTGCTAGATCTTTCGCTTCTTGAACCGTAAATTTCCCTTCTATTGTAACGTCTGTTGTGTTTAATTCTTGACTTACATTTGGAGCTGATACGTATTTAGGGTGCTCTTTTTGAACCTCTTTTTTAAAGGAATCCCCTTTTTCATAATCCATCCAAATGACAAGCTGGTTATTTGGCGCCATTTTCATAACCTTTTTGGTCACTTCGCCGAATTTATCAGCATCTTTCAGTTTAATGCTGACAATCGGTTCATTTGTTTTGGCGTCATATGTTTGTTTAGCTCCGTTTTCGACGAGGTCGGAGCCATTCAACAATTCTTTGTCATTCGTATCTCTGAAAGAAAGCTGCGCTTCAGTTGCCAGAATTTCACGCGCTCTGTTTTGGTTTGTCACCCCAGCGAGCTGAACGCGAATCCGGTTATTCCCTTCAATTTGGATGTTCGGTTCGCTGACACCAAGAACATTGGCCCGGCGGTTCAACGCCTCTACTGTGCTGACCAGAACGTCTTTTGTGATTTTGTCACCTTTTTTTACAGGCTGTACATCATACAGCACCTCAAATCCGCCTTGCAAATCCAATCCTAACGTAATATTGTTAGCGGCAGGCTTCGTAAAGTAGCCCAAGCCCGTGCCGATCAATAAAACGAAAAGGAAAAACGCAATCAAGCGTCCTTTTTTCATTATGTATATCCTCCCTTAAACCTGTGCGAATCAATCTGCTATCTCAGCAGTTCTTCCAATGCTTCCTGTCCTTCTTCACTGCCCAGCCAATTAGACGTTTTGAATGACTCAACGGTTGCATAATTCATAAATTCGCCAATTTTCACTGATAAAATATCACTCGCCAGTTCATAAATATTCAGTTCCGTTTTCTTTTTCCACTTCTTATCTGTTAAGTATGACCACAAACTTTCAAGTTCAACATCATCATACCCGAGAATCTTAAACTCTTCCAGTTTGCTGTAAAGAAACGGCCTGACGTGGTCTTTATATAGATCGGCGGGATGCTTCTCCATGAATTCCACGCTCCTTTTTTATTGTTTTTCATGAAGACTTGTCATGCTTGGACGATATATACGCATATCTTTATTGTATATGATTCCAGGTAGTTTGAGAAGGCAGGGGGTAAAAATGGCGAAACAGACGTTTTTAAAGGGCACTCTTATTCTTATCGCAGCAGGGATGGTTACAAGAATGCTCGGGTTTGTCAACCGGGTGGTTATCGCCCGTTTTATCGGTGAAGAAGGGGTCGGGCTTTACATGATGGCGGCGCCTACCTTTTTCTTGGCCACTACATTAACTCAGTTCGGTCTGCCGGTCGCGATCAGCAAGCTTGTCGCTGAAGCCAGTGCGCGCGGAGATCATCAAAAAACGAAAAACATTTTAGTCATGTCTCTGACCATCACGGGAGTGCTCAGCCTCATCTTTACACCGCTGTTTCTGTTTTTCGCCCCGGTTATGGCTGAAACGATGCTGACAGATAAACGAACACTGTACCCGCTTCTGGCCATTACGCCGGTTGTGCCGATTATTGCTATATCGAGTGTGCTGAGGGGGTACTTTCAAGGAAAACAGAATATGAACCCGCTCGCAATGTCACAAGTCCTTGAACAGGTCGTCCGTATTTCACTCGTGGCTGTCTGCACGACGATTTTTCTCCCTTACGGAATTGAATATGCTGCAGCGGGGGCAATGCTTTCCTCAGTGGCAGGTGAGCTGGCATCACTTCTTTATTTATTTGTTTGCTTTAAGTATAAAAAAACAATTAAAATCAGAAAGCATTTTTTCCAGTCAATTAAAAATGGAAAACAAACCTTTACCCAATTAATGAGCGTATCCCTTCCAACTACCGGGAGCCGCTTTATCGGAAACCTCTCTTGGTTTTTCGAGCCGATTGTCGTCGCTCAAAGCCTTGCCATTGCAGGTGTGGCGACAATTTCCGCAACAAAGCAATACGGTGAACTGACCGGCTTTGCTATGACTCTGCTGACTCTGCCCAGCTTTATTACATATTCTTTGTCGACCGCGCTTGTTCCTGCGATCAGTGAAGGAATGGAGCAGAAAAAATTGCAGGTGGTGGAATACCGCTTGGAACAGGCGATGCGTCTCTGTCTGCTCAGCGGAGGCATTTCAGTTGTTATTTTATTTGTATTTGCGGATGAGCTGATGAGAGTGATGTACGGTTCCTCAAGCGCAGCTGTATTTATAAAAGTGATGGCCCCGTTTTTTCTGCTTTATTATTTCCAAGGCCCACTTCAAGCTGTGCTGCAGGCGCTTAATTTGGCAGGAGCTGCGATGATGAACAGCTTAATCGGAGCGCTTGTCAAAACAGGCCTTATTTTTGTCCTTGCCACAAGGCCGTCTCTTGGCATTATGGGGGCGGCATTAGCCATTGTCACAGGCATGGTGCTCGTCACGCTATTGCATGCAGCAACCGTAAGCAAAGTGCTGCCGATCAGCATCAAAATTAAGGAATACGCACTCAGCTTCGCTGTTATTGTGATTTGCGGATTCATCAGCTCCGCCATCAAACAATATATTCATTTTGGAGCATCTGAGGCTGTGAACCTCACCGGATGGATTGCGGTGAGCGCTGCTATTTACATTGCCCTCCTGCTCGTTTTCCGTTTAATTAAAAAAGATGAGCTTCGCCGCATTCCCATTATCGGACGTTTGATCATCCGATAATGGTCACGTACGGTGCCCATCTTTTTCATCAATATATAATTCTCCGTCTGTAAACGAGCAAAATGAAATATCAGAAGGGTTTGTGTATCCGTGTTTTTGCAAATTTTCAAGCAGCCATTGTTTATCTTTACCGATTCTGGACAGGTTTTCAGTTTGAATGGAGCCGTCAAGGATGAGCGGCAAGTCGAGCTGCCGATGCTCTCCGCTATTTTCTTTCTTTACAATAGTCAGTTTGCCCGACGGTTCTAAAATGGCAAATGATACATCAGCTACTCTGTCGATACTATTTTCTCTGAGCTGAACCATTAAATCATCAAAATTATACCGCTGTGATCTCATGGCGTCTTCGTCAATTTTCCCATATTTAATAATTATGGTCGGCTTGCCGTCAAGAAGCTGGCGGACTTTTCGGTTTTTTAAAGATAAGTATGCGAATGTCACTTGAATAACCATTAATACAAGCATTGGCAAAATGGTGTGAAATAAATGATCTTCTACGTTTTCTATGGCCAAAACGGCAATTTCAGCCATCATGATAAAGACAACGAGGTCTAAAATGCTAAGCTCCCCGATCTCCCGTTTGCCCATAAAACGAAAAATGATCAGTATCACAAAATACAATACGATTGTGCGAAACGCAATAGTGAGAAGCTCTTCCATCATGCACCTCCGACTCATCATAGGATGCAACAAAACGAACAATTTATGTAAGAAAAACCGATTGTATTTCATAAAGCTTTTACGTCTAATTCAAGGGTTAAGGGAATACATTTTTACAAAGACGAGCCATCAGCATGTCTGACGGTTTTGCACAAAAAGAACAGAAGCCTTTTAATACAGGCAGAGAGGAGACAATCATGGAGGAAACGAAACAAGTTGGAAAAGGCATTCTTTACGGCTTAATCGCCATATTTTCAGCCATGCTCCTGACAAGCTTAGCGGTTTCACTTTTATTGACCGCAACCTCGCTGGAAGAGTCATCATTTAACTGGCTGATCACCGCTATCTCATTTCTCTCTTTATTTATCGGCGGATTCATTTCAGGCGGGAAAGGCAAGGAAAGAGGCTGGATGATTGGCGCATTGACCGCCTTAAGTTTTTCTCTGATTATCTTATTGTTTCAGTATTTAGGATTCGGAAAGACATTTACGGCAGAACAGCTGCTCTTCCATCTGGGGTTTTTAGGGGTGTGCATGCTGGGCGGGATTTTCGGTGTGAACATGAGGGGAAACAGGTCTTCCACATAAAAAAGAGCGGGCTCACCCGCTCTTTTTTTGTTTGCTATGTATAGCTCCTGCTGTTATTCAGCAGCAGAAACTTCTCTGATCGCGCGACGGTCGAACGTAAGACGTGTGTTTTCACCAGTCTTAATTACGACTTTGCTCTCATCGATAGAGTCAACAGTACCGTGCAATCCCCCGATTGTCACTACTGAATCGCCTTTTTTCAGTTCCTCCTGCATTTGGCGTACAGCCTTTTGCTGCTTTTGCTGAGGACGAATCAGCAAGAAGTAAAGGACCGCAAACATTAAAATAATAGGAACCAATGTGCCTAAAGTGCCAGTCATCATTTTCACCCCTTTCTGTAAGCCTGTTATTGTTTATTCAGAAGCTTTTCGCATTTGGCTTGTTGTAGCCGTAACGCTCAAAGAACTCTTCTCTGAAATCACCCAGACGATCCTCGCGAATAGCCTGTCTTACCTGCTCCATTAAGTGTAACAGAAAATGAAGGTTATGGTAAGTTGTTAATCGAAGGCCAAATGTTTCATTGCAGCGAATCAAGTGCCTAATATACGCGCGAGTGTAGTTTTTACATGTATAGCAATCACACTCTTCATCAATCGGACGGAAGTCTCTTTCGAATTTCGCATTTTTCATATTGAGTCGTCCTTCAGCTGTAAACACTGTGCCGTTTCTTGCAATCCGAGTAGGCAGCACACAGTCAAACATATCGACCCCGCGGATTGCTCCGTCGATCAGCGCGTCCGGAGAACCGACTCCCATCAGATATCTCGGTTTATCCTTCGGCAAGAGCGGTGTTGTAAACTCGAGTACACGGTTCATCACATCCTTCGGTTCACCGACAGACAATCCGCCTATAGCATATCCCGGAAAATCAAGGGAAATCAAGTCCTTCGCACTTTGTGTGCGCAGATCTTCATATTCTCCGCCTTGGACAATACCAAACAGCCCTTGTTCATCCTGACGATTGTGTGCATTCAGACAGCGTTCCGCCCAGCGGCTTGTCCGCTCAACTGAACGCTTCATGTAATCGTACTCTGCCGGGTATGGCGGGCATTCGTCAAACGCCATCATAATATCGGAGCCGAGTGCGTTTTGGATCTCCATCGCTTTTTCCGGAGATAAAAACAGCTTGTCCCCATTTAGGTGGTTGCGAAAATGGACGCCCTCTTCCTCTATATTACGAAACTTGCTTAAAGAAAAGACCTGAAAACCGCCTGAATCTGTTAAAATTGCGCGGTCCCAGTTCATAAACTTATGAAGCCCGCCCGCTTCTTTGACAATATCGTGACCCGGACGCAGCCATAGGTGATAGGTATTGCTTAAGATGATGCCCGCATCCATTGCTTTCAGCTCTTCAGGCGCCATTGTTTTGACTGTCGCCAGTGTGCCGACCGGCATAAAAACCGGCGTTTCAAAGGAGCCGTGAGGCGTATGCACTTTGCCCAGCCGCGCTCCTGTTTGTTTGCATTCTTTTATAAATTCATAGCGTATTGGTTGTTCAGCCACTTTTAATGAGGCCTCCTGTTCTCAATTTAGATAATCAGCATCGCGTCTCCGAAGCTGAAGAAACGGTATTCCTCTTCCACCGCATGGTTATAGGCACGCAGAATGTTTTCTCTTCCGGCAAGTGCGCTGACCAGCATAATCAATGATGATTTCGGCAAATGGAAGTTTGTAATCATTCCGTCAATGGCTTTAAATTCATAGCCCGGATAAATAAAAATAGATGTCCAGCCGCTCGATGCTTTAAATTGCCCGTCATGTTCTCCGGCAATCGTTTCAAGCGTGCGTGTCGAGGTCGTGCCGACAGAAATAATCCTGCCGCCATTTTCTCTTACTTTGTTTAAAGCCGCAGCCGTTTCTTCCGACATTTGATAAAACTCTGCATGCATATTATGCTCTTCCACTTCATCGGCACTCACAGGGCGAAATGTTCCAAGGCCAACGTGGAGTGTGATGAACTCAATTTGCACGCCTTTATCTTTCAGCTGCTGTAAGATTTCTTCCGTGAAGTGAAGGCCTGCTGTAGGCGCAGCGGCAGAGCCGATTTCTTTTGAATACACGGTCTGGTAGCGCTCTTTGTCATCAAGCTGTTCTTTGATATATGGCGGAAGCGGCATCTCTCCAAGGGATTCCAGCACCTCGTAGAAAATACCGTCATATTGAAACTCCATTTTTCTGCCGCCGTGCTCAAGCTCTTCCGTGCAAACTGCCTTCAATCTTCCGTCTCCAAATGTGACAACGGTTCCTTTTTTCACCCGTTTCGCCGGTTTGGCAAGTGTTTCCCATTTATCGCCGGTTTCTTGTTTCAGCAAAAGAAGCTCCACTTTCGCACCGGTATCCTCTTTTGTGCCGAATAACCGCGCAGGCAGTACACGGGTATTGTTCAGCACAAGACAATCTCCTTCGTTAAAGAAGCTGATAATGTGTTTAAACGAGCTGTCAGTCAGCTCTCCTGTATGTTTATCAAGCACCATCAGCCTTGAAGCATCGCGCTGCTCCAACGGTACTTGTGCAATTAAACGTTCTGGTAGTTCAAAATCAAATAAATCGACTTTCATGATAACTTCACCTTTATTCTAGTCTTTTGTTATTTCATTCTGCCGAAAAGATTAAGCAAAATTGATAATACCACACTTATGATAATACAAGTGACAACCGGGAAGAAAAACGTGACATTTCTTTTTTTCACAAAGATATCTCCCGGCAGCTTGCCGACAAAATGTAAAACTGCTCCGATGATAAACAAAACAGCACCAAGAATCATAATGATCTTAGGAAATTCAGTCATATCGGGGAGCCTCCATTTGGAAATGATGATAAACGGCCGGTGTCACGATCCTTCCACGCGGCGTTCTTTGGATAAATCCAATTTGCAGCAGATATGGTTCATATACGTCTTCAATCGTATGCGATTCCTCACCGATCGTAGCTGAAATCGTATCAAGGCCTACTGGGCCGCCGTTAAATTTTTCAATCATGCCCATCAACAGCTTATGATCAATATGATCCAAACCGAGACGGTCAACCTGAAGCCGCTCCAGCGCATCCTGAGAAATGTCTTCCGTAATCCGGCTGTCACCCAGGACTTGGGCGAAATCGCGCACCCTTCTCAGCAGGCGGTTCGCCACGCGTGGCGTACCTCTAGACCGCCTTGCAATTTCAAGAGCAGACGGTTTATCAATCTCAACCTCAAATACATCCGCAGTTCTCGTGACAATATCGGCCAGCTCTTCTTGAGTATAGTACTCAAGGCGTGACATGACGCCGAATCTGTCTCTTAAAGGAGCCGTCAAAAGCCCTACCCTCGTCGTAGCTCCCACCAGTGTAAATGGCGGCAGGTCAAGTCGCACTGAGCGGGCAGAAGGACCTTTTCCGATCACAATATCCAGGCAAAAGTCTTCCATTGCAGGATAAAGCACCTCTTCAATCGATCTGTGCAGCCTATGTATTTCATCAATAAATAATACATCTCCCGGTTCAAGCGCCGTTAATATAGCAGCCAAATCACCAGGCCTTTCAATCGCAGGCCCTGATGTCGTCCGCAATTCCACTCCCATTTCATTTGCAACAATGGAAGCAAGCGTTGTTTTTCCAAGTCCGGGCGGCCCGTACAGAAGAACATGATCCAGCGTCTCCTGTCTCATTTTCGCCGCATCTATAAACACGCGCAAATTTTCTTTCACTTTATGCTGCCCGATATACTGTGCCAGATTTTGCGGTCTCAGGCTTTGCTCTATCACTGATTCATGGTTGTCTGCTTCACTTGAGACGAGCCGTTCATCCATGAACATCACCTTACTTTAATAGTTTTTGTAATGCTTTTTTCACATATTGGTCTGTTGTCAGCCCAATTTCTTTTTTAAGGTGAGGAAGCACCTTTTTGATTTCTTTTTCAGCATATCCGAGAACCCTGAGGGCTTCAAGTGCTTCTTCGAGAGCCGTTTCCGCTGTTTGCTTTTCAAGCCTTTCTTCATGATTAAACAGATTTTCAATCATTTCAGGCACAACATCTGCCAGCTTTCCTTTTAAATCTAGAATAATCTGGCGTGCGGTTTTCTTTCCTACTCCAGGAAACTTGACCAAAAAAGCTTCATCCTCATTTTCAATTGCTTGAATGACCGCTCCCGGATCACCCGAGCCCAAGATGGCAAGTGCTCCTTTCGGCCCAATTCCGGTCACGTTTAACAGCTTTGTAAAGAGCGCCTTCTCTTCTCTCGTTGAAAAACCGTAAAGCGAAAAAGCATCCTCTCTGATATGATGGTATGTAAAAATCGTTTCTTGGCTTCTCTCCTTATATATAAACGGATTCGGCGTAAAAATCTGATAGCCGATGCCTCCGTTCTCTATGACAATATATTGGGGAGATACATAATCAATCGTCCCTTTAACAAATTCAATCACGCAAATTCACCTCTTTGACTGTTCTTCATTGTACCATAAAAACAGCCAAAGTCTTATAGAAAAGTTAACATATGTTCGCTTCTCTCTCATTCTTTCACGAAAAAAAAGACATGAATACATGTCTTCAATCAGATGACGTTACCCGCTGTATGTCTTTATATGTTCGATGACATCCTCAAACTCCGCTTTTGTCCGAAATGGAATGCCTTTCAACAGATTTTTTTGCATGTGGCTTTCCAGCCTTTCTAAATCAATTTGAAAAAAAGACTGAATTGGTTCGGAAGCTGGCTCAGGCCGCCCATGAAAAGTGGAAATCACTCCATTATCCGATACACCGATATACCCGTTCACTTTGCTGAGCGGAGAAATATCGTCCATTTGCTTCCGGAAGAGCACATATCCCTTTTTTTGTTCCACAAGCGTCCAGCCGGCATAAGCCGCCCAAAAGTCATCCATGGAAAGCACTTTTTCACGCTTATGCTCAATGCTGACATCGCCGTCCAAATACACCTTTTCAAGCTGCACATGCACCTGCAGCGGTTCATAGTGCTCCACTTCCGCGCCAAGCGCGCGGGAAGGAGCGCCTATTTGAAATACTGCGGCTGAGCAAAGAATGCCCAGCAAAAGATACGCCGTGCTGAATCGTTTCACCCTCTACACCTCTTTGCACACGTTTATGATTAGTTTGACCAAAGAGGCTACTGCTTAACCGTTTTATCAAAATTTGTCTGCACATTTTCCCTGATAAACCGTTCCTCCGTATACACATCTGTTCCTTGCTCAGGGATTGTCAAGAATTGCGTCAGAAAAGCACTGAAAAAATACAATGCCGCAAAGATCCAAATTACGCCGCCTGCACCGAGCGGTCCAATGAAAAGGCTCACGATGCCCGGCGCGATAAACGCACATAAACCAGATCCCAGGTTCAACACTGACATGGCAGCACCTTTATTATCAGGTGCAAGCGTCGGCAAAAGAGCGCTTAATGGAACATAGCCGGCTAATGCCGCGCCGTAGCAGCAGGCAATCATCATCATCACCCAATACTGATGCCCGATCAGCTGAGGCGTGTAATAAAGCGCCAGTGTAAAAATGCCGCATCCGACACCTCCAAACCACATGACGGTATTGCGCCAGCCAAGTTTATCTCCAACTGCTCCAAAAATGATATTAAACACAATATTCACAAAAAACAGCGTCCCCCAAATTTGCAGCCATTCCGAAACCGAATACCCGTAATGTGCTAAATAAGTCGGAAGAAAGATGGCAAACCCAAATTGTCCTATTGCATTAATCGTTTTGACCACTCCGCCGATGCCGACCTTAGGGTTTTCAAACATAATTGTAAATGCCTTCGACAGTTCTTTCCATTTCGGCTGATCTTGTTTTTTTACCGGGGTGAATTTATCTTTGTTAAAAAATAAGGCCAAAAATCCGCCTGCCGCCACAAACAGCAATGCGCTCCAAAGCGTATTGATTTCTCCAAAGGAGGGAACCGCATAGCTGGAATAGAACGGGCCGAGTACGTTAAGGCCGCACGTAAACATAAACCAAAACCAGCCGACGGCTTTTCCGAGAATTTTTTGAGAGGTGCTGTATGATACCCACACGAGAAAAGAGTATGCAAACAGCGGATATCCTAAGCCTCTAAGGGCATAGCTTCCTAAGAGAGCCGGATAATACATATGAGGAATCGCCCAGCCGATAAAAGCGGCCGAACCGAGGATAAACGCAAGCAATCCGATCGTCATCGTTTTTCTCGGCCCCCACGTTTGCACAAACGTCCCTGAAAGCCAAGCCGAGATGGTGACAGCAATGCCGTACATCGTAAATAACGATGCGGATTGCTGCATACTGAGACCATGATCAACGAGAAAAGGAGACAGCCAGCCTTGTTCGAGGCCGTCTCCAACCATAAAGATGACAACGCCAATATAACCCCAAACCATGTGAGAAGGAATTCCGATTTTGTTCAAAACATTTCCTTTAGCATGTACTGTATTCATTTTCTCCACCGCCTACTTAAAGTATCAATGGAGTATATACCCAAGCTTGCGCAATTGTAATCCTTTTTGATTAAAAAGCAATTTTTTCAGTGTGCTCAATACTGACAGGCATGCCAAAAGCAAGCGATTGCTGTGCTGCCCTGGCAATCCGTTCGGCCTGTAAACCGTCATTGCCGGTGCAGGCAGTCTCCTGGTTTGTGCCGATCGCTTCTGCAAAACGGAGAATCTCCTCCTCATACGCATCCTTATAGCGTTCAAGGAAAAAGAAATGCGGTTTATCCTTCATCACGAAATCAGCGGTGGACACTTCAACCGTCGTCGGCCTGCTATTGTCCGCCGCTGCAGAGCCTTTCGTCCCGAAAACCTCTACCCGCTGGTCATATCCGTACACTGCTTGGCGGCTGTTATCAATCACGGCCATGGCACCGTTTTCAAAAGTCAGTGTAATAACAGCTGTATCAATATCGCCCAGCTCCGCAAAAGAAGGATTCACCAAAGCCGCCCCTTTTGCATACACTTCCGTCACTTCGCTTCCCATAATATATCTGGCCATATCAAAATCATGGATTGACATATCCATAAACAAGCCGCCTGACATACGGACATAATCTATATTCGGGGGTTCCGGGTCCCGGGACGTGATTTTTAATAAGTGAGGAGTACCGATTTCTCCATTTTCAACAACTGTTTTGATTTTCTTAAAATGAGGATCAAAGCGGCGGTTAAAACCGACTTGAAGTGTTACCCCATGTTTCCGGACGGCCGCAAGCGCTTCTCTTGTTTCTTCCAGAGAGAAACTAACTGGCTTCTCACAAAAAATATGCTTTTTCGCTTCGGCTGCTTCTCTGATCATCTGTGCATGTACGGCTGTAGGTGAGCAAATAAAAACAGCATCAATTTCAGGATCATGTAATAAATCACGATAATCAGAAGTTATGTATTCAATCTGATGACTGTCGGCCCAGCTTTTTATACGGCTCGCCTGAATATCAGAGATTGCTTTTATTTTCATGTGAGGAATCCGGCTTATATTTTGAATATGAAGTTTGCCGATGCGGCCTGCACCGATAATCCCTGTCACAATCTGTTTTGTCATCGCATGTTCCCCCTTGAATATTCACGAAAGCGCTTTATTTAAAATTAATACTATCCCATTTGTAAGCGCTTTTCAAGAATGGAAATAAACGCTCTATGTCTCTTTTATCACAATTTATGCTTATAAGTAGCCTTCTTCTTCAAGACCAGATACACTAGAATTAGGCTCTTTTTCCTGAACAGTTTATGATTTTCCTATAAACGACTGCATAAAATAGAGCAAAGAAGGTGAATGAAATGCTGACAAAAGCAGAGGAACTGGCCCATTCAGTCATATACCGCAAAAACAGCAGATTTGATAAAGTCAAAGAGAAATCCGAGAAATTAACACTAATCGGCAAGGGAAGAAGCGCCTATGTGTTTGCCTTAACAGAAGGCGGCCGGAAGATGGCGCTGAAAGTATTTTTTCCGGAGTATCAGGCGACAGCAGTCAAAGAAGCAGCGATCTATGAAAAATTAGCCGGATCCGCATTCTATCCTGACATTTACGAAACTGGCGATTCATTTATTCTCATGGAATATATTGAAGGTGAAACCTTTTATAACTGTCTGAAGAAAGGCATTGCAATCAGTGATGACATGATTCAGCAGGTTGAAGAAGCGCTTTCTGACGCCCGGGCAGCCGGACTGAACCCGTCAGACATTCATTTGCGGAATCTGATATTGACAGAAACCGGAGCGGTGCGGGTGATTGATGTTGCGAGATTTGAGCAGACAAAAACATGTACGCAGTGGGACGACTTAAAATCAGCATATCATTCACTCTACAAAAAACCGATATTCCCCAAAAAGATTCCGGGTTTTTGGCTGGAGATCATCGCATTTTTATATAAGAAAGATTGGTTTCAAAGGCATTTCGTACAGCGGAAAAGAAAGTATTCTTAAATCAAAAAGGCAGCCGCTTGTGGCTGCCTTTGTTCTGCAGTTTACTATCTTACGGTAGAAATCAGTTTCATTTGTTCAGGCGACAGCTTAATTCGATAGCCTCTCACAGTTAAGTAGACCGCTTCTGAGTCCTTCTCGCCGGAATGACAATGCGTTTTCTTCATTTCTGTCTCCCCTCACCCTTATTGGTTTTAGTTCATCATATCATTGCTTTATTGAGTTAATTTTAAAGAAATGTAAAGATCATATGAATCCGATATATGGTAAAATGAGAGAAAAAAAGGGAGAGAGTCACATCAAGACACGCAGTAAAGTCCCGTTGATGTTTATGTTGCTGGTATTCTTCGGCGGCGCCGTTTATTGGATGTTATTTTCACTAAAAAACGTTCCGAAAGGAAATCTCGTCCAATCGGTTGAATCGCCTGACGGCAGCTATACGTTAAACACTTACGTATCCCAAAACACCTTAAGCTTAGATGCGGCCAGAGGTGAACTTGTAAATGAAAAAACACTTGTCAAGAGAACAATCTATTGGAATTATCCGGACAGCCGTCCAGCAGTGACGTGGATCAATCACAATACAGTGAAAATCGGCAATCAGACATTACACCTCGATACTGATGAAACGTATGATTGGCGAAAAGATGATCATTGGATCCGTGAAGAACCGCCTCAGGCGCAAGTGAGGTGACGATACATGAATAAGTTGAACAAGCAATTGTGATTGCTTGTTCTTTTATATACGGTTTGACTGAACTAGGCTATTTGTTGCAAGGATTTTATAACAATTGCCCTAAGTTGGCCCGGCAGAAAAACGCAACGTAATCGATACGCCGCGTTTTTTCTTTTTTCCTTCCTCTTCTTATTGATAATTATCAGTCATATAATGTGACAAATCGATTGTAGAAATAGTTCGATTAGCCCAAAATCCTTTTTATACATGTATTCGAATGGAAGTGAGGAGGAAGCTTGATGGCAGATATTGTTGCTAGTTTAAACGCGGTCTTATGGAGTACCCCCGTCATTTATATTTTATTGGGAATTGGATTGGTCTTTTCAATTATGACCCGTTTTTTACAAGTCAGACATTTGAAAGAAATGATTGTTCTGATGTTTAAAGGAAAGAGCTCTGAAGCTGGCGTTTCTTCTTTTCAAGCATTATCGATTGCGCTGTCCGGCCGAGTGGGTACAGGGAACATCGCAGGAGTGGCGACAGCAATTGCATTCGGCGGACCCGGCGCTGTGTTCTGGATGTGGGCGATTGCCTTTATCGGGGCGGCGAGTGCCTTTGTTGAATCAACGCTTGCCCAAATTTATAAAGTGAAACAAGACGGTCAATATCGGGGCGGCCCTGCTTATTATATAGAAAAAGGCTTAGGCATTAAGTGGTTTGCAGTCTTATTTGCCGCTGCTGCCCTGATTGCAATGGCCCTTCTGATGCCAGGCGTACAGTCCAACTCCATTGCGGCCGGAGTCAAAAATGCATTCGGCATCTCTCCTTTCATCACAGGGTGTGCTCTCGTTTTATTATTAGGGTTTATTATTTTTGGCGGCGTCAAACGAATTGCTAATGCGGCGCAAATGATTGTTCCATTTATGGCCCTTGGATATATCCTGCTGTCTTTGATTATTATTGTCATGAATGTGTCTGAATTGCCTGCTGTGATCTCATTGATATTCAAAAGCGCTTTTGCATTGGATTCCGCTTTTGGCGGCTTAATTGGCATGGCGATATCCTGGGGTGTTAAACGTGGCATTTACTCAAACGAAGCCGGCCAGGGAACAGGACCGCATCCGGCAGCCGCTGCAGAAGTTTCTCATCCGGTCAAGCAGGGGCTGGTTCAGGCATTTTCTGTTTATATCGACACCTTGTTTGTATGTTCCGCTACAGCTTTCATGATCTTGTTTACCGGTATGTACAATACCCAGGCTGCAGATGGTTCCTTTATCGTTCATCACCTTAAAGGCGTAGAAGCAGGACCTGGTTTCACACAAGCGGCAATTGACAGTGTTCTCCCCGGATTCGGTGCAGGCTTTGTTGCCATCGCTTTATTCTTCTTCGCATTTACAACAATTATGGCGTATTACTACATCGCAGAAACAAATATCGCTTATTTAGCACGGGGCAGAGAAAGCAAATGGGCAATGCTCGGCTTAAAACTGATTATTTTAGCCGCCACGTTCTATGGGACTGTGAAAACAGCTTCACTTGCTTGGGCATTGGGCGATGCAGGGCTTGGCATTATGGTATGGCTGAATGTCATTGCCATTGTTCTGCTTGCCAAGCCTGCGCTTCTCGCTTTAAAAGATTATGAACGCCAAAAGAAGCAGGGCTTAGACCCAGTCTTTGATCCGAAAGCGCTGGGTATCAAAAACGCTGATTTCTGGGAGAAAGAATACACTAATGAAAATGAACGTGTCTCTTGAACAAACTAAAAACCGGCCCGATATGACATCGTGCCGGTTTTTTTATAAGCGATAATTGGTATACACTTCTTGAACATCATCATCATCTTCAAGGATGTCTATTAATGTTTCCAGTTTCTCAACAGCCTGATCATCGGCATCTGCATAGGTTTTGGGAAGCATGGTCACCTCCGCTGAAGAAATTGGATATTTCGATTCGAGCGCTGTTTTTACCTCTTCAAAATGCTCAGGCTCAGTTAAAACCTCATATAAGTCTTCTTCAGCCCGCAGCTCTTCTCCTCCTGCTTCCAGCACATCAAGCATGAGCTCATCTTCTTCTATTTGCTGTTTAGTCCGGTCTATCGTAATGAATCCCTTCCGTTCAAATAAAAAGGCTACACATCCGCTCTCTCCCAGACTTCCGCCATTTTTATTAAAGGCAGTTCGCACATTTGACGCCGTTCGGTTTTTATTATCTGTTACGCATTCAACCATGACGGCAATCCCTGAAGGACCGTAGCCTTCATAGGTGATTTCTTCATAGCTGCTTCCATCTTGGCCTCCCGCAGCTTTTTTAATGGCCCGGTCTATATTATCATTGGGCATATTGGCGCCTTTTGCTTTTTCGATAACTAAACGCAATGCTGAATTTGCTTCCGGATCCGCTCCGCCTTCTTTCGCTGCCACATAGATTTCTTTCGCAAGCTTCATAAATATTTTCCCGCGCTTTGCATCCTGTGCATTTTTTCTCTTTTGTATGTTTTTCCACTTAGAATGTCCTGCCATGTTTTCACCTGCTTTTCCTTTTTCTATGTACACTTTAATGGGTATTGTTCGCTGATGCAAAGAAAAAGGCTGCCGAATATCACTATCACTTCCGGCAGCCTTTCATCCTTAGCGGGTGTTCATTTTATGAAGTCTTCTGAACAGTCCTTTATCTGTCGATACTTGGACGTCACGGCCATTCGCATAGTTGCGAGCAGCTTTTGCGACATGATCTCTGTCAGACTTTGTGAAATCGCTGTGACTTCTGACTGCGACAACTACTCGGTCATCCGATACCATCACTTGTGTGTCATTGACGTTTTTCACTTGTTTCACACGGTTGGCAATTTTGGCTGCCAGTCTTCTGTTTTCTTGGTTGTCATACCCGTTGTACGCCACATTCCGATTCATGTTTCGATTATTCGTGTTGTTATATGTTCCGTCAGTAGCCAGAGGAACACGATCGTCATTAGTAACACGGTCACGGTTATTTACATTCGTGGTGTTTCGGTTACCGTCGTTCTGATCCTCCATTAATTCAGAAACAGGACCATCGTGGTCGATTCCGTCTCCCTGTCTGTCAGCATCGTTTTCATTTGTATAATATCCGATTGGACGGGTATTGCCGTTATTGCGCGTATCATTCATGGCATTATCGTTTGCTCCGCATGCTGTTAAGCCGGCTGTCATAAGAATCAAGCTAGCGATCGTCATTTTTTTACCCAATGGAAAAACCCCCCGTGGACGAATTGAGCATGTTTGCTCGTTTTTATCATGTGCGTCCGAGGGGCATGTTAAGCGTGTCAGTTCTGTCCATTTGGCAGTGATCTGCTTGAAAACAAAAAAAGGAACGATTTACATCGTTCCGAACGATCACTCATTTTCCTCTTCCGGCCGGCCAAACATTTGGTTTACAGAAGGCTGATTCGTCATTGGCATAGAAACTCCAGCCGAATATGGGTTTGGATTTGGGTTAGCTGTGCCATACGGCATATTAGGGCTTCCAAAAGCACCAAGTCCCGAATAGCCAGGAGCAGAGAAATATGGCTGATGATCACCGTCACAGCCGCAGTCGTCATGATCTTTGTACGGCATGTAACCAGGAGCCGCAGCAGGCTGGTACGCTCCCATTACTTGGGGAGTGCCATAATTAGGGCCATAAGGCATATGTCCATACGGAGATCCATAAGCCGGAGATGCGTAATGCGGTTCACCGTATGAACCGTAATGTCCGTGGTGGCTGTTTTCATGATGCTGGTTTTCATAACCCGGGTCAAACTGAGGCGACACAAAGCTTGGCTGGAATCCATGCATCGGATACATTGGATAAGCATGTGCAGGATAGAACGGATAGCACAATCCGGATCCTGGAAGAATTGGCGAAACAGGCACCGGACACGGTACAAAATGAGCCGGATAATGAAAATAAGGCTGAACAGCCGGCATATTCGGAACTGTGTGATGAACGTTTTCTTCTTCTACACCGCCTACTTCTGGCGCTTTTGGCATATTAGGCATATTCGGATAATTTGCATTTTCCATATTACTCATAGCCTCCTGTTGTGGAAATTGATCTTGCATATGATGCATATGATCCATATTTCCGTCATGATGTTTTTTCGGCTCCTCCGGTTTAGGAGGCGACCAAGGCTGGAAAAGCTGTTTCATATCATAATACTCGTTCACATCAGCTTCAGGATACACATTTTCCTGCAAATTAGGCATCGGCGGGACATACGGCACGGACTTCTTTTCTTTCGGCTTTGTGTCTTCTACGTCGACAACGGATTTAGGCTTCTCTTTCGCATATGGATGTTCTTGCTTCACACTCCCGGCCGCAGGACTTTTGCCCGCTTTTGGCTCTTTTCTGACCGGGACTCCTTCTGACGGCACTTTTATTTTCATTCCAGGCATGATTAAGTCTGGATTACTGAGCTGTGTATTGAGTTTTTTCACTTCCTCAACATCGACTCCGTACTTTTCAGCTATTTTCCAGAGCGAATCGCCTTTTTGAACGATATGGATTTTCAACGTTTTCCCCTCCTATGCAAAACGTGAACAGTTCAGCTGTGATTACAATATGTTTCTTCACAACATATGCCTGAACAAAAGAAGTTATGAGTACAGGAAGGGAAATATTTCTGATCTACGTGATCGAAAGCATTCGATTCAGGGCAAGGAGTGCATTCTCCTGAATGGCTTTTGGCACCTTAATGACGCCTGAAGGCTCTCCTTTTTCAATTTGTTCCAACGACCACAACAAATGCGGCAAATCGATTCGGTTCATTGTCAGGCAAGGGCACATGTCAGGGTTGAGTGATTCAATTTGTTTATCAGGGTGCTCGTGAATGATCCGCTGGACAAGATTCATTTCTGTCCCGATTGCCCACTTGCTTCCCGCCGGAGCTTGGTTGATTGTATCGATAATATATTTAGTTGATCCGCTATCATCGCTTAGTGTCACGACTTCGTGTGAGCATTCCGGGTGCACAATGATCTGAATGTCGGGGTCACGCTCTCTCATATCATGGATATTTTTAGTGGTGAATTTCTCGTGAACAGAGCAATGCCCTTTCCACAAAATCACTTTCACATTCGTATGCTCGGATTCAGTCACTAATTCATCTGTCATCGGGTCCCACACTGCCATATCTTCAAGCGCAATGCCCAGATCATAAGCCGTATTTCTCCCTAGATGCTGATCAGGCAAAAATAAAATTCTTTTTTTCTGTGTAAACGCCCATTCAAGCACTTTTTTCGCATTCGAAGAAGTCACAGTTGCTCCGCCATGCTTTCCGACGAATGCCTTGATCTCCGCAGTGGAGTTCACATAAGTTAAAGGTATGATCGTATCTCCAAATATATGCTGAAGCTTCTCCCATGCCCTATTGGTCTGCTGCATGTCAGCCATGTCAGCCATAGAACACCCAGCTCTCATATCTGGCAGGACAACAGTTTGCTGCTCGCCTGTCAGCATATCAGCAGTCTCTGCCATAAAGTGAACGCCGCAAAATACGATGTAATCAGCTTCTTTGTTTTTTTCCGCTACTTGGGCCAATTGCAGGGAGTCGCCTGTTTGGTCAGCAAATTGTATCACTTCATCCTTTTGATAATGATGGCCTGGTATAAAGAGCCTGCTGCCAAACTTTTTCTTAATGGCGGCAACACGCGTTTCCATATCCTTTCTCGACAGTCCTTTATAACTTTCGGGCATCAAATC
The DNA here is from genome assembly GCF_001875785.1 of Bacillus sp. FMQ74. Taxonomy (NCBI): domain Bacteria; kingdom Bacillati; phylum Bacillota; class Bacilli; order Caryophanales; family Bacillaceae; genus Bacillus; species Bacillus sp. FMQ74. The sequence continues at coordinate 316,672 of NZ_MOEO01000002.1, read as the reverse complement.
ATTCGATTGTTTGATCACATCAAGAATTGACATAACGGCATTCCTCCATAGATTCATTTGATAACGTAACATCCATGCTGATGTCTAAACTTTTGACGGAATGAGTCAGAAATCCTAATGATATATAATTCACACCTGTCCCTTTATAAGCAGGCAAAGATTCTAACGTAATCCCGCCAGAGGCTTCAGTTTTTATATGGTCTGGTGTGAGACTTGAAAAATGACGGACCGTATCTGGCGGACAGTTGTCAAACATAATCACATCTGCGCCTGCTTCAATTGCTTCCCGCAGCTGGTCCTCCGTTTCAATTTCCACTTCGATATTTACCATGTGCCCCACGGCATGACGAGCTTTCTGGCATGCCTCTAAAATAGAGCCGCATGCAGCAATATGATTGTCTTTAATCATGACACCGTCATATAAGCCAAATCGATGATTATACCCTCCGCCCGCTCTGACAGCGTATTTTTCCAGCATTCTCAGCCCCGGCGTTGTTTTTCTCGTGTCACAAATTTTAATCTGTTCATCATCCAGCCTGCGGACAGCCTCTCTTGTCATCGTCGCAATTCCTGACAGCCTCTGAATAAGATTTAATACGACCCGCTCTCCTGAAAGAAGCACTGCCGCCGGACCGCGTAATACCGCAATCACTTCACCTTTTCGCAAAATGTCGCCATCTTTTTTGTGTAAAATGATTTGAACGTTTTCATCTAATAAAGCAAAGCCTTCTTTTATCACCGCAGCCCCTGCAAAGATACCCTCTGACTTTGCAACAATCTCCGCTTCACAGCTCTGTTCTCCAAAGATAGACTGCGATGTAAGATCCCCTGTCCCAATATCCTCAAGAAAAAAGTGATTCAGTAATTTTTTCAGCTGTAAATGATTCATTGTTCCAAATCCCCTCGTTTTTTCTGATCTTCGTTCCTTTTTTTGTATGGACAATTTGTCTTCCTTGCCAGCTTACCTCTGCATGAGGAAAATCGGTGCGGAAGTGAGCCCCTCTGCTTTCCTCCCGCAAAAGCGCAGAAAATGTCATCAGCTTTGCAGTTTGCCATAAATGAGAAAGTTCCATCTGCCGAATTGTGATATCCTTCACATTCTTTTTTTGAAAAGGCAGCGTATGTAGCCAGATGCTAAGCTCAATCAAACTGCTTTGTTCCCGCAGAATAGACATGTGGCTTGTCATTTTGCTTTGCAGTTCATGCACCTCTATATCCGGCACCTCGTAGAATACGTTTTTGGGAGTCGCTTGATATTGCCTGTTATAAACCGGTTTTTGCATAATATGCTCTGCTGCTCTTTTTCCAAACACCAGCGCCTCCAATAAGGAATTGCTCGCTAGCCGGTTCGCTCCATGTAAACCAGAGCATGCAGTCTCGCCAATCGCATAAAGCCCCGGTACTGTCGTTTCTCCCCAGCGATTAACTGAAACACCTCCCATTAAGAAGTGCATTCCCGGAGCAACAGGGATTTTTCCGCTATGGATATCAACCCCTGCTTTTTCACAAATGGCGGTGATGGTAGGGAAACGCACTTCAAAATCAGAAATCGCACTGACATCAATATAAACGCGATTTCCTTTTGCCATTTCCTCGTGAATAACCCGTGAGACAACGTCCCTTGGAGCCAGGTCACCTAAATGATGCCGGTCAGCCATAACCCGGCGGCCGTTTTCGTCTACTAAACATCCGCCTTCCCCTCTGACAGCTTCTGACACAAGCCCATAGGAAACACCATTTTTCACAAGCAGTGTCGGGTGAAACTGAGTAAACTCTAAGTCCGTTACTTCCGCTCCGGCCCTGTAAGCAAGAGAAAGACCGTCACCTGTGACAGAGGGATCATTCGTATGGTGAAGAAACAGGTTTCCGCAGCCGCCGGCAGCCAGCACAACTTCGTCTGCATGCCTTACCTTGAGCCGCCCCTTGCAGTCTTTTGTCATGACGCCGATACATCGGCCATCCTCTATAAGCAAATCTGCTGCCATTTCATGCTCGATTAACTTGATTTTGCTGTCGATCCGTTTGAGCAAAAAATCGACAAGCAGCCTGCCTGTTGCGTCTCCGCCTGCATGAAATATACGGTTGTATGAGTGGGCTCCTTCTCTTCCGAGACAAACATCGCCTCGTTCATTGCGGTCGAATGGAAATTCACGCTCCAATAGGCTTTGAATCATCATTTTTCCATCATGTAAAACATCTGCTGCAATAGCTAGATTATTATGGCCGCATCCTGCGTATAACGTATCCTCCAGATGGGCTTCAATCGAGTCACCTTTTGCATAGGCCGCAGCAATCCCGCCTTGTGCATAGACAGAATTGCTGTTTTTGACGCTTTTTTTTGTGATAACAGTCACTTTGTATGACGGCGGGAAAGCTGCCGCTAAAGAAAGTGCCGCCGCCCCTGAACCGATGACTGCAATCGTCTTTTTAGACATATGCCACCCTCCTGTTGTTTACACCTGTCTTGACACCTATATTTACACAAGGATAAAATAAACTCAAGAGTTTTTTATGGAGAACGGATGGGGGAAGACCGGATGATTTATTTAGATTATGCAGCGACAACGCCGATTTGTGAGGAGGCTCTTAACGTATATCAGAAGCTCAGCATGGAGATGTACGGAAATGCAAGCAGCCTGCACGATGCAGGAGGAAAAGCAAATCACATACTGGAGTACTGCCGTGAAAAAATCGCCAACATCATTGGCGGTGAAGCAAGCGGCATCTATTTTACAAGCGGCGGCACTGAATCTAATTTTCTGGCCATTCAATCATTGCTAAACGGCCTGCCAAAAACGAAAAGACATTTTATTACGACCGCCATGGAGCATCAGTCTATTCAAAACTGTGCTGCTTATCTGGAACAGCATGGATTTGATGTCACCATCATTCAACCGAATGAATACGGGCTTATTACCGAGGAAATATTAGCAACTCATATTCGTCCGGAGACAGGCTTGATATCTATTCAGCATGCCAATTCTGAAACCGGGATCATTCAGCCCATTCAACGTCTGTCCTCATACCTGCATAACAGGGATATTCTTCTTCATTGCGACGCTGTTCAAACGTTTGGGAAAATTCCTATCAATACAGAAGATTTGGGAATAGATGCACTCTCAATATCAAGCCATAAAATCCATGGACCTAAAGGAGTGGGTGCGGTCTATATCCGGTCGGATGCACCTTGGAAACCCGTTTATCCTCTCACTACTCACGAACGAGGATTCAGAGCCGGCACCGTAAATGTTCCCGGGATCGGAGCCTTCACTGCCGCTGCGGAATTGATCGTAAGCGAAATGGAAAAACAGATATCCCGCAATGAGGCATTAAGAACATACTTTCTAGACCAAATCCGTATGCGGTCTCTCCCTGTAACCCTTGCGGCAGACACTTCACAAACAGAATGTCTTCCGCATATTGTAGGGTGTTTTTTTCACTCATTTGAAGGACAATATGTTATGTTAGAATGTAATCGGAGCAATATTTGCATTTCAACGGGCAGCGCTTGTTCTGCCGGTTACCACGGTCCGTCAGCAACGATGAAAGCATTAAGAAAAACGGAACAAGAAGCTCTGCAATTTATCCGCATCTCTTTTGGCAGGCATACAACAGCTGACCAGCTGGATCAGTTATTACATACGTTTACAGTGCTTTGGGAACAAAAGAAAGGAGAATTTGATATTGACCGAGGAATTAAAGCTTATGGGCGCCAACAGGCGTGACCAGCTTCTTCTGTGGCTGAAGGAATCTAAATCACCGCTGACAGGAGGAGAACTCGCAAAAAAAGCAAACGTTTCAAGACAGGTTATTGTACAGGATATATCGCTCTTGAAAGCGAAAAATGAACCGATAATCGCCACAAGCCAAGGATATGTATACATGGATGCGGCCGCTCAGCAGCACCAGCAGGCGGAAAGGATCATAGCATGTCTGCACAGTCCTGAACGGACAGAAGAGGAACTGCAGCTCATCGTGGACGAAGGTGTTACAGTGAAAGACGTAAAAATTGAGCATCCCGTTTACGGAGATTTAACTGCAGCCATCCAAGTAGGCACCCGGAAGGAAGTTAGCCATTTCATTAAAAAAATCAATTCTACGAATGCTGCCTACTTATCACAGCTGACCGACGGCGTGCATCTGCATACACTGACAGCACCTGATGAACACCGCATCGATCAAGCCTGCCAAGCACTCGAAGAAGCCGGCATTTTAATTAAAGACTAAAAAAAGCCCTCTAGAGGGCTTTTTTTATAATTGGTAGGACTGGTATGCACCCAAAAGCTTCACTTTGCAGCCAAGCGCTTCAAGCTCCTGCATGGCCCCTGGAATCAAGACATCATCAAACGCTTTCTCAATATCAATAATAAAGAAATAATGGCCTAACCCCGTTTTAGTCGGACGTGACTCAATTTTTGACAAGTTTAAATTTCTCCAAGAAAATGCAGACAGCACTCTATGCAGCGCCCCCGACTGATCATCCTGCGGAAGCATGACCATTAAGGTCGTTTTCGGCCTGGAACTCAATTTTGAATTCACTTCAAAAGATATGTTTTCATCCGGGGACAGGATAACAAATCTTGTATGATTGTCCCTATAATCCTGTATATCCCGTTTCACGATTTTTAATTCGTATGTAGAAGCTGCCATATCATTGGCAATGACCCCGATATTCAGCTCGGGATGGTCACTGACGAACTTTGCTGCCGCCCCGGTAGAATTGGCGTATTCATATGGAACGGAAGGAAAATGACGATGGAGAAATTTATGGCATTGCGCAATCGCGTGTGAATGCGAGTAAATTTTGTCGAGCTCTTTCCACGCATTCTCTCTAGAGGGATGGACGAGCAAATGCTGATGAATCGGCAACGTCATTTCACCCACGATTGGCAAGGGCTGTTCATGTATTAAATAGTCTATTGTCAGATTTACTGATCCTTCTAATGCATTTTCCAAAGGAACAAAAGCGAATTCAACTTCGCCTGCAACTGCCGCGTCTATACACTCCGGAATGGTGCGGTAAGCAACATGTTCGGCGCCGTTTTGAAAACAAGAACTGACTGCTAGATGTGTAAATGTAGCTGCTGGACCTAAATAACCGACTTTCATGACGATTTTCTCTCCCTTATGCACCTGAACCTAATATTTCAACCTTTTCTACAAAATCAAACTTCCTGAGCTTATTCATTAATGTATGAATGTCTTCTTCCATTGCAGACGTACTGATAGACAGTGTCACATTTGCTCTCCCTTGAAGCGGAATGGTCTGGTGAATGGATAGAACGTTGCTTCCAGAATCAGCTACCGCTTGAAGGAGCTGAGATAATGCACCTGACCTGTCCTCTAAATGAAAGAAAAGTGTGATAATTTGTTCTTTAACCATAGTGTAGAATGGAAAAACAGCATCTCTGTATTTATAAAATGCACTTCGGCTTAAATCAACCTTTTGAACGGCATCAGCTACTGAGTCTGCTTTTTTTCGATCAAGCAGCTTTTTGACTTCCAACGTTTTTCTCATTGCATCGGGCAATACATCTTCACGGACAAGATAAAATGTCTCCTCTTTCATTTGCATCTCCCCTTTAAAATAGAGAGCCTGGCACCAGGCTCTCTTCTCAGCCAACATTCATTAATCAATAAATTCAAATTCAAATTCAAGAAGCCTGATAATATCTCCATCCTTGGCTCCGCGTTCTCTGAGTGCTTCATCAACACCCATTCCGCGCATCTGTCTCGCAAACCGTTTAACCGATTCATCACGTGAGAAATCAGTCATCTTGAATAATCGCTCAAGGCTGTCTCCTGAAAGCACAAATACACCGTCCGGATCGCGTGTAATGTTAAATGGCACTTCTTCATTTTCCATCGTGTACATGACACGGTTTTGTGTAAGCTCTTCCTCGTCATACAGCGGGAATTCCGGTGTGTTCTCAAGCTGATTGGCAACCTCAAACAGAAGCTCGCGAAGGCCTTCTCTTGTCACCGCGCTGATTGGGAATACCGGATAATCATCTGTCAGTTTTTCTTTAAAGGCTTCAAGATTTTCCGCAGCCTGCGGCATGTCCATTTTATTTGCAACGATAATTTGCGGACGCTCAGTGAGTCGCAGATTGTACTCGCTCAGTTCCTGATTAATCGTGACATAATCATCATACGGATCGCGGCCTTCTAAGCCGGACATGTCAATGACGTGAACAATAACTCGTGTCCGTTCAATATGGCGCAAAAACTGATGGCCAAGTCCGACGCCTTGGTGTGCGCCTTCAATCAGTCCTGGTAAATCTGCCATTACAAAGCTGCGTCCGTCATCCGTTTCAACCATGCCGAGATTTGGCACAAGCGTTGTAAAGTGATAATCCGCTATTTTCGGCTTTGCAGATGAGACAACAGACAGTAACGTCGATTTTCCCACGCTCGGGAACCCAACGAGTCCAACATCTGCAAGCACTTTTAATTCAAGAACAATGTAGCGTTCTTTTCCCGGCTCGCCGTTTTCTGAAAGCTGAGGCGCGGGATTAGCCGGTGTAGCAAAGCGGGTATTTCCTCTTCCGCCTCTTCCGCCTCTTGCAATGACAGCCCGTTGTCCGTGCTCTGTTAAATCAGCAATGACCTGTTTTGTATCATCGTCTGTCACAACGGTGCCCGGGGGAACTTTAATGACCATATCATCAGCATTTCGTCCGTGCTGGTTTTTGGACATGCCATGCTCGCCGCGAATCGCTTTAAAATGTTTTTTGTATCTAAAATCCATCAGGGTGCGGAGACCTTCATCCACTTCAAAAACGACGTCTCCTCCCTTTCCTCCGTCACCGCCGGCAGGGCCGCCTTTTGGCACATACTTTTCACGGCGAAACGCAACCATCCCGTTGCCGCCGTCGCCGCCTTTTACATATACTTTCACCTGATCTACAAACATAATGTCCTCCGTTCTAACCGTTAAAAACTCCGCTAGTCCAACCCAATTTCAATCAGACATTCGTGACTTGTGATTTCAAAACGAATGATAACAACGTCCTCATATCCATTCCGCCGAATATCATCAAAAGCAGATGGATCGGCAAAGGCGCCGTGGAAATCAAGGTATAGAATCAACTGTCTGTCAGGATGATCTGTTTGGAGCGAAACCGTTAAATGGTTTTCGCTCTCTCTGCTGACCGCTTGATCAAACAAATCAAACAGCTTTCTCATCAGTTTCGCCAGCTTTTGGTCATAAGCCGACAAATCCTTGATTTCTCCAAGAACTTCATATTCAAGCGTCATATAATGGGTTTTCCAATTAAATGTAAGAAAATCAAACGCCAAATGCGGTGTTTTCAGGTTTGAGAGCTTTGATTCGTGCTTTGCATCTATAACCATTTCTTCAATCATTTCAAAGACGCGGTCATACTTCTGCAAGCTTAAGTTTCCTTTAATCAGCTGCAGCTTATTCATCCAATCATGCCGGGAATGGCCAAGCAGATGAATCAGTTCATTTGTTAATGCCGTGTCGCTTATATTTTCTTCTTGATTTTTTGAAACATCCTTCATTTTCGCACTCCCAATCATTTAATTTCTTATTTAGGAGTCTGTATAAGTGTGTATTATGAATTATAACAGAGAAGGCTTTGTTAGAAAAACAATTGTTTTTCCCAGAAATATCATGTTCCTTTTTTCTGGCGCTTTGGTTGATTTGCAGCCAGGCAGAACATTTTATGTATTACTGCTTGGGGAACATATCCAGTGGGTTTGAGATGTTTATTCTCATTCTTGGCGGGGTCTGCTCGCACATACTCTGCATTTCATTCTAGGTGTTTACTCCGCATATTGCAAAAAAAACTCCAGTCATCAACGACCGGAGTTTTTTGAATCATTATTGAGCTACAGGATATACGCTCACTTTTTTGCGGTCACGGCCGAAACGTTCGAATTTAACAGTTCCGTCGATTTTCGCAAATAGAGTGTCATCTCCGCCGCGGCCCACGTTTTCACCTGGGTAAATTTTTGTTCCGCGTTGACGGTAAAGGATAGAACCGCCTGTTACGAATTGACCGTCAGCACGTTTAGCGCCTAAACGTTTAGCCTCAGAGTCACGTCCGTTCTTTGTAGAACCTACTCCTTTTTTAGAAGCGAAAAACTGAAGATCTAATCTAAGCATGTAGCTCACCTCCTATATTATGTTTGTGGTCACACGCAAGTTGTCTTTGTAATCCCGTTCGATTGTCTCCAGCGAAACAATCATGCCTTCAATCAGCAGCTGAGCTTTTTGGCGCGCATCCGGATCAAGAGATTCAGGAAATTCAAAATAAAAATAACCTCCGTCCTCCCCTATATCAAGAAGCGGCTCGAAGCCCGCAAGCACAATGACCGCGTTAACGGCTCCAAACACAACGGCTGTCACTCCGGCACAAACAAGATCTTGTCCATGTTCAGCAAAATTCGCGTGGCCCGTCATTTCAAAAGACAATATGCCTTTATCATGAGACCTTCTGATTGTTGTCTGAATCATGCTTACGCGTTGATTTTTTCGATCGTCACTTTAGTGTAAGGCTGACGATGACCTTGTTTTTTATGAACGTTTTTCTTTGGTTTGTATCTGAAAACAGTGATTTTTTTCGCGCGGCCTTGTTTTTCAACTTTAGCCGTTACTGTCGCGCCTTCAACTGTAGGGTTGCCGACTTTCACGTTGTCTCCGCCAACAAACAAAACGTCTTCAAAAGTAACTGTTTCACCTGCTTCAGCAGCAAGTTTTTCGATGTAAACAGTTTGGCCTTCTTCAACTTTGATTTGTTTACCGCCTGTTTTAATGATTGCGTACATTCTCTGCACCTCCTATTAGACTAAGACTCGCCAGATACCAGGGGGCTGTAAAAGCTCTTAACACCTGTACTGAGCGGTTGTAGCAATGGTGCTACATCCATAACATTAAAAAATATACCAAAATACAAGGCGTTTGTCAATCAGTTTTAGTAGGGCAGCAGCAGTTCCTCCATGGAAGAATTCGTCCGCTTATCAGCAAAGTAAGCGTGCAGCACCTCATTCTCATCAAGCTGGCTAAGCTTCTGGCCTGATTTTTCTATAATAATCGGATGCTTACAGCCTCGTTTGAACTCGGCCATCACGTGATAGACTTTATCCTCCGCCTTTACTGTCAGCGGCAGAAGTTTCTCAAGATCCCGGTTTTTTCCGTAATACCTTTCAAGAAGAAACCTCACGTGGATATAGTGCCTTTGCCGATATTCCTCAAACAAAGAAACAGCCAGAAAGACAAACAAAACCCATGCGCTGATTTGCAGAGGAATCACAAATAAAACCCAGCACCCAAGCAACAGGCAGAAGCAGAGCGACGTTTTTAGATTGAGCCGGTGAGCCTTTTGAAAAGGCAGCTGTTTGGAAAACAACAAAAATAACAGTTTTCCGCCATCCAGCGGCCAAATCGGCAGTAGATTGACAAATAAAATAGAAAGATTATAAAAGGTGAAGAGTTCAAAGGTATGCTGATGAATCACTGAGGCTTCTGCAAGCATCCAGGCAGCAACCTGAAGCCAGATGTGCTGAAGAGGGCCGGCAATAATGACCGCAAATTCTTCCTTTAACGGCCGATTCCCGTGCTCTTCCACTTCAACCGTTCCGCCAAACGGCAGCAAAAATACACGCTTGATTCTCCAAGAAAAAAACACGGCCAGAGCAGCATGCCCCAGCTCATGAATCAATACAATTAGGAGCAGACATAATAATGCTTTCATATGGCCTGTGAGCAGCCCCAGCGCCGCGATAATCCAAAGAAAAGGATGCACATGGATCTTTAAGATAAGGTCGAGCCATTTATTCAAATGTAATCACCTGAATCGGATCAATAAATTTATCGCCGTCTTTCATGGCAAAATAATAGACCCCTTTATTATGATCATCAAGCTTAATTGAACCGAGCTTTTTGCCTTTATCCACAAAATCATATAAAGCAACATCCACATCTTTGAGCTCGCCATAAATACTATAGGTGTTGTCAGCATGCTGCACCTTAACTGTCAATCCCGTCTGGCTGTCTTTGCTGACTTCAACCACATAGCCTTCCTTTACGCTATCAATCGTATCGCTGCTTGTTTCGACTTTAATTCCTTCCCCATTGTCCTGAAAGTCCTGCTGTACTTTCCCGGATGCCGGCGCGACCAGATCTTTGCTTACTTCAACCTGCTGTTCCTTATCTTTGTGTTCAGGAGCCAGGAAAGCAAGCGGATTTCCAAATTTTGTTTCAAACCAATGGCTTGCCGAGGCAAATTGAAATTCAGTTTCGAAAGTTTTGGCAACGGCGGGTTTAATCTGGCTGACGGGTCCAATGTTTGTTTTATAGGCTATAGCGGAAACGAGAACAAGGCAGGCCGAAAGAAGACATTTCAGGATAATTGAATCTGTTTTCACCAATGGGTGTTTTCCGTTGAATGTTGGCATGTTATCTTCGTAGACCGGAAGTGTTCCATGCTTTTCCTGATCCGTTACCATCACCCAGGACGGGGGTTTCTGCTTTTCAGAAACTGTCTGAGTAGAGAAACGCTTTGAGCCGGAAAGCTGCTTTCTTCTTTTCTCTAATCGTTTTCTGATTTCATCTGCTCTGTGACTCATTGCCATCATCCTTTGCATTCGTTGGGTTTGTACATCATATGTCTTGTCCATGGCAAATATTCGGTTTAGTCAGGAACAAAGCAGACAAAAACAAAAAAACCTGACACAGCATTTGCTTTGTCAGATTCTTCTCTTTGATTCTATCATATTAAGATCTTACGCCGAAAAATGACTTAATCTTAGCCATCATTCCTTTGTTTTGCTCTTCAAGCACTTGTAAAGGAACAGATTCACCTAAAATACGGCGGGCAATATTTCGATATGCAATGGAAGCGCGGTTTTTCGGGTCCATCGCAATCGGTTCGCCATGATTGGAAGCTTTAATGACTTCATCATCATCAGCCACGATTCCGAGCAAATCGATCGACAGATGCTGTACGATTTCGTCGATATCCATCGTGTCACCGTTTTTCATCAGGTGATTTCTGATTCTGTTTACAACAAGGCGCGGCGATTCAACATTTTCTTCTTGCTCCAGCAGCCCTATAATACGGTCAGCATCACGAACGGCTGAGATTTCAGGCGTAGTGACCACAATCGCTTTATCAGCTCCGGAAACGGCATTTTTGTACCCTTGCTCGATTCCCGCAGGACAGTCTATGATGACATAGTCAAATTCCTGTTTGAGCTCTTGGACCATGTTTTTAATTTGTTCAGGAGCAACAGCTGTCTTATCGCTCGTTTGAGCAGCGGGCATTAAATAAAGCAGATCATCAAAACGTTTGTCTTTTACGAGCGCCTGATGCATTTTGCATCTGCCCTCTACAACGTCTACAAGATCGTAAATAATTCTATTTTCAAGACCCATTACAACATCAAGGTTACGCAGTCCTATATCAGTATCCACTAAGCATACGCGCTTCCCTAAAATGGCTAAGGCGGTACCGAGGTTCGCAGATGTTGTTGTTTTACCTACTCCGCCTTTTCCCGAAGTTATTACGATAGCCTCACCCAATTCACATTCCTCCCTCAAGCCTTGTTAGATCAGGTCTTAAATGAGCCAAATGTTGAAGGCGTTCAATGACCATATTTCCGTCTGTATCTAAATAAGCACATTCCATTTCGTTCCCTTTTTGAATGTGGTCTGGGGAGCGATTTAACACATGATTGATTCTTAGTTGTGTCGGCAGCATTTCAGAGGCGGCGATGACCGCTTGATTATTTCCATTAAACCCGGCGTGCGCGATTCCTTTCAGGGAGCCCAGAACAAAAATGTTCCCTCCGGCCCTGACTGTTCCGCCGGGATTCACGTCACCGATCAGGAGCAAGTCGCCTTTTACCTGCAGCACCTGGCCTGAACGGACAATTTTCGAAACAGAAATAATTTCGGCTTCCTCTCTTATCCGCTGTGCTTCTTTTTTAGTAATGACTTCACTGTCAATAGAATGAACAAACAAATCTTTCTTTGACGCAATCAATTCAGTCAGCTGTTCCTCTTGCTCCTTATATAAAAAGCGATTTCCCAGCTTAACATGGACGCTGATTTTCTGGCCTTTTCCATCGGTATATTGTTCAATTGACAGCATATTCTGAAGACCATCGAGAAGCTCATCAAAAGAACACGCATCATCAAGATGCAATGTTAATCCATTCTTTGTTCCTTTTATTGTTACATATTGCTGCTTTTTGGTCTTCACAATATTCACCTCAACAACATACTCATTTCGTCAAAAAAAGATAAAATCCTTTTTACTCATCTCTCAATTCTTTCTTTAGACTCATAAAAAATAATCTAAATGGCAGAACAAGAATAAGAGCTGCTGCAATATTCAATAAAACTGTCGGTATAAACCGGTCAAGCACAAAGCCGTTAAACGTCATAATGTCTTTATGAATCAAAGACTGAATGCCGAATACGTAAAATTCGAGCAGGCACACAGCGAGAACCGCTATCAATATCACTACAAAAGCGTTTGTATGCAGCACTTTAAACGCTTTTGAAGCCAAATAGCATAACCCGGCAAAACCAAACATGTAAACGCCTAATAGACTTGTATAGTTCATGTCATATAGAAAACCAAATATAAATCCGTAAATCATCGCGTGTTTTTGGTTGATGAAAGCCGACATAAATATCAATACAAGCATCAAAAAACGCGGGGCGAGCACTTGGTCATCTGTAACGAAAGGAAAATGCACCAAATCTGTAAAAATGCTTTCCGCAGAAAAAACTAGCATCATAACGAAAGGGAGAAGGAAACGTTTCACGATCCTTCCTCCTCTGTATCGACAGTCGGCACGTCACGGTTAACAACAATCACATTATTTAAATCGGTAAGGTCAGCCGCAGGTTTTACATAAGCAACTTTCGTTAATCCATAGGAATCCGACTCGATATCAGTCACTTCACCGATTGTCAGCCCTTCTGGGAAAACACCGCCTGTGCCTGATGTTTCAATAAGATCGCCTTTTTTCACGTCTTGTTTATCTTTACGCTCAATAATTGTCATCTTAAGACGTTTTTTCTCTTTGTCATATCCTTCGATCAAGCCGTAGCCTTTGCTGCCTTTTTTTCCGGAAATTTTCGTCGCTACTCTGTTATTGCGGTCAGTATCGCTTAAAAGCTGAACAGTTGAAGTGAAATTGTTCAGTCCGGAACTTTTGATCTTGCCGATTAATGCGCCTTTTTCGTTTGTAACGGCCATATCTTTCGCTACGTTTTGCTGAGTCCCCTTGTTAATGGTGACCTGTTTCGCCCAATTATCAGGGCTCCTGGCGATGACTGTTGCCAAAATCGGCTTGTAATCCTTAATCGATTTGACATGGCCAAGCTCGTCACGCAAGGATTTGTTTTCTTCTTCAAGCTCTTGAAGCTTGGCTTCATATTGTGTCTGTCCGTCAAGCTTTTCTCTCAGACGCTCGTTTTCTTTGTATGTGTTTTTTAAATCATTGATGTTCTCGAATATTCCTGCAAAAAATTCGGCAGGCGTATGAAAAATATTTTGAAATACTCCCGTCGTATCGCCGATCACTTTCTCAGGCCAGGTGGTATTGCGGCCGCCCTTCAGCGAAAATCCAATCATAGCCACCAATATGATAATACACAGAAGTAATAGCATTAACCGCTTATTCGGCATCGTGTTACACCTCTTCTATTGAACTCCCGATTATCTAGTTTTCCCTTTGAAAAGATGGATGTGCTCCAGTGCTTTTCCTGTTCCGATCGCTACACAATCAAGCGGATCTTCGGCGATAAGGACCGGCATTTTCGTTTCTTCGCTGATGACTTTGTCCAAATTGCGAAGAAGCGCTCCGCCGCCGGTTAACACTATACCTCTGTCCATGATATCTGCTGCAAGCTCAGGCGGTGTTTTTTCGAGTGTGCTCTTCACGGCTTCGACAATTGTAGATACAGTGTCGCGCAGAGCGTTGGAAATCTCTTTTCCTGTAATTTCGATTGTTTTCGGCAGACCTGTCAGCAGATCACGTCCGCGGATTTCCATGTTATCGGATTCTTCAGGAGCTTCTGCAGATCCGATTTCCATTTTAATCGCTTCAGCCGTACGGTCACCGATCATCAGGTTGTACGTTTTTCTGATGTAGTTGATAATCGCGTCATCCATCTCATCACCGGCTACGCGGATTGATTGAGACGTTACGATGCCTCCGAGGGAAATAATTGCAACTTCTGTCGTACCGCCCCCGATATCAACAACCATGCTTCCAGTCGGTTCCCAAACTGGCAGATTGGCTCCGATTGCTGCGGCAAATGGCTCTTCAATCGGATACGCGTCACGCGCTCCCGCCTGTCTTGTCGCATCGATAACAGCGCGTTCTTCAACAGCTGTAATACCTGATGGAACACATACCATTACATATGGTTTTCTGGCAAACATGCCTTTATTTTTTATGGCCTGATTGATGTAATATTTCATCATCGTCGCCGTTGTTTCATAATCAGCGATAACGCCGTCTTTCATCGGGCGCAGAGCCACCACGTTGCCCGGTGTCCGTCCAATCATATTTTTCGCATCATTTCCGACAGCAACAATCGATTTCGTATCCGTCTGCAAAGCGACAACTGACGGCTCTCTCACAACAATTCCTTTTCCTTTTACAAAAACAAGCGTATTCGCAGTTCCAAGATCTATACCAAGGTCTCTTGCACCAATTCCAAACATATGTATGTATCTTCCTTTCTTAAAGCAAAAATACCCTAAAGGGAAAAACTCATAAACTCTATTATAGCTTAATTCGACGAAAAAAAAAGTGTTACAAATATCCTTTTTCCTTTAAACTCACAAATTTTTTGTCCCCGATCACCAAATGGTCGAGCAGCTCGATGCCAATCAGGTTTCCGCATTCAAACAGCCGTCTTGTCACTTCAATATCTTCCCTGCTCGGCGTCGGATCTCCAGATGGATGATTATGAACACAGATAAAGGAAGCGGCAGATCGTTTAAACGCTTCTTTAAACACCTCTCGCGGGTGGACAATAGATGAATTCAGGCTTCCGATAAATACGGTGCGTTTATGGATGACTTGATTTTTTGTATTTAAGTATAAACAGACAAAATGCTCCTGGGTTAAAAAGCGCATATCCTCCATGACAAGATTAGCGCCGTCTTCCGGGGAGCGAATGACGAAATGTTCTTCGTTGGCTAATTTATGAATTCGGCTTCCGAGCTCCACTGCAGCCAGTATTTGAATCGCTTTTACCATACCGATTCCCGGGATGCTTGACAGCTCTTCAACCGATGCTTCCTTCAGCAGACGCAGCCCGTCAAAAGAGCGCAGGAGCCGGTTTGACAGATCCAAAACAGATTCGTGTTTAGTCCCTGTCCGCAATAATATAGCCAAAAGTTCATGATTCGCTAAGTTCTCGGCTCCGACTTTCAGGAGCCGTTCTCTTGGCTTTTCTTTCGTTGGGAAATCTCTGAGTTTTAATGGCAGATCGTGTATGACCAAGCACTCCTTTTCTTTCCCTTCCCGTTTATAAAATCATCATGCCTTTATATCAAAATGACGTAGAGCTCTCATTGTTTTTGATATAGGAAGGCCCATGACTGAATAATAATCTCCATCTATTTTCTTTACAAAAAGCGCGCCTCTTCCTTGGATGCCGTATGCACCTGCTTTATCCATCGGCTCTTTTGTTTCAATATACGTCCAAATCTCTTCTTCACTGAGGGGCCAAAACGCAACTTCTGTCTTATCATAAAAAGTCTCGCTGTGATTTTCAGCTTGAATGCTGACTGCGGTTATTACTGAGTGACTTCGGCCTGAAAGCCTCCGCAGCATGGAAGCAGCGTCTTCTTGATCCTGCGGTTTTCCGAGGCATTCGCTGTCAAGGCATACCATTGTATCAGCACCGATAACAATTGCATGCGGGTGGAGATCAGCAACAGCCTTAGCTTTTTGTTTTGCCAACCATTGGACGTTTTCTTCAGGTGAAAGGTTTCGATTTAATTTTTCTTCTACTTCACTGACAATAATAGAGTAGGGCAGCTGGAGAAGATCGAGGAGTTCTTTCCTGCGCGGAGATTGTGATGCAAGTATTAGCGGTTTTGTCATGTTCGTCATCCTTTCAGGGTTTGCTTAAGAAAAAAAGATACTCGTTTATCCTACCAAATCACGGGGCTTGTCACAATTTCAGAAAAATAACTTTTTCATGACAAAATAAAAAAAGCCTGTCACTATAGGACGAAGGCTCATGCACTTTCTCTTATTTAACGACGGCTAACAGCTGCTGCTGAGCCTTCCATCCGGCTGCAGCACTTGGCTCCTCTAATTCCTTTAATGCCTGCAGAATCGCTTTTTTCTCTCCTGTTTCTGACGCTTTTGTTTCACCAAGCGACTTTTCAATTTTTTCTACACTCGCTTTTGTAATGTCTTCGCCGAGAATCGCCTTTGCTGCAAGCTCCGCTGTTTCCTTAAAAGAATCTGTCATATCTGACTCTATTGATAAAGAAAGCTCCTTTCCTCCCCAGGCTTCAAAATCACTGTCGATTAAAAGCTGTCCTAACTGCTGTGAGACCTCCTTTTCACTTGCTAAGCCTGCAATAACATACGTATACCCGTCATCCTTTGACAGCGAAACGGCAGAATAACCCTTTTCGGTTAGTTGTTCTGTTAACGTTTCGGCACCCTTTTCATTTGAAAATTTTCCGGCTTGCACAGCGTATGTTTTGTATGTACCTTCAGTTTGTGCCGCTTGTTTTTCTGTGCCTGAGGTTTGTTTATCAGCAGAAGCATCTCCGGCTTTTGCCGTTTGGCTGCCTAGAGAATCTTCTAAAGAGGCCGGTGCTGACGCTTCTTTATTCCCCGATATGCTTAACGCGAATAGCCCTAATCCAGTGCCAATGACAGCCGCGAAGGCAATCGTCGCAGCCACTCTTTTTACTGGTTTGGCACCCCCGGTCTTTCCTTTTGCATAAAGCTTTGTTTTTTTCTTTTGATAAGGAGGAACAACTTTAGGGTCCTCTTTAAACACCTTGTCCTCCTCGGAATCCCAATTGAATTCATCTTCATCAGGATGTTCCTGGGATGCCGCAACCTCTTGTTCTGCCTTTCTTTTTTCCTCCCAATTTGAAAATGTCATGCTTTTATCTGCCTCTGTATCTGGTGTCTCTTGTTCGTAAACTGTCTCTTCTTTTCCATTAATCGTCACCTTGAGGGCTTTTTCTGCGGCTTTACTGTTTTTTTTATTCTTTCTTTTTTTCAATTCCGCTTCCTCCCTTCATTTGTTTGACCGTTCTTGTCGGCTTTTCATGCTACACACTTTAGCACAGGCGAAAAAAAAAAGAACAAGACTTTTGTCGTCTTGTCCAAAAAACGTTCGTCAAATTTTTCAGCAGTCATCCCGATGCCATTTTGATATAAAACGAAATGATAGAGTCCCCGTATAAATAAGTTAAAATACTCCCTGCCGCTATTGCGGGGGCAAAGGGAAACGGCTGCTTTTTGGCGAGTCTACCAGTCAGAACAGCTGCCAACCCGTACAATGCACCTATCAAAACAGAAAAGAAAAATGCAGCCGCCAGCATTTTCACACCAAGCACAAAGCCAATCACCGCAAATAATTTAATATCTCCTCCCCCTACTCCGCCATGGGTGATTGCGGCAATTAAAGCCAGTATTAGAAATCCGACTGCCGCACCTAACAGACCTGCATACCAGGAATCAAGCGGAGAAAGCAATCTCGCGGCCGCCAAAAAGGGAAGAAAGAAAATCAATATTCGATTTGGAATCAGCATATAATGAAGATCTGTCACTGCAACAATAATGAGAAGAGAGAGAAACACGACAGCGGTAAACAATTCCAGCGACATGCCAAAGCGTATTCCTGCGGCGGCAAATAAACACGCTGTCACGAGCTCTGCCGCGGGATACATAAAAGAAATCCTATGCCCGCAGCTTTTACATTTACCTTTTTGAAATAGGAATGACAGGATAGGAATTAATTCTGCAGGAGTTAAAGCCCGCCGGCAAAACGAGCATGATGAACGGGGCGCGATAATAGATAGATGTAAGGGAATACGGCGCCCGGCCGTATAGTAAAAAGAACCAAGGATAAGCCCAAAGATAAAAAGAATGAATAGCATAGACAACACACCTTTACTCACTGAGTTATGGTATGGATTGTAGCAAAATGAGAAACCTGAACTCCAATCGGGATTATGCAATTTTACACATAAAAAAGCCGGCAGAATCTTTTTTCGATTCTGCCGGAGCCGGATGCGTTTATTTCAACCGTTTGCGAATGTCAGAAATAAAATAAAGAGACCCGGTAATCAGCACAATTTCATGTGAGCCCTTTTTGCTTTCTATGAATTTGATCACATCGTCTGGATCTTCACTCCAGCTTTTATTGCTGTTTTCACTTGCATCATAGAGATCTTTTGCAAGAGAAGCACGCGGGAACTCAAAAGAAGCAAAATGAATCTCATCAGCTATGGTTTCCAGTCTTTTAATCATGTTCTGATACGGTTTATCCTTTAACGCGCTAAATACCACAGAAATGCGTGAATTGGCGAAACGCTGCTTCATCGTTTCCGCCAGTTTTTCAACACCTTCTTCGTTATGCGCACCGTCTAAGTAAACCGGAGGATCTTCTTGAACAAGCTCTAACCGTCCCGGCCAAGCAGCCTTCACAAGCCCGCTTCTTAACGCTTCATCACTGATATGGGCAATATTCTCCTTGTTGAGCCACTCCGCGGCCAAAATGGATAAAGCAGCATTTTGTCTTTGATGGGTGCCAATCAAGGATGTCCGAATATCTTCATAGCATTTTTCGGCCGTTTTGAATGAAAACTGTTCTCCTGCAGGCAGAGCCTCTTCATTGAAAATAACACAGGTATCATGTAATGACTGGAACGGCGCAGCATGCCGTTCAGCTTCATGGCGGATGACCTGTAAAGCTTCCGGCTGGGTAACTGCTGTAACGATTGGAATACCTTCTTTAATAATACCGGCCTTTTCTCCTGCAATTTCTTCAATAGTGTTTCCCAAAATATTCATATGATCGTGTCCAATGCTTGTGATCACAGTTAAAAGCGGCTCTACTACATTCGTAGAATCAAATCTGCCGCCCAAACCTGTTTCAAAAATCACAAAATCGACCTTATGAAATTCTGCAAAATATAAAAATGCACAGGCCGTCATAATTTCAAATTCTGTAGGCTGTCCGTATTCGGTTTGATCAAGGGCTTCAACGTGCGGTTTCATTTGATTGACGAGAGCTGTCCATTCCTCATCTGTAATCGGTGTCCCGTTTACGCTGATCCGTTCATTAAACGTAATGATATAAGGCGATGTAAACGTTCCTACCGTATACCCGGCTTCCTGCAGCATAGAACGGATAAAAGCGACAGTTGATCCTTTACCGTTTGTTCCTGCGACGTGGAACGCGCGGATTTTTTTTTCAGGATGTCCTAACCGCGCCATCAGCTGCTTCATTCGGCCCAGTCCGGGTTTCACCCCGAATTTCAGCCGCCCGTGAATCCAGCTGCGCGCTTCTTGATATGCAGTAAACAATGATAATCCCCTCTTTTATAAGACAAGGCGGTTTCTCTAGAAACCGCCCCGGCTTTTCATTAGCCCTTCAGCTCAGCCATTCGTTTTTGAACAGCGTCACGCTTTGCCACATAATCTTTTTCTTTTTCACGTTCTTCATCAATTACGTGTGCAGGCGCTTTTTTCATAAATCCTTCATTTCCAAGTTTCTTTTGGACGCGCTCGACTTCTTTCGTCAGCTTATCGTATTCTTTTTGCAGACGGGCAATTTCTTCATCAATATTAATTAAGCCTTCAAGCGGAAGAATAACCTCTGCTCCTGAGACAACGGCAGTCATCGCTTTATCAACAGCCTCGATATCCGTGCCGATTTTAAGCACGCTCGGATTCGTAAAGCGTTCAACATATGAACGGTTCGCTTCGAGGCGGGCTGCTATTTCTTCTGTGCTTGTTTTAATATACAGTTCAACCTGCTTGCTCATTGGCGTATTGACTTCACTGCGGATATTACGCACAGAACGGATCAGCTCAACAAGAAGCTTCATGTCAGCTGCCGCTTCAGTATCGGTATGCTCCGGCACGGCAACAGGCCATTGACTTACTGTAATCGATTCCCCTTGGTGAGGAAGGTGCTGCCAAATTTCCTCCGTTAAAAATGGCATAAACGGATGGAGCAGACGCATCGTTTGATCAAGCACGTAAGCAAGGATGGAACGGGTAGTTTTCTTAGCCGCTTCGTCTTCTCCATAAAGCGGAAGCTTCGCCATTTCAATATACCAGTCACAGAAATCATCCCAAATAAAGTTATATAAATGGCGTCCGACTTCACCAAATTCATATCGGTCAGCAAGCTGGGTCACGTGCTCGATCGTTTCATTTAATCGCGTTAAAATCCACTTGTCAGCGACTGATTTTTCGCCTGACAGATCAAGCTCATCGTACGTCATGCCGTCCATGTTCATTAATGCAAAACGAGAAGCGTTCCAAATTTTATTGGCAAAATTCCATGTCGATTCCACTTTTTCATAGCTGAAGCGCAGATCCTGGCCAGGAGAGCTTCCAGTCGCAAGGAAATAACGCAGAGAATCAGCTCCATACTTGTCAATGACATCCATCGGATCGACACCGTTGCCAAGAGATTTACTCATTTTCCGGCCTTGCTCGTCACGGATTAAGCCGTGGATTAAAACATCCTTGAACGGGCGCTCGTTTGTAAATTCAATGCCTTGGAAAATCATGCGTGACACCCAGAAGAAAATGATGTCATACCCTGTCACGAGAACGTCTGTCGGATAGTAGCGTTTAAAGTCTTCAGCCGTTACATCAGGCCAGCCCATTGTGGAGAAAGGCCATAGCGCAGAACTGAACCATGTATCCAGCACGTCTGTATCCTGTTCCCAATTTTCGCTGTCCTCCGGCGCTTCAAGTCCGACATAAAGCTCTCCTGTTTCTTTATGATACCAGGCAGGAATACGATGCCCCCACCATAACTGACGGGAAATACACCAGTCGCGAATGTTTTCCATCCAGTGTAAATACGTTTTCTCGAAACGGTCAGGCACAAAGTTAACTTTCTCTTCTTTCTTTTGCAGCTCAATCGCTGCATCAGCAAGCGGCTGCATGCGCACAAACCATTGTGTAGAAAGATAAGGCTCCACAACAGCCCCGCTTCGTTCACTATGGCCGACAGAATGCATATGATCCTCGATTTTGAAGAGCACTCCCGCTTCCTGTAAATCTTTTACGAGCTTTTTGCGGCATTCAAAACGATCCATACCTTGATATTGCAATGCATTTTCATTCATCGTTCCGTCTTCATTCATGACAAGAATGCGCTCTAAATTGTGGCGGTTGCCAAGTTCGAAGTCGTTCGGATCATGAGCAGGCGTAATTTTCACCGCACCTGAACCAAATTCCATATCAACATAGTCATCACCGACAATCGGAATTTCACGATTTACAATCGGCAGGATCACCGTTTTTCCGATAAGGTGTTTATAGCGTTCGTCTTCAGGGTGAACGGCAACTGCTGTATCACCGAGCATCGTTTCAGGACGTGTCGTCGCAATTTCAATGGAACCTGTCCCATCAGCAAGCGGATAGCTCATATGATAGAACGCGCCTTGAACATCCTTGTAAATCACCTCGATGTCGGATAGGGCTGTCTTTGTCGCTGGGTCCCAGTTAATAATATATTCGCCTCTGTAGATCAGGCCTTTTTCATAAAGCTTAACGAATACTTCCCGTACCGCTTTGCTTAAGCCTTCATCCAGCGTAAAACGTTCCCGGGAATAATCAAGGCCAAGTCCTAATTTTGCCCACTGGCTGCGAATAAAATCAGCATACTCTTCCTTCCACTTCCATGTCTCTTCGAGGAATTTTTCACGGCCTAAATCGTAGCGGGATTTGCCTTCTTCACGAAGTTTCGCCTCCACTTTAGCCTGTGTCGCGATGCCGGCGTGGTCCATGCCAGGTAGCCACAGCACATCATAGCCCTGCATGCGTTTCATTCTTGTTACAATGTCTTGCAGCGTTGTATCCCATGCGTGGCCAAGGTGTAGTCTTCCAGTTACGTTTGGCGGCGGGATGACAACAGAGTATGGCTCTTTTGTCTGGTCACTGCCCGCTTCAAAAAATTTGCCTTTTAGCCAAAAATCATATCGGTCTTTTTCGACCGCTGCCGGATCATATTTCGTCGGCATTGTTTGTTCATTCGTTTCCATCATAACCCTCCAGCATGTTTAAAAAT
This sequence comes from Bacillus sp. FMQ74, assembly GCF_001875785.1. Classification (NCBI taxonomy): domain Bacteria; kingdom Bacillati; phylum Bacillota; class Bacilli; order Caryophanales; family Bacillaceae; genus Bacillus; species Bacillus sp. FMQ74. Next base: position 294,372 of record NZ_MOEO01000002.1, on the reverse strand, counting down.
GGCTGAGAACGAAAAAAGAGCTCTTCATCCCTATAAAAGGACGAAAAGCTCTTTCGCGGTACCACCTTTTTTCATGAACTCTTTCAGTTCATGCACTTATAACGGATAACGGGTGTTTCCCGAATTTCTCTACTCTTCTTTCAAGAAATTATGCTCCCGGGCGACCTTCCAATCAGACAACATAAGAAACCTTTCAGCAAACGGCCTCTCTCTCTGCATGCGCCTTTTTTGTACTCTTCCCGTTCTAAGCAGGTGTATTTATCAGCTCATTGTATACATTATTTATGTTCTTTATTATAGTAAAAGTGTTTTTGATTCGTCAATCATCTTTTCCAAAAACACCGCTTTCTATACAGATGGGCAGGCACCTATTGCCCAAGTTTACATATGATGCTTGTAAATGCGTAGAGGAGGATGCACTGTGAAGAAACGTTTCAGCTCTTATTCGCTGCCGCCATGGGTCAGGCAAATTCGGCTTGTATCCGCACAAGTGATAATTCCCATTACGATTTTTCAAGGAATCAGAACCATTTTCTTTCCGACAACCTTTGATGTTTTGCTGCTCGCAATCCTAATCTTTTTAGCTTGCGCCCTTCATTTAGAATGGATATAAACAAACAAGTCCGCGCCATTAAGACGTGGACTCGTTTTCAGCCTGAAATTTTTTCTCTTGTTCAATCTGATGAATTTTCATCACAAACGGCTCTATATTTTTCATTTGCCAATACGCCTTTAATAATTGTGTACATTCCTCTTTTTCATGCTGTCTTTTCCCGGCCTGATAACCGTACAGCACCTTGTACATGGCTTGCGGATAAGCCATATAGCTGAGAAATAGACTGACTTCCGCTTCACGTAAAGGAAATGATTTCGTGTATCCATAAAACCATTCGACGCATTCCGGACAAGCTTTCGGAAAGCCTCTGAACATTTTTGTGAAAAATCCGAGCAGGTCGTTTTGCGGCGGACCGACAGAAGCTCTTTCGAAGTTTGTAAAATATCCGGTCCCGGTATCATTATATAGAAAATGGTGTATAGACAGGCTGCCGTGGTTCATTACAACCCTTGAAACGTCCTTTTCCTTTGCCGACTCATACCAGTCCTCCAACCGCTCCAGCGCAAAGTTCACCGCGGAAATGGTTTCTGAAAAATAGGTTATGGCCTGGAGTTCAAAAGGAGAAAGGTACCATTCCTTCTCTGCTCTATCCACAAACTGTTCATAGAAGATCTTATCATGTTCCCACTTTTTTTTCGTTTGACCGTAATAACGTTCAATCTCATCACGCCTAACCTTTAGTTCCTGCGTGGTTCTTTCGTGAAGGCGGGCTGTTTCTCTAAATAAATAAGCATGTTTCTGATCACGTTCTTCTTCTTGGTCAAATTGAAGCCAAGGCATTAAATAGTAGGTATCTCCGTTTTGCCTGCCTGCTGAGAAAAACTCACCGCTATTTGTTCTGTAAACAGGAACAAATGAACGAAAACCTTTTTCCTCAATCGCCACCATATGATCTGTAAATTGCCTGTCGCGACCCTCTTTCAACTTTTTCAGGGCAAATACGCCGTAGTCTGTATACACTTTCCAAACAAGAGGACTGACAGGCTCAATAAATTGAGCAGTCAGTCCGTATTCCTGAAGAACCGATTGGGTATCTTCCATTTCATTCACCACATTTTCCGATCGCTTACGGTTTATGCATGGCTATTTTTATATTGAGGAATATAGAGAATCTGTCCTGCTTTTAATTCATCATCCAAGGCTAAAGAATTCATCCTGATCAGCTGCTGGGATGTAATTTCATACCGTTCGCATAAACGTTCGATCGTATCTTCCTGCTGCACAATGCAGATTTTCATTCTCGAAAACTCATCCTCTTCTCTTGTAAAAAGTTTCGTTAGATAAAGAGAATTATCACTTTCCTTTGTTTGAGGTTCCTTCGTTTCAGCAGCAGGAGAAACCCTAGGAACAGCATTCGTTTCCTTCCTTTCATTCTCAGAGGATTCAGGCAGCTGGAAGGATTGAAAAGATGTTTCTTCCATAGGTTCTTCAGCCGGTGGTGTTTTTCTCACTTCAATTTCGAAGCTTTCTTCCTCTTGTTCTTCCTCCTCCAGCAGCTTAGGCGCTGAATAAAAAGAATCCTCCTCTTCTTGTTCGGGCAGGAAGGTACGATAGGCCGGTTCAGGCCATTCTTCTTGAGCCTCCTCTGAGCCTGTTTTTTGATTGAAGTGTAAATCGGCTTTGTCATTCTCCGCATATACAGCTGAAGCTGTTTTTTTCTCTCTGCTTTCTTCTATGGAGAGAACGGCCTCTGATACATTCTCCAAAGCTTCAGCCGGTTCCGTCTCTTCTTGACAAAGCGCAGTACCAGCCTGATCCGATTGAGGAGCTTCTTCATTTTGAGCCTCTTGACGCAAGGCGTATTCATGAATAGACGTTTCTGCTTTTTCCTCTGTAATCATAGTCTCTGAATGATGTTCAGCTTCCAATACAGGCGATTCTTCTGCGCCAGCGTGTTCACGAAGCTCAGGCTCCGCTGGAGAGTCTGCTTTTTCACGAACATCTGCTGCAGATGCTTGCTCTGGCAGTTCTTTTTTTGCTTTAACGATCTCTTGAATCTCTATTTGTGAAGGACTGGGTTCTGGGTCAGATTCTGCTGTTTCCGATTCTGTACGAACCTCTGCTTCCATCACTGCATGCTCTTCAGCCTCGTCTTCCTCTTTTACATCCTCTCTGGCCTCTGGTTCTGAAGCAACCGATTCGGGCGGCTCAGATTCTGCTTTTTCTGTCTCAAGTTCTTCACGGAGCCCTGCTTTTGAGACAAAAAGTTCTGGCGGTTCATCCTGAAGAACTGCTTTCTCAGCAGATGCTGCACCTGGTTCTTCTACATTATGTGCCGGCGGCTCTGAAAGCTCTTCCTCCCTGAATGCCTCAGGAGCTTCATATAAAGGTATCTCCGGTTCTTTGTCTTGCGTATCATCCAAAAGACCTTCGATCGCTAAATCAGCTTGAATAGTTAAAATGCGCGAATCCGTTAATTGATAGTCAAATGCGTCAATAAAAACAAAGACATCCTGTAAATGGCTCACTTTATTTTTTGGGATGGTAATATCCACAGGAAAACAGTGAGCCAGTTCCGCGCTTCCATCCTCTCTCTTTCTGACTTGCTCAACAAACCGCTTATCTGTATACATCTCTTCGGTATGTTTGTTTTGATCTATGTTGTACTCACCTGTAAGTTCAAGCGATCCTCTGATTGATACATAATCATTTACTTCCTGAACCCTGATATCAGGATCTAATGAAATTGAAAGCAGTTCAGAAACTTCCTGTCCTTTTTGGAAACAGATCGATTCTTCTACAGAAAATTGCAATCGATGATTTTGCGGCAAGTTCATATCCTCCTTTCATCTAATCCTTAAAATTAGATGTCACTAAAGGTGTATGTATGAACTGGAGAAAATATGAGTGGGAGCGCACGAAAAAACCGGCACAAGGAGTCCTTGATGCCGGTTTTCACTCTTATCTGCGGCTGATCTCAGCAAATACTTTCTCAGCTGCCTGGATTGTGTTTTCAATATCTTCATCAGTATGGGCCGTTGAGAGAAACAGTCCTTCGAATTGTGACGGCGGAAGGAATACCCCTTCATTTGCCATCCCTTTATAATAGCTTGCAAACAGCTTCAAATCTGATGATTTCGCTGTTTCATAATTGATGACAGGTTCGTTTGTAAAGAAGAAACCAATCATGGAACCTGCACGGTTAAAGGTATGAGGAATGCCATGTGCCTCGGCGGCTTTTGAAATTCCTTCTTCCAGCCTGTCGCCTTTTTTGATGAAATTCTTGTAGGAATCAGGTGTCAGCTGTTTCAATGTCTCTAAGCCAGCCGTCATCGCAAGCGGGTTGCCTGACAATGTACCCGCTTGATAGATCGGACCGCTCGGAGCGATCTGCTCCATGATTTCTGCCTTCCCGCCATAAGCGCCGACAGGAAGTCCGCCCCCGATTACTTTTCCTAAACAAGTCAGATCAGGCGTTACGCCGAAGTAGCCTTGAGCGCAGTTATAGTCGACTCGGAAGCCTGTCATCACTTCATCAAAAATCAGCAGGGAGCCGTACTGCTCAGTGATATCACGCAGACCCTGCAGGAAGCCTTCTTGCGGCGGAACAACGCCCATATTTCCGGCAACCGGCTCTACAATGACTCCCGCAATGTCTTCACCGAATTGCTGGAAAGCAAGCTTTACACTTTCTAAATCATTGTACGGAACGGTGATGGTGTTTTTCGCAATGCCTTCAGGCACCCCCGGGCTGTCAGGCAGACCGAGAGTGGCAACACCTGAACCTGCTTTAATCAAGAGGGAATCGCCGTGTCCGTGGTAGCAGCCCTCAAATTTTAAAATCTTGTTGCGGCCCGTATAGCCCCTTGCCAAACGGAGGGCGCTCATTGTAGCCTCTGTTCCGGAGCTTACCATTCGTACAATTTCTACAGATGGCACACGATCAATGACGAGCTTAGCCAGTTCATTTTCCACTTCAGTCGGAGCACCGAAACTTGTCCCGTATTCAGCCACTTTTTTGAGGCTTTCTACGACGCGGTCATTTGTATGCCCTAAAATTAAAGGCCCCCATGACAAGACGTAGTCAATATATTCATTCCCGTCAATATCAAAGATTTTCGAGCCTTTTCCGCGCTCCATAAAAATCGGGTCCATGTCTACCGATTTAAATGCGCGAACGGGACTGTTCACACCGCCCGGCATGAGTTTTTGCGCTTCTTTAAAAGCCGCTTTTGATTTTTCATAGCTTCTCATCTGCCTCAACTCCTGTCAACTGAATAAAATTACTCCGCAAGCCATTTCGCTGCGTCTTTCGCATGATACGTAATAATCAGGTCGGCACCCGCGCGCTTCATGCTTGTCAAAATTTCCAACACGATTTCTTTTTCTTTGATCCAGCCGTTCTGTGCTGCAGCCTTCACCATTGAATACTCTCCGCTTACATTATAAGCGACGAGCGGCAAAGTAAACTCATTTTTCACGTCACGCATGATATCCATATATGAAAGCGAAGGTTTGACAATCAAAAAGTCCGCGCCTTCCTCGACATCTGACTGTGCTTCGCGGAGTGCCTCCATACGGTTGGCAGGATCCATCTGATATGTTTTGCGGTCACCAAATTGCGGTGTGCTGTTTGCTGCGTCACGGAACGGACCGTAAAACTCACTTGAATATTTTACAGCGTAAGACATGATTGGAATATTGACGAATCCTTCTTTATCGAGCGCTTCTCTGATCACTGTAACAAATCCGTCCATCATGTTTGATGGCGCAATGATATCCGCACCTGCCTTCGCTTGGCTGACAGCTGTCTGCGCTAATAGCTTAAGCGATTCATCATTGAGGATGACCCCGTCTTTGACAAGTCCGCAATGGCCGTGGTCTGTATATTCGCATAAGCACGTGTCAGCGACAACAACCATTTCAGGGAAGTGTTTTTTAATTTCCGTGATGGCTTTTTGAACGATACCGTGATCATGGTACGCTTGAGTTCCGCAATCATCCTTTTCTTCCGGGATGCCGAACACGATAACAGATTGAATTCCCAGTTTGACCAGCTCAGCTACTTCATCCTTCAATAGATCTAATGATACATGATAAACATCAGGCATTGACGGAACAGCTTTTTTGCCTTCAAGCCCTTCAACGACAAAAATCGGATATATAAAATCTGATGGATGCAAACGTGTTTCCTTTACCATCTCTCTCATTGCTTTTGATGACCGCAGGCGGCGGTGTCTATTAAATGATTGACTCATATTCTCTCTTCCTCTCTAGACATGCTGCACATTAACTCAAGCATGCCATCTATTGTAAATGTATCTGGTGTATACGATGTAATGCCATACGTCAGAAGGGCGTCCCTTGTTAAAGGTCCGATGGTAATACAGGCAGTCTCATTCGCCTTCCACTTTTTTAATTCTTCTCCCAAGACATGCATAAACGTATGTACGGTTGATGAACTTGTAAATGTTACATAGTCAAAGGAATATTGACCCGCAGCCTTTTTCAGTGCCTTGATGCCTTCTTCGTCCGGAATCGTTTCGTAGAGAACCCATTCCGTCACTTCAAAACCGAGCGGAACAAGCTCTTTTTTTATCACATCACGTGACAAATTCCCCTTCATCACGGTAATCCGCTCCCCCGGTTCAGCATGCTGCTTAAGAGCGGCAGCCAATTGTTCAGCAATATAGTCCTGTGGCATTACATCAACCGATACGTTATGCGTTTTTAAACGGCAGGCGGTTTTTTCACCGACAGCCGCAATTTTTTTATGTGCAGGGAGAATAAGCTGATTTTCCTTCAGATAAGAAAAAAAGAAGTCTGCCCCATTCACGCTTGTAAAAACAAGCCAGCCTGGCGCGGCAAGATCCTCTCTCACCTGTTCCGCAACATCATTCGGCAAAGCGGGGCGAAACGTAATCAAAGAGGTCAAAACCGCTTTTCCGCCGAGCGCCTCCACTTTTTGCTGAAATGATGTTGCCTGTGCCTTATTCCGGGTGACAAGCACTGTTTTTCCTTTCAGGGGAAAATCATTTTCCATCCTCATCAAGCTCCCGTTTTACACGATCAATTAAATCTTTTGCTCCTTTGTCAGCCATAAGAGCGGCACAGCGCTTTCCTACTTCTTCCGGATCGTTTCCGGTGACGGTTTCTTTAAAAATGATTTTGCCGTCAGGAGAAGCGACAAGCCCTGTCATTTCAATTTCATCCTGTCCGTTTAACACCGAGTAGCCTGCGATCGGAACCTGGCAGCCGCCCTCCATCGCATTTAAAAAAGCACGTTCTGCCAAAACAGTCCGTTTTGTATATTCATCTGTAAACTGAGAAAACAACGTCAACAGCTCTTCATCCGATTCTCGGCACTCAATCGCCAGTGCTCCTTGCCCCACTGCAGGCAAACAGCGCTCAGGCTCAAGGAATTCGGTTACGACATCCTGCTTCCACCCCATTCTGGAAAGGCCGGCAGCGGCTAAAATAATCGCGTCATAATCCTCTGTTTCAAGCTTTTGAAGTCTCGTATCTATATTCCCTCTAATCCATTTAATTGTAAGGTCAGGCCGCTCAATCAAAAGCTGTGCGCTTCTTCTTAAACTGCTTGTGCCAATGACAGCGCCTTCCTTCATTTCTGAAAGCTTTACGCGATTCTTTGAAATAAGGGCATCACGAGGATCTTCCCGTTCAGGAATACAGCCGATCACAAGGCCTTCAGGCAAAACAGCAGGCATGTCCTTCATGCTGTGCACTGCCATATCAATTTCTTCGTTTAAAAGCGCTTGTTCAATTTCTTTGACAAACAGCCCTTTTCCACCCACTTTTGAGAGTGTGACATCGACAATCCGGTCACCCTTTGTCACGATCTCTTTAATTTCAAAAGTAAACGAAGGGTTGATTTCCTTCAGTTTTTGGATAACCCATTTTGTTTGAGTCATAGCGAGTTTGCTTCGTCTGGAACCTACTTTAATCGTTCTCATCATTTCTTTCCTCCCGAATCTGCTTGGGACATCGTTTAACTGAACCAATGGAATTGCGACAGGCTTCCAAGCAGGAAATAATTGATCATCAGCACGAGAAAACAAGCCGTATTCCACAGTGCAGCGACCTTTCCTTGCAGCTCTTTAATCAGCCTGATATAAAGATAATAGCTGTACAGCAGCAGGACGACAAACGAACCAAGCACTTTGGCGTCAAACCAATACAGCGTTTCTAGTGAGACATACGCCCAAATGACGCCGAGAATCAAACTCAGCAGCAGCATCGGAACGCCGATAACATTTAAAACATACGCCATATAATCAAGCTTTGATAAATCTTCTATTCTCAACAGCCATTTTCCCCACTTTTTCTTTTTCAGCAGATGATATTGAAACATATATAGCACAGAAAAAACGAAAGAAAGGGAAAAAGCGCCGTATGAAAGAATCGCCATTGTAATATGAATCACCAAAAGTTCTGACACAAGCTGCCCGGAAAAAGCCGCTGACTGCTGCTCTGTCGGTGAAAATGTGTGAATGGCGATCATAGAAAATCCTATAACATTTGTAAAAAACACAATAAAGTCAACACGTAAAAGCTTTGTCAGTACAAGTGACAGCGTGACAAGCACCCAGGCATAAAAATAAAGCGCCTCCGTCACATTTAATACCGGAAACCGCCCCGTCACCCACATAAAATAGGCCAAATACACGGTTTGCAGAGTCCAGACAATAGAAAGCAACCAGAAGGCCATTTTTCCAGCCTTCCGGTTGTGTTGAAGAAAATCTATAAAATAAAAGAGTACACTTAACGCGTAAATGACGATTGTCCCCTCATTAAGTCTTGCCATTGCAGTATCAATCATTCAGCTTTCACTCACTTACAAGTGGGCTAAAACCCGCTTTTGATTCAGCCTTTTTAAAAGAGTGGACCTTCTGGCTGCTTTCAAGGGTTTTCATCATTTGACGTCCCGCAGCTTCTTCAATATCAAAAATCTGCATAAACAGCGCGAGCTTTTCTTCAGAATCAGCATCTGCTGCAAGCTCTTTCACCTTTAAAATCGGATCGCGCAGCATTTGGTTAATGATACTTTTGGTGTGTTTGTTCAACAGTTTTTTCTCTCTTGTGCTTAAGTGAGGCAGCTTACGCTCGATGCTGTCCATCGTTTCTGACTGGATGGCAAGCGCCTTTTCACGCAATGCAGAAATAACCGGCACAACACCAAGTGTATTCATCCATTGTTTAAATTCGACAATGGTTTCTTCAATTAACAGTTCAACTTTTTCAGCGGTTTCTCTCCGCTCTTTCATGTTCGCTTCTACAATGCCTTCCAGATCGTCGATATCATAAAGAAAAACACCTTCAAGATCATTCAGCGCCGGATCAAGATCTCTAGGCACGGCAATGTCCACCATAAACAGCGGACGTCCCTTGCGAAGCTTATTCGCGTTTTCCATCATCTCTTTGGACACGACAAATTCACTTGCACCGGTTGAACTGATTAAAATATCAGCCTCCGCAAGCGCGCTTTCAAGCTGATTCAAGCTTCTCGCTTCACCGGAGAAACGGTCAGCAAGCTCCTTCGCTTTCAAGTATGTTCGGTTAATGACAGTGACCTTGCCGATTCCTTGTCCGTGCAGGTTTTCCGCAGCAAGCTCGCCCATTTTTCCCGCACCGAGAATCAATATGTGCTTGCTTGAGAGATTTCCGAAGATTTTTTTAGCAAGTTCAACTGCAGCATAACTTACAGACACCGCATTTGAGCCAATGTCTGTTTCGGCGTGAGTCCGTTTGCCCACTGTCACGGCCTGCTTAAACAGCTCATTAAAAATAGTCCCGATCGTTTTTTCTTGCTGAGCCGTTTTAAAGCTGTCGCGTACCTGTCCGAGAATCTGCGTTTCACCAATCACCATAGAATCCAGTCCGCAGGCTACACGGAATAAATGCTCAACAGCAGCATCGCTCTCATAAAATGTTAAGAACGGTGACAGCTCTTCTTTGCTTAATTGAAACCAATCAGCTAAAAACTTTTTTATATAATAACGGCCGGTATGGAGCTGGTCGACTACCGCATAAATTTCAGTGCGGTTGCAGGTGGAGACAATGATGTTTTCTAGAATGCTTTTCTCTTCTTTCAGCTGCACCATCGCGCCTGCCAGCTCATTCGGCTGAAAACTTACTTTTTCACGTATCTCAATAGGGGCGGATTTATAATCTACTCCCACAACAAGTATATGCATCGCTTTAATTACACCCCCAACACCCAATCTTAATTTATAATTATTCTAACATAGAACTCATTATTTATAATAATTATAACATAGATTCTTTCACAAAATGTGAACAGATTTTAAAATTCTTATGCTATATTAGAAAAAGCTTCAGGGAAAAGAAGCATTCCTATTGACAATACCAAAAACAGCAGAAATTTACTACACATCAGCTCTAAAAAACAAGAAGGTGATATGCATGAAACAAAAATCAATTTTATTCCCTTGTCTGCTGCTTGCCGCTTCTGTATATGCATGGCTTGAAAGCGGCCAAGCGGAACTGTTTTCAGGACAGGATCAATGGCCTGTTCTCCTCATGCTGTTAGGCGCAGCCTTTGTATATCAAGGAAAAAAAGAAGCCGTTACACCCCATTTCTTTATCGGTTTGCTTCTCTTCGGGATCGGTTTACACTTTTTTGCCAAGCCGAAATGGGTATGGTGGCCGGATGATTTTGAAATGCTTCTCTTTATGATCGGCTTCTCACTTCTCGTTTCAACCGTTCAAAAAAAAGAATATGTATATGAGGCTGTGTCGATGATTTGTTTTTCCCTGTTTTTGTACTTTTTCAAACAAATTATGGCGTGGCTTGAGTCTGCGCATATCCCAACAGCGCTTCTGAAGGAGTATTGGCCGTTTGTCTTTATTGGAATCAGTTTATTGTTATTATTGATAAAACGGAAAAAATCTATACGATAAATAAAACCGGTAGAGGACCCTCTACCGGTTTATCATTTTTTTGATCGCTCCCCAAGCTTCGTCTTTCCCCTTTTTCGTCTCTGAGGAAAAGAGAATCAGCTCGTCTTCCGGATCAATATTTAATGTTTGTCGGACAACCTTCGCGTGTTTGTCCCATTTTCCTTTCGGGATCTTATCCGCCTTTGTAGCGATAATAATAACAGGAATGCCGTAATACTTTAAGAATTCATACATCTGTACATCATCATTGGATGGCGCATGCCGCAAATCAACGATCTGTACCACTGCTTTTAATTCCTCGCGTGTTGTGATATAGGTTTCAATCATTCTGCCCCAAGCTTCACGCTCAGACTTTGACACTTTGGCAAAACCGTACCCCGGCACATCCACAAAATGCAGCTCATCATTGATAATGTAGAAATTAAGCGTTTGTGTTTTTCCAGGCTTTGATGATGTTCTCGCAAGATTTTTGCGATTGATTAATGAATTGATAAAAGACGATTTTCCTACGTTTGATCTTCCGGCCAATGCAATTTCCGGAAGCCCTCCTTCAGGGTACTGTTCCGGTTTTACTGCACTGATCACGATTTCTGACTTTGTGACTTTCATTTCTTCTCTCCTACTAAGGCATGTTCCAAAACTTCGTCTAGGTGGGATGCCAATATAAATGTCAGCCCCTCTCTGACGCTTTCAGGAATATCCTCTATATCTTTTTCATTCTCTTTAGGCGCAATAATGGTCTTCAATCCCGCTCTATGTGCGCCAAGCGCTTTTTCCTTCAATCCGCCGATCGGCAGCACGCGCCCGCGAAGCGTGATTTCCCCAGTCATGCCGACTTCACGCGAAACCGCCCGTCCCGTTAAAGCAGAAACAAGCGCTGTTGCCATCGTAATGCCGGCTGACGGACCATCTTTAGGCACCGCACCCTCTGGTACATGTATATGAATATCATACTTCTCATGAAAGTCAGGTTCAATGCCAAGTTCTTCTGTTTTGGATCGCACATAGCTGAATGCTGCCTGAGCTGACTCTCTCATTACATCTCCGAGCTTTCCAGTCAGGATTAATTTCCCTTTTCCCGGTGAAAGCGATACTTCAATTGAAAGCGTATCTCCGCCAACGGTTGTATATGCAAGCCCTGTCACTACACCAACTTGATCCTCTGTTTCAGCTTGTCCATATCTGAAAATGCGTTTTCCGATAAAATCTTGAAGGTTCTTCTCAGTAACCGTAATCCGTTTTCGCTCTTCAGCAACAATGGCTTTTGCAGCTTTACGGCAAATTGCGGCAAGCTGGCGTTCAAGGCTTCTTACACCAGCTTCTCTCGTATAGTAGCGGATAATATCAAGAATCGCCTGATCACGCAGCTGCAAGTTGCTTTTCTTCAGCCCGTGTTCTTTGATCTGCTTTGGAAGCAAGTGATCCTTTACGATTTCGAGTTTTTCTATTTCTGTGTAGCCTGCGATATTAATAATTTCCATTCTGTCTCTAAGCGGGCCCGGAATTGTAGCCAAATTGTTCGCCGTTGCGATAAACAGCACTTTTGATAAATCAAAAGTTTCTTCAATATAGTGATCACTGAAGCTGCTGTTTTGCTCTGGATCAAGCACTTCAAGCATAGCAGATGACGGGTCTCCTCTAAAATCAGATGACATTTTGTCAATTTCGTCTAATAAGAAAACCGGATTCAGCTTACCGGCTTTTTTCATCCCCTGAATAATCCGTCCTGGCATTGCTCCGACATAGGTTCGTCTGTGTCCGCGGATCTCTGATTCATCCCGTACTCCTCCGAGTGAGATTCTGACGAATTTCCGTCCCAAGCTTTTTGCAATTGATTTGGCTAAAGACGTCTTTCCGACACCTGGAGGTCCTGCCAAACAGAGGATCGGGCCTTTCAGGGATTTTGTCAGCTTCTGGACAGCCAAATATTCTAAAATACGTTCTTTTACTTTTTCAAGTCCGTGATGCTCTTCGTCCAAGAGACGTCCTGCTTCTTTCAAATCAAGCTTATCATCTGTTTCATCCGTCCAAGGAAGAGCAATCAGCCAGTCGATATAGTTGCGAATTACGGAGCTTTCCGCAGAACTTGACGGAATTTTTTCATATCGGTTCAATTCCTTAAGCGCTGTTTCCTTCACATGATCAGGCATGCCTGCTTCTTCAATTTTTTCAGTCAGCGTCTGAACTTCGCCAGTTTTGCCTTCTTTATCGCCAAGCTCTTTTTGGATCGCCTTCATCTGTTCACGCAAGTAGTATTCCTTCTGCGTACGCTCCATCGAACGTTTGACACGCTGGCCGATTTTTTTCTCAATCTCCAGCACTTCTTTTTCATTATTAATAAAATCAATGACCTTGTTCAGCCTGTCTTTGACATCAGCCGTTTCCAAAATATCCTGCTTATCCTTTAGTTTAAGGGGCAGATGAGAAGCAACGATGTCTGCCATCCTCCCCGGCTCTTCGATATCAGTAACCGCGGCGTACGTTTCGGCCGAGATTTTTTTAGAAATTTTTATGTACTGATCAAAGTGGTCTAGCAACGTCCGCATCAAAGCTTCGTCTTCTGTATCTTTTGAATCATCTTCATGAATAAGTTGAATGTCGACCGACGTGTAATCCTCGTGTTCATTATATTTGACGATTTGGGCGCGCTTGAGGCCCTCCACCAACACACGAATCGTACCGTTCGGAAGCTTCAGCATTTGCTTAATTTTTGTATAGGTGCCGACAGTGAAAATCTCGTCTTCACCAGGTTCGTCTATCGAAATATCCTGCTGAGTGGCTAAAAATATCATATGATCATGCATCATTGCCTGTTCAAGAGCCTGAACCGACTTGTCACGTCCTACATCTAAATGCAAAACCATCGTCGGGTACACTAATAAACCTCTTAAAGGGAGGAGCGGGATGCTGCGTTTTAATTCTTCTGCCATGTGACTGACACCTCCGTGACTTTAGTATGAACCATTATAATACAACTTTTTCATCCTTGTACAATAAACGGCATGGTTCCATTTTCTATAAAGCAGTCTCCTCGTAGTATACCCTTTCTTTCTGATATGAAAAAGGAAAAGATGTCCTTCATGAAAAAAACCCTATTATCAAAATAGGGTTTAAACGGATTCTTTATTAATTTCAATATGAAACGGTTTTTGTTCCGTTGGCGGATTCACTAAAATTTCATCAAGCACTTCTTGGAACGTCTTCACTGCAATAATCTCGATTCCGTCAATCTGCTTTAAGATCGCCTGCTGATTTTCATGCGGGATAATCACCTTTTTCGCACCGGACTGCTTGGCCGCTTTTATTTTCGGAATAACGCCTCCGATAGGTTTTACAAGACCGTTCAAGCTGATTTCGCCTGTCATCGCAACGGTATTGTCAATAGGAATTTTGTGTATCGCCGAGAATATCCCCGCCGCCATCGCGATGCCAGCTGACGGCCCATCAATCGGAATCCCTCCTGGGAAATTGATGTGAATATCATAATCAGACGGCTTCATTCCCATTGTCCGGAGCACGGTTAACACATTTTCAACCGAACCCTTCGCCATGCTTTTTCGCCTGATTGATTTTGATTGGCTGCCGATGCTTTCTTCTTCAGCTATTCCTGTGATATTAATTGATCCTTTATCTTGAGCTGCGGTTACACTTACTTCGATTTCCAGAAGCGACCCGCTGTTAGGCCCATAGACTGCAAGCCCATTTACAATGCCGACCTGCGGTTCAACACCGATTTTTTGCTCGTGCTTCGGTGTAAGCTGACTGGAGTGGATAACCCATTCAATATCCTCAATGGTAATGTCCTTCCGATTCTCCGTAACAGCCATCCCCGCTGCAATTTGAATCATATTGACAGCTTCCCGTCCGTTCCGCGTATAGCTGGTCAGCAGATCCAGGCCTTCTTCAGAGATATTTTTTTCAATTTTATCCGCTGCTGTTTTGGCAACAGTTTTCAGTTCGTCCTTTTCGAGCTCGCGGAAAAAAACCTCCAAACAGCGGGACCTGATAGCTGGCGGAATTTCGTTTGGCATTCTTGTGGTCGCGCCAATGAGGCGAAAATCAGCCGGCAGCCCATTTTGAAAAATATCATGAATGTGATTCGGAATTTGTGTATTTTCCTCACTGTAATACGCACTGTCTAAAAAGACTTTTCTGTCCTCAAGCACCTTCAGCATTTTATTCATTTGAATAGGATGCAGCTCCCCTATTTCATCAATAAACAGCACACCGCCATGGGCATGAGTGACAGCTCCCTGCTTCGGCTGCGGTATCCCAGCCTGCCCCATTGCTCCGGCCCCTTGGTATATCGGGTCATGAACAGAGCCGATGAGCGGATCGGCAATTCCTCTTTCATCAAAACGGGCTGTTGTCGCATCGAGTTCCACAAAAACAGCTTGCTCTTTAAACGGTGATTGTTTATGTTTTTTTGCTTCTTCCAACACAAGCCGCGCAGCAGCCGTTTTTCCAACTCCCGGTGGTCCATAGACAATGACATGCTGAGGATTCGGTCCGCACAAAGCCGCCTTTAATGCTTTAATACCGTCTTCCTGTCCGACAATATCTTGAAAGCTTTTGGGGCGGACCTTCTCAGATAATGGCTCGGACAAGCTGA
Organism: Bacillus sp. FMQ74; assembly: GCF_001875785.1. NCBI lineage: Bacteria > Bacillati > Bacillota > Bacilli > Caryophanales > Bacillaceae > Bacillus > Bacillus sp. FMQ74. The sequence continues at coordinate 279,262 of NZ_MOEO01000002.1, read as the reverse complement.
TGGCGCGCATTTTCCGAAGCTGCTCCATTTCCTTCTTTGATTCTTTATCTATCGTGACCTTTTGTGTCCTTTGATTTTTAAGCAAATTCCAAAAATACAAACCAATGATGATCCCAAAAAACAGCTGAATAAATAACGCGATCCCTGTCCAACTCATGGTGGTCCCTCCTGAAAAACAATTTATGTATCCAATTCATTCCTCTGATTGCTAGTATCTCCCACAGGAGGCAGGAATAAACGTTTTTCCGGAAGAGTTTACATGCAAAAAAACCTCCTGAATGGTTACATTCAGGAGGTTTGTGTTTATCTTTATGCAGATGTTTTATCTTGGCTTACCTCAGTGCCGTCTTTTAATAAGAGGCGAGGAGGCTCTCCATGTGTCACAGTTGCCCCGGTAATCACACATTTTTCAATGTCATCACGAGAAGGCAGCTCAAACATCACATCAAGCATGATGCCTTCAATGATAGAACGGAGTCCGCGTGCGCCAGTCTTGCGTTCAATCGCTTTTTTAGCAATTTCAGAAAGCGCTTCTTCTTCAAACTCAAGCTCAACGTTGTCAAGCTCAAGCATTTTCTTGAATTGCTTAACAAGAGCGTTTTTCGGTTTTGTTAAGATCGCAACCAAAGCTTCTTCGTCCAGCTTTTCAAGGCTTGCAATAACCGGAAGACGTCCGATAAACTCAGGAATTAATCCGAAGCGGAGCAAATCTTCAGGAAGCACTTTTGAAAGAAGATCTTCTTTCTCAAGATCAGCAGCTTTGTTGTCGGCACCGAAACCAATCACTTTTTGGCCTAAACGGCGTTTGATGATTTGTTCGATACCATCGAAAGCTCCGCCGCAAATGAACAAAATATTTGTTGTGTCAATTTGAATGAATTCTTGATGAGGATGCTTACGTCCTCCTTGCGGCGGCACGCTTGCCACTGTACCCTCAAGAATTTTAAGCAATGCCTGCTGCACGCCCTCACCTGACACGTCACGTGTGATAGACGGGTTTTCAGATTTTCTAGCCACTTTATCGATTTCATCAATATAGATAATGCCTTTTTCGGCTTTTTCCACATCATAATCAGCAGCTTGGATGAGTTTCAAGAGAATATTCTCTACATCTTCACCCACGTATCCAGCTTCAGTCAAAGATGTAGCGTCTGCAATCGCAAACGGCACATTTAAAATGCGAGCCAACGTTTGCGCCAGAAGGGTTTTACCGCTTCCTGTAGGTCCGATTAATGAAATATTACTTTTTGAAAGCTCAACATCATCGACTTTGCTGTTGGAGTTGATGCGCTTATAGTGGTTATAGACAGCAACAGCAAGTGATTTCTTCGCTTGATCTTGGCCGATGACATATTCATTCAAAATTTCACGAATTTCCTGAGGCTTTGGTACGTCTTTAAATTCTACTTCTTCTTCTGTTCCGAGTTCTTCCTCTACAATTTCAGTGCAGAGTTCGATACATTCGTCACATATATATACACCAGGCCCAGCTACAAGCTTACGAACCTGATCTTGTGTTTTTCCACAGAACGAGCATTTCAATTGTCCTTTTTCCTCGTTAAATTTAAACATTCTTTCACCCCTTAATCTTGTCTCACTTTTTCTTTTACCGGCAGAGCAAAAGAAAATGATTCTTGAAACGAAACGAGTATGTATTGCATTTTACCATACTTTCCAAAAAGACGGTAACAATGTGTTTCTGACTTGCACATTCTATATGTATGACAAAAAACTGCCCTGCATTAACTATCTTGCCCCAAGAAAAAGAGATAACTCATAATTGTACAAAACAAGGCACGAATGATTCGCGCCCTGTTTTATTAGTACTATTATTATGCACCATATTAACGGTTTTCTACAAGAAAATCAATTGCTTTGCGAACTTTTAAATCTTCTTTCATCGCGTCAGTAGAACCGATGGCTTGTTTAATATTTTCAACAGGCATGTTGTATGCTTCAGCCATTTTTGTAAGCTCAGCATCAACTTCCTCATCTGATACTTCAAGGTTTTCCGCTTTCGCAATCGCCTCAAGAGTCAGGTTAGATTTTACGCGTTTTTCAGCATCTTCTTTCATTTGCTCTTTTAACGCAGCTTCATCTTGGCCTGAGAATTGAGTGTAAAGCTCAAGGTTCATGCCTTGCATTTGAAGACGCTGTTCGAATTCTTTCAGCATGCGGTCAAGCTCAGTGTCGACCATTGCTTGAGGCACATCGATTTCCGCATTTTCAGAAGCTTTCAGAACAAGCTCTTCACGCAATTTAGCGTCAGCTTCGTTTTCTTTCGCTTCTTCTAAACGTTTCTTACTTTTTTCAGTTAATTCAGCGAGTGTTTCCACTTCTTCATCGATATCTTTAGCGAATTCATCGTCAAGCTCAGGAAGCTCTTTCGCTTTGATTTCGTGAATTTTCACTTTGAACACAGCTGGTTTGCCTGCAAGATCTTCAGCGTGGTACTCTTCAGGGAATGTCACTTCAACATCCTTCTCAGCACCTGCTTCAAGGCCAACTAATTGATCTTCGAAGCCAGGGATGAATGAACCAGAACCTACTTCTAGAGAGTAGTTTTCAGCTTTTCCGCCTTCGAATGCTTCGCCGTCAACGAATCCTTCGAAATCAAGAACAACTGTGTTTCCTTCTTCAACAGCGCCTTCTTCTTTTACAACAAGCTCAGCTTGACGCTCTTGAAGCGCTTTTAGTTCGTTTTGAACATCTTCGTCAGTTACAGTTGTGTCGTCTTTTTCAATGCCTAAGCTTTTGTAGTCGCCAAGCTTCACTTCAGGTTTTACTGTTACTTTCGCAGTGAAGATTAAGCTTTCGCCTTTTTCGATTTTTTCAACATCGATTTCAGGACGGTCTACAGGCTCGATTCCAGCTTCTTCAACCGCTTTAGGGTATTCTACAGGAAGAAGAATATCCAAAGCATCTTGGTAAAGAGCTTCTACGCCAAAGCGCTGTTCGAATAATCCGCGAGGAATTTTACCTTTACGGAAACCAGGAATTGAAACTTGTTTTACTACTTTTTTAAATGCATCATCAAGTGCTGTTTTAAACGTTTCAGCATCAACTTCAACCGTTAAAACGCCTTCGTTGCCTTCTTGTTTTTCCCATTTTACAGACATGTGTTTCCCTCCAAAAATCTATTCAGGTTGTGTCGGTCTTCCATTCTAAAGCAATCATTCGGCTTCGTCCAACAAAAACAAAGCTGCCAAAGATCAGAATCATTATGTATAGATGTTAATAATGAACTGCAAAGCCTGTCCAACCGTATTTCTTATAACCCGTTATACATAAATACAACCACTATATTATAACATAACACATAGCGCTTTCAACTATATGGCGTGATTTACAAATAAGAAATTTCTTCAATATCTTTTATCATTGTGCAAGCTTCATCGAGTTCTCTGTCGGTACATTCATACATCATATGAAGTTCTTCTCTTTCAATTTCAATCCCGTGCATCTCGTAGCCGACTTTATGCAGGGCAGCCGCCCAAAGATCAGCCGACAGCAATTTCGGCTGGAACGGATATAAAACGTATAAATGTCTTCTCCACAATTCTTCTACTGCCGCATATAAGGTTGGATTTTCATTTCCAAGTGTCTCATCCAGCACCCTGAGAACACGGTGCAGAATCGGAGCGGCATCAGGCGGGACAATCTCAGACGGTTCAATTGTCAACGACTCGCCAAATTTACTAATGTGCACGGGTTTACTGTACTCATGCTCGGCCAACAGCATGACAATCATCGTTTTGATAATCGGGTGGGCTGAGGGGTCTTGAAGGATTGTTTTGAGCAACCCTGTATACTTTGCTACGTTACGGTCTTTTAAGGAATGAATGAGATTCATTTGCTCCTCAGGGCTTGCCAGCACTTTCTCGGTGTCAATTGTATCCTCGTATTCTTCGGCCCAAGCCTCGTCCTCACGATCCGGGTCGGTCATTCTCCGGCTGAAATCAAGCAGCTTGTAAAATTGTTCGGCGCTTTCTGCCGGCAGCTGATTTTCTTCCAAAACGGCTTCAATGGTGCTTTTGACTTCTTCGTATTTTTTGAGCTGAATTAAGATGGTCATGTACACTTGCAAAACCGTAAAATAATGGCCATAACCTTCTTTGAGCATCTTTTCACACACGCTTTTTGCCTCTTCCAGCTCGCCCAGTTCTAAAAAGCAGATGGCCATCCCTAAGTGAAGGTCAGATTCAGTATCATCATAGTTCATCGCTTCTGAAAACAGCTCAAGCGCTTCTTGATACTTTTTTTCCTTGAGTGATGACATCCCTTTTTCCACAAGGCGGTCTTTCAGATGAGGAAAAGGAATAATTTTTGCGTTCTTCTTGTCATGCGTCATACCTATATTCCTTTCAGGCATTTATTTTGTTCAAGTGTATCAACACCTGTGAATAAACACAAGAAATGAAAGGTTTCACCAGGCAAAAAAAGCAGCCGGACAAATACCGGCCGCTTCTTCAGGCTTGAAGCCAAGAGCTTCTTTTCGATTCAAATCGCTTGATTTCATCTTCAAGCAGCAGCGTTAATGAAATTTCATCATATCCGTTGATGAGCATCTCTTTCCAATGCGGATCAACTTCAAATGAAATTTGATTGCCTTCACTGTCATGAATCAGCTGATTTTCAAGGTCAACAGTCATTTGCAATGACTGGTTTTCATACTGGCTGACAAGCTGTTTCCAATTGTCATATGGCATGCGGATCGGAAGCATCCCGTTTTTAAAGCAGTTCTGATGGAAAATATCAGCAAATGACGGCGCAATGATAATTTTAAACCCATAATCATCAAGCGCCCACGGAGCGTGTTCGCGCGATGATCCACAGCCGAAGTTTTCTCCTGCTATTAAAATGGAAGCTCCTTGATAAACAGGCTTGTTTAATTCAAATTCAAGGTTCGGTTCACCATTCGCATCATATCTCCAGTCAAAAAATGCAAAACGCCCGTAGCCTGTTCTTTCAATCCTCTTCAAAAATTGTTTAGGAATAATCTGGTCAGTATCAATATTGATCCGATTTAATACGGCCGCTTTCCCCGTATGTGATTTCAAAGGTTCCATCTCGCGCACTCCTTACACAACTGTTTTTTCCTGATAAAACTTTCTGACATCAACGAAGTGTCCGTGAATGGCAGCCATCGCAGCCATTGCCGGGCTGACGAGATGCGTTCTTGCACCTTTTCCTTGTCTGCCCTCAAAGTTGCGGTTAGAAGTTGACGCACAGCGCTCTCCCTCAGGAACAACATCATTATTCATACTCAAACACATGCTGCAGCCTGACTCTCTCCATTCAAATCCAGCTTCCAAGAAAATCTGGTCAAGCCCTTCTTTTTCAGCCTGAAGCTTCACACTTTGGGATCCTGGCACGACGATGGCTCTAACGCTGTCAGCTACCTTCTTCCCTTTGATCATATCAGCAGCCTGACGAAGGTCAGTCATGCGGGAATTTGTGCAGGAACCGATAAATACGTGCTCCACTTTAATGTCTTCAATTTTCTGATGGGGAGTCAGTCCCATATATTCATAAGCTCTAATCGCTTCTTTTTTGTCATCTTCTGCAGAAAAGCTTTCCGGCGCAGGAACTTCAGAATCGACAGGAAGAACCATTCCCGGGTTAATGCCCCATGTCACCATAGGAGAAATGTCGTTGCCGTCAAGGACGATAGATTTATCGTAAACAGCGCCCGGGTCTGTGCGCAGCGCTTTCCATTCCTCTACGGCCTTGTCAAATTCTTCGCCTTTTGGCGTGTACTTGCGATTTTTGCAATATTCAAACGTTACCTCGTCAGGTGCAATCAAACCTGCTCTTGCTCCTGCTTCAATTGACATGTTGCAAACGGTCATTCGTTCATCCATCGTCATATTTCTGAATACTTCCCCAGTGTATTCAATGACGTAGCCAGTGCCGAATTTCACACCGTATTTGCCGATGACAGCAAGAATGACATCCTTTGCCGTGACCCCTTTTTGAAGCATTCCATCTACGCGCACTTCAAGTGTTTTCGGACGCTGCTGCCAAAGAGTCTGTGTGGAAAGGACATGTTCAACTTCACTCGTCCCGATTCCAAATGCAAGAGCGCCGAAAGCGCCATGTGTCGATGTATGACTGTCACCGCACACGATCGTTTTCCCTGGAAGCGTTAAGCCCAGTTCAGGGCCAACGACATGGACAATCCCTTGATCCACACTGTGAAGATCGGCAAGACGCACGCCAAATTCCTCACAGTTTCTTTCAAGCGCCGTTACTTGGCGTTTCGCAACTTCATCCTTTATCTCAAAACGATTGATGGTCGGGATGTTATGGTCCATTGTCGCAAATGTGTTTTGGGGTCTTCTGACCTTTCTTCCCTTTTGTCTCAAACCTTCAAATGCCTGAGGAGACGTCACCTCATGAATGAGATGCAAATCAATATAGAGAAGATCGGGTTTTCCCTCACCATGCTTTACAATATGCTGATCCCAAATCTTTTCGATGATTGTTCGAGGCATCATCTTTTATTTCCTCCCTCTACCTATGAACTAAGACCGCTTATCGTAAGCTGTCACACATTAGAAATTGTATTTTCACTCATGATTGCTGCCTTAACTTCCTCCGTAATGGCCTGAGTGCCGCTGAACTCTTCACCTCGTGCCAAGTCTCTTGTTCTTTTTCCGGAAGCCAAGACTTTGTTTACCGCATCTTCTACAGCTTTCGCTTCCTCTTCAAGCCCGAAAGATGTTCTCAAAAGCATTGCCGCTGACAATATGGCCGCGAATGGATTTGCCATCCCTTTGCCGGCAATATCAGGCGCGGAGCCATGAACAGGCTCAAACAGATGAAGACCTGAGCTTGATAGGCTGGCTGACGGGAGCATTCCGAGTGAGCCTGTAAGCATCGACGCTTCATCGCTTAAAATGTCACCAAACATATTTTCAGTCACCACGACATCAAATTGATTCGGTGCATAAATCAGCTGCATGGCTGCGTTATCCACAAGCATGTGCTCCAGCTTTACATCAGGAAAATCTTTTGCAACGTCCTCAGCCACTTCACGCCACAGTCTGCTTGATTCTAGAACGTTTGCTTTATCAACAGAGGTTACTTTTCCTTTTCTGGCTGCTGCCATTTTAAAGCCCTCTCTGATCACGCGTTCAATTTCCGTCCGCTTATAAAACAGGGTGTCTACTGCTTCCTGCTCACCTTCAGTGTTTACATAGCGTTTGCTCGGCTGGCCGAAATACAAGCCGCCTGTCAGCTCACGGACGATAACAAAATCAACATTATCGATGTATTCTTTTTTCAAAGGCGAAGCGTCAGAAAGGCTTTCAAACACCTTCACTGGCCGTAAATTCGCAAACAAATCAAGCTGTTTTCTGATGCTGAGCAGCCCTTTTTCCGGTCTCAGCTCCGAAGGGTTTTGATCCCATTTCGGTCCGCCGACAGCGCCAAGCAATATCGCGTCTGCATTTTTACAAGCGGCAACGGTTTCCTCTGGGAGGGGGTTGTTATGTTTGTCAATCGCCGCCCCTCCGATCAGGCCATATTCAAATTCAAATTCATGGTTAAAGCGTTCGGCAACACTTTTCAGTACGTCTGTCGCTGATTCTAATACTTCAGGGCCGATCCCGTCTCCGGGCAATAGAGCAATACGTTTCTTCAAGTTAACCGTTCTCCTTTCTTTTATGATCCGACAGCTGTGTGGTTTTTCAATCCGCTCATATTCGACTCGAAAACCAATTGACGGTTTACTGCGTTCAAATAGGCTTTCGCTGATGCTTCTAATACGTCTTGCGCTATGCCCCGCCCTGCTGATTCTTTTCCGTTCACCAAAACTCTTACATACACCTGGGCAAATGCATCTTCGCCTTTTCTGTTAGACTGAATGCGGTAGTCTAAGAGCTCTACGTCTTTATCAATGCAACGCTCGAGCGTGTTGTAGATTGCTTCCACGCTTCCGGCCCCAGTTGCAGCTTCCTGAATAAGCTCACCGTTTTCTTGATTTTTCAAAGAAAGAGTAGCCGTAGGGACCTGACTAGTTCCGTAATGTACTTGCAGAGAAAGAAATTCATACCCAATCTTGCGATCTGTTACTTTTTCTTCTAAAATAAGAGAAACAAGATCCTCATCAGTGATTTCCTTTTTCTTCTCAGTCAACTCTTTAAACATCGTAAAGAATTTATTAATCTCTTCACTGTCAAATTGGAATCCTAAAGCAGTCAGCCGGTCTTTAAATGCGTGGCGTCCAGAATGTTTACCTAGGACAAGCGCATCTGCGGTTACACCAACAAGCTCCGGTGAAATAATTTCATAAGTTGATTTCTCTTTTAAAAAGCCGTCCTGATGGATGCCTGATTCATGGGCAAATGCATTATCGCCCACAACTGCTTTATTGCGCGGGACAGCCATGCCGGTCAGCTTGCTTACTAAATCGCTTGTTCTCTTAATCTCATTCAATGTAATACCTGTTTCGACTTGGTAGAAATCTTTTCTGATATGAAGGGCAACGGCAATTTCCTCTAATGCCGCGTTTCCGGCTCTTTCACCGATCCCGTTCACAGCGCATTCAATTTGATCAGCGCCATTTTCAATCGCAGCAAGAGAGTTTGCAACTGCCATTCCCAAATCATCATGACAATGAGCTGAAAGCTTTGCTTTGTGAATGTTCGGAACGTTTTCCTTGATATATTTAAAGATATTTCCGTATTCCGCTGGAGCCAGGTAGCCGACAGTGTCTGGAAGATTGATAACACTGGCGCCTGCGTCAATCACTTTCTCGACGATTTCTGCCAGAAACGGCAGTTCAGTGCGGCAGGCATCTTCAGCTGACCATTGCACAACCGGAAAACGTTCTTTTGCGTATGTCACCATTTCAACTGCTCTTTCAATCACTTGCTCACGTGTCATTTTCAGCTTGTGTTTCAAATGAATGTCCGATGTGGCGATAAAAACATGAATTCTCGGGTAAGCACCATCCTTTAACGCTTCCCAAGCAGCATCAATATCACCTTTTACACAACGGGCCAGACCAGTCACTGAACAATTTTTAATGGTTCTAGCGATTTCCTGAACAGCTAAAAAGTCACCTCGGGACGAAGCGGGAAATCCCGCTTCAATGATATCTGCCCCGAGTCTTTCGAGCTGCTTAGCTATGGCAAGTTTCTCCTGTGTATTCAAGTTCACTCCAGGGGACTGTTCACCATCACGAAGCGTCGTATCGAAAAAATTAATTTTGCGCAACGGAGACCACCGCTTCCTTCTTCTTGCCTTGTTTCACAAACGGCATCATTTCACGAAGCTTTCTTCCCACTACTTCGATTTGATGTTCGTTCTCGCTTGCATTGATAGCGTTGAAACGAGGACGGTTTACTTGGTTTTCGACGATCCATTCTTTTGCGAATGTACCGTTTTGGATATCTTTTAATACTTCTTTCATCGATTCTTTTACTTTAGCATCCACAACACGAGGTCCTGATACGAAATCTCCCCACTGTGCTGTGTCAGAAATTGAATATCTCATTCCTGCAAGTCCTTCTTCGTACATAAGGTCTACGATTAATTTCAGCTCATGAAGACACTCGAAGTATGCAAGTTCAGGCTGATAACCTGCTTCAGTTAATGTTTCAAATCCAGCTTTGACAAGCGCGCTTAATCCGCCGCAAAGAACCGCTTGCTCACCGAACAAATCTGTTTCTGTTTCTTCTTTAAATGTCGTTTCTAATACGCCCGCCCTTGCGCCGCCGATTCCTTTTGCATATGCGAGAGCTTTGTCTCTTGCTTCTCCAGTCACATCTTGATAGATTGCGAACAATGCAGGTACGCCGGCTCCTTGCTCATATGTTCTTCTGACCAAGTGTCCCGGGCCTTTAGGCGCTACCAAGAATACATCTACATCCGCCGGAGGAACAATTTGATGGAAATGTACGTTAAATCCGTGAGCAAATACTAATGATTTTCCTGCTGTCAATTCATCTTTGATTTCAGCTTCGTATACTTTTTGCTGCTGTTCATCAGGAAGCAGAACCATGATGATTTCGGCTTGGGCCGCCGCTTCTTTTACTGAAAATACTTTATGTCCGTCTTCTTGGGCTTGCGTGAAAGATTTTCCTTGTCTAACACCGACGATCACGTCTACTCCGCTTTCTTTAAGGTTCAGGGCATGTGCGTGGCCTTGCGAACCGTATCCGATAACCGCTACTGTTTTGCCAGCCAATACGTTCTCTTTGATATCACCGTTATAATATACTTTTACCATTTCAATCTCTCCCTTGTTATGTTTTATACAATAGATATTGTTTTATTGGATGACGCCTTTTGCTGGGTACCCCTCGCAAAAGCCGTTGTACCTGTTCTCGCGATTTCTTTAATGCCATAAGGTTTCAACAATTCAATAAGCGCTTCAATTTTGTTAGATTCGCCTGTCACCTGAACAACGATGCTGTCTCTGCTGACATCAACGACAGAGGCTCTGAACGGCTCTATAATTCCATTAATCTCTGTTCTCGTTGAAGGTGCGGAGACGACCTTGATTAAGGCCAGCTCCCTCTGGACAATCGATTGATTTGTGATGTCTGTGACTTTCAGCACATCAATCTGTTTGTTGAGCTGTTTTGTTAACTGTTCAACATCATTTTCTCCTTCAACGTGAACGACAAAGGTGATTCTGGAAACGCCCGCTGTTTCTGTGTGTCCAACTGTAATGCTTTCAATGTTGTAATGCCTTTTTGTAAATAGACCGGTGATCCGGTTTAACACGCCTGAGCGGTTCACTACAGTCAATGTGATAATTCTTTTCAAGGTTTCACCCCCACCATTTCATGCAGCCCTTTTCCCGGAGCCACCATCGGGAATACTTTTTCTTCGCTGGCAACCCGCACATCAATGACAACAGGTTCTCTTGACGTTAATGCCTCTTCCAGCTTTTCTTTCGCTTCCGCTTCTGATGAAATTCTGATGCCTTTAATGCCGTAAGCTTCGGACAATTTGACGAAGTCAGGCTGAGAAGCGAATTTAGATTCTGAATAGCGTTCTTCATAGAAAATTTCCTGCCACTGTCTGACCATTCCGAGACAAGCGTTATTTAAAATCACTACCTTGACCGGAAGATTTAATTCACGAATGACATCGAGTTCTTGAAGCGTCATTTGGAAACCGCCGTCCCCGACAACCGCGACGACAGTAGCATCTTTATCAGCCAGCTGTGCACCGATCGCCGCCGGAAGACCGAATCCCATCGTTCCAAGTCCGCCTGACGTGACCCATTTATCTGCTTTTTGAAACGGATAAAATTGCGCTGACCACATTTGATGCTGGCCTACATCCGTGGCGACAATGGCTTCTCCTTTTGTAAATTGATGAATATATTCAATCAATTTCTGAGGTTTAAAACCTTCTACTTCATTATCTTCATACCAGAGCGGATACTCTTCTTTCCATTCGGCGAGCTGTTTTTTCCATTCGCTTGAATCGCTTGGTTTGCCATCTTGTTTGATCAGCTCCTGCAGGACAATTTTGCTGTCTCCGACTACAGGAATCTGTGTTTTCATGATTTTTCCGATTTCAGCTGGATCAATATCGATGTGGGCGATCTTTGCTTTTCTGGCAAAGTGTTTCAGGTTTCCTGTGACACGGTCATCAAAACGGGCGCCAATGCTGATTAATAGATCACAATCATGAAGGGCCATATTGGCTGTATACGTCCCGTGCATTCCCGCCATCCCTAGGAAAAGCGGATGGTCAGCCGGGAAGCCTCCGAGCCCTAAAAGGGTGTGCGCCACAGGGATTTGCTGCTGCTCGACATAATTTTTTAATTCTTCTGACGCTTTTCCGTGCAGTACGCCCGCACCCGCCAGGATCACCGGTTTTTTCGCACTGCTCACGGCTTCCACAAGCTTGCGGATCTGCAAATAATTCGGCTCTGTTGTCGGCTGGTATCCCGGGAGATTCATCTCATGATCGTAGCTGAATTCTCCTTCAATTGTTGCTACATCTTTTGGAATATCAATTAATACAGGTCCGGGTCTTCCAGTTGTTGCAATATGGAACGCTTCTTTAATGATGCGCGGCAGATCTTCCGGCTGGCGAACCTGGTAGCTGTGTTTTGTCACTGGCATCGTAATCCCTAAAATGTCTGCTTCCTGAAATGCATCGCTCCCGATTACAGAGGTTGCTACCTGCCCTGTAAAGACAACTAACGGCAATGAATCAATCATTGCATCAGCAAGGCCTGTAACAAGGTTTGTCGCTCCCGGTCCTGATGTGGCGATGACGACACCCGGTTTTCCAGTGACTCTTGCGTATCCTTCCGCTGCATGAATCGCGCCTTGTTCGTGACGGGGAAGGATATGTACCAACCCTGAATTGTATAGCTTATCGTAAATCGGAAGCACAGCCCCACCCGGATAACCGAAAATCATTTCTACTTTCTCTTTTTTTAATGATTCAATCAGCATTAATGCTCCGCTCATCGTCTGTGTACATTTGGCAGATGCTGAATCCACCTGTACATTAGTCCCCATTTTAGTTCCTCCTTTTGGATTTTCATCCTTTAAAGATCGTCTTTTCATTAGCTATATAGCTGATTATTCAATAAAAAAAGCCCTTCCACCCACAATCAGCCGCGCAGTAACTGCGATAGCTAAAAGGGGCGAAAAGGCTTTTCTTTCCGCGGTACCACCCTTGTTTACGGCCTTTTAGTCGGCCGTCTCATGGATATTTCTATCCGCTTTAGTAACGAGTGAATCAAGTTCACCCGGCCAAGTCCTACTGTCATTTCAGACTGGCACTCTGAGGCGAGTTCACCTTGTAAAGCTTCGCCGGTTCTCAGCTAACCCGGTTCTCTGTGGAAAACTTTTTCAAGGCTACTTATCCTCATCTGCGCTTTTCATATTCAGCCTTCAGAACGGCTTGCAAGCTGTTCAAGGAAGGTCGATTGTTTTTCAATTTTTAAGAATCATATTGCGATCATTTTCGCTTGTGAAGCTTGCGTTTATCTTTTGTTGAACTCATATTACGCCGCTTTGGACGCAGTGTCAACAGCATTTTTTAAAATTATTAGACAATTTCGATTAATCAAACTATATTGTATACGCTTTCATTATTGATACAAAAGGAATTGCAAATATTAAAAGTTTTTATAATTTTTTTATTAATCTATCAAGATTACACCAGAATTATTCAATTTTATATAAACATGTAAGATTTTATAACGCAATATGATTCGTATATGAATTGAGTTTGAGAGATCATCTTGCAGACCATTTCAATTCGGATAGGCACTCCTATTATTCCCCCGGCATACATTAATGGTATCTTGCAAAGAAAAGGTGATATGATGAATAAATCATTTGCAGACATGCAAGGATTTCCTGCGGGCTTTCCAAGCTTCCCGAGCTTTCCGCAGCAGTATTATCCTGCTGCCCCTGCCTTTTACCAGCAAAGCCAGCAGCCATTTGGAGGCTACGGATACGGTCAGCCATTCAGCCAGGCATACAGCCCGTTGACCACTCCCTCTGCTATGTACTCCTCTTATCCATACACTTCAGATTTTTTCGGGCAGCAATTTTCAGGCACTGGCTTCAGCGGCCATAGCGGCGGGTTCAGTATTCCGGCGACGCATGTCGGCGGTTTTAGCGGAACAGCCGGTGTGCATGGAGGCTTTAGATATTAAGACTACAAGGGCCGAACAACGATTTCGGCCTCTTTTTTTCTTTCAAGCAACTTCTGCAACTCATACATTCCAAAAGTGCTTCAATACTGTCAGATTTTCTGTCTTTATAGTTGGAAACAGGATGGAATATGTTTAAGATGAATGTTTGAGGAGGAATAAAATGTATATCAAAATAGATGATTTAACTGGACATCAGGTGGGTTCACTGGTGAATGAACATTTACATAGCATGACGCTTATGTCCCCGCCGGAAAGCATCCATGCCTTAGGTTTAGAGAAACTAAGAGGTCCTGAAATAACATTTTGGAGTGCATGGGAGGGTGATGAACTAGCCGGCTGCGGAGCGCTAAAAGAACTGGACAGCCGGCACGGAGAAATCAAATCAATGCGAACATCTGCATCACATTTAAGAAAAGGCGTTGCCAAACAAGTTCTCCAGCACATCATTGAAGAAGCCAAGAAGCGAGGTTATGAGCGACTAAGCTTAGAAACGGGTTCAATGGCTTCATTTGAGCCGGCAAGAAAATTGTATGAAAGCTTCGGTTTTCAGTATTGCGAACCGTTTGCAGACTATGTTGAAGATCCGAACAGTGTGTTTATAACGAAGGAGCTGCAACTATGAAGATAGATAAGACAGAGGAAAGTCTGTCTTATCTATTTTTTTGTATTTACACACTTTTCACCCTTTTGATACCCGCCCAATGTTTTCAATTTTGTTTAATTCAAAGAACAGCGGGAATTACAAACGACATGAACGATATCATGCAAATTCATGAAGGAGGAGATTGATATGAAAAGCATAGTTGGTGTATTCGAAACTCCGCAGGAAACCATCGCAGCGATTGAAGGCTTACTCACAAAAGGCTATGATTCTGACGACATCTCTGTTGTAACAAGCCGGCGAGATACAGATTATTTGGAGTCACGTACAGGAACAGAAGTCAATCAAGCCATCGATGCACATCAGGGCGAGTCTGAATCTTTTTTCGATAAACTGAAAGATTATTTCACAATGGATGATACTGCTACACACAGCAAAACATTATCCGATTTGGATATTAAAACGGATGAAATAGACAAGTATCAAGAAGATTTGGATGACGGAAAACTTCTGGTAGCCGTCGATACAGATGCAGATGTAAATGCTCCTCTTGATAACGGCAGTGCCCTTTCAGGCGGCTTTTCAAGCACAAATGAAATGGCGGATTATACAACGAAGGAAGAAAAAACGATGCCGCTCCGGGAAGAACAGCTGAAAGTCGATAAAGAAGACGTTCAAACCGGCGAAGTAGAGATAGGAAAAGAAGTGAAAACAGAAAAAAGAGATATGGACATCCCGGTGAGACATGATGAAATTTATGTGGAACGCCGGCCAGTGGATGAAAATAAAGCGGATGCTTCTCCCGTCAACGATTCGGAAGAGATCAGAGTGCCAATCGTTGAGGAAAAGCTTGAAGTGACTAAAAAACCGGTTGTCACTGATGAAGTGGTTGTCGGCAAACGCACTGTTGAAGAAAATGAACATATTTCTGAAACTGTGAAAAAAGAAGAACCTCGTCTGAATAAAGAAGGAAAAGTTGACGGCTTGGATGATGATCCGTTAAATAACAAATGAAAATCATAAGCCGACAACAAAAAACCTCAAATCCATTTAGGATTTGAGGTTTTTCTTTTGGTACGTCCCAGGAGAGATTCGAACTCCCGACCGACGGCTTAGAAGGCCGTTGCTCTATCCAGCTGAGCTACTGGGACACGTTTTGTTTTTTATTTTTCGCTTTAACTATCAGCGACAAGATTTATTATATATGGGATACAACAAGAAGTCAACGGTTTTTTAGAATTTTTTTCATGAGGAAGAAAATTTTCTTCCTCATGACATTTTCATAGTGTGACTCGGTTTTGCAGATCCTCAATTTCATTGCCTGCTTGGTCGTAAAAACGGACTGTCGCAGCATCATTTTCTAATGTCAGTATAGCATAGCTTTCTGTCCTGCGCACCCTTGGAAGCCGGATGCTGCCTGGGTTAACCATCAGTTTTCCGCGCAGCACTTCGCTTCCCGCGATGTGCGAATGCCCGAAGCAGATAATATCCGCTCCGAGCTCCTCTGCACGATAGTATACGTTTAACAAGGTCTGTTTTATACCGTGAAGGTGGCCGTGTGTGACCAGTATTTTTCTTGAACCGGCAGTCAGAAGAAGCTCGTCCTTAAAATCGCCGGCAAAATCGCAATTGCCTTTTACAACCGCATAAGGCTCCAATGCAGGGTGCCCCGTTTCAAGCTCAGAGTCTCCGCAATGAATCATGAGATCAACTTCTGCCTCATGCCGTTCCGCAATGGTTTGGAGTTCTTCTTCAAGCCCATGGCTGTCACTGATAATCAGCACGTTCATGTACAAGCTTCCTCCTTATGCCTCCAAAAGCTTAGACAGCTTTTTAAGCGCGTCAGCCCTATGGCTGATTTTATTTTTTTTATCACTTGTCAGTTCGGCCATTGTCTTATCTTTATCTTTCACGATAAAGATTGGGTCATAGCCAAAGCCATATTCTCCTCTCGGTTCTTCAGCAATATACCCTTCAACATGGCCTTCGACTGTTTTTGTTTCCTCACCGGGAATACTCACGGCCAGTGCGCAGCGGAAACGGGCGGTGCGCTGTTCTTTTTCGATTCCTTTCAGCTCGCTGAGCACTTTATCGATATTTGCCTGGTCGTCTTTCTGTTCCCCTGCATAGCGGGCTGAATAAACTCCGGGTCTGCCGCCAAGATTATCGATGGATAGACCGGAGTCGTCCGCAATCACCATTTTGTTCACTGCTTTGGCAACAGCTTCTGCTTTCAGAATGGCATTCTCTTCAAATGTATGGCCTGTTTCTTCAATTTCTTCTGTGAATCCAATTTCAGCTAACGATTTGACATCATAGCCTTTTGGCTCAAGAATTTCTTTAAATTCCTTCACTTTTCCCGGATTATGTGTCGCAATAATTGCTTCTTTCATGATGATCAAGCCCTTCTGTCTTTATTTCAGTTCTGGCAGAGAATCCCCCAGCACTTCTTTTTGCTTGTCAATCAGCTCTTGAATTCCTTTTTCCGCAAGACCGAGAAGACCGTTCAGATCCTCCCTTGAAAAAGTCGCCTCTTCGCCGGTTCCCTGCAGTTCCACGAAACGGCCGCTGCCTGTCATGATGACATTCATGTCAACTTCAGCAGAGGAATCTTCTTCATAATTTAAATCTAACAGAATTCTTTGTTCCTTATCAATTCCCACAGAGATCGCAGCAAGAAAATCAGTGATCGGATTTGTCTTGATCGTTCCTGCTTTGATCAGCTTGCCAATCGCAATCGCCATCGCAAGAAATGCGCCTGTAATGGAAGCTGTTCTAGTTCCTCCATCAGCTTGAATGACATCACAGTCAATCCAAATCGTCCGTTCACCGAGCTTTTCCAGATCTACAACAGCTCGAAGCGCGCGGCCGATCAGGCGTTGGATCTCCATTGTTCTGCCGGAAATTTTCCCTTTAGAAGATTCTCTGATTGTTCTTTGGTTTGTAGCCCGCGGCAGCATGCTGTACTCTGCCGTAATCCAGCCTTTTCCTCCGCCCCGCAAAAACGGCGGTACGCGGTCCTCGACAGACGCGTTGCAGATTACTTTTGTATTTCCCGCTGTTATTAGAACAGAACCTTCCGGATGGCTGATAAAATCCAAATCGAATGTGATTGGACGCAGCTCATCGTGTTGTCTTCCGTCATGTCTCATGTTTTACCTCCGATTGTATGTACATAAACCATTTTTGTCCCGGAATTGAATAAAGAAAGAGGCAGCCGGAACGCTAACCTCTTTCTTTCTAGTATATCAAAAATCCCAATTTAAAAACTACCCGTATTCACTTGAGAAGGTCTGGAGACCGGTTCTGTGAGCTTTTCGCCTTTTTCATTTACAAGCTCTGATTTTCCGTTCACTTTAACAGACACGCCTTTTATATCCGGCTGCTCCGTTAACGTGAGCACAATGCTGTTCAGTACTTCTGAAGAAATCATTTTCGTCTTCTCATCGGCGCTGCCGAATATAGATTGATTGAAATCCAACGTCACGCGCCCGTCTTTAATTTTCGGTTTGCTGACCAGCTTTACATCTTCACTGAAGTCTGTTAACAGCCCGCTCACCTTGCTTGGGCCTTTAGCCAATTCATTGATGGCTGCTGTAATGTCGTCCTTTTCCGAATTGTCGATTCGTTTCGTCACCGGCACGTAGTATTCACTGTCCTCGTTTTCCGCCAAATAATAGACTGTCAGCGGATGGGTAGCAGTGAGATCATTTACACCGGCTGTTTCCAAATTAATGCCGTCTTTGCGGCTTAAATCATCTGAGATCGGTGTCCCTCCTACAGGCATCTCCTTCAATTCATGCCCGTTTATTCTCAGCTTCACTTTATCTATCGAACTAAATTGCGTCAGCGTCCACGTCACAGATTGAACGATTTTCTGTTCGTCCTCTTTCTTATAATTTTTGAACTCATTAGAGAAATCAGCTATCGCAGTCCCATCTTTTTTAATGTCAACGTTAACGGTTGTGTCAGCCGGCAATACAGCTCTGAAGCCATTCGGAAGAATTTCAGACACAGGCCCGCCCTGTACGAGATATTCAAGCGCCTGCTTAGCCGTGCTCTCACTTTTAGGGAGAGGCAGCGTTTGCGCAACAACATACCCGTTTTTATCAATGAGATAAAGCTCCCTCATAACAGTAGATGAGGCTTGATCCGCTTTTGCGGTATCACTCTTTTTATTCTCTGTTTTTTCGGCTGCTGTAGTATTTGAATTAGCCTCCGCTTCATCGTTCACGTATGTAACGTCTTGAGGCGGATCAATTTCCTTGGCTGCCTTATCAGATTGAAACAAACCGCATCCGGATAAAAGCAAGGCAGAGGTGAGACAAGTCGCACCAATGACTGCAGGTCCTTTTTTCAGCATACTTTTCCCTCCTAAGGATGTTTGTACTATTATGTATACGAGCCTCTTTAGGAAATAGACCGAAGAATTCCGGCAAAACAGAAAAAAACCCGCAACATTCCGTTGCGGGAAAAACTATCTTTTAATCGGTTCTTGCAGTGAGATACATTCCACATGTCCCACTTCATGGCCAAACCAATCGTCTGCAATTTTTGCAAACTGATCACGCGCCCCTGTTGTCAGGAACTGATGATCCGGGGCAATCGGAGACTGGTTCAGCAGCCCTTTATAAGAGAGAATTGTGCTGACTTCCCGGGCTGTTTCATCGCCGGACGAAATAATGTTTACGTGCTCTCCCATATATCTTTGAATGGCTTCTTTTAAAATAGGGTAATGGGTGCAGCCTAAAATCAGCGAATCAATCGATGTGCCTTTTAACGGATACAGCGAGGTTTTGACAATCTCGTCTGCTGTTTTGTCGAGAAACTTCCCGCTTTCCACAAAAGGCACAAGCAGCGGGCAGGCAAGGTTTTCAACCTTCAGATCAGGATTTAATGCCAAAAGCGCTTCTTCGTATGCATTGCTCTTAATCGTATTCTCTGTGCCGATGACACCGATATGCTGATTATCTGTCACTTTTATCGCTGCTCTCGCACCAGGCTGGATCACTCCGACCACCGGTATACCGATGCTGCGCTGGATGTCATCCAATGCGATCGCTGTTGCTGTGTTACAGGCGATCACGAGCATTTTGATATGGTGGTTTTCGAGTAAATAATTCGTCAGCTCCCACGTATATTGAAGCACCTCTTCTTCAGGGCGCGGCCCATAAGGACACCGTTTCGTATCCCCGACGTAGATAATATTTTCTTTAGGTAGCTGTCTCATGATTTCCTTCGCAACGGTTAAACCGCCAACCCCGGAATCAATGACTCCTATTGGTTGTTCCAACAAAATCGCCTCATTTTCTCTTCATTTCATGCTGCAGTTTCATCAAAGATTTTTCGAAGATGGCTATTTCTTCATCTGTAAACGATTCGAACATATCACGCAAATATTCCTGCCTTTTTGTAATGACCTCTTGGATAATCCGTTCTCCTTCAGGCAGCAGATGTATCCTGACAACACGTCTGTCCGCCGGGTCCTTGACCCGCTCAACAAGCTCATTTTTTTGCATGCGGTCGATTAAGTCCGTTGTCGTGCTGCATGCCAGATACATTTTGCCCGATAGTTCGCCGATTGTCATATCTCCCAGTTCATAAAGCCATTGCAGGCCGACAAATTGCGGCGGCGTAATTGCATATTGGTTAAGGATTTCTCGTCCTTTTTGCTTAATGATCGCGGCAATGTGGCGGAGAGACTTTTCAATATCCGCAACATGCTCCAAAGGTTTTGATGTCATTTGTCCATCCCTCACTCAAGGATCTCTTACGCACAAAAGCGTTCCGTGTCTATTTTCCTTCTTTTTTGAAGAAAATGCAAGACTCGCAGGAGAGAAATAGAGGACTTTAGTCAAACAACATCAAGCAAAAAAATGTATTTTATGACTTGCCTACGTTTTGCACAGCATTCAGAAATATGGTTTCGAATGTTCCAAACAAACAGCAATAACCGGCTCCTTCCTGAAAAGAAGGAATACCGGCAAGGATTAAAGCTCTAGCTCACCCATTCTAAGAAGCTCAACAACGGCTTGCGAACGCCCTTTCACACCCAATTTCTGCATGGCATTTGAAATATGGTTTCGAACGGTTTTCTCACTGATAAATAGCTCGCTTGCAATCTCCTTTGTTGTCTTATCTTGAACGAGCAATTCGAACACTTCTCTTTCTCTTTTCGTTAGCAGCGGCTTCGATTGAAATTCTTTCTCCTTCAAGTATTGTAACCCTCCTTGCTAAGGTGAGAGCGAATCAGAAACGAATGGGTTTTGATATAGTCGAGATATCATATGTAAGAAGGGCGCAGGAGGTGACGTTTACAAGAGAATTAGTTTATCGTGTATGGAGAAGCGTTTCTTTCTCATCATCCGTCCAGCTGACAGCCTTGCCGCTTTCCTTCGAGACTTGAACCATCACGACTGCTCCGGTGAAGCAGGGTTCGCCTTTACGGTTCTCTCCGAGATAATGCAAGGTAAGAGATGAACTGCCGACAGCGCTTGTTTTCACATAGATGCGCAACTCTTCATAAGGCATGACTTGGCGCAAATAATCGCACTGCTGGCTTGCCACAACTGTCATGGTCTGTTTGTTTTCACTCATCATATTCAGCTTTTTAAAATAAGAAATTCGCGCCTCCTCAAAATATATAAAAGGGGTTACATTATTCATATGCCCAAACATGTCCGTCTCGGAAAATCTTACGGATACCTCATTAAAAAAAGAAAAGGATATTTTCCATTCTGGAAACGGCATATCAATATAAGCGGGAAGCTTCATCTTTTTTCATCTCCTTATTGTTTTAAAAAACCTCTCCCATGCGGAAGAGGTTTTTTCTTCTTATACTCTGTCGCTTCCGAAGAAATTGCGGAACGCTTGTAAGTTTGTATCTCTGTTCAAAGCTGCAATGGAAGTGGTCAGCGGAATGCCCTTCGGACAGGATTGGACACAGTTTTGCGAGTTGCCGCAATCTGCAAGGCCGCCTTCATCCATTAATGCTTCTAATCGTTCAGATTTATTCATGGCGCCTGTCGGATGTGCGTTAAACAGACGAACTTGCGACATCGGTGCAGGCCCCATGAACTTCGATTTGCTGTTCACATTCGGGCAGGCTTCGAGGCAGACGCCGCATGTCATACATTTTGATAATTCATATGCCCATTGACGGCGTTTTTCAGGCATTCTCGGCCCCGGTCCTAAGTCGTACGTACCGTCAATTGGTATCCACGCTTTTACTTTTTTCAATGAATCTAACATTCTGCTGCGATCAACCTGCAAATCACGAACGACTGGGAATGTTTTCATTGGTTTTAAACGGATCGGCTGTTCAAGCTGGTCGATAAGCGCCGTACAAGACTGGCGGGGCTTTCCGTTTATGACCATTGAACATGCGCCGCATACTTCTTCAAGACAGTTCATATCCCATGTGACAGGGGTTGTCTTCTCGCCTTTGGCATTAACCGGATTCCGGCGGATTTCCATCAGAGCGGAAATGACGTTCAGATTTGGGCGGTATGGAATCTCAAATTCTTCATCGTAAGGCGTGCTGTCGGCTGTATCTTGACGTGTGATAATAAATCGTATGGTTTTTTGTTCACTCATGATTATTTCGCCACCTTCTTCTTCGAGTAATCCCGTTTCCGAGGCGTTATCAGTGATACATCGACATCCTGATACTCAAATTCCGGCGCTTCATACGGGCTTACATGTTTAGCCATTGTTGTTTTGAGCCATTCATCATCATTACGTTCAGGATAATCCGGTTTATAATGGGCGCCCCGGCTTTCATTACGGTTGTAAGCGCCAAGGGTAATTACCCTCGCAAGCTGGAGCATGTTCGAGAACTGGCGTGTGAACATCGCCCCCTGGTTGCTCCATTTTGTCGTGTCATTGATGTTGATCTTTTTAAAGCGCTCCATTAACTCCTGAATTTTGTCGTCCGTTTTCAAAAGCTTGTCATTATGGCGGACAACCGTTACGTTCGCCGTCATCCACTCACCGAGCTCTCTGTGAAGAACATAGGCATTTTCTGTTCCGTCCATACTCATAATATCAGCCCATTTTTCCTCTTCTTTTTTAACGTGAGCGTCGAATAAAGAAGAAGACATATCTTCCGCTGAAGATTCTAAGCCGTTTACATATTTCACCGCGTTCGGTCCGGCCACCATGCCTCCGTAAATCGCAGACAGCAGGGAGTTCGCTCCCAAGCGGTTGCCTCCATGCATAGAGTAATCACATTCCCCAGCCGCAAACAGTCCAGGGATGTTTGTCATTTGATCGTAATCCACCCATAAACCGCCCATAGAATAATGGACCGCAGGGAAGATTTTCATTGGAAGCTTGCGCGGGTCGTCTCCCATGAATTTCTCATAAATCTCAATGATGCCGCCAAGCTTAATATCTAGCTCTTTCGGATCTTTATGAGACAGATCGAGATAGACCATGTTTTCACCGTTAATGCCGAGCTTCTGGTTCACACACACATCAAATATTTCACGTGTCGCAATATCACGCGGCACCAGGTTTCCGTATGCCGGATATTTTTCCTCCAGGAAGTACCACGGTTTGCCGTCTTTATATGTCCATACGCGGCCGCCTTCACCACGCGCTGATTCACTCATCAGTCTTAGTTTGTCATCGCCCGGGATGGCTGTCGGGTGGATTTGAATGAATTCACCGTTTGCATAGTACGCTCCCTGCTGATAAACGATTGAAGCAGCAGATCCTGTATTAATCATGGAGTTCGTTGATTTTCCAAAAATGATCCCCGGTCCGCCCGTCGCCATAATGACCGCGTCAGAACGGAAGGATTCAATTTGCATGTTTGTCAGGTTTTGCGCAACAATTCCGCGGCAGGTTCTGTCATCATCTAATACAGCGCCAAGGAATTCCCAGCCTTCGTATTTTGTGACCAGACCCGCAACTTCGTATCTGCGCACTTGCTCGTCCAGTGCATAAAGCAGCTGCTGTCCCGTCGTCGCACCCGCATAAGCCGTTCTGTGATGCTGTGTACCCCCGAATCGACGGAAATCAAGCAGGCCTTCAGGCGTCCGGTTAAACATAACACCCATCCGGTCTAATAAGTGGATGATCGAAGGCGCCGCTTCACACATCGCCTTGACCGGCGGCTGGTTGGCAAGAAAGTCTCCCCCGTATACCGTGTCATCAAAATGTTCCCACGGAGAGTCACCTTCCCCTTTTGTATTGACCGCTCCGTTTATGCCGCCTTGCGCACAAACTGAATGAGAACGTTTGACAGGAACGATGGAAAACAGCTTAACCGCCATTCCTGATTCCGCTGCTTTAATTGTCGCCATGAGGCCGGCAAGACCTCCGCCGACTACGATAATGCTTGATTGACTCATGATAGCCCCTCTCCCTCTAGTAATCTAGTACTCTTAAACAAATGCAAAAATCGCTTTTAAGCCTACGTATGACAGTGCAACAAAAATAATCAGCGTAACATATGTCGAAATTCTTTGAGAACGAGGCGTTACCGTGATGCCCCATGTAACAGCGAAAGACCATAAACCGTTCGAGAAGTGGAAAATTGTTGATAAAACACCGACAATGTAAAATCCAAGCATAGCCGGAGAGCTCAAAATATTCGCCATCATGTCGAAATTGACCTCAGCGCCCATTTGTGCGGCAATGCGGGTTTCCC
The DNA here is from genome assembly GCF_001875785.1 of Bacillus sp. FMQ74. Classification (NCBI taxonomy): domain Bacteria; kingdom Bacillati; phylum Bacillota; class Bacilli; order Caryophanales; family Bacillaceae; genus Bacillus; species Bacillus sp. FMQ74. The sequence continues at coordinate 255,349 of NZ_MOEO01000002.1, read as the reverse complement.
ACACGTGCCAGCTGACGAAAATGAGAGTGATGATACCGGTTACACGCTGCAGGACGAATAGCCAGTTTCTCATATAGCTGTATTGGCCTGCGTTATTTTTCGCAGTAAACGCTATGTACACACCATAAACTGCATGATAAATTAATGGTAAGAAGATAATAAAAATTTCCAAGGCATACCTGAAAGGCAGACTATCCATAAAATGAGCAGCGCTATTGAATGCTTCAGCGCCCCTTGCGGCAAACTGGTTGACGACTAAATGCTGAATGAGAAAGATGCCGACCGGTATGACGCCAAGCAAGGAATGCAATCTTCGAAAATAAAACTCTCTGTTCCCAGACATTACTTTACCCCCTGTTTGATAAGTGCGAAATGTGCTAAATCTCTTCCCCCACTTCTTTCAATTGTAAGCACTTTATTAAGATTTATTGACAATTTCATTTTACTCCTCCCTCAAAAGGGCGTCAAGAAAACGCGTACATAAATTATAATTTTCCGAATTGATTAGTTGATTGAAAAATTTTATTTTATCAATATATATTTCTCAATTAATTTTTCATAAGAATTACAGGATCATTCTGTAATCCTCACCCCTGTTTGAGCTATAATATACGCAGGAGAGAGGGGAGACAGATATGAAGTCTAAATTTGAAGCATCTATTGACAACCTAAAAGAAATTGAAATGAACGCCTATGCCTACGAACTAATACGAGAGATCGTTCTCCCAGATATGCTTGGCCAAGATTACTCTTCCATGATGTATTGGGCAGGAAAACATCTCGCCCGTAAGTTTCCTCTTGAATCATGGGAGGAATTTCCGGCCTTCTTTGAAGAAGCGGGCTGGGGAACCCTCACCAACGTAAGCGCTAAAAAACAAGAGCTTGAATTTGAACTCGAAGGGCCGATCATTTCCAACCGGCTTAAACATCAGAAAGAACCTTGCTTTCAGCTGGAAGCTGGTTTTATCGCTGAACAAATTCAATTAATGAATGATCAGATTGCCGAATCATATGAACAAGTGAAAAAGAGAGCCGATAAAGTGGTTCTGACTGTGAAATGGGATATGAAAGACCCAGTGTAATCAAAAAGGCGGTGACTGCATAGTCCCGCCTTTTTGATTGTCATTACACAGCTGAAGGGTGTTTTGAAAGCTCAAATGCATCGTGAAGCGATTCGACTGCTTTCACCATATCGTTTTCGCTTACGACGGTTGACACTTTGATTTCAGATGTGCTGACCATTTTGATTAAAATGTTTTTTTGCGCCAGTACAGCAAACATTTCTGCCGCTACACCGGGATTTGAGACCATGCCGGATCCAACAATGGATACTTTGGCCAATTTGCTTTCTGTCTCGATTTTCTCGAATTCCAGCGCGTCTTTATACTCTTCAAGCACCGCAACGGTTTGGTCTGCATCTTCTGTTTTGACAGAGAAGGAAATTCCAGTCTTGTCCTCGGCCTGCGTTTGGATAATGATATCCACGTTTATGTTTCTTTTAGCAAGTGTCGTAAAAATAGTAGACAAAGTTGTCAGGCCGCTAGTCAGCCCGTAAATGGTTACCCTTGTGATTTGATCTTCAAATGCAATGCCTCTGACAATTAAATTCTGTTCCATGGATGATTCCTCCTCAATTAATGTTCCCGCCTCGGTTTCTGTACTTGAACGCACTTCTAACGGCACTTGGTAATTTTTCGCGAACTCAACAGCTCTCGGATGAAGAACGCCGGCGCCTAAATTGGCAAGCTCAAGCATTTCATCGTATGAGATGCCGGCAAGTTTTCTCGCTGATTTCACATAGCGCGGATCAGTTGTAAACACGCCGGGCACGTCTGTATATATGTCACATTTATCAGCTTTTAAAGCGGCAGCCAACGCAACTGCTGTTGTATCTGAACCGCCACGGCCCAATGTCGTAATTTCACAATCCTCTGTCATGCCTTGGAATCCTGCAACAATGACGATTTTTCCTTCTTCAAGCCGGTCTGCTAAAACCGATGTGTCGATATCTGTAATTCTGGCGTTTCCGTGAACGGCCTCCGTACGGATTCCCGCCTGCCAGCCAGTATAAGACACAGCGTCATAGCCTTTTTCCTGCAATGCCATTGAGAGGAGTGAAATCGTGACCTGTTCGCCTGTCGCCAGCAGCATGTCCATTTCGCGTTTGCTCGGCTGGTCAGAAATGGCTTTTGCAAGGTTGACCAATTCGTCAGTGGATTTTCCCATAGCTGACACGACAACAACGACTTGATGGCCTTTCTGTTTTTCTGCAATCGCACGGTTTGCCGCATTTTGAATTTTTTCGACTGAGCCGACGGAAGTACCTCCGAATTTTTGTACAATAAGACCCATGTATTACCACCCTTTACATTTTGGTTCGTGCGGGTGAGGAGAAAGAGCGCTTTGTCCACAATAAAAAAAGCAATGAGAGGAATACTCTCATTGCTTATCAATTAATCATCATAAATGATTATGAACAACGAGATAGCCCTCCAAGAAAATGATTTCTTGACAGCCTTACATTTATTCAATGCACGGCCAGCAAATAATACCGATGGGGTTTTATTTGCTTCGGCGACGCTCCCCTTTCAGCCTTTTTCATAGAATCCATCTTTCTCCAAAGGCATACTCTTGAAGTTCGCACCTCTATCTTCACCATATAACACGATCTAACTATGAAATTAGTTCACATTTTATCAGATCTTATTTAAAAGGACAACATTATTTTTGCAATTTATCGTAAAGGAGCTGAGCCGCCGCAGCGGGAACACCCGCTTTTTTGATGTCCTCAAGGCTTGCTTCCTTCATTTTTTTAACGGAACCGAAATGCTTTAACAGCATTTTCTTTCTTTTCTCTCCGATACCCGGGATATCATCCAATACGGATTGAAACGCACTTTTTCCGCGGATTTGCCTGTGAAAACTGATTGCAAAACGGTGGACCTCGTCCTGAATGCGCTGCAGGAGGTAAAATTCCTGGCTGTTTCGTTCCAGATACACCACCTCCAGCGGCTCCCCGATCAGTAAGTTTGAGGTTCTGTGCTTTTCGTCTTTCGCTAAACCGGCGATCGGGATATCCAAGCCGAGTTCATTTTCAATGACATCCCTTGCAGCGTTGATCTGCCCTTTTCCTCCGTCAATGATGATCAGATCAGGCAGCGGCAGATTTTCACGAAGCACTCTTGTGTATCGTCTTCTGACGACCTCTCTCATAGAACCGTAATCATCCGGACCTGTAACGGTTTTGATTTTATATTTGCGGTATTCCTTTTTGTACGGCTTGCCGTCGATAAACACGATCATCGCGGAAACCGGGTTTGTCCCCTGTATGTTTGAGTTATCAAACGCTTCAATTCTGTGCGGCGTATAAATATTCAATGCCTCACCGAGTTTCTGCACAGCCCCGATTGAACGCTCCTCGTCCCGTTCGATTAAGGAGAATTTTTCTTTCAGAGCGATTTTCGCATTTTTATGGGCCAGCATGAGCAGTTCTTTTTTCTGGCCCTTCTTCGGCTGGTGAACGTTTGTTTCCAGCAGCTGCTCGATCATGGATTGATCTACGCTGTCCGGAACTAAAATCTCCTTCGGAAGGAAGTGGTTGTTTTTTGAATAGAACTGTCCGATGAATGTAAGGAACTCTTCATCCGCTTCCTGATAAAGCGGGAACATGCTGACATCGCGCTCAATGAGCTTCCCTTGGCGGATGAAAAAGACCTGCACGCACATCCAGCCCTTATCGTATGCGTACGCAAATACGTCACGGTCGACTAGATCGTTCATCGTCATTTTTTGTTTTTCCATCGTTGATTCAATATGGGCGATCTGGTCACGAAGCTCTTTTGCCCGTTCAAACTCAAGATTCTCAGCGGCTTCATGCATTTTTTCTTCGAGCTCTTTTTTGACCTCATTATAGCCGCCCCTTAAGAAACGGGTAATGCTTTCAACCAGCTCTCTGTTCGTCTCTTCGGAAATGTCCTTTACGCACGGAGCAAGACATTGGCCCAGATGATAGTAAAGGCACACTCTGTCCGGCAGCTTGGAGCATTTTCTGAGAGGATACAGACGGTCGAGCAGTTTTTTTGTTTCCCTTGCTGCCTGTACATTCGGGTACGGCCCAAAATATCGCCCTTTGTCTTTTTTGACATTGCGGGTGACAATCAGCCTTGGGTGGCGTTCATGGGTGAGTTTTATGAAAGGATAGGTTTTGTCGTCTTTGAGCATGACGTTGTATTTTGGATCATACTTTTTGATCAGATTCATTTCTAAAATAAGCGCTTCAAGATTGGAGGACGTCACGATATATTCAAAATCCTCGATTTCCGTCACAAGCCTTTGGGTTTTCGCGTCGTGAGAACCGGTGAAGTAGGAGCGCACTCTGTTTTTCAGCACCTTTGCTTTTCCTACGTAGATCACAGTCTGCTGCCGGTCCTTCATGAGATAACAACCCGGTTGATCGGGAAGGAGGGCGAGTTTTTCTTTCAGTTGTTTGTTCATATGGTACCCTTCCTTATATTTAATCCTTTGTTTCCAGTTTAACACGAACGTTTGTTTTTCTCTATGGTTCACAATTGGCGAATAAAAAAAGCGATCCCTCAATCGGAATCGCTCTGGCATGTAAGCAGCCGAAAATTAAAGATGTTTGTTTACAAGCTCTTGAAGCGCTTCTTTCGGTTTGAAACCGACTGAAGTTTCAACTACTTCTCCGTCTTTTAAGACAAGAAGTGTCGGGATGCTCATAACGCCGTATTTTCCAGCTGTTTCTTGGTTTTCGTCTACATCGATTTTTACGATTTTCAGTTTGTCTCCCATTTCTTGATCCAGTTCTTCAAGAACAGGTGCAATCATTTTACAAGGTCCGCACCAAGGAGCCCAGAAGTCTGCCAGTACGACGCCTTCGCTTGTTTCAGCTGAGAAAGATTGATCAGTTGCTTTTACGATAGCCATTATTGAATTCCTCCAATGTGAAATGATGATTTTTAGTATAGCATCTCCCATTCGTTCACGCTATCTTAATGCTTACAAATTATTTTTTCCTGATCATAACCGGTTTACTCATTTTTATCCGGGTTGAATGGGATGTGTCACTTTTATTAAAACACGAATCTGATAATGGCCCCGATTACTACGATAGCCCCGATAATCATTAGAATGGTACGAAGCATAGGATAACATCTCCTCTTCACTGTCATGTACTTTACCATGCCCTTTTGATGCTGTTTTAAAACATGAAAAAGCGCCGGCATAAAGCGCCGGCGCTCTCGCGCGATTACGAATCAGCACGCAGTGTAAGCAAGACGACTGACATTGGGGGGAGTTTTACTTTCAGTTTGTTTTTGCTGAGCGTATATTGTCTGAACGATTCCGGTTTGACGTGATGAGGATCGTCAAACGTGTTATGTGCATTCATTTTCTCTGCCGTAAGAATGATTCCGGAATGGTCCGCTCCCTTGTGTAGGCCTCTCAGCTCGATCTCAGCCTCCGCTTGGTTTTGGTGATCGATGTTGCAAATCGTGATATTGATATCGCCTTCAGCTTGTTTTGACGCTGAAATGCTGATTTGCGGAAGCGTTTCACCCTTCCATTCATAGTCGGTACAGATTAACTCTGTGTCTAAAAGAGAAGCGTCCTGGTGCACCTTAAACATATCAAATACATGGTACGTCGGTGTCAAAAGCATCCGCTCTCCCTCAGTCAAAATCATCGCTTGAAGAACGTTTACTGTTTGAGCGATGTTGGTCATTTGCACCCGTCGGCAATGCTGATGGAAAATGTGAAAATGAGAAGCCGCGACCAGCGCATCACGTATGGTGTTTTGCTGATAAAGGAAACCTGGATTCGTGCCTGGCTCAGGATCAAACCACGTGCCCCATTCATCAATAATCAGGCCGACCCGCTGCTCTGGATCGTACCGGTCCATAATCGTGCCGTGTTTTTGAATCAATTCATCGATATATTTGGCTTTTTTCATCGTAATGAACCATTCATCCTCCGTGAATTCTGTGGCTGATCCTTTGCCCTTCCAGAAATCACCCGGAATCGTGTAATAATGAAGACTCAACCCGTCCATCAGACCAGCGGCTTTTTTCATAAGCACGTCCGTCCAGTTAAAATCATCCACATTTGCGCCGCCTGCAATTTTATAAATTTCATTCCCGCTGTAATTGCGGACATAAGTCTGAAAGCGCCGGTACAGATCTGCGTAGTATTCGGGATGCATGTTGCCGCCGCAGCCCCAGTTTTCATTGCCCACGCCGAAATATTTCAGCTTCCAAGGCTCTTCTCTTCCATTTTGTTTTCTCCAGTCTGACATGGGCGTGCCTTCTTCAAATGTCATATATTCAATCCATTCCGCCATTTCCTGAACGGTTCCGCTTCCGACATTGCCGCAAATATATGGCTCGCATTCAAGCAGCTCGCAAAGCATCATAAATTCATGCGTTCCGAATTCATTTGATTCAATTGTACCGCCCCAGTGAGTGTTAAGCATTGTCTTACGGTCACCGACACCGTTTGCCCAATGGTATTCGTCCGCAAAACACCCGCCCGGCCACCTGAGGACAGGAATATGCAGCTGTTTGAGCGCTTCCAGCACGTCCTTTCGTATTCCGTTGATATTGGGAATGTCTGAGTCCGTTCCAACCCAGATCCCCTCATAAATCCCTCTTCCTAAATGCTCAGCAAAATGACCGTATATATTTTTGTTAATGGTTCCTTTTACGATATCTGTTTGAATCACAGCTTGATGTTCAGACATGCCCCTGATCATTCCTTTCATACGAATATGAAAAGCACCACAGTCAAATATGTGATCTGTCGTTTGCCTGAGGAGTCAGCATGAATGTAAGCGCTTTTAAAGTAACCATATTATATATGTTCGTACATGTCAACGATATTTTCTATTTTATTTATATTTGTACGTATGCATTCACAAATATAAAAAACCCCGGACTTTTAAAGTCCAGGGTTTCCTTTATGAGTGTATATTCAACTGTTTGAATTCCTCAGTTAATAACGGGACGACTTCAAATAAATCTCCGACAATGCCGTAATCGGCTATTTTAAAGATATCGGCTTCAGGGTCTTTATTGATGGCGACGATCACCTTGCTGTTTGACATGCCGGCCAAATGCTGGATGGCCCCGGAAATGCCGCATGCAATGTACAAATCCGGAGTGACGACTTTCCCGGTCTGCCCGATTTGGAGAGCGTAATCGCAATAATCAGCGTCACATGCCCCGCGAGAAGCCCCGACTGCGGCTCCCAGGACCTCAGCAAGCTCCTGAAGCGGCTGAAATCCTTCCTTGCTTTTGACTCCGCGGCCGCCCGCAACGATAATTTTCGCTTCAGAGAGATCAACACCGTCGGCTGTTTTTTTCACGACCTCTTGGATCACTGTACGGAGGTCAGTAAGAGAAACATCAACGCTTTCGATGTTTCCCGACCTGCTGGTGTCTTTTTCTGAAGCTTGAATGTTATTAGGGCGAATCGTTGCAACAATCATCGGATCGGTTGAAATGACGCGTTCAAAAGCTTTCCCCGAATAAATCGGGCGTGTGAACACAACATTCCCTCCGGTAACGCTTACATCTGTAGCATCAGAAATTAAGCCTGTTTGCAGCCGGGCAGCAAGCTTCGGCGAAAGGTCCTTCCCCATAGCTGTATGCCCGAATATGACTGAATCAGGCTTTTCTTGCTCAATCACACCTCTCATGACCTGGCTGTATCCGTCTGCCGTGTATGATTTCAGCTTCGGATCCTCGGCTGTGAGAACTTTATCTGCTCCGTAATGGATAAGCTCTTGTGCGATGCTTTGCACATTTTCACCGATCAGAACACCGATAACTTCTCCATCGCCTGAAATCGTTCTTCCTGCAGCTATTGCTTCAAAGGTGACATTCCGCAATTCCCCATCGCGTATTTCTCCGAGTACGATCACTTTTTTTCCCATTCTAACATCCCCCTGTTTCTTTGAATGTCCAAGCTTTAAATGACTTTGGCTTCGCTGCGGAGCAATGAGACAAGCTCTTTTGCCTGTTCGGCAGGCTCACCCTGGAGAAGCTTCCCGGCTTCTTTTTCCGGCGGCAGAAAACGTTCAATGGTTTTCAGCTTTGGTTCGGCGTCCTCCTCGTCCAGGTCAAGATCATCAAGCTCAAGCTCTTCAAGCGGCTTTTTCTTAGCCTTCATAATTCCCGGAAGTGATGGATAGCGCGGCTCGTTTAAGCCCTGCTGAGCTGTGACAAGCAATGGAAGCGTCGTTTTGATTTTTTCAACATCCCCTTCGACGTCCCTTTCTGCTTCTGCATCAGTGCCGTTGATTTCGAGTTTGGTAATCGTAGTGATACACGGAATGTCCAGTAGCTCGGCAAGCCGAGGCGCCACTTGTCCTGAGCCTCCGTCAATGGCAACATTTCCGCCGAGAATCAAGTCAAACTCCTGATCCTTCATATAATGGTATAAAACTTGAGAAATGGAGTATTGGTCGGGTTCTTCGAGATCATCTTCTATGTTGATTAAAACGGCTTGGTCACATCCCATGGCAAGCGCAGTACGCAATTCTTTCTCCGCTTCTTCACCGCCAACCATGACGGCGGTGATCGAACCGCCGTGCTTTTCCTTCAACTGGATGGCTTCCTCTATTGCATACTCGTCGTATGGATTAATGATCCATTCCGCTCCGTCATCTTGAATCTTTCCAGCTTCAATGACGATTTTTTCCTCTGTGTCAAACGTCCGTTTCATCAGTACAAATAGATTCATGATCATATCCCCTTTTATTCGCCTTTGAACTGAGGCTTTCTTTTTTCGAGAAATGCCTGGATGCCTTCCTTGGCGTCCTCTGACTCAAATGCTTCCCCAAATCGTTTTGCTTCAAGCTTTAAGCTGCCTTCATAGGAATACACCTTGTTGGAATAAAGAAGCTCAAGCAAAGATGCGAGCGTTTGCGGGCTTTTCTCTGCAAACTTAGCGGCAAGTGCTTTTGCTTTTTCAAGCACTTCTGCCTCATCTTTTGCTCCAATTGAGACAAGTCCGAGATCAAGCGCTTCTTTTCCGGATATCGGTTCTCCTGAGCCGATGAGCTCTAGTGCTTTGGCTGTACCGACATATTTCGGAAGACGCTGTGTTCCCGCAAAACCCGGAATGATACCAAGGTTAAGCTCCGGGAGCCCCAGCTTAGCATCTTCTGCCGCGATTCTGATGTGACAGGCCATTGCAAGCTCCAGCCCGCCTCCGAGAGCAGCGCCGTGAATCGCTGCGATAATCGGTTTTGGAAAGCTTTCGATTCTCTCCATTAACTGCTGGCCGCGCTCAGCGAGCAATGAGGAATCCTCATTGCCTTTAAACGATGTAAATTCTTTAATATCAGCGCCGGCTGAGAAAAATCTTCCCTCGCCGTGAATGATAATGCTTCGTACGCCTGCATCTGTCTCACATTGATCAAGACAGGAAGACAACTCTTCTAATATCCGGCTGGAAAGCGCGTTTGCCGGCGGATTGTGAATCGTCAAGACTGCCACAAATTGATCAACCGCAAGTGAAATTGCATTCATAGGACAGAACTCCTTTACTTATTGTGAATTCCGGATACCAATAATTCTAAAACGCTGTTTGAAAGCGCAACGAGATCGTACTTTTGGTCATTCATCACCCAAGTTGTCACGGTTTCGTCAATCGTTCCAAAAATCATCTGCCGGGCGAGGCGGACATCGAGGTCTTCCTTTATTTCGCCTGATTGTATACCTTCCGTCAAAATGCCATCCAAAATATTTAAGTAGCCTTTTAATATTTCGTTGATTTTCTGGCGCAGCTCCAAGTTGGATTGGCGGAGTTCAAGCTGAGTGACAATCGCGAGATTATGGTCACCTGCTAAAAGGGAAAAATGCTTTGAAATCACAAGCGCCAATTTCTCTTTCGCTGTTGTTTTTTCTTTAATGTCCTCTTCCATCCGCTCAATAAATTGACCCATTTTTTCTTTGAAAAGAGAAATTAAAATATCTTCTTTGTTTTTAAAATAGAGATAGATGGTGCCGTCCGCTACTCCGGCTTGTTTGGCAATTTTGGATACCTGTGACTGGTGGTAGCCGTTTTCCGCAATGACTTCTACTGCTGCATCAATAATCTGCATATACTTTGGCCGTTTTTGCTTCAATGTTCATCGTTCCTTCCTATAGAAATGAATGACTATTCATTCATAATTTCATGATAAGAAGGATTTTCAGGTTTGTCAAGTTTATTCAAAGGCGTTCTTTTTTCTTTTTTTATTTGATATGATGATTTTCGGCTTCTTCTTCAAGTAAACGTCTTCTTAAAATTTTTCCGACCGCCGTTTTCGGCAGCTCTTTTCTGAACTCATAGGCTTTGGGCACTTTGTAGGGAGCCAGTCGGGATCTCGCAAAGGCATCCAGTTCTTCTGCATCGGCTTTTGCGCCTTTCTTTAATACGACAAATGCTTTTACTGTTTCTCCCCTGTAGGAGTCGGGCACACCTGCGACAACAATTTCCTGGACGGCTTCATGTTCATAAAGCGCTTCTTCTACTTCACGCGGGTAAATATTGTAACCTCCGGCAATGATGATATCCTTCTTCCTGTCAGCAATATAGAAAAAGCCTTCTTCATCCATATAGCCCATGTCCCCGGTGAACAGCCAGCCATCTCTCAGAACAGCGGCGGTTTCCTCTGGTTTGTTCCAATATCCTTTCATGACCTGCGGACCTTTTACAATGATTTCTCCATGCTCATACGGAGCGGCAAGCTCACCCGTCTCTTCAGAATAGATCGCGGCGTCCGTACTCGGCCAAGGACAGCCGATACTGCCCGGCTTGTTTTTCCCCCAGATAAAGTTGGCGTGCGTTACTGGGGATGCCTCAGACAACCCATAGCCTTCCACAAGTTTTCCGCCAGTCACCTTTTCAAATTTCTGTTTTACCTCCACAGGGAGCGCGGCTGATCCGCTAAGACAGCTTTTAATGGATGACAGATCATAATGCTGCAATTCGGGGTGATGCAAAAGGCCAATGTAAATTGTCGGTGCCCCTGGAAAGAGCGTCGGTCTGTGGTTATCGATGATTTTAAGTGTTTCAAGCGGATCAAACTTAGGAAGAAGAATCATTTCGAAGCCTAGTTTAATCGAATAGTTCATGACTGCCGTCAGTCCGTAAACATGAAAAAACGGGACAATGCCCAGCACTTTTTCAGCACCTTCCTTCACATCGAACATCCAAGCGGCGCACATTTCAGTATTGGCCAAAATATTTTGGTGCGTGAGCATAACCCCTTTTGGATCTCCGGTTGTTCCCCCGGTATACTGGAGGACAGCGATATCATGCTCGGGATCGATCTTCGGAATTGTCAGGAGTTCAGTTTTTTCCTGCTTCAGACTGGAAGCGAACGTGTGAATGTCAGCTGTTTTGTCAAAGTCGATATGCACTTTTTGTTTTTGCGTGAGCGGGTAAAGAATATTCTTCGGAAAAGGCAAATAGTCTTTTATGCTGGTGATCAAAATCTGGTCGACTATTGATAACGTTTTCATTTTTATTGCCTTCGGGAAAAGCAAATCTAAGGTGATGATCACACTTGCTTCAGCGTCTCTGAGCTGATATTCAAGCTCATGCTCGGTATAAAGCGGATTCGTCTGCACCACGATGCCGCCAGCAAACAAGACACCATAATAAGAAATCACTGTTTGCGGGCAATTGGGCAGCATAACAGCCACTCTGTCTCCTTTTTGCAGGCCATTACACTGCAAAAAAGCTGCGAGTTTAAGAGCATCCGTCAGAATGTCATGAAAGGTGAGTTTTTTTCCATAAAAAGATATTGCGGTTTTGTCAGGGAATCGTGCAGCGGAGTCTGTCAGGATGGATTGCAGGGTTTTATTCGGCAACGGAAGCTCATGCGGGATATCGTCGGGATACTCGGCAAGCCACGGCTTTTGAGACTGCATAAAACCTCCCCTTTCGATTTTAGAGTTCCACCCTATCATTATAGCAGATGGACGACAAAAAAAAGAAAAAGAAAGGTAAATCTTTCTTTTTCTCATCATACGAACAGATATATAAGACCAATTAACAAAAAGATTCCCGCCGCGGCGAGCAGTACTTTTGCAAGCTTTTCCATCTATTCTCCGTCCCCTTATATTCCGGCTGCCACCACAAATGAAAGCCCGACAGAAATGACAAATGAAATAAAGCCGACAGCCCGGTTATCATTTTCGATTTCCTTATCAATTTTAAACCGCGGAGTCAAAAACTCAAAAATAAAGTAGCTTAGCAGAAGCATAACAAATCCGTAAACGCCCCAGCCGATCATTTGCAACAGCGAATTGTGCTGGGAGATGGAATGCTGGAATACGTTTGCGATTCCTAAAATTTTTCCGCCGGTCGCCATTGCCACCGCAAGATTTCCTTTTTGAATCTCTTCCCAGTTTTTATAAGCCGTCACCAGCTCAAACACAGTCAAAAAGAGGACGAGGCAGAGAACCGCGACACTGTAATACGCCGCGATTTCCACAAGCTCGTTTTCCCAAAAATCACTCATGGCTATACTCCCTTTTATTTTAGTTCAACAACCGTAACGCCTGATCCTCCCTCACCTGCTTCACCGAAACGGGAGCTTTTGACGCTGCGGTGATTCTTCAGAAGATCCTGCACGCCTTTTCTTAAAGCGCCGGTTCCTTTTCCGTGGATGATTGACACTCTAGGATATCCGGCTAACACTGCATCGTCCAAATATTTTTCAACACGGCTGAGGGCATTTTCATAGCGTTCGCCGCGAAGATCAAGCTCAAGCGATACGTGATAATCCTTTCCCTTGACCGCCGTAATGATTTTTTCTTTTTTTGGCTCCGGAGCTGACTTGATAAACTCCAGATCTTTTTCTTTTACTTTCATTTTTAATATGCCGATTTGAACATTCCATTCATTGCCGCCGGTTTTTTCAAGCAGTGTTCCTTTTTGCCCGAAGGTGAGGACTTTCACCTCATCACCTGGCTTGAAGTCACGTTTTTGCGTTTTCGTTTTTTCCGGTTTTTTGGACTTTTCAAAGGTAGGAACTGCGCCTTCTAACCGTTTCTTCGCGTTGATCAGCTCGTGATCCTTAAAGGATTTGTGTTCTTCTTTTATGGAGCGCAATTCATGAATAATATCTTCGGCTTCTTTCATTGCCGCTTTTACTTTATCAGCCGCTTGCTGTTCAGCCTCCTCGAGCATTTTGTCTTTTTTGCTGTTAAGCTCGATGATTTGCTGCTGCAGCTCTTTATGCAGTTTTTCCGCTTCTTTTCTGATTGATTCTGTCTCAGAAAGCTCTTCTTCCGCACGTTTTTTGCTTTGTTCCAGCGACGCAATCATCGTATCAACTTCGTTATGCTCGGCCGTCATTTCTGACTTCGCCTGCCCGATGATATGGTCTGGAAGTCCAAGGCGTTTTGAAATTTCGAAAGCGTTGCTTCGTCCCGGCACACCAATTAAAAGTTTATAGGTCGGTGACAGCGTTTCGATGTCAAATTCAACGCTCGCATTCATGACGCCTTCTCTGTTATAGCCGTACGCCTTCAATTCTGGATAATGCGTCGTCGCTAACACTCGTGCATTGGTGCGATGCACGTCATCCAGGATGCTCATGGCGAGGGCAGCCCCCTCCTGCGGGTCTGTCCCTGCACCAAGTTCATCGAAAAGCACAAGGCTGTTTTCATTGACCTGTTCTAAAATGCCGACAATGTTCACCATATGGGATGAGAACGTACTTAAACTTTGCTCAATCGACTGTTCATCACCGATATCAGCGAATACGTGCTCAAATACCGCCGCTTCTGACCCTTCATCTGCCGGGATATGAAGACCTGATTGTGCCATTAAGGTTAACAGGCCTAACGTTTTAAGGGTGACTGTTTTCCCCCCGGTGTTTGGCCCTGTAATGACAATGGTTGAAAAATCGCCGCCAAGCTCGATGTCATTGGCAACAACCTGATCAGGCGGAAGCAATGGATGGCGGGCTTTTTTCAAACGGATAAATCCGGTGTCGTTCATAATCGGTTTTGTCGCTTTGACTGCTTTTGCATATCTTGCTTTTGCAAAAATAAAGTCAAGCGTCTGCAGCACTTGCAAATCTAGAAATAGCTCTTCTGTATGCTCTGCCGTTTTCTCTGTCAGCACACGCAAAATCCGTTCAATTTCTTGCTTTTCTTTCACTTTCGCCTGCTGAAGGGAATTGTTCATATCTACAATTGCCTGCGGTTCAATGAATAGTGTTGCGCCGGAGGACGAAGTATCATGCACAATTCCGCCGTAGCTTGATCTGTACTCCTGTTTGACCGGGATCACAAAGCGGTCATTCCGAATCGTAACAATCGTATCAGACAGCATTTTTGAAGCGGAAGAGGAACGCAGCATTGACTCTAACCGGTCTCTGATTCTCGATTCGAGTGTTCTGAGCTGCGTGCGGATTCCTCTCAATGTTTCCGATGCATGATCAAGCACTTCTCCGTGATCATCGATGCAGGAATTAATGTCCCGCTCTAAATCAGATAGCGTGATAAGCTGTTCAGCATGCTGATGGATCAGCGGAATGTCAACACCGTCTTCAGCCATTTGGGTGATAAAATGTTTCATTTGTTTAACTGCATAAAGCAGGCCTGAGATTTCAGTGAATTCTGAAGGACTGAGAACGCTGCCGATTTCCGCTCGTCTTAATGCTCCTCTGATATCAACAAGACCGCCAAACGGCGCTTGGCCTCTCAGCCGGATAATGGCAGAAGCTTCGTCAACTTCATCCAGCTGTTTTTTGATTTCGTCTATAGAAGCAGAAGGCTTAAGCTCGAGAAGCATTTCTTTTCCGAGCGATGAGGCGGCATGCTCAATAACCTGTTCTTTCACTTTATGAAATTCAAGAGCTGATAATACTTTTTGCTGCACGATTGTGTGAGCCTCCTTACTTAATCGTTGCGCTTCAGGAATGCCTCTACGTCTTCAAGCGACCGGGCATTCAGAACGTTTTTCGTTTCCGTCCATCCTTTGCGCGCGGCAGTAACGCCAGTTTTCATGTCGTCTAACATCTCAATATTATGGGCATCAGTATTAATCACCAATGTAACCCCTTGTTCGTTTGCTTTCAGTAAATGCTCTGTGCGCAGATCGAGGCGCGCAGGGTTAGCGTTGAGTTCAAGCGCCGTATTTGTTTTTTTCGCAAGATCAATCAGCTTATCAATATCGATTTCGTAACCGGTCCGTCTGCCGATCAGGCGTCCGGTCGGGTGTGCGATAATGTCAACATGTTTGTTTGTCAGTGCCGTCTCAAGCCGTTTCATAATCACGTGTTCCGGCTGATTAAAACTGGAATGAATTGATGCAATAACGATATCCATTTCCGCCAGCACATCGTCATCATAATCGAGCGTACCGTCAGGCAGGATATCCATCTCGACGCCTTTTAAGATACGAAAGTTTTCGAACTCAGCATTCAGCGCGTCAATTTCTTTTGCCTGCTGTTTAAGTCTTTCTGCAGTAAGCCCGTTGGCGACCTTTAAATATTGTGAGTGATCGGTGATCGCCATGTATTGATAGCCTTTTTTGATGCATGCTTCAGCCATCTCTCTGATCGAAAACGCACCATCGCTCCACGTTGAGTGCATATGGAGATCTCCCTTGATTTGCTCGGGCTCTATGAGTTCAATGCTATCGCTGTAGGTTTCCACTTCTTGACCGCTTTCACGAAGCTCCGGCGGAATCAGCGGCAGGCCGAAGTGCGCATAAAATTCACGTTCGCTCGGAAATGTTTTGATCTCTCCGGTTTCAACTGTCTCAACGCCGTATTCACTGATCCGCTCGCCGCGTTCTTTTGCAATTTGGCGCATCTTAATGTTGTGATCCTTTGATCCCGTAAAATGATGGAGTGTTGTCGGAAACTGCTCTTCCGTCACAAGACGGAAATCGACGCTCGTTTCATATTCAAAGGAAAGGATGACGGATACCTTTGTATCTCCGCTCGCGATCACGCTTTTGATGTTTGGCAGAGCAAGAAGCTGCTCTCTTACTTCAGCCGGCTGATCTGTAGCAATGATATAGTCCAGATCCTTCACCGTTTCCCGCGCTCTGCGAAGACTTCCGGCACGAGAAAATTTGATGATATGCGTAAATTGGGAAAGATGCTCCTCAATATCCCGCGCGATCCGGAGGGCGTACCCAATTGGGAACCGCTCAGGCTGTTTTCCGGCTTCCCCGAGCGCCTGTAATATTTTTTCTTCTGATTTTTTGCCAAAGCCCGCAAGACCTTGCACCTTTTGCTGTTCACAGGCTTCCTTCAGAGATTCTGCATCATGTACACCGAGTTCTTTATACAGCTTTGCGATTTTTTTGCCGCCGAGCCCCGGCAGCTTCAATAAAGGCACGAGTCCTTCCGGCACTTCTTTCTGCAGCGATTCGAGCGTGCTTGATTTTCCTTCATCTATATACTCTTTAATGACGCTGTACGTTCCTTTTCCAATGCCGGGCAGCGACATCATATCGTCCATTTCTGATAAGCTTCGGTCGTCCTGTTCCAGGGCTGCCGCTGCTTTTCGGAATGCGGATACTTTAAACGGGTTGTCCCCCTTTAGTTCCATATAGACTGCGATGGTTTCAAGCAGCCGGATAATATCTTTTTTATGCATACAATAACCCCCAGACGTTCACATATGTTTCCATCATACTCGAAAAAAACTTCTCCGGACAAGAGAAGTTTTTTATGCCCCGTACTGTGTCCACAGCTCTTCTAAAAGCCCTGACAAGTACGGTGTATGGTTAATGATCACATTTGCGAGAGACGATTGCCCCATCATTTGCTGCAACGCATCTACCGGCAGAACGGATGCGACATACAACAGCACAAATGTAAATAAATAGACTTCTAGAAAACCGAGAACGGCGCCCAGCAACTGGTTGATTTGTTTGATCACCGGAATGCCGGCGACAATACTCAAGAACGAGCCGATGATTCTCAGTAAGATTTTAGCGATGATAAATAAAACGATAAACGCAATCGCATTATAATAGGCCGCTTCTAAATTTCCCGTAAAAAAAGAAAGAGCCGGCTGCCCCGCTGAAAAGTCGGGTGCGGGAATCCACTTTAAATGCGGCGCCACATTTTTATAGAATAAAGCCGCAAAGGCGATCGATAAAATAAAGCTCGTCAAGCGGATAAACTGCAGGATAAAACCGCGTTTTAACCCCAGTAAAGTCCCCATCAGGAGCAAGATTAAGATGATGATATCTAGCATAGTTGTTCAATCCTTTTCTTTAAGCTGACGCTCCAGTTTTTCACATTTCTCTTGTAATTTGACATAATCGTGCACCACATTTACCGCTGTCAGCACTGCAAGTTTATTTATATCAAGGTATGGATTTTTTTCATTGATTTCTCTCATTTTATCATCAACAATTCCGGCGACATACCTCATATGGGCTCTGCTTTCTTCACCGACAATCGTGAAGTGCTGGCCGTAAATGTCAACGGTTGTTTTTGTTTTTTTGCCGTCAGACAACGTTTCTCCTCCATTCCGCGAGAATCCTAGTTCTTATCATAACACGTTTATTAAATGAATGGAAAGACGAGCCTCCCGCTGTTATGATACACTGGTATATACAGCGAAAAGTGTAAAAAAAGGAGATTATTACGTGTCCCATTCAGTGATAAAAGTATCGTTGTCTGCTATTGACCAAATGAAAATGACATACAGCGGTTCGCTTACCGCATCTGTTCCGCAGGGAGCCGTTTTTCAGGCGAAACCGCCCGGCTGTACCATTACAGCATATCAATCAGGCAAGGTCTTGTTTCAAGGCAAAAACGCAGCGGCAGAATCCGCGCGCTGGGGAACAGCTGAGCCTCAGGAAAAGAAAAAACCTGCCAAAAAGCCGGCTGATCCCCGCTATGCCCCTCCGGCGGATATCGCCGGCATGTCTGTTATCGGCTCTGACGAAGTCGGAACCGGGGATTACTTTGGCCCAATGACGGTTGTATGCGCGTACGTTGACAAAACTATGCTTCCTTTAATGAAGGAACTCGGTGTGAAGGATTCTAAGGATTTAAAGGATCCGCAAATCATCGAGATTGCCCGAAACCTGATTAAAACCATTCCGTACAGCCTGCTGGTTTTAAAGAATGAAAAGTATAACAGCATGCAGGAAAAAGGCATGAGCCAAGGGAAAATGAAAGCATTGCTGCACAATCAGGCGATCACCCATTTATTAAGGAAAATGGATGGAGTAAAACCTGAGGCGATTTTGATTGACCAATTTGCTGAGCCAGGCGTCTACTTCAATCATTTAAAGGGCAGAGACATTGTGAAGGAGCGGACCTATTTTAGCACAAAAGCTGAGGGTATTCACCTGGCTGTTGCTGCTGCTTCAATCATTGCAAGATATTCGTTTTTAATGGAAATGGATAAACTATCACGCGAGGCAGGAATGACGCTGCCGAAAGGAGCCGGACCGCACGTCGATGAAGCGGCCGCCAAGCTGATTCTCAAAAAAGGGGCATCTGCACTCAGAGCCTTTACAAAACTCCATTTCGCCAATACGCAAAAAGCGCAGCGTCTTGCGGATAAAAAACGTTCATAGAAAAAAGCTTGCAGATTTCTCTGCAAGCTTTTTTATCAGCCTCTTAAAACAGCTTGATATGTGTCTTCTAACGCCTTCAGCACTTTACTGTGCGCTTTTGTCACTTCTTCTTCAGTCAGTGTTTGTTCAGGATTAACATACTGGAGTGAGAAAGCGACTGACTTCTTGCCTTCCTCCATATGCTCTCCTTCGTATACGTCAAATACGGTTACCTCTTTCAGAAGCTTGCCGCCGGCCTCTTTAATGACGCTCTCGAGCTGGCCGCTTGTAACGGTTTTATCTGTTACAAGAGCGATATCACGTGTCACAGACGGATATTTCGGAATCGCCGTGTAAACAAGCGGTGCTGTTTCTGCAGCGAGCAACGCATGAAGATCAAGCTCAAAAACGTATGTTTCCTTTATATCCAGTTCTTTTTCCAATGAAGGATGGACTTGGCCGATAAAGCCGATCAGAGAACCATTCAGTAAAATGTTCGCTGTTCTGCCCGGGTGCAGCTGTTTGCGTTCAGACTGTACAAATTCAATGCTGTCTAGGACGTTGAGTTTGTCTAACAGCCCTTCCACAATACCTTTGACAACAAAGAAATCAACTGGTTTCTTCTCACCCTGCCATAGCTGCTTGCGCCATAATCCGGTAACAGCTCCTGCCACGCGTTCTGTTTCAACAGGTTTTGTGTCCTCTTCCTTCGTCAGGAAAACAGAGCCGACCTCGTACAGTGCAACTGAGTCAGTCTGTCTCGCGAGGTTGTAAGAAACAGAATCAAGCAGATTCGGAACAAGACTGTGTCTGAGAATGCTTCTTTCTTCACTCATAGGAAGCGCAAGCACAGTGTTCAGTGATTTTTCAATCGCAAACGCTGCCGCTTTCTTCTCATTTGTCAATGAGTAAGTGATGGCTTGGGATAAGCCTGCGCCTTCAAGGAAACGTCTGACTTTACGGCGTTTTGCCTGATATGGCGTTAATCCGCCTGTTGTTCCCGCTGTCTCAGGAAGCGTAGACGGAATGTTATCGTAGCCGTACAGTCTTGCCGCTTCTTCGATTAAATCCTCTTCTATTGTAATGTCGCCGCGGCGTGATGGGACGGTCACAACGAGAAGATCATCCGCTTCACCAACCGTAAAACCGAGACGTTTATAAATGCTGATCAGTTCTTCTTTGCTGATCGTCATGCCTAGAACGCTGCTCACTTTGTCAGCAGATACGTGAATGTTATTTGCTTCGATTGTCAGGTGATCTTCCTCAACCGTTCCAGCAAGCACCTCACCGCCGGCATACAAATGGATCAGCTGTGCAGCCCGTTCTGCTGCAAGACGTACACGCGCAGGATCAATTCCTTTTTCAAACCTTACGCTTGATTCACTTCTCAAACCAAGGTCTTTCGAAGCCTTGCGAACCGTCTGCCCGTTGAAATAAGCAGCCTCAAGCAAAATTGTTTTCGTATCTTCCTGAACCTCTGACTCTGCTCCTCCCATGACACCGGCAACGGCTTGCACTTTCGTTCCGTTTGTAATGACAAGGTGATCGGCAGACAGCTTACGTTCTTGATCATCAAGAGTGACGATCATTTCATTCTCAGCTGCTTTTCTTACTACGACTTCCTTAGAGCCAAATCTGTCATAATCAAACGCGTGAAGCGGCTGTCCGTATTCCAACAGGACAAAGTTTGTGATGTCAACAACGTTGTTGTGCGGACGAATGCCTGCATTCATCAGCTTTGTTTGCATCCAAAGAGGTGACGGAGCAATCGTGACATTTTTTATGATTTTTGCAGCATACAGCGGGTTCGCTTCCTGATCTTCGATTTTGACAGCAATGTAATCAGACGCTTGTTCTGAAGCAGCCGGGTAATCCGTTTGCGGAAGCTTTACCTCAGTGTCTAAAATCGCCGCAACCTCGAAAGCAACACCAAGCATGTTCATGGCATCCGCGCGGTTTGGTGTTAAGCCAAGCTCAAGAATCGCATCGTCAAGCTGTAAAGCAGCTAAAGCATCGCTTCCTGTTTCAGCGTCATTCGGGAATACGAAAATGCCTTCTGCATACTCCTTCGCCACAAGTTTGCTTTCAATCCCAAGCTCCTGTAAAGAACAGATCATGCCGTTTGATTCTTCACCGCGAAGCTTGGCTTTTTTGATTTTGAAATTGCCCGGCAGCACCGCTCCGACTGTTGCAACTGCGACTTTTTGTCCCTTATCCACATTCGGCGCGCCGCAAATGATTTGTACAGGGGCTTCAGCTCCGATATCCACAAGGCACTTATTCAGCTTATCAGCATTCGGGTGCTGCTCGCGCTCCAGCACATGGCCGATGACAACGCCTTTGATGCCTTCTCCTTTGTATTCAATTCCTTCAACCTCAATACCGGCTCTTGTAATTTTTTCAGCAAGAACAGCCGGGTCCATGCCTTTTAAATCAACATAATCCTCTAACCATTTATAAGAAACAAACATCCTTCATCCTCCTCTTACGCCTGTTTAAACTGCGAAATAAATCTGACATCGTTTGTATAGAAGTGGCGGATATCATCAATGCCGTATTTCAGCATTGCGATGCGCTCAACACCCATTCCGAATGCGAAGCCCTGATATTCCTTCGGATCAAAGCCAGCCATTTTAAGCACATTCGGGTGAACCATGCCGGCGCCGAGGATTTCGATCCAGCCTGTTCCTTTACATACTGAGCAGCCGTTTCCACCGCATTTAAAGCATGTCACATCCACTTCTACTGAAGGCTCAGTAAACGGGAAGAAGCTTGGGCGGAGTCTGATTTCGCGGTCTTGCCCGAACATTTTTTTCGCAACGAGTTCAAGCGTTCCTTTTAAATCACTCATGCTGATGTTTTTGTCAACGACAAGCCCTTCAATTTGCATAAATTGATGAGAGTGCGTCGCGTCATCGTTATCACGGCGATAAACTTTACCCGGGCAAATGATTTTAACAGGCCCTTTGCCTTCATGCTTTTCCATCGTCCGTGTTTGGACAGGAGAAGTTTGCGTTCTCATCAAAGTTTCCTCTGTGATGTAAAAGCTGTCCTGCATATCGCGCGCAGGGTGTTCTTTTGGCAGGTTGAGCGATTCGAAATTGTAGTAATCCGTTTCAACCTCTGGCCCTTCTTCGACTGTGTAGCCCATCCCGATAAATAAATCTTCAATTTCTTCAATGACAACAGTGAGCGGATGGCGGCCGCCGACTGCAACAGGATTCCCAGGCAGCGTGACGTCAATTGTCTGTCCCGTAAGCTTCTGCTTCATTTCCTCTTCTTCAAGCTTCTCGTTTTTGTCAGCAATCGCATTAGCGATACGCTCTCTTACTTCGTTCGCGAGCGCCCCCATTTTTGGACGTTCCTCTGCAGAAAGTTTGCCCATTCCGCGCAGCACTTCTGTAATCGGCCCTTTTTTTCCGAGATATTGCACCCGAATATCATTGACAACCTTTAATGAGCTTGCTGCTTCTACTTGTTCTATGGCTTCTTGTTCCAGCTGTTTTAGCTTTTCTTCCATTTTGCATCCTCCTTTTATGTAAACAAACCGTCATATGTCTTTAGAAAATAAAAAAAACCCGTCCCTTGTACAAGGGACGAGTTGTGGCCGCGGTACCACCCTTATTTCAGACAGACTGATGCTGTCGTCAGCTTCATTGACATAACGGAATCAGATTCCGGTTCACCTTTACGCGCAGTGTGCGCGGTCCCGGCGACAACTCAAGAGGTGAAGCCAATTTCCGGCTGCGTTAAAAATGCTCTCAGTCAGCGGCATTTTCTCCCTGGAAAGCAGTTGATCAGAAATTGAGGTCCTCTGTCACGGTTTTTAAAATATTATGTTCTATTATAGAGAAATCCAACGCTTGGCGCAACACTATCCTCGCAAGTGATACACGAGGATGGCAGCCGCAACCGCAACGTTTAATGATTCAGCCTGTCCGTAAAGCGGCACGTACAGGTTCAAATCCGTTTTTTCCAGCAATGCAGCATCCACCCCTGCGCCTTCATTTCCTACAATGAGCGCAAAGGATTCAGACCGAGGGATCTCCCGGTAAGGCGCTCCGTTTTGCAGCGCCGTGCCGTACACTTTTACGCCCTCTGCCTTCAATTCGTCCACATATGACTGCAGGTTTTTTCTCACAACAGGAATATGAAAGTGAGATCCTTGCGCAGACCGCAGTGTTTTTCCGTTAAAGGCGTCCGCCGTGCCGTCACCGAGTACAACCGCATCCAAACCGGCCGCATCAGCCGTTCGAATCATTGTGCCGAGGTTTCCCGGATCTTGAACAGCGTCAATCAGCAGCACCTTGCGTGCCGTTGCCAGCTGTTCTTCAGGCATATGGCATACAGCGGCAATCTGCTGCGGCGTTTCGGTTTCAGTAACAGTCGAAAACGCATCTTCACTCAGCACATAGCACTGGATACTCGCCTCAAGATCTGAAGGAATCTTTGTTTCATCCTTTACAAGAATTTCTTTCACCGTACCCGGGCTTTTCAGCGCCTCTTCAACGAGGTGTTCTCCCTCTATCAGAAATGTATTTGTTTTTGTTCGTTCTTTTTTTGTGTGAAGCTTCTTCCAATCCTTCACTTTTTGGTTTTTTGCTGATTCTATATGTTTCACTGTCTGTGCGGCGCTCCTTTTTTTAACATGATGTTATTATATCGCAAGAACAGCACATAATAAACCAGGTGCAGGGTTAGAATATACGTATTACATTTTAGGAAAAGGAGCGTTTTACATGGATCTTAATTTACGGCATGCCGTCATTGCCAACGTAACCGGCAATAATCAGGAGCAGCTTGAGCATACAATTGTAGATGCGATTCAAAGCGGGGAAGAAAAAATGCTTCCAGGGCTCGGCGTTTTATTTGAAGTCATTTGGCAGCACGCATCCGAAAGTGAGAAAAACGAAATGCTGAAAACGCTTGAAGGCGGACTAAAACCCGCCCAATAAGACATGAAACCGGGTGACTGCGCCCGGTTTTTTTCTTATATAATAAAAACATGATGAGGGGGAACGCCATGTTTTTACAGCCATTATTAGCAAAAAAAATTATTGCTGAAGTCAAAAAAATGTACGAACGTGAGGTCATTATCGTAAACACGGACGGCCTTATTATGGCGAGCACAAACGATGAGCGGGTCGGAGAATTTCATGAGGGAGCGCTTCTCTGCGCAAAAGAAAAACACAGCGTCATTATTACAAAGGAAGATGAAAAAAGGTTAAAAGGAGTAAAGGCAGGCATCAACCTCCCTGTATTTTCTGATCATGATGTGATCGCTGTCTTCGGGCTGACAGGTGAGCCGGCTGAGATTCAGCCTTACGGGGAGCTGCTTCGAAAAATGACAGAGCTGTTCATTAAGGAATCATGGCATTTAGAGCAGTCCCAGTGGCGTGAAAGAATGCTGGAGTCTTTTATGATCGATTGGCTGCAATTAAAAGAGTGGTCTTCGGGTTTTCTTGAGAAAGCTCAGCTTCTTGGTGTGGACCTTGCCTCCTGGCGTCAAATGATTCTGATTCAGGGGTATGAGTGGTCACCTCATGATATCGAGCAAATGGCACGTATCTGGAAATCCTCGTACCCTGCGGATTTGTTCATCAGGTGGGGAAATGAACGGATTTTGATTAATCACGAAGTGCCACAGCATGAACAAAGAGATCGGCTTTTACGGCAGATCCTTCACATTTGTTCGTTTGCAAATACCGCAAACAGCCAATTGGCAGCAGCTGGCGCCGGAAGGGCTGTTGCAAGCTCCAGCCTGTCAGAATCATACGAGCAAGCGGAAAAAGCGCTGGCTGTCAGCCTTAAGCGAAAAACGCCCATATTCGAAGAGGATCTGAAGCTTGATATGTGTCTGACGGAAATCAGCCCGGGGACCAGAAACGAATTTCCGCAAAGAGTATTCGGAGAGACGCTTCGGCATCAGGAACTAATGAGAACGATACGGACCTTCTTCCTACATGATTTGTCTTTGAAACAAACCGCAGAAGATATGCATATTCATATCAATACATTGCGTTATCGTCTGGCTAAGGCTGAACAGCTTACCGGTTTGCACTTTGACCGCACCGAGGACATCGTCACGATGTACGTCGCACTCTATTTTTTAGATCAAGATACAAAATAGAAAGAGTTTTAGCTTCATTTTTTGTATGTTTCTCCATGGAAAGCTTTGCTTTTTTTCTTTTACAATAGATTGAAAGCGTTTTTCAAAAGGGGGATTGTGGTGAAATGATCACAAAGGATGTAAAAGGACAGCTGATTCAAATCGTCGGACCCGAAAACTTTGATGACTCAAAAGCCGGCCGGCTCGTTTATTCTTATGATGCGACGCCGCAGTTTCAATCTATGCCTGAGGCCGTGATTGCGCCCAGGAATACAGATGAAGTTTCACAAATTTTAACGATTTGCAGAGAACATCGCGTGCCAATCGTTCCGAGAGGATCAGGGACAAACCTATGCGGCGGCACGTGCCCGACTGAAGGCGGACTTGTGCTTCTCTTTAAGCACATGAACAAGATTCTTGAGATTGATGAAGAAAATTTAACTGCCACAGTTCAGCCGGGCGTCATTACGTTGGATATGATCCGTGCAGTTGAAAGCAAAGGTTTATTTTATCCGCCCGATCCGAGTTCTATGAAAATATCAACAATCGGCGGAAACATCAATGAAAATTCCGGCGGGCTCCGCGGATTAAAATACGGCGTTACTCGCGACTATGTGATTGGTCTGGAGGTTGTGCTCGCAAATGGAGACATCATCCGCACCGGAGGAAAACTCGCGAAGGATGTGGCCGGATACGATCTGACGCGTCTTTTTGTCGGTTCAGAAGGAACACTCGGCATTGTGACAGAAGCCATCGTCAAACTTGTTCCAAAACCGGAAACCAAGAAGACGCTGCTTGCCCTTTATGAAAGCATCGATGCCGCTGCTCAAACGGTATCGGACATTATTTCCGCGAAAATGATACCCGCAACGCTTGAATTTCTGGACCAGCCTACACTATTGGTAATAGAGGATTATGCCAAAATCGGACTTCCGACAAGCGCAAAGGCAGTTCTGTTAATTGAACAAGACGGGCCGCTTGAAACCGTTGAACGGGATATGGAAAAGATTGAGGCGATCTGCAAAAAAGGCAACGCCGTTTCCGTTCAGACCGCACAAACGGAGGAGGAGGCATTCGCCCTGACTGAAGCACGGCGCTCTGCACTTTCTGCCCTTGCACGCCTCAAGCCGACGACGATTTTAGAGGATGCGACTGTTCCTCGCTCAGAAATCGCCAATATGGTTAAAGCGATTAATCATATAGCTGCTAAATACGATATTTCCATTTGCACCTTCGGCCACGCAGGAGACGGAAACCTCCATCCGACATGCACGACAGATATACGCAATGAAGATGAGATGGAGCGTGTCGAACAGGCTTTTGCCGAGATTTTTGAGAAAGCGATTGAACTTGGCGGCACGATAACCGGAGAGCACGGAGTCGGAGCCATGAAAGCGCCTTACTTGGAAATGAAGCTGAAAAAAGAAGGCATTGATGCGATGAAAGCGTTGAAAGCGGCATTTGATCCCCAGAACATATTAAATCCGGGCAAGGTGTTTGCAAAAGATGCCAGAAAACGTGTGGTGGCACAAAGATGACAACAGAAAAAGAAATGAAACAGATCCAAAATGAATTTAAAGAGCGTATGGATGAAGGTGAGTTATTAAATTGTATGCGCTGCGGATTTTGTCTCCCTTCCTGTCCGACCTATATCGAATCGGGATTTCAGGAAACACACTCCCCGCGCGGGCGTATCGCCTTAATGAAAGCCGTTGCGGACGGTATGATTGAACCGGATGATGATGTCGAACGTTCGCTGTCACTTTGCCTCGGCTGCCGAGCCTGTGAACCCGTATGCCCATCCGGCGTGAAATACGGTCAGCTGCTGGAGGAAGCCAGAGATATTATCCACCAAAATAAAAAACACTCGCTTGGCGCACGTGTCATGCGAAAGACGGCTTTTCACGAGCTGTTTCCGCACCAAAACCGAATGCGCGCAGCTGTAAGCCTTATCGGTTTGTATCAGCGGTCAGGACTGCAAACCGCTGTGCGAAAAACCGGTATGCTTCGCGTCCTGCCTGAGCATTTGCGGACGATGGAAGCTGTTCTTCCTGATATTCCAAAAAGCAAAGAAATGAACAATCGGCCTCGTTTCCTGCCGTCCATTGGCCCCATGAAAAAACGGGTCGCCTTTTTTTCAGGCTGCTTAATGGATACGATGTTTTTACCGACTAACAATGCCACATTGAAGCTGCTGCAGCTGGCGGGCTGCGACATTGCCATCCCGAGTGAACAGGCTTGCTGCGGGGCATTGCATGGGCATAGCGGTGAAAAAAACGCAGGGAAAGAGCTCGCGAAACAAAATATCGCTGCTTTCGAAGCATTAGACGTGGATGCAGTCATTACAAACGCAGGAGGATGCGGAGCCTTTCTTACCGAATATGATCATTTGCTGAAGGATGACCCGGAATGGTCGGAGCGGGCAGCCGTTTTTGTTCAAAAGCTGAAGGATTTTTCTTCTGTTTTGGTTGAACTCAATTTCCATCAAATGGACTTAGTGCTCGAGACGCCTCAGGTCGTTACCTATCAAGATTCATGCCACCTAAGAAATGTAATGCATACGTCGCTTGAGCCCCGCCAACTGCTCCAAAGCATCAAAGGGGCTGAATTCAAAGAAATGGAGAAAGCAGACAGCTGCTGCGGGTCAGCGGGAATTTACAATATCGTCGAAGCTGAAATGTCTATGAAAATACTGGACAGTAAGATGGCTGCCGTCAAAGCAACCGAAGCGATCCTCATTGTAACAGCAAATCCCGGCTGCCTGCTGCAGATGAAGCTTGGGATTGAACGCGAAGGACTAAGCGGTAAAGTCAGAGCCGTTCACCTGGCTGATTTGCTATTGGAAGCAGCCGGGCAGAGAACAACATGAGAAAGCCCAAAACAGAAATTGTTTTGGGCTTTTGTTCGTTATTCCATCGGACTGCAAATTTCGATATAATGTCCATCCGGATCTGCGATATAGGCGACCGTCTGCCCCCATGGTTTCACTTTCGGCTCCCCGATAATCGAGACGCCTTGTTCTCTCATCCTTTTAATGACAGTCTCTACATTTTCAGTAACAAACCCGATTTCAAATGTGTTTGAAGCTGATGTATCCGGAATGTCCAGCGCCGTGATGTCTCTGGCGCTTTCCCGCGTATTAAGCGCCAATATCGTAGACCCTGTTTCAAATTCGACATACGTGCCGTGTTCAGCACGAATCGGCAGTCCTAAAATATCGCGGTAAAAATGAACAGCCCGCTTGCTGTCTGACACGTATAGAATAAGATATTTCATTGATAGATTCATTGCCATCCCCCTCAGCATTTTCTATAGTCCTTCTAGCCCGGTATAGATGCTTCCATCCTTAAACTCGGATCTTTCCACATCTGTGCCCACTTTTTCACGGCCGCCACGATAATGATGAAGCCTAACACCAGCATGATGATAGATAATACGCCATTCAATACACTATATCCTGCTGCTTCAGGGTTAAGATATACATGGCGCACCATCCAATAGCCCGCATAGTTGACAGTGACATATAAATAGGCAAGCGGGATAAGACAGGTCAAAATGTATCGGCGTTTATCGGCGATTTTCAACACGATGGTCGCTCCGATAATCAGCCCTACTGACGCCATCAGCTGATTGGAAACGCCGAACAGCGCCCAAATGGAACCGATATCTCCTGAATACAGCAAGTACCCCCACATCAAACAGGCAAGCGCGCTGGCAAATACAGAACCCGGAATCCAGTCTGTTTTCTTCAGCGGTTTATACACCTCTCCGAAGAAATCTTGGATCAAATAACGGGCAACTCGTGTGCCGGCGTCAATCGCTGTTAAAATAAATACCGCTTCAAACATAATGACAAATTGGAAAAAGTATGAGGCCAAATGGCTGAAAAACGGCATTCCGGTAAAAATATAAGTCATACCCACCGCAAGCGTGACCGCTCCCCCAGTTCTTCCTTCTAGGTCCAAGCCGATTTCCCTGCTCAATTCAGGCAGATGTACGACATTCATGCCAAGCGTACGGAAAACCTCAGGCGTGCTGTTAATTGCGAAGTAATCAGCAGGCTGCAAGGCGGTTGCCGCAATCAGCGCCATGATGCCGACAAGACACTCAACAAGCATTGCGCCAAAGGCCACCGGCTTCATGTCACTCCATTTATTCAGCATTTTCGGTGTCGTTCCTGAGCCGACAAAGGCATGGAACCCAGAGATCGCCCCGCAGGCGATGGTTATTGAGATGAACGGCCAGACAGGTCCTGCCAGCACAGGCCCGCCGCCTTTTACGAATTCTGTAAACGCAGGAAACGGAATGGACGGATTGACGACAAACACACCAACAATCAAAGCGATAAAAACACCGATTTTCATAAAGCTGCTTAAATAATCACGCGGTGCGAGAAGCAGCCAAACAGGAAGTGCAGCGGCAAAAAACGCATAAACAGGGAGCGCGATTGCAAGCGTTTTCGTATCTAGTGTTAAAAAGTCACCGAGCGCGGTAGTCTGTACCCATGGGCCGATAAAGACTCCTGCCATTAAAAAGAGAAAACCGACCGTTGACGCGAGCTTTAAATTTCCCGTTTTCTTATAAAATAAGCCCACGCCCATCGCAATCGGAATCGTAATCCCTACCGCAAATGTCCCCCACGGATTGCGTTCAAGCGCGTGCAGCACGACCATCGAGAGACCCGCCATCGTAATCGTGATAATAAACAGCATGGAAAGTCCCGTACAAAAGCCGGCAACAGGGCCAAGCTCATCCTTCGCCACTTCCGACAGCGATTTTCCGTTTTTGCGCATTGATGCAAACAGCACAACAATATCATGGACGGCTCCCCCTATTACCGCCCCGATTAACAGCCACAATAGCCCCGGCAAATAGCCAAACTGCGCCGCCAGAATTGGTCCGACCAGCGGCCCGGCCGCTGCGATCGCGGCAAAATGGTGTCCGAACGAAACCCATTTATTTGTAGGCACATAGTCTTTCCCATCCTCAAGCACGTGAGCAGGTGTCGGCTTGTCATCATTTACTTTGAGAACCTTCACCATCATAAATGTTCCGTATAAACGATAGGCAATAGCCAAAATACACATTGACGCTATCACAATTGTAACCGCATTCATTTTCTCCCATCCCCTTTGCTGTTTTTCATAAATATATCATAATTTCATGGGGAAAAGCGGTCATTTTTTCCTATACAAAAAGCCGGCTGGGAAGGGCCGGCTTGAGGCAGTTAGTTTAGTTCAATGTCTCCAGATGTTGTACGAACTTTTAAACGGTTAGAGGGGCTATCACCTACATAACCTACAATACGGTGCTCTGATTTTTCTTTATACAAGATGTGATCGAGATTGGCCGCGGCATCACCTGAGTCTGCCTGAAAATCCACTGCCAAAGAAGCAGGTTCTTTCTGATACTCTACTGACACACTTCCACTCGTAGTGACGATGTCGACCTCTTCGTTCTGATGAGCCTGAAGAAGATCAATATCCCCGGAAGTTGTCTTATAGTTCACCTTTTCAGCTGTTGTGTGGCTGCTTTTTATTGATCCGCTTGTTGTCTTTACTTCACCTTGACCGAATGAATTTTGGTCAGTTTGAACATCTCCGCTCGTTGTTTTTAGCGTCAGCTCGTTTTCGATGCGTGTATGCTTCAGCTCAATATTTCCTGATGTAGAGTCAGCAGCTGATTGATCCGTTTGCGTATTTTCTATCAAAATATCGCCAGAGGTTGTCGTTACGGTTATCTCATCATACTTCTTTTCCGGAATCGTGATTGTGATTTTCATATCCTTTTCGCTGCCCCACGGTATAAAAGAGATGATATTCTCGCGTGCTATTTGATTGATTGTTAATGAATTGCCATCTTGTGTCACATCGAACAGCTTTTTGCTTTTATCACTGACTTGTCCTTCAGCAGCTACCTGAATATCATCCGTTTGCCCGCTTTTGACCTCTGCATTCATCGAACTCGTTGTTACCTCAATTTTTTTAATATCTTCAGGATCATATGTTTCGGCAGCTTTCACCTCTTCTCCTGTAAAATCCGAGGCAGCCGCAGAGATGACAGCTCCGATTACCCCGACTGCAAATACTGCGATCAATCCTATTATGATTTTTTTCATGTCTGCGCCCCCGTCACCAGCTTTAAATTATATCTGATATATCGCAAACTCATGCCATACAGCAGCTTGCCTAAATGCCACATCCCTATACACAAGAGCAGTCCCAGACTGCCAAACACGAGTGATAAAAAGAACTCCAGCATCATGTGCGTATTCATTTGAAACATCACCATGCCGACAAACATAATTGGTGATACAGAAAGTGCAAGCGCCGCCCCGCATAAACCCACGTACACTCCAAAAATGCCAATAGCTGGTCCCAGCACAAAAATCAAATTTAAGATGCTTATCGCTGCTGCTGAACATGCCATCTGAAAGAGGTTCTTCTTAGGGCGCTGCACTGCTGGAGCCGTTTCCGTGACATCTGGCACCAATTCCTTTGCTATTTGTTTTAGGGAGCCGAGTTCCCTGATGATGTCCGCTTCCGGCCTGCCTTCTTTCATCCCTTCTGTAATATGTTCTTCAAAATCAAATAAGATCTCATTCCGCTCTTCTTTAGAAAGCGGCTGTAACGCTTTACTTAACTCCTGTAAAAACTGTTCTTGATTCATCGTTCTCCTCCCCTTGCCGCATCAATGATTTGATTGACAGATGCTGTGAACTGATCCCATTCTGCCAGCAGCAGTTTCATTCGCATGAAACCAAGCTTTGACATCGTGTAATATTTTCTGGCAGGCCCTTCGGAAGACGGCGCCATATATGTTTCTAAATACTCTTCTTTCGTCAGTCTCCTGAGAAGAGGATATAAGGTGCCTTCAGCAATTACCATGTGCCTGGAAATGTTTTGAGAAAGCTCATATCCGTATTGGTCTTTTTCGGATATTAATACAAGCACACATAGCTCTAATGCTCCCTTTTTGAATTGAGCATTCATCATAAGATCCTCCCTGCGGCTGGTCAATTTTGTTTATTTTTCCCACCACTTATCTATATGGTAACATCCACTACTGAACATTACAAGGTACTGAATGATATCTACTGAGAAAAAAAGAAAAACCGGAGAGAAATCTCCGGCTTTGCTTCTCTTATGACTGTTTTTTCAGGCGGATCACATTCCAGGAAAGCGGCGTGAAATGAGCAGTTAAGCCGTTTTCGCTGACAGACGATGTTCCGTTGGAATGCGGGACGACATTTTTTCTGTTATGCTGGTTTGTCGCTTTGATATCCTGATGCTCAAGTACGATGTGCTCTGCGATTTGGTAGGATTCAAAGCCTCTGAGCGAAACCTCCGTCTCCATCTGATCCTCAGCCTTGTTTACCGCAAAAATAGTGAGGGTTTCTTCCTCTTCAGAGTACACAACAGCAGCATCAACATATGGCACATCAGTAAAATCAGAACAGTCGTACTTCGGAGAAGAAATAAGCGGTTTCAGTGACTCACCCCTTCCGTAAACAGAAGCATGCATGTATGGATAGAAAATCGGCTGTCTCCATGCTTCTCCGCCTTTTTCCGTCATGATCGGCGCGATGACATTTACAAGCTGCGCAAGACACGCGATTTTCACACGATCTGCGTGCTGCAGCATCGTAATGAGGAGCGAGCCAACTAATAAGGCATCTTCAAAATTGTAAATATCCTCTAAAATCGGACGCGCAGTGATCCATGGCTCGACTTTTTTATCAGCCTCATTTGAGTGATACCATACGTTCCATTCATCCAAAGAGAGATTGATGGTTTTCTTGCTGCGTGTTTTTGCTTTTACATAGTCACAGGTTGCGGCGACAGATTTAATGAAATGATCCAGATCCATGGAACGGGCCAAGTAGTTTGGAAGATTGTTATCCCGGTTTCCGTAGTAGGTGTGAAGAGAGATATAATCGACATGCTCGTACGTATGCTCCAGCACCTTCGCTTCCCAATCGATAAAGGTCGGCATGCCGCTGTTTGAGCTGCCGCAGGCAACAAGTTCAATTGATGGATCAACCCATTTCATGACCTTTGCCGTCTCTGCGGCTAGCCGTCCGTATTCATCAGCTGTTTTGTGGCCGATCTGCCACGGTCCATCCATTTCGTTTCCTAAGCACCATGTTTTAATGCCGTACGGCTGTTCATAGCCATGTGATCTTCTTAAATCACTCCAGTAAGAGCCTTTCGGATGGTTGCAATATTCAACGAGATTACGGGCGGCATCTAGGCCTCTTGTGCCGAGATTGACGGCCATATTGACCTCGGTGTTCACCTTTTTTGCCCAAGTTAAAAATTCATTTGTTCCCACTTCATTGGTTTCTGTCGTTTGCCATGCTAAATCAAGCCGTCTCGGGCGATTTTCGACAGGTCCGACACCGTCCTCCCAGTTGTATCCAGATAGAAAGTTTCCGCCCGGATAGCGGATGATCGGAACCTGTAATTCTTTGATCAGCGACTGGACATCTTTTCTAAACCCATCTTCATCCGCTTCAGGGTGATCAGGCTCATATATGCCTTCGTATACCGCACGCCCCATATGTTCGATAAACGATCCGTAAATCCGTTTATCTACTTCACCGATTTTATATTCTTTGTCTACAATCATTCGTGCTTTTTTCATCACACGTTTCCTCCTTCATTAACCTTTGACTCCCCCTACCGTCAGGCCGGAGATAAAGTATTTTTGGAAAAACAAGAAAATGATAATGACCGGCAAAATCGCAAATACCGAGCCGGAGATAAGCATGTCATAGTTGTTGCCATAAGGGCTCAGCAAGCTGGACAGCCCAATTGGAAGCGTAAACATTTCTTTCGACCGAAGCACAATCAGCGGCCACAAGAAATTGTTCCAGCTGTTTAAGGACTGAAGGATGATCATCGCGCCGAAAGCCGGTTTCATCAGCGGTGCCATAATCCTGAAAAAGATGCCAAATTCCGTACAGCCGTCCATCCTTGCAGAATCCAACAGATCTCTTGGAAGACCGAGCGCATATTGCCTAAAAAAGAATACGGCAACAGGTGAAACGATGAACGGCAATATGACACCCGTATATGAATCGATCAAGTGCAGCCCGACGGTAAGCTTAAACAGAGGAAGCATCATGACCTCCAGCGGAACCATCATGATAATCAGCACAAGAACAAAGATGATACTTCTGCCTTTAAAATTATAAACTGCAAGCCCATAACCGATCATCGAAGAAAAAAACAGGGTGAGCACCGTTGTGAAAAGCCCAAGTACAAGACTGTTAAAAAACCATTTGAAATAAATGCTGCCGCCGTTAAACAGAAATGTATAATTATCAAGACTCATTACTTTAGGATCAATGTCAAGATTCAGCCCCACACGCAAAAGCTCAGATGACGGCTTTAAGGATCCTAAAAGCAAACAGAAAATCGGAAAAATATACAATAGGCTCAGCATCATAAAAAACAGAGTCAGCGCAATTCTGTAAACGCTAAACTGAGGACTGTGCCGCAACATTTATCCCTCCCCCTTAAACGAGCCTGACAGCTTTAATGAAATCAGGCTGACAACAAGTATCACAATCAAAAGCACAATGCCGATGGCCGCTCCGTACCCCATTTCGTTGTAGGCAAGCCCCTGCTGATACAAATATCCGACAAGAGTCAGACCAATATTACCCGGGGAATTATTCTGCCAAAGCACGTAGCTTTCCTCAAACATTCTGAAGCCGCCGATAATGCTGATGGTCAGCACATATACGGTAACAGGCTTGAGAAACGGCAGCGTGATGTGCAGAAATTTTTTCATCGTATTCGCGCCGTCTATATCAGCGGCTTCGTACAGCTCTTTCGGCACATTTTGCAGGCCTGCTAAAAAGTAAAGGATGTTGATTCCCATCCATCTCCACGAAGCAAGCAGCACCATCAAAAACATGCCGGTATGTTCATTGTTCATCCAGTTCTGAGGTGATAGACCTAGTTTGAGTAGGATGGAATTGGCCAGAGACGTTTCCATTTCTCCGAAGATCAGCCGAAAAATGATCCCCGCGACAATGGTGGAGGTCAATGCCGGTATGAATAGCGCCGATTTAAATATATTTCTAAATTTGACCAGCTTTGAATTCAGGAATATGGCCAGAAGCAATGGGACAGGAATCAGCACGATCAGCGTCCAAAAGGTGTATTCCAGCGTATTCCAAAGGGCGGTATAGAACGTCGGGTTGTTTAGCGCTGTATAATTAGACAATCCGACAAACGACACCTCTCCCGGCAAAATTCTTTGAAAGCTCATGATGAAGACACTAATGATGGGGTATAGAAAAAATACGAGAAAGGATAAAACGAATGGCGCTGTAAACAGATAGGGCGCCGCTTTTTTCGAATAAAATAGATCTCGCCAGCCTGATTGTTTCGCAGCTGAAGGAACGGGATGAACCGTTCCCGTTTTCACAGGTTTCATGAGAACCTCCCCGCTTTCACTTTTTGAATGGGATTCTATTTCTGTTTCAGTTCACCTGCCGCTCTGTCCAAGGCTTGTTTAGGCGTTTTTTGCTGAGATTTAAGCGCGTCGAACAATACGCTTCTGTTGACAAGGTCTGAAGCCTTGGCAAAATCCTCATGTAAATAAATTGGATTGATTTCATCCTTGATATCGAGCAGCACGGAAAAAATGCCTGTTCCGTTTTGGAAGTAATCCGTGTATTTGTTTTTCTCTTTCAATTCCTTGGAGCTCCAAACATCCCAGCGAAGCGGGTCAAACCCTAGTACGCTCCAGAGCTTTTTGTTTCCTTCTTTAGAGCCCTTCGCAAAGGCTAAAAACTCTTTTGCTAACTCAACATGCTTGGCTTGCTTCGGCACAACGGTTGCCGTACCGCCCAAGCCTGCCGAGCGGTCGCCTCCCTCTTTCCATGCCGGGAGCGGCCTGATGGCAATCTTCCCTTTCAGATCAGGCATATAATCGATAAATCTTCCCATATACCAAATCGGCATGAGGACTGAAGCAGCTCCTCCTTGGTTCATAAAGCCGTAGTATTCTTCACTGTGATGCCCGCCGCCTGGAGCAGGAATCATCGTTTTATCATTGATCATGTCCTTTAAATACTGAAGTGTTTTTACGTTGGTGTCATTATTGAGGATCAGCTTGCCTTTTTTATCAAAATAACCTGAGTTTTGCTGTGAAATCATAGATAAGAACGTTCCGGAATCATTTGTTTCCACCGTTCCCATCGGCTTCCCGGTCACTTTGCGCACTTTCTGTCCGGCTTTATGGTAATCATCCCATGTTTTAATATCGTCAGGATTGACGCCGGCTTTTTTCATCACATCCATGTTATAAAACATGACCGTTGTCCCTACATGCGTATCGAGTCCGTAAAGCTTTCCGTTTTTGCTGTACAGGGTCAGCCGCGCCTCAACGAATTTATCGCGGTCCTTTTTAATCAGCGGAGTCAAGTCGGCAAGCGGTATGTCAGAGCCCTTCAAAAAGTTTGAAAAACGGGCCAATTCGACATCGGCAATATCAGGGACGCCTTCTCCCGCTATTAAGGAGATAGATAAGTTATCGTGCATTTGTCCATACGGATAAACGACCGTATTCAGCTTAATTTTGCGGTCAGGATATTTTTTGTTCCATTCCTTCACCATTTCCACATAAAACTGCTCATGAAGCCCGTTAAATGTCCAAAAGGTCAGCTCAGTTTCATCCGATTTGCCGGATGACTTTTCTACTGAACACCCGCCAACGAGTAATGTCAGCAGCATCATGAGCACAAGAAAACAGACAGTCATTTTTTTCATCTCGTTACCCCTTCCATTCGAGGTGCGGGCTATTCATATAGACCATGATTGATCAGCGTTTTGTTTTCATTGATGATTCTTAATCCGGTGCAGCGGTCTCTTAAGGTGTGCGCGTGTCTGAAGGCATTTTTGACGGAATCCTGCCCGACACCGATTTCGTCAAAATACGCAGGGCCTCCGGCTGATCTCAGCCAATCAGCGAGCACTTCCCCTTTCGGGAGTGTTTGATAAGCCGATTGGATGGCTTGCCGCCGGCTTGGTGAAAATTCGTTCAATCCCTCATCCTTAGCGAGCTTTCTGTATGTGTCAGTTAATAAAACAGCGGCACAGCCCACCTTTGCCCCATGAAGAATCTGAGGCCGTTTTTTCTCCATTAACTCCATCTCAATCCAATGTGAAATATGATGCTCGCCGCC
The DNA here is from genome assembly GCF_001875785.1 of Bacillus sp. FMQ74. NCBI lineage: Bacteria > Bacillati > Bacillota > Bacilli > Caryophanales > Bacillaceae > Bacillus > Bacillus sp. FMQ74. The sequence continues at coordinate 218,474 of NZ_MOEO01000002.1, read as the reverse complement.
TGATGCCGGACGGGAATGATCTAAGGCCAGCATGACAAGCCCCGATACGATTAAAGACTCCATCAAAACCCGTATGCCAGTTTCCGTTTTCATCGCGATGTCTTCTGTGTGTGCGATACAGGCGTCAAGCGCCTCCTGAACGATCTTAGCTCCTGCTGGCGAATAAGGCTCGCCGGCAAGATGCCGGGATATTTCCCAATCTGCTAAAGATGTTATTTTACCGAGCATGTCACCAAATCCAGCCGCCACCATTGATTGCGGTGCCGCTTTTAATAGATCCAGATCAGCGAACAGCGCAGATGGGGCCTTCGTTTGAATGGTTGTTTTCGTGCCGTATAAAATAATCGGCGCCCCGGCTGATGTAAAACCGTCTACAGATGGAGCAGTCGGATAAGAAATAAACGGCAAATCTCTCTGAAACGCCGCAAAGCGGACGATATCATGAATCGTGCCCGAACCGACTGCAATCATGACATCCGTTGTTTGTTTCGTATGGATCAGCGCATGAATGAGTGATCGTTCATCAGCTGTCACATCTCCGGCTTCATTTTCTGGAATGATCAGGCACTCGGCCTGAAATCCTTCTTGATTCAGTCGGTTTTCCAAATCCATTCCTGCAATGCGGTGTGTATTCGCGTCGCAAACAAGGACAATATGTTTGTTGTTTTTTCGTTTTACATAATCCAAAAGCGAATCAGCTGCTTGTTTACCGAGAACAATTTCTTCAACTTCTATAGGAGACGTCTCTTCTCCGGCGTGTTCAAAAGCACGCTGAACGTCAGCTGCGATACGATTCATATCAGAATCCCCTCCTCAGCCAATTTGGTTACATCCTCTATGGACTCCAGCACATAATCCGGCTTATACAAACGCTGTTCTCCCGGTTTCGCAGAACCAGTAAGCACTAAGGCGCTTTTCATGCCATAAAGCTTTCCCATTGCAATATCAGATTCAATGCTGTCTCCTATAATCATGCATTCATGTGCGGACAGCCCCATTGCTGTACAGGCAGCCTCCGCCATCAGCCATGACGGCTTTCCGACAACAAGTTCAGTCTTCGCTTGAGCTGAAGCCTCTATCGCCCCAATCATTCCGGCAACATCAATGGCATTTCCGTCTTCGTTCGGAAAAGAGCGGTCTTTGTTTGTAGCAATGATACGAGCGCCGCCGGCAGCCGCTTGAAAGGCTTGATTTAAATCGTCGTACGTGAGCGTTTCATGAAGGGAGATCACGAGCCAATCCGCTTCCTTCGGTTCGTTCGCACGCTGCACACCGGCCAGTCTCAGCTCGTCAACCAAACCCTGTTCTCCAAGCATCCATACCTTTGAAAAACGATAATGTTTTTTCAGAAAGGCTGCCGTTACACTAGACGACAGAACAATGTCGTTTACATCCGCTTCAATCCCCGCTCCAAGAAGTTTTTTTCTGCACATGGCACGGGAGATATTCCCCCGATTGCTTAAAAAGACAATTTTCTTCCCCATTCCCCGAAGTGTATGGATCGCTTCTCTTGCCCCTTCAATCAATTCTTTTCCTCTGAATATAGTACCGTCCAAGTCAATCAGAATGCCGGCCGGTGACACAGCGAAATCATGACTGGCCATAATACGCACTTGCTCCGTGTTTTCGATAAAAATGCTTTTCATGCAGGACTGTATTGATTGGGGTTACATCCTTGTTCAGCATAATGGAGTGGTAGGCCATTTCGGCAACCGTTTCTAATACAACTGCGTTATGAATGGCATTTAAGGCGTCAGTGCCCCAGCAGAACGGTCCGTGATTGTTCACGAGCACACCCGGCACCTGTTCGTAGTTATGATGCTGAAAGGTTTCCGCTATGACTTTTCCTGTATTCAGCTCGTAGTCATGAATGATTTCTTCATCGTACATTTCTCTAGTACACGGAATCGCACTGTCAAAATAATCAGCATGGGTCGTGCCTAACGGAGGGATGTCTCTGCCCGATTGCGCCCAGCTTGTCGCCCATTGAGAATGGGTATGGACTATTCCCCCGATATTCGGAAAGGCTTTATATAAATAAACATGGGTAGGTGTATCTGAAGAAGGCTTAAGCGAGCCTTCGACGACTTCTCCTTCAAGGTTCAAAACAACCAAGTCATCTGCTGTCAGGTCGCTGTATTCGACTCCGCTAGGTTTGATGACAATTCTTTCTTTTTCACGGTCAATGCCGCTGACATTTCCCCACGTAAAGGTTACCAGCTGATGCTCTTGAAGCTTCAGGTTGGCAGCCAGCACTTCTTTTTTTAATGTTTCAAGCATGCTCCATCACCCTTTATCAATTCTTTTTGGCGGCAGATGAAAATTGAAGATTTTTGATGGTTTTCAGTCGCTTCATGACATGGTTTTCTTTTCCGAAATAATGAACCAGCTCTTTATATTCAGCGTACAATTTTTCATAGACCGCGGCATTTTCGGCATTTGGCGTATAAGATATATCTTTCAGTTTTCCCATGTTCGCCGCTGCGTCTTTGATGTCGTCGTATCCGCCTTTTTCTTTGCCTGCGGCAAGCGCGCCGAAAATGGCAGATCCTAAAGCTGGCGCTTGCGGTGACCCAGAGATTTTAATGTCCATATTTGTCACATCCGCATAAATCTGCATGACAAATGGGTTTTTCTCAGCAATTCCGCCGGCTGCGTACAGCTCCTCAATCGGAACCCCGCTTTCTTTAAACGTTTCGATAATCATCCGTGTTCCGTAGGCCGTCGCTTCAACTAACGCTCTATAAATCTCTTCAGGCTTCGTCAGCAGTGTCATGCCAAGCAGCATCCCTGTTAAATCTGCATCAACAAGAGTTGAACGGTTTCCATTCCACCAATCTAAAGCAAGCAGGCCGCTTTCACCCGGCGCTTGATGGTTTGCTTTCTCACTCAGCAGCTCATGAATGCCAATGTTTTTCTCCTTTGCTTCCTTTTGATACGCTTGCGGAACACACGTTTTCACAAACCAGTCAAAATGATCGCCGACACAGGACTGCCCGGCTTCATATCCCGCATAGCCCGGGAGAATTCCGTTGTCCACAACGCCGCACATACCTGGAACGATATGCACCTCTTCACCAAGAAGAACATGGCACGTTGAGGTTCCCATAATCATCAGCATTTTCCCTGGCTCTGTGATGCCGACCGCCGGCACGGAAACATGAGCGTCCACATTGGCAACCGCAACAGCGGTTCCCGGAAGAAGCCCCGTCAGCTTTGCCATTTTTTCAGTCAGGCCGCCGGCTTTTTCCCCTACTGAATGAATAGCCCCTGCCAATTTATCCTTTGTAATCGTTTTCATTGAAGGGTTTAATTTCTCAAAGAAACCATCTGATGGATACCCCGCTTTTTCACTCCAAATCGCTTTATACCCTGCAGTACAGTTGCTTCGCTTGAGTGAGCCGCACAGCTGGTACACGATCCAGTCCGCAGCCTCGATGATCCGGTCAGCCGCTTCATAAATGTGAGGCGCTTCCTCAGCTATTTGCATGACCTTTGGAATCATCCATTCTGATGAAATTTTTCCTCCGTATCGCTGTAAAAAAGCCTCTCCTTCTTCTTCGGCGATTTGATTGAGCCGATCAGCATGTTTTTGGGCCGCATGATGCTTCCAGAGCTTCACATAGCTGTGCGGCTCCTCTTCATATTCAGGCAGCATACACAACGGCTGTCCGCTGCTGTCAATAGGAAGGATTGTACATGCCGTGAAATCAATTCCAATCCCGATAATGTCTTTTGGTTCAACGTCCGTCTGTTCGAGTAAAGACGGAATGGTTGTTTCCAAGACTTCGAGGTAATCAGCAGGGTGCTGCAGCGCCCAGTCGCGCGGCAGCTTTTGGCCCGTTTTGGGCAGGACGGTATCAATGACAGCATGCCTGTATTCTTTTACAGCAGACGCAAGTTCCTCCCCTGTTTGGACATGAACCAGCACCGCTCTTCCAGATAAAGTTCCAAAATCAACCCCTATAGTGTAAGCCATGTGACATCCCCCTCTACTTTTGAAGCCGGTAAAGCGCCTCGTTCCATTTTAACTCGTGTTTTAGTTTATGAATTGTCGTATCACGGGAAATGAGAACACTTTCGATCCCCGCCATTTCCGCCCAATCAAGCATTTGCTCCGCTGTCAGTTCATAAGACAGACAGGTATGGTGCGCGCCGCCGGCTAAAATCCATGCCTCTGCCGCTGTTTTCAATGACGGCTCCGGCTTCCAGAGAACTCGGGCCACCGGTAAATTCGGCATGTCTTTTTCAATTTCCTGGCCGTTGACTTCATTCAGCACAAGGCGGAAACGCCCGCCAATATCAACAATGCTGGCTTGAATGGCCGAACCGCTAATGCCGTTAAATACAAAACGCGCAGGGTCCTCCTTGCCGCCGATCGAAAGCGGGTGAACTTCGATTTTTGGCTGATCCAAAGCGACAGTCGGACACACTTCAAGCATGTGAGAGCCAAGAATCATTTCATTTCCCGGTTCAAAATGGTACGTGTAATCTTCCATGAAGGAAGTTCTTTTTCCTTTAGCCATGATTTTCATCATCCGTACAAGGGCCGCTGTCTTCCAATCCCCTTCACCGGCGAAACCGTAGCCTTTCTCCATCAGGCGCTGAACGGCAAGTCCCGGCAGCTGTTTCATTCCGTGCAGCACTTCAAACGATGTCGTAAACGCTGTGTATCCGCCTTGTTCAAGAAAAGCGGTTAAGCCAAGTTCAATTTTCGCCTGCTCTTTAATGGACGCTACCTTTGCTTCGTCACGTTTTGTTTCCTCGCTGATCACATATCGTCTGTCATATTCCGCATAAAGCGTGTCAACCTCGTCGTCCGTAATGCGATCCATCACTTCAACAAGATCTCCGATGCCATATCCGTCAACCTGCCAGCCAAATTGAATATGCGCTCCGACCTTGTCTCCGTCCGTTACCGCGACATGACGCATGTTATCTCCAAATCTGGCAACCTTAATATGTCTGCTTTCATTTAATGCAGCCGCCGTATCCATCCACTGGGACATTTCTTTTTTCACTTCTTCATCATCCCAATAGCCGGCAATGACCTTTCGGCTAAGCCCCATTCGCGAGTTAATGTAACCGTACTCTCGATCGCCATGCGCGGATTGGTTGCTGTTCATAAAATCCATGTCAATCGTACCCCACGGAATATCGCGATTATATTGGGTATGCAAATGCAAAAGCGGTTTTTGATAAGAGGAAAGGCCTTCTATCCACATTTTTGCAGGGGAAAATGTGTGCATCCATGTAATAATGCCAGCGCACGTCTCACTGTACTCCGCTTCTCTTAACAGGTCTCTAATCGTTTCCGGTGAAGTGACGACGGGCTTATGAACCATTTTATATCTGGAAGAAACCCCGCTGAGCCCCTTACAAATGCTTTTCGCATGCTGATCCACCAGTTCCAGCGTCTCTTCCCCGTATAGGTGCTGGCTTCCTGTCACAAACCAGAATTCATAATCCTTTGTCTGAAGCATGTAAACTGCCCCTTTCCCATAAAATAAAACGCTTTCAAACACATGAAAAAGATACGTACTAATGATAGAAAACAAACCTATAAATAATAATTTGTACGAACAACTTTATTATAGTAATTGACTATTACACTGTCAATCTTTTCTTTTAAAAAAAGCCGGGCTCTGCCCCCGGCTTTTTGATTCAATAGGACGGCCAGCCCGAGCTCCAATTCAAATCATTGATGAGAAGCTTAGGAATGCCGTTGTCACTGGCATCATAGGCATGGCGAACAAGAATGTTTCCATTTACAATATCCTGGCCTCCAGGTCCTTTCCATTGGTCATTGCCCGAATCCAAAATGGTGCCTCCGCCTTCGAGCATGCTTTTTCCGCTTTTATCAAGATAAGGGCCTGTAATGTTTTTAGATCTTCCGTAAGCAATTTTGTACGTACTGTTTACCCCGTTACAACATTTATCAAATGAAACCATTAAATAGTAATAGCCATTTTGATACGTAAGAGTAGGAGCTTCCAGCGCCCCGTTATTATTCGGCCTGGCTGCAATCGAATACAGCGAGCCTGTAGGCTTCATCGTACTCTTATCAAGCTTGGTCAGCTTAATTCCGCTCCAAAACGAGCCGAATGCAAGCCACGGGTTGCCATCCTTGTCAAATGTCAACTCCGGATCAATCGCGTTATAATTATTGGAGCTTGTCGAACGGATGACCAAGCCTTCGTCTTTCCAGCTCCCCGAACTGATGCTCGTTGAGGATGCCAGTCCGATGGCAGATGTATTGTTTCCAAAAGAGGAGACTGAATAATACAGCCAGTACTTTCCGTTATAGTATTGGATATCCGGCGCCCACTGGTTTTTCTCGTAATTCGGCACATAATTGGACCACCACGATAGCGGTGTGCTGAAAATAGATTTTTGGACGGTCCAGTTTTTAGCATCCGAAGACTTTAACACCCGCAGTCCCCGTTCTTCATTAAGCCCTGTTCCTAACGCATACCATGAGCTCCCCTCTTTGATCATAGTCGGGTCGTGAAGCAGCTCGTTGGATGCACCCCAAAATGCGGCATTTGCGGGAGCAGCAGAAGTGAATATCAAACCTGCAGCCAGAGCGGCACTCGAAAAGTGTAAGAAGCGTTTCCATGTTTTTTTCTTTTTCAATTTTGTTCAACCTCCTTTATATTAGAAAGCGCTTACAAAGAAATAGATTGTTTATCCTCCCTTCCTTTCAAATGAGCTGCGTATCGTATGTCGTCATATTCAGGAAATTTTCGGTATCCCCTTTATTGTAGTCACTATGCTGTAATTTGTACAGACAAAAAAATAGAATCCGCCTCAATGGGCGGATTCCTCCGTATCTTTATTGGTACGTAATCTCATCAACCGTTTTACGGTCTAACTTCTTAATGACTTCTGTAATTAACTTTACCGCGTTTTCATAATCATCACGATGCAGCATGGCCGCGTGCGTATGAATGTAGCGGGTTGCAATGGTAATGGACAGCGCAGGAACGCCATTTGCCGTCAAATGGATGGCACCAGAATCAGTTCCGCCGCCGGCAATGGCATCAAATTGGTACGGAATGCCGGCTTCCTCCGCAGTGGCTACAACTGCATCGCGCAAACCTTTGTGAGAGACCATGGATGCATCGTAAACGATAATCTGCGGGCCTTTGCCCATTTTGCTTTGCGCTTCCTTCTCGGAAATGCCAGGCGTGTCTCCTGCTATTCCTACATCGACACCAAACGCAATATCAGGCTGAATGGTGTGTGCAGCCGTTTTCGCTCCCCTCAGGCCGACTTCCTCCTGCACAGTTCCGACGCCATACACTATATTTGGATGATCTGTGTTTTGTAAGTTTTTTAACACATCAATTGCAATCGCACAGCCTATGCGGTTGTCCCAGGCCTTTGCGAGCAGGAATTTTTCATTGTTCATGACCGTAAATTCAAAATGCGGAACGATCATATCTCCCGGGAGCACACCCCACTCCAAGGCTTCTTCCCGGCTTGAAGCTCCAATATCAATAAACATGTCTTTTATTTCCACTGATTTTTTTCTTGCTTCAGGAGACAAAATATGAGGCGGCTTAGATCCGATAACCCCTGTGATTTCTCCTTTTTTTGTGACGATGGTGACGCGCTGGGCAAGCATAACCTGAGCCCACCAGCCGCCAACGGTTTGAAAACGGATAAAGCCTTTATCTGTGATTTGTGTCACCATAAAGCCGACTTCATCCAAATGTCCGGCGATCATAATTTTCGGGCCGTTTTCTGCACCAGTTTTTTTAGCAATTAAACTGCCCAGGCGATCTGTTGTCACCTCATCAGCAAATGGTTCTATGTATGATTTCATCACTTGCCTTACTTCTCTTTCATTGCCCGGTATACCTTTTGCATCTGTTAAATCTTTCAGCATGGTCAATGTTTTATCTAATTTTTCCATGTTCCAAACCCTCCTTCATCAGTCCTGCATTCTTATTATACAAAACATGGCGCTAACCATACGACTATTTCACTTGAAAATCGGGTATATGTTTTTAGAACTTTCTTTTAGAAAAAGTGAAACTTTTTTCTATGCTCTTCGTATTACATCAGATCATCACAATAAGGGAGGTGCCTTCACACAATGTTTGTTATGGTTCTAAGGATTATTTTGCTTGCACTTTTTGCTTATTGTATTTATGCTGTGGTCAAATATGTCGCGAATCCAAAGAGAAGGCTTAAGCTGGCCCAATCAAAAGAACATTTTTATATTATCGATGAACAGAACAATACCCGAAAGAACTTTCAGCTGACGTATAAAGGCGTGCTTTTTGAAGGGGAAAAGCATATTCCTTCCAAGGATCATCCGCTGTTTATTCATACCATCTTTGTCTGGACAGAATCTCCTGAGAAGCTGAAGCATTTCTCTGCAAAAGATTTTGAGAACATTGAAGAAAAAGTGCTGGAACGATATCCAAATTGTAAAATTGACTGGGACCAGCCCATTAAACTTGCAAAAAAAGCAGAAGAGCGTTAAAACGCTTTTCTGCTTTTTATAAATCAAACGGACTGTAGTAAATACCAATGAGAATCGCTTCTATTACCAGAAGAAACGGTACTCCGTACTTAAAAGAAGCGTGTTTCGTTTTATGTCTGAAGGTTTGCATACCAAGCCAGATACCGAGCGCTCCAAACACGATGGCTATCAGCCACAGCCGGTCTTCAGAAATTCTCCATTTGTGCTGCTGCGCTTTGCGTTTGTCAATGCCCATCACCCAAAAACCGCACAGATTCATCAACACCAAATAAGCTGCAATCATCATGTTGCCTCATCCTTTATATAGAAAAAGCCGCTCTGCTGGAGAGCGGCTCTATATGATTACTTGTTTAATTGAGCTTTAGCAGCATCAGCAAGCTGATTGAATGCAGTAAGGTCGTTTACAGCAAGATCAGCAAGCATTTTACGGTTTACTTCGATACCAGAAAGCTTAAGACCGTGCATTAAACGGCTGTAAGAAAGGCCGTTCATGCGAGCAGCTGCGTTGATACGAGTGATCCAAAGTTTACGGAAATCACGTTTTTTCTGACGACGGTCACGGAAAGCATAGTTTCCAGATTTCATGACTTGCTGGTTAGCTACTTTGTATAATGTATGTTTTGAACCGAAATAACCTTTTGCTAATTTAAGAACCTTTTTACGACGCTTACGTGTAACAGTTCCGCCTTTTACTCTTGGCATTGAATTTCCCTCCTAATTGTTCCTTATCCGATTACTTGATGTTAGCAAGCATTTGTTTGATACGTTTGAAGTCTCCTGCGCTTACAACAGCACTCTTGCGAAGCTTACGCTTTTGCTTTTGAGATTTGTTGGCGAATAAGTGACTTGTGTACGCGTGAGAACGTTTTAACTTCCCAGAACCTGTCTTTTTAAAACGTTTAGCAGATCCGCGGTGAGTTTTCATTTTTGGCATGGGATTTCCTCCTTATTGCTTTTCATTTTTCGGTGCGAGCATTAAGAACATGCTGCGGCCGTCCATTTTTGGTTTTGTTTCGACTGTCGCAACCTCAGCACATGCTTCGGAGAAACGGTCTAATACACGCTGACCGATTTCTTTATGAGTGATTGCGCGTCCTTTAAAGCGGATAGAAGCTTTCACTTTATCGCCTTTTTCAAGGAATTTAATCGCATTGCGCAATTTCGTGTTAAAGTCATGCTCATCGATTGTCGGACTTAACCGAACTTCTTTTAAGTTAATGATTTTTTGATTCTTGCGTGCCTCTTTTTCCTTTTTCTGCTGCTCAAATCGGAACTTACCGTAGTCCATGATTCGGCAGACAGGCGGTTTTGCATTCGCTGCAACTAACACAAGGTCAAGATTTGCGCGGCCGGCGATTTCAAGTGCTTCCTGACGGGACTTGATTCCAAGCTGGTCGCCATTTTGTCCGATTAAACGGACCTCACGTGCACGGATACCCTCATTAACCAATTGATCTTTGCTAATAATGAGCCACCTCCATAGTTTCTTCGAATTGATTCACAACTCATTTTGACTGCATTTTGCAGGCAAACAAAAAGTGTGGGCATTATAAAACACCCACACTACGAACATCTGTATCAATAAAAATGTACGGTCAACCTGCCAACTACATGCATGTGTCAATCAGGTGAGAAGCGGGTGCTTCTGCTTGTGATTTATATTCAATTCAATAACTATTCTACACAATACCGGATCTTTAGTCAAGGACGACTTATCCGGAACAACTTTTACATTGTAACATGGGTTTTCTATGAGCGCAAGAGAGAAATAGAAAATCTTTCATCCTCAACCAGAATGTAAAGTTTCTGAACCGCTCAGCCACGCATCATAAAAGAAACAGCCAAGGCATTCAGCCTTGGCTTATCCTCCGATCAACTGCACGAACACTGGGATGACAAGAACCGTTACCACTCCTACTACGACAACCGCAATACTCGCCATCGCAGCTTCAACTTCTCCCATCTCAATCCCGACTGCTACACCAAGTGCATGTCCGGATGTTCCGAGAGCCAATCCTTTAGAAATCGGATTTTTCACTTTAAACACCTTCAAGAACAATGCTCCGAGCGCATATACAATGACAGCGTTAAAGATGACCGCAAAGGCCGTGATGTCGCTGATGCCTCCGATGCCTTTTGATAATGGAAGCGCAATTGCCGTTGTAGCCGCCTGCGGAAGCATGCTTTTCATTACGGCCGAATCGAGATGAATGCCTTTAGCGAGCAAATAAACAATCGTGACAGAGCAGATAGATCCGACAATAATGGAAGCCATGATTTGCCACCAGTATTTTTTAAGCTTCTCTCTCTGTTTGTACAAAGGAATGGCAAAAGCGATCGTCGCTGGTTCAAGGAAAAACTTAATGATTTCTCCCCCGTTATTATAGTCCGCGTAGGAAAAACCGCCGATTTTTAAAAATGCGATCCCCAGCACCATGGCAACAAACAAAGGTGTGAAAAGGAAGAAACCTTTTGTTTTCTTAAATAAAAAGGTGCCGATGCCGAATGCAGCAAGTGATACGACAATCCCAAAATAAGGACTCATTGTGCTTTCCATGTGATGAACCTCCTGTTTCCTTAATGGTGAACAAGTTCGTTATTGTTCTGCGGGCTTTGCACTGTTTTTGTTTTCATGTCCGCTGCGCGTTTTCCGCCCAGCGAAAGAATCAGCTGAGAAAACAATCCCGTAGCCCCCAGCAAAATAATCGTTGCAAGCAGAATGACAAGAACAATTTGCAGGCCGTATTGCTGCATCACACCAAGCGAATTCATAACAGATATACCCGACGGAACAAATAAAAATCCGATCAGAGAGGTTAAAGACGTTCCGAGCGTTTCCACTTGTTCCAGTTTAATAACTTTCAAACATAATAGGAGAAATAATAAGACCAACCCTACAACCGATGCGGGGATAGGTATTGGGACAATAGCGGCAATCATATTCGAAACCAGCATAATGACGGCAAAAATAAATGCTTGTGTTAAAAACCCGTACACTTTTTTAGCACTCATTTTCTTCACCTCTTTCTCTTTGGTACCCTCATTATAAATAAGAAACCCTTGTTATGAAGCGCTTACAAGATAACATGCCAAATAGCGGGTCTGAGTTGCAGAATCAAATGGCTGAAATGCAAAAAGCCGCCCCTCAAATATGGAGCAGCTTTTTCAATTCCTTCGCATATGTCCGGCTGACCGGTATTTTCGATCCGTCTTTCATGATCAGATTATACGTTGAATTAAACCATGGCTGAATTTCTTTAATATATTCGGTATTGACGACAAAGCTCCGATGGACGCGGATAAAATCAGAATCCGGAAGCTTTTTCTCAATCACAACAAGCGTCTCGCTGACCGTATAAGAATGATCGAAGGTTTTTACATTAACATGGCCATCCTCTGTTCCAGCATAGATAATGTCCTTCGTATCCACGATCACAATCGATTCTCCCACAGATAGCGCGAGCTTATGCTGCCCGGCATGGCTGTTTTGATCTGTTTCGACAATATCCCGATTAACTTTTTTATATTTTTTCAGCGTTTGCTGAATTCTTTCCTCATCGAAAGGCTTGGTTAAATAATCAAGAGCATCCACCTCAAACGCTTTGAGCGCATACTGGTCATACGCTGTCGCAAACACAACAGCAGGAGGATGCTTCATTTTCTTCAATCGCTTTGCGATATCAAAACCGTTTTCTCCAGATAAATCAACGTCTAAAAACAGCAAATCAGGCTTTTGATCCATCATTTGGTCAAAAGCGGATTCGATATTTTCCGCTTCATTGATTTCCATTTCCTCATTGGTCCGCTTAAGCAAGTAAGCCAGTTCATCCCTTGCCAGCATCTCATCATCAACTATTAACACCCTGAGCATGTTCTTCTCCCTCTTTCATCTGTTGCATTGGCACTTGAAAGGAAACCTCTGTCCCTTTATGAACCTCACTACTGATATGCAGTGCGGCCTGCTGTCCGAATAAACCGATCAGCCGCTGATTTAGGTTATAAAGCGCTGTACCGGTTCCCTCTTTAGACGGAAATGGCTTTTTCCCCAGTTCCTGCAGGACGTCCGGCGGAATTCCGCGTCCGTTATCCGTCACCTTCATATAGACGGATGCATCATCAGATAAGACACAGACTGTAACCTTGCACATGTCTTGTTTTTTCGGAAACGCGTGCCGAAGCGCGTTCTCGACAAGCACCTGCAAAACAAACGGAGGGATTTCAATCTGCTCCAGCCTGCTGTCGATATTGAGCTCAATTTTATATTTCCCGGGAAAACGCGCCTGTTCTAATGACAAATAGGCGTTAAGATGGTTCAGCTCCTTTGAGAGCGGGATCAGCAGCTGTCTCGCCCCTTGAAGGTTTGAACGAAAATAAACACTGAGCTGCAGTAGGAGCTTACGGGTTTTTTCAACATCTGTGCGGCAGAGCGCAGAAATCGTGTTGATCGCATTAAATAAAAAATGCGGATTCACCTGTGCTTGAAGCGCCTTGATTTCAGCATCCTTGAGAAGCTTGCTTTGCAGCTCTGCTTCCCCAAGCTCAAGCTGTGTCGAAAACAGCATGGCCAGCCCCTCAGCAAGCTCCTCTTCTACCTGGCTCAGGCCTGCCGGGCTTTTAAAGTACATTTTTAAGGTGCCGATTGTATTGCCGTTTGATGTCAGCGGCAGGACAATTGCAGCGTGCAAAGGGCATTCAGCATGCGTGCATTCAATCTCTTCCTGCGAAGTCGCCTTCATGATATGCCCTGTTTTAATTACCTTTTTGGACAGGCCGGTGATCAAGCTTTTTGATGGGATGTGGTGATCCATTCCCGCGCCGACATGCGCAAGGATCTTTTCTTTATCAGTGAGAGACACCGCATCTGTTCCAGTCAGCTTATGGATAATAGCCGCAACACTTTTACAGGAGTTTTCATTTAATCCTTGGCGAAAAAATGGAAGTGTCTGATCAGCAATTGTTAGCACTCGATGCGTTTCGAGAGCCCTCGCCTGCTCTTCCTTGCGAATGATTGCTTGAATAATCGACAGAAAAATAAAACTGCCTGTACCATTGATCAGGATCATCGGAATCCCGATCATGCTGACAAGCTCCCAAGCGTCACTGAACGGCTTTGCCATCAGCAAAATAATGAGCATTTGCAGTGACTCCATGCCGATTCCCACAAGAGCGGCGATACGCGGTGTCGGCATTCGATATCGCTTCGTAAAATACCTGCCGATCAAGCCTGCAAGAACACCCGCTAAAATGGATGATACGGCACAGCTTAAGGCCGTGCTGCCACCGAGTGAAAGACGATGCAGGCCCGCCAGTATGCCAATTCCAGTCCCTACAAACGGACCTCCGAGAAGGCCTCCGATTTCCACACCCAAAATACGGGTATTCGCAATAGAGCCCGATGGACCTATCGTAAGCACCCAGTCATTGTTTACGATCATATTTCTTTGAATTTCGATACCTGTATAATTACTGATGATGCTGAAAAGAGAAAAAATAGAAATCAAAACCGCTTTTCCTTTATAGCCGTCCTGATTCTGAAGAGCTTGTCTGAAAAGTTTCGTATGGGCGAGAATGAACCCTAATATAACAATAATCCCTACCCTCTCAAGCATCATAATCATCAAATGAATCATTCATGTCACCTGTTCTTTCCGTTTACATTCTAGCATGTTTTCGTTTTACGGCTGACTGTTTTTTTAAAATCGTCTGAAAACATATTTCACAAGGCTTTTATCTATTGTAAAATAAAACATGAGCCTTTTGGCAGAAAGATTTGAATCTGAAGCAGAGGAGAAGATCATGAAAGCCGTATTTTTTGATTTAGATGATACACTACTTTGGGACGAAAAAAGCGTCAGAACAACATTTGCAGAAACTTGCTTACAGGCGGAGAAAAAATATGGCCTTGACCCGGAGAAATTCGAACGAGCTGTTCGCGAAGCGGCGAGAGAATTGTACATGTCATATGAGACGTATCCATATACAGTGATGATCGGCATTAACCCGTTTGAAGGACTATGGTCCAATTTCTCAGAGCCTATCAGTGAGGGCTTTCAAAAGCTGAACAAGATTGTGCCGGAATACAGAAGAAACGCATGGACAAACGGACTGAAAGCGCTTGGGATCAATGATCCTGCATATGGCGAATACTTGGGAGAGTTTTTTGCGGCAGAGCGCAGAAAACGTCCGTTTGTATATGATGAAACATTTGCTGTCCTCGATCAATTAAAAGGCAAGTATGAATTATTGCTTTTGACAAATGGCGATCCGAGTCTGCAAAAGGAGAAGCTTGCCGGCGTGCCTGAGCTCGCCCCTTACTTCAATGAAATCGTCATCTCGGGCGCATTCGGCAAGGGCAAGCCGGATGTTTCCATTTTTGAACATTGCCTTAGGCTGATGAATATTGAAAAAGACGATGCCATCATGGTCGGCGATAATTTGAATACTGATATTTTAGGCGCTTCAAGAGCCGGAATCAAAACCGTTTGGATCAACCGGACGGATAAGAAAAACGAAACTGACGTATCGCCTGATTACATCATCAGCAGCCTTCATGATTTGTTTCCTATATTAGAGAAATAAAAAAGCATGATCTCTTCAATGAGATCATGCTTTTTTATTTTATTTTTTCGCTTCAGCTACTGCCTTTTTCACAAACTCATCAAGAGAAATCGTTTCAGAGTTCTGTTCTCCGTATTTACGCACGTTTACCGCGCCGTTTTCTGCTTCTTGGTCACCGACCACCAGCATGTACGGGATTTTTTGCATTTGCGCTTCACGAATTTTGTAGCCGATTTTTTCATCGCGGCTGTCGACTTCAACACGCAGGCCTTCACGCTGCAGGCGTTCCTGCACTTTTTTCGCGTAGTCTAAATGCACAGCCGGGGAAACCGGGATAACTTGGAACTGAACCGGTGCAAGCCATGTCGGCAGCGCGCCTTTGTGTTCTTCGATTAAGAAGGCGACAAAGCGTTCCATTGTTGAGACGACGCCTCTGTGAATGACAACCGGACGGTGCTGCTTGCCATCTTCACCGATGTATGTCAGATCGAAACGTTCCGGTAATAAGAAATCAAGCTGGACCGTAGATAGTGTTTCTTCTTTGCCGATCGCAGTTTTCACTTGAACATCAAGTTTAGGGCCGTAGAATGCCGCTTCACCTTCTGCTTCGTAATAGTCATGGCCGATTTCGTCCATTGCCTCTTTCAGCATGGATTGCGCTTTGTTCCACATTTCATCGTCATCAAAATATTTCTCTGTATCTTCCGGATCACGGTAAGACAGACGGAATGTGTAATCACTTAAACCGAAATCTTCATATACATCCTGGATTAAACGGACTGTACGGATAAACTCATCCTTAATTTGATCCGGGCGCACAAAGATATGTGCATCATTTAGTGTCATTCCGCGTACGCGTTGAAGCCCTGACAGCGCACCTGACATTTCATAGCGGTGCATCGTTCCCAGCTCCGCAATCCGAATCGGAAGCTCGCGGTAGCTGTGAATGTCTTGTTTGTAAATCATCATATGGTGCGGGCAGTTCATCGGACGCAATACAAGTGTTTCATTGTCCATTTCCATCGGAGGGAACATGCCTTCCTGATAATGATCCCAGTGTCCTGATGTTTCATACAGCTCTTTGCTGCCTAACACAGGTGTGTATACGTGCTCATAGCCAAGGCTGATTTCTTTATCGACAATGTAGCGCTCGATGACGCGGCGGATTGTCGCGCCTTTTGGCAGCCAAAGCGGCAGGCCTTGTCCGACTTTTTGAGAGTTCGCGAACAGCTTTAATTCTTTGCCGAGCTTTCTGTGGTCGCGTTCTTTCGCTTCTTCTAGCATACGAAGATGCTCTTCTAGATCAGCTTTTTTGAAGAAAGCTGTACCATACACGCGCTGAAGCATTTGGTTTTTGCTGTCACCGCGCCAGTATGCGCCTGCAAGGCTTAACAGCTTAAACTCTTTGATTTTTCCGGTTGAAGGAACATGGACGCCGCGGCACAGGTCAAAGAATTCGCCTTGCTCATAGATCGAAACGGTTTCTCCTTCGGGAATCGCATCCAATAGTTCAAGCTTCAGGTCGTCACCGATTTCCGCAAAACGGGCTTTCGCTTCTTCACGGCTGACTTCTTTTCGAACGATCGGAAGGTTCGCATTGACGATTTTTTTCATTTCTTTCTCGATTTTCGGCAGATCCTCCGGTGTAATCGCTTCGTCCATTTCTACATCGTAGTAAAAACCGTTTTCGATAACCGGACCGACGCCGAATTTAACATCCTTGTAGATGCGTTTAATCGCTTGAGCCAGCAAGTGAGCCGTACTGTGGCGCATAATTTGAAGACCTTCTTCTGAGCCTTCTGTAATGATTTCCACTGTACCGTCTTCATTGATCGGCGTTCTCAAATCGATTTCTTTTCCGTTCAGCTTTCCGGCTAATGATTTTTTCTTTAATCCCGGGCTGATGGATGCCGCGATATCTTCTGTTGTTGTTCCTTTCGCAAACTCCTTGACTGCTCCATCAGGAAATGTGATCTTTACCATATCTGACATCTTTGTCACTCCTTTTTTTGCATATAAAAAACCCCGCCCCCCTATGAAAGGGACGAGGTTGAATAAACGGAATCGTGGTTCCACCCTTTTTTCCGCAAAGCCAATAGACGGCACCTGCGGCTCTAAGCTCTGTAACGGGAGTTCCCGTCAGCCATTACTGTTCCTTTTCAAGGGGTTCACAGCTGAAGTTCAAAGGCGGTAAAGCGAATGGTCCTTAGCTGGGAAGCTTGCAGCCAGGGCTTCCCTCTCTTTGAGCCGGTATCATTCCTTCGTGTCCTTATCAATACGTGTGTCTTTCTTAATCTCCTATGTATTATAAATTGTTCAATCCAAAAAATCAACACGATCACGTTTCCTTTTTTTTAACCGACAGCCTTATATATACAGGCTGCCGGCCCTTATCCTTCCGAGTGCTTCACCGTTATTTCTGCATCTGAAAAAGCGTGCAGCGGAAGCATTTCCACTCTTTCTTGAAACACGTTTTGAATGGTCCTTGCCATCATGTGCTCGGGCTGGTCGGTATAAAGCACGACTTCATCAGGCGCAATTGAAATCAGCGGCGCAAGCAAATGAGAATCAATATACATAGGATGATCCCGGACAAACCGCCTGTCTATGTATTTCATTTTTTCCCGTTCCGGCACATAGCGCAGCTCCCATAATGTAAAGGAACCATCATGGACAATATGCACTTTTTTGATACGCGGCTGTTTGGCGTTTACATAGTCTCTGAGTGTTTGAATAAAGTTTTGATATTCCTGTTCCATCTTATATTCATCAATCGCTGCTTCTGTAATATCTCTCAGCTGCTTATAGTATGATCCAAGTCGGAAGGTCTGAAAGGAGCGAATGTAAAATACGCCTTCCTCTAAACAGATCGTTTGGAGTTCATCCAAAATAGATTGTTTCCGTGAAAGCTTCAGCGGCTCAAACGGAAGATCGTCTGCTTCACCTTCAATAATACTGTGTGCGAGCTGAAGAATTTGCTGCTGTTCATCCTGGTCAGTGAAACAATATGTTTCCTCAATCAATGACAGCATATGCTCGTCTTCTTTGCATTCCAAAAAAAATTTGACCAGAATCGGCTCCATAAAACGCTGAATAGAGAAAGCCGGCTTCGCTTTTTTAATCCCGATTTTTCGTATGCCTTCACGGACAATGATATTGTTCCGATCGTCCGAATGCTGAATGAGATGTAAAAAAGCGGCTGCATCATGGTCATCTTCAAAGATTATTTCAAGCATGTTTGTCCCCCCTTACGGCATCTGTTACAAGTATATGGGGGATGTTTTTAAAATAGACGTAAAGGTCACTGGCAAATCTTAATTTGATTCCTGGAACAAGTTTTGCATTTTCTTTCTGAAGATTAATGGCAGCGAAATAAACACGATATACAGAGTGAAAACAAGAAAGAAAGCTGGCAGATTGCCAGTCAAAAAGCTCGCTCCCAGAACATTAAGCGCAATGGTCCCAGGGATGATTCCCACAGCCGTCGCCGCAAAATACGGCATCGCTTTGACATTGGAAAGACCTGCAGCATAGCTCACGAAATCAAAATTGATCGGCAGGATTCTTAAAAGGAAGATATAGAAAAATCCGTTATCCTCCATTTGCTTCTGGATGGCTTCAAGCTTTTCATAATAGCCGTTCTTTTTTGCCGCAAACAAACCGGCCGCAAAATACGAAACAGCTGAAGCACACATTGAACCGACTAACGTATAAAACGTGCCGAGAAGCGGACCAAACGCAAGTCCGCCCGCTATTGAAATAACAGACACCGGAAATAAAACGAGCGGCCTGACGATGGATATCCCGATAAACATCAGCGGAGCAAAAACACCGAACGACAATACCCATACCCTGATCTCTTTCGGCGATACATTCAAATATCTTTTATTTCCCCAAAAGATTAAACCTGCACCTGCCAGCACTGCCAGCCATTTAAAAGCGGTTTTTCGTTTCATACCCTCAGTTCCTTCCCCTTTGAACCGCAGCAGTTACGGATGGCGGCGGTTTTCTCCGTCAAGGCGGATCGGAGCAGCCAAATATAATATCCGCTCCATTAATCTTGCCGCTTTTACTTCTTCCTTTTCTCCCCTTTGCGAATACGTAAAATGATGCTTCAGCTCGTCAGGTGAGAAATTTGAAGAAAAGAAAGTAGGCAGCTGCTGGGACATTCTGTGCTGAAGCACTGTTCCGATAACTTCATCCCTTACCCAGCTTGTCATTGATTCAGCTCCAATGTCATCCAGCATCAATACGGGTGTGGTCTTTACCATATTGAGCTTCTCTTCTAATGTTTGGTCTTGCAGCGAATTTTTAAGCTCTCTCACAAATTCGGGCACATAGACAATCATGGATGAATACTCTTTTTCAGCCAGCTCATTGGCAATCGCAGCGAGCATAAACGTTTTTCCTACCCCGAATTTCCCGTATAAATATAATCCTTTCCCTTTTCCCGTCTCATTATAGCTTTTCAGGAAATCTGTAACATGCTGGAACATCGCAAGCCTGCTCGGGTCACTGATATCGACCTGCTGGAACGTCGCTCCGAGAAGATCCTGCTGGATATACATGCTTTTCATAAGAGACTTTTGTTTCTTCTGCTGGTCGAGCTTCCGTTTGACTGGGCATTCATAATACTCGATATCAATAGACCGCCCATTGACAACAAGCTTCGGATGGTAGCCCTCCAACAAATTGTTGCAGTTTTCATCTTCCGAACAATAGGAGCAATTCTTGCTTTGTTCGATATATTCATAAAGCTTATTTAAGCTCTTTTCGATCATTTTTTGGTCAATTACTTCTTCATTTTCCTTCAAAAATGCTTGAACATCTTGATCTTTCATGACCTTTTCCTTCATTTGTTCAAGACGTTTTTGGAAATCCGGCCTGCCGGTTACGCCCTGCAGGGAACGGCCGATTGGTTCCATCTATTCCTTCACCCCGCATCTCTGTCTTTAATAGGCAGAGTATTTTTTCAGTTTTTGCATTTCTTCCATCATCTTTTTCTTCTGTTCTTCCAAATCCTGCGGATGCAGCTTCTGCTGTCCGGATTCTGAATCGGACGCTGTTTCCTTTTCTGTCATCCAATCAGGAAGCTTTTCTTCACGAATCACTTTTTGGTTTCGTTTCGAAGACTTTGTTTTTCCTTCAGCCCATTCAAGGTATTGGCGGTTCTCTTCTATCGCGAGCTTCATCGCTTCCCTGACCGTTTTTACCTTTTTTCGTGCCCAATGCGACGCGATTTTTTGAATATAGTTTTTTGACAGCTTCATGTCGGTTTTCAGCATGACATAATAAATTAACACATTTGTGACGCCTGGCTCGAGCTTCTGTTCGAACATAATTTCTTCTATGATTTTCAGATCAGCTTTTGACGGCTCTGTTCCGTCAGCAATGTCCTGCAGAAGCTTCTTCGGAGAAATCGCCTCCAGCAAAGCGATCAGCTTCCCGTCCAGGGAATCCTCTTCTGCCGGTTTTTCGCCTTCACGCAGATGCACCGGCTGTGTTTTTTCCACCAAATCGGGCAGCTGTCCGTTTCTTTCGATTTGATACCAGTCGCTGGCCGCTTTTCTTAATGCCTCCGTCGTAATGACATCACGCTCATCAATTGCGCTCATCACGACATTTTGCATCTGCAAAGGGTCAATTCCGTACAGATAAGAAAGCTTTTTGATTGTGTCCCGCACCTGCTGGGTCATCGATTTTCTCGGAATCATCGTCTCAGAAAGTCCCGCTAAAAACAAATCAAAATCAAACACATCTTCCGTTATGGTGTAGGACGGAGCCTGTCCGACAGAAGTATACTCGGTCCCCTCGGCAAGTCTTACCGTTTCCTCCATATCAGATGTGAGCTTCCATTCACTCGGCTGCAGCGATTCAAACGCGTGATTAAACGGCCGCGTAATGTCCTTCGCATCTTCTGAAATAGCCGGGTGCGTAAAAAATTGTTTTAATTGCTGATATTTCGTTTTTCCGACCCTATTGTACAGAAAAACATTCAGCATTCCGTCTTCAAAAAATTCATTTGGCCTGAGCGGCGGAAGGAGTTCATATATAAAGAGGCGCTCCTGCCGCTCGGATTCTTTCATATATACTTTCAGCAATCCGATGCCCTCGAGCTTCCCCTGTTCCTGATGGATCGTTTTTAAGTTGGACTGTGTCATCCCCATCAGCTGTCTATGTGTGGACTCTCCGCCCCACAGACGGTTTTGTTCAAGCTCTCCCCACAATGTCATATAAAGAGAGAATGCAACAGGGCCGATTAAGGGCTGGTACAGTTGTGTAATAATTTGTCTGTCAATATCCTGCAGCATCGATCTGCTTTTAACCACATACGGGTCTACAGGCAGTACATCTTTCCAATAGTCAGCCATACATTCTCAAACCTTCCGAATTTGTTTCTACCTTTCATTTTACACCGTTTCTTATATCTATCAAATGCCAATTTTGCACATGAGAAAAGAGCTAGAAGAATCCTCTTAGCTCTTTTAACGCTCTTTCTTTATTAAGTCTTTTAATTCGTCGATAAAGACGTTTATATCTTTAAACTGCCGATAGACGGATGCGAACCGCACATATGCGACTTCGTCAATCTTAGCCAGCCGGTCCATGACCATTTCTCCGACGAGCTCGCTCTTCACCTCAGAGCAGCCTTGATTGCGAAGTTCTTTTTCAATATCAAAGCACATGTCTTCAAGCGTTTTGAGTGATACAGGCCTTTTTTCGCATGCTTTTATGAGGCCGCGCAGCATTTTTTCTCTGCTGAACTCCTCACGCACACCTTCTTTTTTCACAACGATGAGCGGGGTTTCCTCCACTTTCTCAAAGGTCGTAAACCGGTAGTGGCAGGATTCACACTCGCGTCTTCGGCGAATCGATTTTCCGTCATCCACAGGCCGTGAATCAAGGACTCGCGTTCCGTTATGCTGGCATGAAGGACATTTCAATAAAATCAGCTCCCAACTATATCGTTCCCTGCAATGTATTTTCGGCAGCCTCCGCCTTTTAAAAATAGATGTGACAGCATCTGTCGGGAGAGCCGTTGTTAAATTTGTTTCTATATGAGGTGGTTTGTGAAAATCTCCTTCTTATTTTACAAAAAAAATGAAAAAAGAAAAAGCTGACACTCTCGTTTCTTTATAAAAATAAAAGGAGCATAAGCTAAAAAGCGCATAATGGCTTTCTAGCTTCAGCTCCCTTTGTGTTCGCATTTACTTTATAGTACTTTCGCTTGCGCCTGTTTAATTTGCACAGGCCCCATTCCTCTCGGTATTTCAATGTTTTCTCTTGTATCAGCATGTAATGCCTCTGCGATGTAATCAGCAGCAACATTAGGATCTAAGTCTCCACAAGTATAAACATCAATGCTCGCATATCCGTGCTCAGGAAAACTGTGAATCGTTAAGTGTGATTCAGAAATAATCACAACTCCGCTTACGCCTTGCGGTGCAAATTTGTGAAATGCAACCTCGCGCACCTCAGCACCTGATTTTAGAGCAGCATTTACAAACGTTTTTTCAATAAAATCCATGTCATTCAGCTTATCAAAATCGCATCCCCATAGCTCGGAGATAACGTGACGCCCCATTGTTTCCATAGTCATGGACCCCCCTTAACAAGAATTAAAAAGTGAAATTCCAACAACTGGGTCGGCCATTTACCACGGGGGAAAGTTAGTCCGGAGAGGTCCTAACCCTTTAAGTAATTCCGAAACAGTCTCAAGCAAGAAGTTCACGAAAAATAGTATACTGTGTTTAAGTCTAATTTGCAAGGTGCGTTTTTTTAGAAATATGCTGTTAAGGGTTTTTTCTTTAAATTGTGTCCATGACCTTATTTTATACAGCAGACGGATGTTTCATTCGTGCCGCTACATGGCGAATCAAATCAACAACTCTGCAGGAGTAGCCCCATTCGTTGTCATACCACGCCAGCACCTTTACTTTTCTGTCTTCCATTACCATTGTTGTAAGCCCGTCAATGACCGCCGAATGCGGATTTGTATTATAATCAGTCGATACAAGCGGTTCATCTGAATAATCAAGTACACCGTACATCGACGTTTTGGCAGCGCGTTTAAATGCCTCGTTTACGTCTTCAGCCGTAACATCCGTTTTCAGATCAACTACGAGATCAACCAATGAGACGTTCGGAACAGGGACACGTAAGGCGAGGCCGTGAAGCTTTCCTTTCAGATGCGGCAGCACAAGCGAAAGCGCCTTTGCCGCTCCTGTTGTCGTCGGAATGATGGATTCACCGCAAGCCCGCGCCCGGCGCAAATCTTTGTGCGGGTTATCAATATTTTTTTGGTCATTCGTATACGCATGAACTGTAGTCATCAGCCCGCTCTCAATGCCAAACTCTTCATCCAGCACTTTCACAACAGGCGCAAGGCAGTTTGTCGTGCATGACGCATTTGAAATAATCACATGGCGCTCAGCGTCGAATTGGTCTTCATTTACCCCCATCACAATGGTAACGTCTTCATTTTTTCCCGGAGCAGTCAAAATGACTTTTTTTGCACCCGCTTCTATATGGCCCATCGCTTTATCTTTTGAATTAAACTTCCCTGTGGCTTCGACGACTATGTCAATATCATATTCCCGCCAAGGCAGCTGTTTTGGATCACGGCTGTTTAACAAAAGCACTTTCTTTCCATTTACGATCAGGCTGTCTTCACCAGCCACAACCTCTTTGTCGTATCTGCCGTGAATTGTGTCATACTTTATTAAATGAGCCAGCGTTTCTGCGGAATAGCTGGCGTTAATGGCCACTATTTGAATTTGATCGTCTAACATCGCTTTTCTAAAAACCATTCTTCCGATTCTTCCAAACCCGTTGATCGCTACTTTTACCTTCATGTTGGACACCCCTTATCAATTATGCCATCCTAATTTGTTGCTATCTAAAATTAGTATAACACATTAAAACGAATTCGCCAGTACATATTGATAAAAATCAACGATTATAACGCTAATTTATGATACATCATATGTTTTCTTGCACAGAATATCAGGCCGAAGAACCAAAAAAGCAGCCAGCGCTCTGCACTGACTGCCCTCATGCTTTTATGATTCCAGTTTCAACTTATCATTGAGCACACTTTCTTCTAACACAGAAAATGTATCCCCGTACACCCTGTTAATATGATTCGCTCCCCAAGCACACAGCATATCTAAAATCCCTTCTAAGCTGCGCCCGTATTCGCTGAGCTCGTATTCCACTTTGGGAGGAACCTGATTATAAACGATCCGGTTAATGACACCGTCCGCTTCCAGCTCACGCAGCTGCTGGGTCAGCATCTTTTGCGTGATGTTGGGCATCAGGCGCTTTAATTCACTCGTGCGTTTTTTTCCGTGCATCAGATGGCATAAAATAACGCATTTCCACTTCCCGCCAATCACTTCAAGAGTCGCTTCAACAGAAATGTTATATTTTTTCTTCTCCATACATTCCATTCTCCTTACAGGCACCAAAAAGTGACTATAGCACTTAAAAGTACGTACTTTTCTTTCCTAACGATATGTTTCATAATCACATTTGCCGGCTGATTTGAATCTGCTCTTTTTTATTTATATAGCTTACTCAGCAGAATTTCAATCATACAACACACATACAAAGGAGGAACATCATGACTTCAGCCAATAAAAGCAGTATTCCTGCACTCCTGGCTTTGGCCGTAAGTGCATTCGCGATAGGGACAACCGAATTTATCAGTGTCGGCCTTTTGCCGCTCATTGCTGATGACCTGCATATTCCAGTCACAACAGCGGGATTGACCGTTTCCCTTTATGCGCTCGGCGTTACATTTGGAGCACCTATTTTAACTTCATTGACCTCAAGCATGTCTCGTAAGACACTATTGCTTTGGATCATGTTTATTTTTATTGCCGGTAATACGATGGCGGCAACCGCTTCAAGCATCGGGATTTTATTAGCAGCACGTGTTATATCGGCATTTTCGCACGGTGTGTTTATGTCAATCGGCTCGACAATCGCAGCGGATATTGTCCCGGAAAATAAAAGGGCCAGCGCGATTTCGATTATGTTTACCGGCCTCACTGTGGCAACTGTAACCGGAGTTCCTTTCGGCACGTTTATCGGCCAGCAGTTCGGCTGGCGTTTTGCCTTTATGGTCATTATCGCCGTCGGAGTCATTGCTTTCATTACAAATGGCATTCTTGTACCGTCCAAACTACGAAAAGGGACAAAAACAACGATGCGGGATCAATTGAAACTTGTGACAAACGGCCGGTTATTGCTTTTATTTGTCATTACAGCTCTTGGGTACGGAGGAACATTTGTTGTATTCACATATCTGTCTCCCCTGCTTCAGGAAGTAACAGGCTTCAAAGCCGGAACTGTTGCAGTGATTCTGCTCGGATATGGAATCGCTATCGCTATCGGAAATATGATTGGCGGAAAGCTGTCTAACCGAAATCCGATTGCCGCTTTATTCTATATGTTTATCGTACAGGCAATCGTTCTATTTGTACTGACATTTACGGCCTCATATCAAGCAGCAGGCCTCATCACCATTCTTTGTATGGGATTGCTGGCCTTTATGAACGTGCCCGGCCTTCAGGTGTATGTCGTCATGCTGGCTGAGCGTTTTGTCCCGAGTGCAGTTGACGTCGCATCCGCGATGAATATCGCTGCCTTTAATGCAGGGATCGCGCTTGGCTCATACCTTGGTGGTGTGATCACCGATTCAATCGGATTAATTCATACCGCTTGGATAGGCGGATTAATGGTGGCCGGAGCAGTCATTTTAACAGGCTGGAGCCGCTTGATGGAAAAACGGGATCGGCAGGAAGCCTGACAATTTTAAAGGAGGGAATAAACATGACAACACATTTACAAGCAACAGCAACACTTCATAATGGGGTGAAGATGCCTTGGTTCGGCCTCGGCGTCTTCCAAGTGGAGGAAGGATCTGAACTGGTAAACGCAGTTAAAACCGCCATTGCCCACGGGTACCGCAGTATTGACACTGCAGCTATTTATGGAAATGAAGCTGGAGTCGGAGAAGGAATTCGGCAGGGCATTGAAGAGGCTGGCATCACAAGAGAGGATCTGTTTATTACATCAAAAGTATGGAATGCAGATTTAGGCTACGAGGCAACACTCGCCGCATTTGAGACAAGCCTGTCAAAACTCGGTCTGGATTATTTAGATCTATACCTCATCCACTGGCCTGTAGAAGGAAAGTATAAAGATGCTTGGAGAGCGCTTGAAACGTTGTATAAAGAAGGCCGTATCAAAGCAATTGGCGTAAGCAACTTCCAAATTCACCATCTTGAAGATCTGATGACGGCAGCTGAAATTAAGCCTATGATTAACCAAGTGGAATTTCATCCGCGCCTCACACAAAAAGAATTGATTAGATACTGCCAAAATCAGGGCATCCAGATGGAGGCTTGGTCACCTTTAATGCAGGGGCAGCTTCTGGATCATCCTGTATTGGCTGACATCGCTCAAACATATAACAAATCTGTCGCGCAAATTATTTTGCGCTGGGATCTGCAGCATGGCATCATCACGATTCCAAAATCAACGAAAGAACACCGTATTAAAGAAAATGCAAGTATCTTTGACTTTGAATTAACACAGGATGACATGAACCGAATCGATGCCCTGAATGAAAACTTGCGCGTCGGCCCTGATCCGGACAACTTTGATTTTTAATGGCAAAAAACACCGTTCAATATGAACGGTGTTTTTTGTATTATGCCCAGCTGTTGATGATTTCATCAAGCTGCCTTTTGGTCTCTTCGAGCGTGCCGCTGTTATCGATGACTTGATCTGCTCTTGCTGTTTTTTCCTCTAAGGGCATTTGAGAGCGGATACGGCTGACTGCTTCTTCTTCCGTCAGCTGATTGCGCTTCATCAGACGTTCCAGTTGGAGCTCTTTTGTCACACTGACCACAATAATTTTATCAACCAATGATTCCAATTTGCTTTCGAACAAAAGTGGGATATCCAATACAGCAAATGCCTCCCGATTTGCAATGGCCTCATCACGGCGCTTAAGCATTTCCTGCCTGACTGCGGGATGAACAATTGCATTTAAGGCGAGACGCTTTTGTTCATTTGTAAATACCAGCGCCCCAAGCTTTTTTCGATCTATATCGCCATTTGAGAGCAGTATGTCTTCACCGAATTCGTCAATGATTTGCCGGTAGGCCGGCATCCCTTTTTCTACCGCTTGTTTTGCAATGATATCTGCATCTATAACTGTTATTCCTTTTCCAATCAGCATATTGGCTACCGTGCTTTTGCCGCTAGCTATTCCTCCCGTTAAACCAATGACTAAGGTCAAGAGATCCACTCCTTTTTACAATTTCCAGAGCCCAATCGTGATCAGCAGAAGCCCTGGCAAAAACGCCATTTTATCGATCCATTTCCACTTAGAGAGAAAATGGCCGGCATTGATCCCAATTGATACAAACAGCGAGCTCATGATGGCCACGGCGATGCTCATCACAATCGGTGAAAAACCGAGAATGGCTGCGCCTATACCTGCTCCAAAAGCATCAATCGATAAGGCAAATCCCAATAAGACCGCCTCAATTCCGTTGATCACACCCGATTTGTCGATATCCGCACTCATCGGTTTTCTCAAAATATGAATCACAATCCCTAATGACCGAACCTCTAAATTAAGCAGCGTTTTTTCATGCAATAGGTATTCCTTGTCTTTCGCCGGTTTGAAAAATTGATACAGAACCCACGCACCAATTCCAACCAATATCAAACCGCCAAGCTTCTCCGTCACATATACAGGAAAAAACTTTGTGAGAAAGCTTCCGATCAGCATGGATATAAACATGACAGCACCGGAACAGCAGGCGATAACCAAAATCGCTTTAAACGGTATTTTCATTTTTCTCAATCCGTACGTAAATCCGACTGAAAAACTGTCCAAGCTGACAGCCAACGCCAGCAGCAGTATAGAAACCATTTGCATATCCGTTTCTTCCTTTCTGTTGGTGCTCTTGTATCAGATGTGAAATGCCCGGGATTCATCACAATCATATATATGGGGAAGTGAAAAATCCGTGTTTCAAAAATGGCATCCTCTATTACAGAGTTACTGATATATGCACCGACAGCTTGGACGATGAAGCTTTATGCTGCTATTTTTTCTGGCATTTTGCGCAAAAATGCGTGCCTCTTCCTCCGACGACAATTTTCGAAATCATCGTTCCGCAATTTTTGCATGGCTTGTCTTTTTTTCCGTACACAAAATGCTGCAGCTGGAACATTCCGATTTCCCCTTGGGAGTTGATATACGAGCGGACTGTGCTGCCGCCCGCATCAATCGCTTCCTGCAGGGTATTTTTGATTTCAGCGTGAAGGGTTTTGATTGTTTTATCTGATAATTGATTTGCTTTTGTCTCGGGATGGACACCCGCTCTGAAAAGAGCCTCGTCCACATAAATGTTCCCTAGTCCAACGACCGTTTTTTGATCCAGCAGGGCAGTTTTGACAGCGCGGTTTGTTTTGGCAAGCCGTTCTTTTAAATACGCACTCGTAAATTCTTCTGCATCCGGCTCCGGACCTAACTGAGAAAGCGGGAGCTCGCCCGCCTCTTCTCCCGGTTTAAATAAGTGCATGGTTCCAAACTTCCGAACATCTCTGTAACGGAGCTGGGTTCCATCCGTCATCGTAAATATGACATGCACGTGTTTATCGTCAGGCTCCTCCGCTTGATGAAGCCCGTATTTCCCTTCCATTCGCAGGTGGGAAACCATGACATAATGATCTAAATGAAACAGCAAAAACTTTCCCCTTCTTCCGATGGATTGTATCGTTTCTCCTGCTAGATTTCGCGCAAATTCCTCCGGTTCGGCAGGCCGTTTGATGATATTCGGCCATCTGATCTCTACCGATTTGATTGTTTTTCCCTTTACAAGCCCGGTCAGAGTGCGCCGGACCGTCTCAACCTCTGGTAATTCCGGCACATCCATCACTTCCTATCTCTGTTTATTTCGCATCGTACCAAGATGGGCCTGATGCAAAGTCCACCTTTAACGGCACATCTAATGCAAGCGCATGCTCCATTACTTCAGGAACAAGCTTTTCAAGAATTCCAATTTCTTCCTGAGGCGCTTCAAAAATCAATTCATCGTGTACTTGAAGCAGCAGCCTTGCTTTCAGCTGTTTTTCTTTCAGCTTGGCAGCCATGTCAATCATAGCTTTTTTGATGATATCAGCGGCGCTTCCTTGAATCGGTGTATTCATGGCCGTCCGCTCCGCAAAACTGCGAATATTAAAGTTTCGGCTCGTCAGCTCAGGAATGTAGCGGCGTCGATGCATAAGTGTTGTTACGTACCCTTTTTGCTTCGCGTCCTGAACTGAATCTTCCATGTACGCTTTTACGCCTTGGAAGCTTTCCAGATAGCGGTCGATAAAAGCACCGGCTTCCTTCCTGGTAATGCCGAGGTTCTGTGACAGACCGTAATCGCTGATGCCGTAAACAATGCCAAAGTTGACCGCTTTCGCCTGGCGCCTCATCGCAGATGTCACTTCATCCTCAGCAACATGGAACACATCCATTGCCGTTTTCGTATGAATATCCATATCGTTTGTAAAAGCTTCGATAAGATTTTCATCCTTTGAAATATGGGCAAGCACCCGCAGCTCGATTTGTGAATAATCGGCTGCAAAAATGAGCCAGTCTTTTTCAGACGGTACAAAAGCTTGGCGAATTTTTCGTCCTTCCTCAAGCCTGATCGGAATGTTTTGCAGATTCGGATCAGTCGAGCTGAGACGGCCAGTTTGCGTTAGGGCCTGATTAAAGCGCGTGTGCACTTTATGCGAATCAGGTCTCGTCACCTTTAAAAGCCCTTCGATATATGTTGATTGAAGCTTGCCAATTTGTCTGTACTGCAAAATATAGTCGACAATATCATGCTTGTCAGCCAGCTTTTCAAGCACATCGGCAGACGTAGAATAGCCTGTTTTCGTTTTCTTTACGACAGGAAGGCCGATCTTTTCAAATAAGATGACGCCTAGCTGTTTCGGAGAATTGATGTTAAACGGCTCTCCCGCAATCTCATGGATTTTTTCTTCATATTCCTTCAGCTTCGCACCCAGTTCTTCACCCATCCGTTTTAAACGGTCAACATCGACCTTAACGCCAGTTGATTCCATTTCGCCGAGAATAAGCGCAAGAGGCATTTCCAGCTCTTCAAACAGTTCAAGCTGGTCATTGTTTTCCAACTCCTGAACGAGCTTTTCCCGAAGGCTTTGAATCGCTAACGCTTTTCGGACAAGGTGCTCAGAAAGTACGTCTTCTGACGGCACTGCCCGTTTTGCTCCTTTGCCGTAAACGGATTCATCGCTCGAAACGATATGCAGGCCATAATCCTTTGCCACACTCGCAACGTCGTCATATGAATTGCCCGGATTTATGATATAGGCCGCAAGGAGCGTATCAAACTCGGCACCCTTTAGCTCAATGCCCTGCCAGCGCAAGGCAACAACAGCCCGCTTGCTGTCGAAGACCCATTTCTTCTGCTCGTCATTTTCCATCCATTCTTTAAACACCTCAGACTCAACGGCAATGTCTTTCGGAATGAAATAAGCTCCCGTTTCATTTACGATCGAAAATCCGAGAATCGGCTCTTCATGATAATTATCGGCAATCTGTTCAACGACAAGTGCGGATGGAGAACCCAATATGCCGCTGGTTACGTCTGTAACGATTTCGACATTAATGTCTTCTAACGACTGATCCTGCTCCGCTTCTGCACTGTCTTCCCCAAGCCGTTCAAGAAGCGTGTTGAAGCCAAGATCTTTAAAGATGGCAATGACCTGTTCACGATTAAAGCCTTGATATTCCAGGCCGGAAACAGATACCTCAATCGGAGCGTCCGTCATAATCGTCGCAAGCTCCTTGCTCATCAATGCCTGATCTTTAAATTCCTCAAGCTTTTCCTTCAATTTCTTTCCACTCACTTCGTCAATGGACTCCAGCAGCTTTTCAACGGAATCAAATTGTTTTAAAAGCTTAATCGCAGTCTTTTCTCCGACGCCGGGCACACCCGGGATATTATCTGAGGAATCGCCCATCAGACCCTTCATGTCAATGATTTGTTCAGGCGTAAGCCCGTATTTCTCTTTGACATGCTCCGGTGTGTAAAATTCAACATCGGTAATTCCCTTTCTCGTAATGGCAACTGTCGTTTTATCCGTTGCCAGCTGGGTTAAATCCTTATCTCCTGAGAAAACCTTTACTTCAAATCCGTCTTTTTCAGCCGATTTGGCCAGTGTACCGATAATATCATCCGCTTCATATTGGTCCAGTTCATAGCGGCTGATCTGGTAGGCATCAAGCAGCTCGCGGATAAACGGCATTTGTTCGGAAAGCTCAGGCGGGGTTTTCTGTCTGCCGCCTTTATATTCTTTAAATGTGCCGTGACGAAATGTTGTTTTCCCGGCATCGAACGCAACCAGCATATGCGTCGGTTTTTCATCCTCAAGCATTTTCATTAAAATCATCGCAAAGCCGTATACGGCATTTGTATGAACACCTTTGTCATTGCTTAACAGCGGCAATGCAAAAAACGCCCGGTAAGCCAGACTGTTTCCGTCTACAAGCACTAATTTTTTTCGTTCCGTCATTCAATTTCCTCCTAAGAAGCCTCAGCTTCCATTCATCTCTTACATAGTCATTAGCTCCTCTTATTTTAACAAAGTTCAATTTGAAAGGAAAATACGTGAACTATAAGAGAAGACACAAAAAAGGACGGGAACACAAATTGGTTCCCGCCGTCAAAATTGGCTCCTTGGATGAAGGGGTTCTACTACATCCTACCAGCATAGGTTTAACAGTGCATGAAGATATTGTTAAACCTTTGTAAACATTATTCAGCGGCCCGTTTCAGCGTCACGGTAAAGACAGTTCCACGCCCCGGCTCGCTTGTGACATCAATTTTCCCTTCATGAGCTTCTATTAAATGCTTGACAATCGCAAGGCCCAGCCCGGTTCCGCCCGAATTCCTGCTTCTGTCTTTATCTACCCGGTAAAAGCGTTCAAAGATGCGCGGAATTTCTTCTTTCTGAATTCCGATTCCGGAATCAGCGACCTCAATCTGAATGTCTTTTTCTCTGGGCTTTACATTGATAGCCACGGAACCTCCCTCAGGCGTGTAGGTTAACGCATTGTTTACGAGATTAAGAAATACCTGTTTCAGCCTGTACGGGTCACCTGATACATATTGAGGGTCTTTCGGGACATTCAGTTGTAAGGAAATGCCTTTCTCATCCGCCTTATGCTTCAGAAGCGTTTCAATCTCACCAAGCATTTTGGCTGGCTCAAACGTTTCGATACTGAGCGTGAAATTTTGCTGCTCGATTTTTGAGAGATCGAGCAAATCCTGAACCAAAGACTGAAGTCTTTCGCTTTCCTTAAGAATAATAGAGAGAAATTCAGAAAGCGCCTCTTTGTCCTCCATCGCCCCGTCCAATAACGTCTCCGTAAACCCTTTTATGGACGTAATCGGCGTTTTCAGCTCATGAGAAACATTGGCCACAAAATCCTTCCTCATCTGCTCTAATTTCTTCGTTTCCGTCATGTCATGGAAAACGAGCACAATTCCCTTCCATTCATCGTCCGGCCCCATAATCGGAACGCCGTCCACTTCAAAATAACGCCGTTCTATTTTGATCGGAAGTCTTAACAGCTTGCATTTCTTTGTCTCCGTCATAAAAATATCTTCGACTAGCTGGATCACTTCTTCATGTTCAAATGCATCGTGATAAAGACGGCGCAGCATCTGATTCGGATTGATATGAAACTGCTTGGCATAAGACCTGTTTACAAGATTAATAAAGCCTCTTCCGTCGATCATAATCAGTCCGGAGCCAATGTTTTCAATGACTGTCAGCAGCCGATCCCGCTGCATCTCCTGCGTTCGGGTCATTTCCATCAGATCAATGGCAAGGCTGTTCATCGCACGGCCAAGCTTATCAGAGCGCCTGATATAGCCGCCGTACGTCCGTGCATCATAGTTCCCCTTGGAAAGTTCTGTGGCTACATTTGTCGCTGCTTCTATTGACCTTTTATAACGTGAGGTCATGCTGGAATAAAAATAAACAATGACGATAAATGCAGTACAAAGACTGGCCGTCAGCATCCCCCACAATTCGCCTTTCAAGCCGTCGCTTTTTTCAGAGGCGGAAAGCAGCACATATCCTGTTTTTTCACCTTCGCTTCTAAGTGAAAGTCCGTAATAAAGCTTGTTATCTGCTGTTGAAAGAATCCCCTCATGGCCAGAAACAAGCGCCTGCACCTTTTGGGAATCTGCCGCTCTCCCGTTTGACCCATACAGCACCTTGCCGTCTGTATCGATAACGGATGCCCTCACATCAAGCGCATCGCCTGCATCTTTAATGATTTTCTCGTTTGTTTGATCATTTAGATTGCCGGCATCAAGTAGCGAAGCCATGTATTTTGCTTCTTTTTCAATGTGTTCCTCTGCTTTCCTTTGACCAGATGTTTCAAAGAGCTGCTGTAAAAACAGCCCGAGGACACAAAACACCAGAATCAAACAGACAACGAATACAGAAAAAAGGCGCACACGGTTTTTATTCATTCATTTTTGGCTCCTCCAGTTTATACCCCAATCCCCTAATCGTTTTAATATAGATCGGTTTTTTAGTGTTATGTTCAATTTTGTCGCGAAGATGGCTGATATGCACATCAACTATTCTCGTATCTCCGGCAAAATCATAATTCCAGACTGCGCTCAGCAGCAGATCTCTTGTTAGAACTCTGCCTTTATGTCTGCCTAAATAAAGCAGCAGTTCGAATTCTTTCGGTGTCAGTTCAAGCTGATTTTCTTTAAAGTACGCTTCATAATGATCAGGCAGGATTTTAAGATCGCCAATTACGATCTGGCCTTCCATGTCATCGTTCTTCATTTCACTAGAGGGCGCAGCCATTTCCGAACGCCTTAAAATCGCTTTGACTCTCGCATTTACTTCCCTTGGACTGAACGGCTTGGTCATATAATCGTCAGCACCAAGCTCAAGCCCTAATACTTTGTCGAATTCCTCATCCTTCGCTGTCAGCATTAAAATGGGAAACATCAGTTTTTGCTGTCTCAGCTGCTTACATACTTCGATTCCGTCCAATTTTGGAAGCATCACATCAAGCACAATCAAATCAGGTTTCTCTGTTTCCGCTTTTTTGAGTGCTTCTTCCCCATCCGAGGCGGTAATAACATCATAGCCTGATCGTTCCAAATTGTACTGTAAAAGAGTAACAATAGATTCTTCATCATCCACAACTAAAATTTTCTTGTTCATGCTGTGCCTCCAGTATTATAATTCCCCGACATCCTATTTCTCTATTTTATGTCATCTTAACATGTTTCATGATTTTATTTTACCGAAAGCAGGACATTCCGACAATTCGCCTTTTACACCATTTTTAAAAGAAATAAAAATGAGAATGATAACGCTTTCATACATAGTAAAAAGAGAAAGGCTGTATCAAGCAAGCCTTTCTCTCTTTTTATTAGGATAATACTTTCATGACATTTTTGACAGATTCAACTGATTTATTCAGCTGCGCTCTTTCATAGTCTGTCAGTTCAAGTTCAATGATTTGTTCAAGTCCGTTGCCGCCTACAATTGTAGGAACGCCAAGGTAGATGCCTTCATAGCCGTATTCTCCTTCAAGATAAGCAATTGTAGGAAGGACGCGGCGCTGATCTTTCAGGATCGCTTCGACCATTTCTGTCAGAGAAGCCGCAGGCGCATAATACGCGCTTCCGTTTCCAAGAAGATTCACGATTTCGCCTCCGCCTTTTCTAGTGCGCTCCACAATTGCGTCAATCCGTTCTTTCGGAATGAGAGTTTCAAGCGGGATACCGCCGGCATAAGAATAACGCACAAGCGGCACCATATCGTCACCGTGTCCGCCGAGTACGAAACCAGTCACATCTTTCACTGACAGGTTTAATTCCTCTGCCACAAATGTTCTGAATCTCGCCGTATCAAGCACACCGGACTGGCCGATTACACGCTCTTTAGGGAAGCCTGATTCTTTGTACACCGCGTATGTCATTGCATCAACAGGATTTGTCAGCACCACAATAATAGAATCAGGAGAATATTTCACGATTTCCCGCGTAACGCTTCTCATAATCTTTTCGTTTGTAGAGACAAGATCATCCCTGCTCATACCAGGTTTTCTTGCGATACCGGCGGTAATGACAACAATGTCAGAGCCAGCTGTATCCTCGTAATTGGATGTTCCCGTAATTTTTGCGTCAAAGCCTTGAACCGGGCTTGCTTCAAGCATATCAAGCGCTTTTCCCTTTGTCGGGTTCTCCAATTGCGGAATGTCAACAAGAACAACGTCTGCCAGCTCTTTTTGAGCGATTAAAAATGCAGTTGTAGCTCCGGTAAAACCTGCTCCGATAACAGAAACTTTTTTACGAGTATTTCCCATGTCTCTCTTCTCCTTTATGGCTAGTTTTAGGCTTTTTCCTTGCTTAGTCCATGTTTTTGATCAGTTCTTCTCCGAACTCTGAACATTTCACTTCAGTCGCGCCATCCATTAATCTGGCAAAATCGTAAGTTACGACTTTAGAAGCGATTGTTTTTTCCATAGATTTGATAACCAAATCAGCCGCTTCGTTCCATCCTAAATGCTCAAGAAGCAGAACGCCTGAAAGAATAACTGAAGATGGATTTACTTTATCAAGGCCTGCATATTTAGGAGCTGTTCCGTGCGTCGCCTCAAAAATCGCATGTCCTGTTTCATAGTTGATGTTCGCTCCAGGAGCAATGCCGATTCCGCCTACTTGCGCAGCAAGGGCATCAGAAATGTAATCTCCGTTTAAGTTCATTGTCGCAACGACATCAAACTCGTTTGGACGCGTTAAGATCTGCTGAAGGAAAATGTCAGCAATGCTGTCTTTGATAATGATTTTTCCTGCTGCTTCCGCTTCGCTTTGCGCTTTGTTGGCAGCGTCTTTTCCTTGTTCTTCAGCAATGCGGTCATATTGAGCCCATGTGAAGACTTTATCTCCGTACTCTTTTTCAGCAAGTTCATAGCCCCAGTTTTTGAAGGCGCCTTCAGTGAACTTCATGATGTTTCCTTTATGAACAAGCGTTACGGATTTGCGGCCATGCTCGATTGCATAATCAATGGCAGCTCTGACTAAACGGCTTGTTCCTTCCTCAGAAACAGGCTTAATGCCGATACCTGATGTCTCAGGGAAACGGATTTTGTTGACGTTTAACTCATTTTGAAGGAAGCTGATAAGCTTTTGTACTTCTTCTGAGCCTTTTGCATACTCGATGCCTGCGTAAATATCTTCTGTATTTTCACGGAAGATGACCATATCAGTATCTTCAGGGCGTTTTACCGGTGACGGCACTCCAGTAAAGTATCTTACAGGTCTTAAGCAGACGAATAGGTCAAGCTCTTGTCTAAGCGCTACGTTCAAAGAACGGATACCGCCGCCGACAGGTGTCGTTAACGGGCCTTTAATCGCGATGAAATATTCGCGGATCACATCTAATGTTTCAGCAGGGAGCCACTCACCTGTTTTATTATAAGCCTTTTCTCCGGCATAAACTTCTTTCCATGTAATTTTCTTTTCACCTTTGTATGCTTTTTCTACTGCTGCTTCCAAAACCTTCGAAGCCGCGTTCCAAATATCAGGACCGGTTCCGTCTCCTTCGATAAACGGGATAATCGGGTTGTTTGGTACGTTTAATACTCCGTTAGAGACTGTAATTTTTTCACCTTGTGCCACAATAAAAACCTCCCAGTATGTAATTCATATTTAGAAAACATTTTATTTTTCTTATATAGAAAACAAAATGATTTTTCTCAACATTCAATTTAAAGTGTAACTCAAATTTGATGTTCTGAACAAGAGGCTAACCTCATTGACGCAAGCCAGCCTCCAATGGTTCTTTAGGCTCTTTCTTCAATCGGAACGAATTTTTGTTTGTCAGGGCCTGTGTAATCTGCCCGCGGGCGGATCAGACGGTTGTTGTCATACTGCTCAAGAATATGAGCGAGCCACCCGGACATTCTGCTTACAGCAAAAATCGGTGTAAACAAATCATGGTCAATGCCGAGACTGTGATATACAGAAGCCGAATAGAAATCAACGTTAGGCGGAAGCTTTTTCTCTGATGTGACGATGTCTTCTATACGAATCGACATCTCATACCATTTGCTTTCGCCCGTCAGGTTGGTCAGGCGCTTGCTCATTTCTTTGAGATGCTTCGCGCGCGGATCACCATGCTTATACACACGGTGGCCGAATCCCATGATTTTTTCTTTCTTTTCAAGTTTAGCGCGGATGTACGGCTCAGCGTTTTCCACTTCACCGATTTCTGTCAGCATTTTCATAACGCCTTCATTCGCCCCGCCGTGCAGAGGCCCTTTAAGCGCACCGATTGCTGCAGTAATGCCTGAATAGATATCAGAAAGTGTCGCGACGCAGACCCTCGCTGTGAACGTTGACGCGTTCAGCTCGTGGTCAGCATGTAAAATCAATGCTTTGTTGAAGGCTTCAACCTCAATTGGTGAAGGCTCTTCACCGTTTAATGTGTAAAGAAAATTCTCCGCAATACCGTAATCTTCTCTCGGTTCTACAGGCTCAAGACCCTTGCGAATTCTGGAAAACGCTGCAACCAGGCCAGGCACCTTTGCCTGAAGGCGGATCGCCTTTCTGTAGTTGGCTTCCGGGTTCATGGTATCAGCCTCGCTGTCAAGCAGGCCTAGTAATGAAATTGCTGTCCGAAGAGCAGCCATGGGATGAACATTTTCGAGGGAATAAGATTTGAAGTGCTCAATAATTTCTTGCGGAACGGCAGCTTCCTTTGCAAGCTGCTGCTTTAACTCTTCAAGCTCTTTTTTGTTTGGCAGCCTTAGATGCCAAAGCAAGTAGATGATTTCTTCAAAACTTGCATTCTCTGTCAAATCATCGATATCATACCCCACATATGTAAGGGTATCGTCAATAATAGAACTAACAGATGATGTTGTTGCTACAACCCCTTCAAGACCGCGTGTCGCTGTCATATATAACATCTCCTTTTCAATAAATTTCCCCTTTAAGAGTGTTGTAAAAACATGAGGCTTACTTAAAAAGCACGATGCAAGTATTTCTCTCCCCCAAAAAGAAAATGCTTACATTTTACTGGCTGCTGGTACTAAAACCCTTTGCTTATGAAAGAACATAACAAATTCTTATAAGCTTATTTAAGTTTAAGCCTATTCTTATTATAAACAATAATCAGACATTTGTTAAATGTTTACCTATAATTTTTTTTTTCATTCTGTGATTTCCCCGAAAAAACGCCTTTATTTGCGGTTTTTTGCATAAAAAAAAAGCGGCTATTAGGCCGCTTTTTTTTATGAAGTGAACAGTTTTACGATCTGCATGGCTAAATAAGCAATCCCCGCTCCGATCAGCGGCCCCACCGCAACTCCGCCAAAAAGCGCGACTGCAAGAATGGTCCCGATCACGAGAGCAGTTGTAATATGCGGATCATTTTCCAGCAGGGTCAGGCCGTTTTTGGCAATCAGCGCCACTGCGATTCCCGCTCCCAAGGCGATCCATGCGTAGGAAGACCGCATTGCCTCTCCAAGCTGCTTAAATCCGATTTCTCCCGTGGCAATCGGGACAAGAACGGCGATGGTAATAATGGTCACACCCCAGTTAATGCCTTTTGACTGGATGGTCGGAAATAATTTCTGATCAAGTCCAACGATTTTGATGATCAAAAGGACGGATACAGCAAAAAGCAATGATTGGTTTTTTGCGATAAGTGCGATGGCCAAGAGTAAAATTAAAAATAAATTCGCTTGTGTAAACACATGCCATCCCTCCTTTAAGATGAATGTATTCATATTCAGCCGCAGCGTGAATACATATAAAAAATAGGACATGCTGACGAGAGGAGGACCGTTTTCGTGAATCAATCTTATATCACTATTTTTTTCAGAACCCTCTTTGTCATATCAATTACCGCAGGGTCGATAGCTGCGGCCTATTATTCGTTTCCGTTAACTTATCCGTTCCTGATCGCCCTTATTCTTTCATCAGTGATTCATCCTGTTGTCGATTATTTGGACAAAGTGACAGGATTCCCCCGAACGATAAATGTTCTGGGCGTGCTTGCTTTTTTTCTGCTCGCAGCCTTCGGCGTTCTCACCATTCTGGTAGCCGAAATCGTAACGGGAACAGCCTATCTAGCAAAAACGCTGCCTCCGCATATCAGCACGTTTATTTCCTATTGCGAAAAATTGTTTACAACTCATATTCAGCCGCTCTATAACGAGTTAACTCTTTTGTTTCAAGAATTGGAAACGAACCAGCAGGCTTCCATCGTCACCCACATCCAGACACTCGGTGATTCAGCCGCTAAAAATGCCGGGCTGCTGCTGTCCCACATTCTAGAAATGATCCCGAGGTTTTTCGCGCTTCTTCCCAATACGGCGGCGGTTCTGATTTTTTCTCTTCTGGCAACATTTTTTATGACAAAGGATTGGCATAAGCTGAAAGCAATGCTTGTTTTGATTCTGCCGGATCGTGTGACAGCTAACAGCAAAGCGATCAGCAGCGAATTAAAAAAAGCAATGACTGGTTTTATCAAAGCACAAGCCGTCCTCGTTTTCATCACGATGGTGATTGTGTTTATCGGCCTTTCTCTTTTAAAGGTTGAACATGCCGCAACAATCGCTTTTTTAATCGGGCTTGTTGATCTTCTCCCTTACTTGGGTGCGGGCTCCGTATTTGTGCCGTGGATTTTGTATTTATCGATTACAGGCCAGCTGCCCCAAGCGATCGGAATTGGCATACTGTACCTCGTCGTTCTTGTTCAGCGGCAGCTGACAGAACCTAAAATACTCAGTAAATCTATCGGGATCGATCCGCTGGCAACGCTCATCGCCCTGTTTGCCGGCTTTAAATTATTCGGGTTTTTAGGACTGATTGCCGGTCCGGCTGTTCTCGTCATCATCCAAGCTTTCATTACGACAGGCGCATTAAAGGAAGTATGGTCCTACATCACCGTTCAGCAAAAATAAAACAGCAGCCCATTTTACATGGCTGCCGTTTTTATTTGATGATGATCCGCTTATTCTTTGACATTCCTCTCAGCCATTTGAACAGAATCGGCTTACACCAGCCGCGGGTAAACGGGATAAGAAGACAGGCGCCGGCCAAATCTGATAAAAAGCCCGGAAGCATCAGCAATAGGCCGCCAATGAAAATGCACAGGCCGTCAGCAATCGCTTCCCCAGGCATTTTGCCATATTGAAGATCACGCTGAACCTTATAATACACTTCGGTTCCTTGTTTTTTTGCAGCTGCTGCTCCGATAATGCTTGTCAGAATCATTAAAAGAACTGTCGGCAAAATGCCAATCAGCTTGCCTGAAAAGAGGAATATGCCGATTTCTATTGCCGGAAACACAATAAAAAGCAAAAATAAAAATCTCATATCCAAGCCCCCCACACGTGTAACACGCCTCTGTTCAACATAAGGCAAGATAAAGAGAAAAGGAAGGGATTCCCCTTCCGTTTTCACCTGTGATTAAAGAACGCTCGCACGGCCTTGGTAGACTGCGCCTCTGGAAGCGTCAACTGTAATATCCTGACCTTCTGTCAAAATAGATGTCGCATTTTCCAGACCAACGATAACTGGAATGCCTAGGCTCAATCCGACTACCGCAGCATGGCTTGTCAAGCCGCCTTCTTCTGTAATAAGAGCAGACGCTTTTTCAAGAGATGCAATCATATCACGGTCAGTGCTTTTGGTAACAAGTACCGCACCGTCAGTCATTTTTTGCTCAGCTTCTTTTGCATTTTGGGCAACGACAACCGTACCGTAAGCTGATTTGCGTCCAATGCCTTGGCCTTTAGCGATGATATCGCCGACAGTATAAACTTTCATTAAGTTCGTAGTGCCAGACTCACCGACAGAGCCTGCCGTAATAACGATCAGATCGCCGTGTTTTACAATTCCGCTATTCAATGATTTTTGGACAGCATCCTCAAGCATCTCATCTGTTGAGCTTGCATTTTGGCCGCTTTCCGCGAATACGCCAGATACGAGGGCAAGCTTTCTGGAAATAGAGTCATTTACAGTAACCGCAACAATCGGTGCCTGCGGACGGTATTTTGCAATCATGCGTGCTGTATGGCCGCTTTCTGTCGGCGTTACGATCGCAGCAGCATTCAGGTTAATCGCCGTATGCGCGACAGATTGTCCAATTGCGTCTGTAATTGTCATGCCTACTTGGTCTCTGCGTTTTGAGAGAATTTCTTTATAATTCAAAGCTTCTTCAGAACGGGACGCGATGTTATGCATGGTTTGAACGGCTTCAACCGGATAGCTTCCGGCAGCAGTTTCACCAGAAAGCATGATCGCATCTGTGCCGTCGAAGATCGCGTTTGCAACGTCACTTGCTTCCGCACGAGTCGGACGCGGGTTGCGCTGCATGCTGTCAAGCATTTGTGTCGCTGTGATAACAGGTTTGCCCAACGCGTTGCATTTTTTGATCAGTTCTTTTTGCACAAGCGGCACTTCTTCAGCTGGAATTTCCACACCTAAGTCTCCGCGCGCAACCATTAAGCCGTCAGACACTTCGAGAATCGCATCGATGTTGTCAACGCCCTCTTGGTTTTCGATTTTAGGGATGATTTGAATATCCTGAGCGTTGTGCTCTTCAAGAAGCTCACGGATTTCAAGCACGTCCGTGGAACGTCGAATGAAAGATGGCGCGATGAAGTCTACTCCTTGCTCAATACCGAAAACGATGTCTCGCGCATCCTTCTCAGTAATACCCGGAAGATTGACACTTACGCCCGGTACGTTAACACCTTTTTTATTTTTCAGTGTTCCGTTGTTTAATACTTTTGTTTTGATCTCGCGTTTAGCGGCATCTACATCAAGTACCTCAAGACCGATAAGGCCGTCATCTAACAGAATCGTTGAACCTTGTTCAACGTCATCGACTAAACCTTCATATGTCACTGAAATTTTATCTGTTGTTCCTACAACCTCGTCCATTGAAATGATAAGCTCTTTGCCTGTTTCAAGCTCAATGCCGCCGTTTTCCATTGTATGTGTGCGGATTTCAGGACCTTTTGTATCAAGCAGAATTCCAACATTCTTGCCAAGTTTTTTGCTTGCTTCACGGATATTTTTAATTCTTGCACCGTGCTCCTCAAAATCTCCGTGAGAAAAGTTTAATCGAGCCACGTTCATTCCTGACTCCATTAATTTCGTAAGCATTTCAATACTTTCACTTGCTGGACCGATGGTACAAACAATTTTAGTTTTTCTCATTTGGTTCACTTCCTTCTGAAATCTTCAGCCTTCAGCTGCACATTAGATAGACAGTTCTTTTGAAAGCTGATACATGTTTTGCTCAACTGTGTGTTTTGTCTCCAGTATTTCTATAATATCATGGTCTACAAGCTTATTGTTTTGTATACCTACACAGCGTCCGCCTTTTCCGTCAAGCAGCAGTTCAACTGCATATGCGCCGAGACGGCTTGCCAACACACGGTCAGCAGCACTAGGAGAACCTCCGCGCTGGATATGGCCCAATACAGATACCCTAGTTTCAAGATTTGTTTCTTCTTCAATGCGTTTCCCGAATTCAACACCGCTGCCTACACCTTCGGCAACAATAATAATACTGTGCTTCTTGCCGCGTTCGTGGCCGCGTTTTAAGCGAGCAATGATTTCGTGCATGTCATAGTCTGCCTCAGGGATTAAGATCGATTCCGCTCCCCCTGCAAGACCGGCCCACAATGCGATATCGCCGGCATGACGGCCCATTACTTCGATTACATATGTACGTTCATGAGAAGTCGCTGTATCGCGAATCTTATCAATTGCGTCAATTACTGTATTTAAAGCTGTAT
This sequence comes from Bacillus sp. FMQ74, assembly GCF_001875785.1. Taxonomy (NCBI): domain Bacteria; kingdom Bacillati; phylum Bacillota; class Bacilli; order Caryophanales; family Bacillaceae; genus Bacillus; species Bacillus sp. FMQ74. Next base: position 175,497 of record NZ_MOEO01000002.1, on the reverse strand, counting down.
CGAAACCGATTGTAAAATCAGTGCCCGGAATGTCATTATCAATTGTACCCGGTACACCTACACATGGAAACCCGTGTTCCGTTAATTTTTTCGCACCCATATAGGAACCGTCTCCGCCGATAACAACAAGGCCTTCAATACCAAGCTTCTTCAAGTTTTCTATTCCTTTTTCACGGCCTTCAACTGTTTTGAATTCAGGACATCTTGCCGTATAAAGCTTTGTGCCTCCGCGATGTATAATATCGCCAACTGAACCGAGTTCAAGCTTTTCAATCTTTCCGCTGATTAATCCCGCGTATCCGTTGTAAATACCGTAAACTTCAACGTCATGATAAATCGCTTTTCTGACTACTGCGCGAACTGCTGCGTTCATTCCCGGGGAATCCCCGCCGCTCGTTAATACCCCTATACGTTTCATTCTCCATTCACCTCAGCAACATATATGATTAAACATAACACGATCATTGCCCTAAAAACAATGAAAAGGGATCTCCATCCTCCCTATGAAACCTTACCTATTATACAATTAAATAAATTGTTTTTAAATAAAATTTAAGGAATGTCACAAAAAATAAACGTGAGCCAAAGGCTTCACGTTTATTTAGTTTACCCCGATATATTGATCTTCAACCGAGACTTTGCCAATTGCTTTATATTTTTCATAGCGCTGCTGAACTAATTCTTCTTCGCTCAGCTTCAACAAAGTTTTTAACGATTGTTTAAGGGTTTCGTCCATATAACTTGCCTGCAGCTTTACATCGTGGTGCGCTCCGCCTTTTACTTCTTTAATCATATGATCTATAATACCTAATTCTTTTAAATCCGGCGCAGTGATTTTCATTGTTTCTGCTGCTTTTTTAGCAAGACTGGAATCCTTCCATAAAAGTGCAGCGGCACCTTCTGGAGAAATAACAGAATAAGTAGAGTTTTCCAGCATATGCAAGTGGTTGCCTACACCCAGACCAAGGGCTCCGCCGCTTCCGCCTTCACCAATGACGATGCAGATAACAGGTACTCGGAGGCCGGCCATCTCAAACAGGTTTTTGGCAATGGCTTCGCTTTGTCCTCTTTCTTCCGCTGCTCGTCCAGGGTAAGCCCCCTTCGTATCAATAAAACAGATAATCGGTCTGTTAAATTTGTCAGCCTGTTTCATCAAACGCAGCGCTTTTCTGTAGCCTTCAGGATGCGGCATCCCAAAATTGCGGACAAGGTTCTCCTTCGTGTCTTTGCCGCGCTGATGCCCGATTACCGTTACAGGAAGGCCGTGGAACTTCGCAATCCCGCCGACAATGGCTTCATCGTCACCGTATGCTCTGTCTCCATGACATTCAAAAAAGTCAGTAAACAGGTGTTCGATATAATCAAGCGTTGTCGGGCGGTCAGCCAGACGCGCGATTTGAACCCGGTCCCATGGTTTCAGATTTTTGTAAATATCATCCTGAAGCTTAGCGAGACGGTCTTCCAGCCGTTCGATTTCCGCACTTAGATCCATATCGGAATCTTGGGTGAATTTTTTTAGTTCGGCAATTTTGTTTTGCAGTTCAATCACCGGTTTTTCAAATTCTAATCTTGGAGCCACTCAATGTCACCTCCTGTTTGATGCATATCCAGCAGATTTTCTAACGTTTTTTTCATATCGTCGCGATGAATAACCGCATCAAGCTGTCCATGTTTTAATAAAAATTCAGCCGTTTGAAAGTCCTCAGGCAGTTTTTCTCCTATTGTCTGTTCAATAATACGTCTTCCGGCAAAACCGATCAGCGCGCCAGGCTCAGCGAAATTGTAATCGCCAAGAGATGCAAAGCTTGCTGATACGCCTCCTGTAGTCGGATGTGTCATCACTGAAATGATAAGACCCTGTTCTTCACTGAACAGTTTTAACGCAGAGCTTGTCTTAGCCATCTGCATCAAACTTAATATGCCTTCCTGCATTCTAGCGCCGCCTGAAGCCGTAAAAATAATAAACGGAACTTTATCAGCTTTTGCTTTTTCAATCGCAAGCGTGATTTTTTCTCCGACGACTGAACCCATGCTGCCCATTCTGAATGAAGAATCCATGACGGCGACAACAGCCGGGTGTCCTCCGATGGTGCCCTTACCTGTCACAATAGCCTCGTTTAAGGACGTTTTCTCGCGATCTTTTTCAAGCTTTTCCAGATATCCCGGGAAACCAAGCGGATTTTCCGACAGCATTCCTTGGTTGAATTCCTCAAAGGATTGTTCATCCATCAAGCTTTCGATACGCTGTTTTGCGTTCATTGGGAAATGATAATCGCAGTTCATGCATACCCGCATATTTTTATCCAACTCTTTAGTGAGCATGATTTTTTTACACTTAGGACATTTTGTCATAATGCCTTCCGGAACATCGTGCTTCGCTTGATCAGATGGTACGGAAGCATACTTTTTCTTTTTCGTGAATATATCCTTTAACAAATGATTACCTCCCTTTTGTGAAGGGTTCTCTTCACCGCATGTCATCAAACAGATAGACTTGCTAATAACTTTACCGAAACTATTGTACTTTTTTTGTCAAACGCTGTCATCCTCAATTCGACAACTTTTTATTCGACGACGTGCTCGGAAAGGCTTGTATAAAATCAGATAAGGTGTTGAAACGACAAGGTTGACAGCGCATTCAAAAATAATGTTAAACCCGGCTGAAATTTTTTTAAGGCCGCCCCCCTAAAAAAATTTCAGCCGACAGTTTAACTTGAGAACAGCGCGCTGGTCTCCGCCAACGCGCTGCCATTTTTGGAACGAATTAAAATTATTCGCCAATAATCGTAAGTTTTCTTGTTTTTTCTGCGACTTCCTCAGGGTCAACAGTGATTCTTGCTACACCTGTTTCCATCGCGGCTTTAGCCACAGCCTTCGCAACAGCAGGCGCAACACGTTTATCAAACGGTGCAGGGATGACATAGTCTGCGCTAAGTTCATCTTCTGAAACCAGTGAAGCAATGGCTTCAACCGCTGCGATTTTCATTTCTTCGTTAATATGAGTAGCACGCACGTCAAGCGCTCCGCGGAAAATGCCAGGGAATGCAAGGACATTGTTTACTTGGTTCGGGAAGTCAGAACGTCCTGTTCCAATAACGCTTGCGCCGGCTTCACGCGCATCTTCCGGCATGATTTCCGGATTTGGATTTGCCATTGCAAATATAATCGGATCTTTTGCCATGCTTTGAACCATTTCTTTTGTTAACGCACCCGCTACAGAAACACCGATAAATACGTCAGCATCAACGATGACATCTTTCAGAGAACCGTCTTTGCGGTCTTGGTTCGTGAATTTCGCCACTTCGTTTTTGACATCGTTCATGCCGTTCGGGCGCCCTTCATAAATGGCCCCTTTAGAATCGCACATCACAATGTCACGAACGCCGTAATGGTGAAGAAGCTTGATAATTGCAATGCCAGCCGCACCCGCGCCGTTTGCGACAACCTTAATGGATGACATTGATTTTCCAGACAGTTTCAGCGCGTTTACAAGACCTGCTACCGTTACAATGGCTGTACCGTGCTGATCATCATGGAAAACAGGGATGTTTGTTTCTTTTTTGAGGCGCTCTTCAATGATAAAGCAGTTTGGCGCTGCAATGTCTTCAAGGTTGACGCCGCCAAATGTCGGCTCAAGCAGTTTAACAGTTTCTACGATTTTATCAACATCGTTTGTGTTTAAAGCAATCGGAAACGCATCTACGCCCGCAAAGCTTTTGAATAGAACGGCTTTTCCTTCCATAACAGGAAGCGCGGCTTCAGGGCCGATGTTTCCAAGGCCAAGCACAGCTGTACCGTCAGTTACAACTGCTACCATGTTCCCCTTCATTGTATAATCATATACTTTGTTAATGTCTTCATGAATATCCTTACACGGTTCTGCAACACCCGGAGAATACGCGAGGCTTAAATCTTTCGCGTTTCTGACCTCTACTTTTGATTTAGACTCCAGTTTCCCCTGGTTGACTTTATGCAGGTGTAATGCTTCTTCTCTTAATGACATTCTCTTAAACACTCCTTATGGATATTTTTTGATTCGTATACTGCTGCGTTGTTTGCTGCATTCTGCGGAGTAAAATCTATCTGAATATTTAAACAGGATCACATAATTGCTCCAATTGTATAACAAAAAGTGACTCGTTACCACTGTTTTAAAACGACGTTTTTTTGACCCAACAGCTCTTTTAAGCGATATAACACCTGGTGATCCGCATTGATATGAAACGACTCAGGAAGCTTAATCGTCTGTTTCTGCCTTTCATAATAGAGATAAACGCCTGTTTCCCCTTTATGCTCCAGCAAAATGCGCTTAATTTTTGCCAGGATCTCCTGGCTGTGCTGACTGCTTTCTATTTTTATATAAACCGATGGCGCTTTTTCTGCATCCATATTTTCTAATAATTCTGCCCGGGACATGATGAATTGGATCTTATCTTGTCTTACTTCACATTTCCCCGCTGTGAACAAAAGAGCGCCTTCTCTTAAAACGGGTGAAAGCTGTCTGAATTGTTCAGGGAAGACTACGGCTTCCATCTCGCCGGTTTCATCACTGAGCGTTAAAAACGCCATGTTTTGACCTGTTTTCGTCCGAATCGTTTTGATCTTCGACAGCAGAACGCCTAGCGAAAGCTGCCTTTTGACCGTCCGCTGAGCCTGCAAAATGGAAACTGCTCCGTGCGCAGCGAGCTGTTTTCGGAAGACGGAGAGCGGATGATTTGAAAAATAAATGCCAAGCGTTTCCTTTTCAAACGCAAGTAAATCCACCAGAGGAAGCTCCTCCGTCTCCACATACTTCGGCTTAATTGAAAACGATTCATCTAAAAACAATCCCATTTGGTCATCGTCCGCGGCGAATAGCTCAGCATGTTCCAAAGCAACATCAATAGATGCGAGCAGCGTGGCCCGGTTTTGGCCGAATTCGTCCATCGCACCAGAAAAAATAAGTGCTTCAAGCACTTTGCGATTTACACTTTTTGACGGCACGCGAAAGCAGAAATCGAAAAGATCTTCAAATGGTTTCTTTTTCCTTGCTTTATATATATCTTTGACTGCTGAGACGCCTACACTTTTTATCGCGCGGAGGCTGTATCTGACAGATCCGTCTTCAACTGTAAACGGAAAACTGCTTTTATTCACTGACGGAGGAAGGATACGAATCCCGCTCCCCTTTGCTTCGTAAAGATATTGAGAAATTTTATCCTCATTGCCAATGACGCTTGTCAGCAATCCGCACATAAAATATAACGGATAATGAGCTTTCAAATACGCAAGCTGGCACCCGATCATGCTGTATGCCACCGCATGGCTTCGGTTAAAGCCATAGTTTGCGAATTTGACGATTAAATCGTAGACTTCATTTGCAGTGTCTACAGAATACTCCTTTTTTAAGCACCCTTCAACAAAATGGCTTCGCTCTCTGTCTAAGATTTCTTTTTTCTTTTTGCTGACCGCCCTTCTCAATAGGTCTGCTTCGCCTAAAGAAAACCCCGCCATGCGGGAAGCAATCATCATAATTTGTTCCTGATACACTATAACGCCATATGTGTCTTCCAAAATGCTCCTTAAATCCTCATGAGGATAATGGACAGGCGCCCGGCCGTGTTTACGGTCAATAAATAACGGAATATTTTCCATCGGACCGGGCCGGTACAGCGCATTGACCGCCACAATATCCTCCAGCCCTGAAGGTTTCAGCCGTTTCAGGACGCTTCTCATCCCTGCAGATTCGAGCTGGAAAATCCCTGTCGTATCTCCTTTGGACAGCAAGGAGAACGTTTTGTCATCACTGTAGGAAATACTTGAAAGATCTATTTTGATGTTTTCTTCTTTTTCAATCATTGAAGTGATGGATTCAATCAGCGTCAGATTCCTCAAGCCTAAGAAATCCATTTTTAAAAGGCCCAAATCTTCAAGATGATCCATCGCATATTGCGTTAAATAGATCCCTTCATGCCCTTCCTGAAGCGGAACAACATCTGTTAACGGTTCTTCACTCAGGACAACGCCTGCTGCGTGGGTGGATGCATGCCTTGGCAGCCCCTCTATTTTTCGGGCAATTGTATAGACTTGCTGAAGCAGGCTTGACTCCCGAAGCCGCTTATCCAGCTGCGGTGACTGCTGTCTCGCTTCATCCAGCGTCATGCCCGGTCTTGAAGGAATGAGTTTTGCAAGCTGATCTGCCTCCTTCGGGCTGACGCCAAATACTCTGCCGACGTCCCGAAGCGCCGCCTTTGCCGCAAGTGTTCCAAAGGTGATGATCTGTGCGACGTGCATCGCACCGTATTTCTGCTGAACATATTGAATGACTTCATCTCTTCTTGTATCGGGAAAATCAATATCAATATCCGGCATGCTGATGCGTTCAGGATTTAAAAATCTTTCAAACAGAAGGTGATGCTTAATCGGGTCAACATCTGTGATATACAGCACATATGCCACAAGAGAGCCTGCCGCAGAACCTCGTCCCGGTCCTGTAACAATCCCTTTTTCATGAGCGTGCTTCATAAAATCCCACACGATCAGAAAGTAATCGCTGAACTTCATCCGCTTGATGACATCAAGCTCATATTGAAGACGGCGAAGGTATCGTTCATCAGGCGTGCCGAAACGGCTGCGGAGTCCCTCCATACAGATATCCGTTAAATAATCATCAGCGGACGTTCCGTCTGGGGTCGGAAAAGACGGCAGACGGGTCTGCCCGAGGCTGACGTCAACCCGGCATTGTTCCGCGATCTCCACAGAAGCTTGCAATGCCTCGGGATGCTCTCGATAAATGTTTTGCATTTCTTCAATTGGTTTCAAATCGAGATCAGGCAGAACTTCAGCAGGTGCATCCGTCAGTTTTTCCCCCGCTTTAATCGCTTTCAGACAACGGTAGGCAGCCTTATCTTCCTTCCTTATGTAGTGCACGTCGCCTGTGGCCGTAACAGGGATACCCGTTTCTTCTGACAGCTTTAGAATTTGCTCAGACAAGACTTGATTCCCTTTAAAAGGCTGATAGGAGAAATAAAAGGATCCACTTCCAAATATTGACTGGAAATCCAGCGAAGCTTGAGCGGCCTGGTCGAACAGCCCTCCTTCAAGAAGCGTCTCAATATATCCTTTTTCGCCGGGCGTTATTGCGATAATGCCTTCTCGATAACTGTGAAGCCATTTCGGCTTCAGTCCGCCTTTTGATTTAGATTGCAGAACGCTGCTGATTTTCAGCAGGTTTTGATAGCCTGTATTTGATTTTGCCAGCAGGACGAGCGGGTAGGCTTCAAGCTCGCTGTCATCTGTAAAAACAGAAGCCGTCAAACCGATTATCGGGTTGATCCCTCTCGCCTTGCAAGCTTTATAAAATTGAATAGCTCCGTACATGACATGATCATCTGTCAGCGCCAAAGACGCATATCCGAGCCTGTCAGCTTCACTGACGAGCTCTTCCACAGCCGCGGCGCTGTTTAGCAGGCTGTACCCGCTATGCACTTGCAGGTGAACAAAAGACATGCTATCACCTCTTTCTCATTACGATCCATTTCTTTTTTCATTATAAGGCCGGTTTCCAAAAGAAACAAATGTTCTTTTTTGACTCATCATCATACTTGTCCTGAAAGCTCAATATGATATAAAAGGTGAGGTGATAAAGATGGATCAGGAAGCAGGATTTATGGTGAATTTTATCAATAGCTACTTCATTGCGTTAGGGGTGCTGATCGGGGGCGCACTCATTGGAGGGCTCGGAGCATATTTGGCGGGCGAACCCCCGCTTACAGCCATTACAAAGCTTGCGAACCGGTTAAAAATTTGGGCGCTTGTCGCAGCTATCGGAGGCACCTTTGATGCGGTATACAGCTTTGAACGAGGCATACTCGAAGGCAATACGAGAGATATCTTTAAGCAGCTTCTTTTGATTATTTCCGCCATGGGAGGCGCGCAAAGCGGCTGGCTCATTATATCATGGCTGACCCAGGAGCATCTTTCTTCATGAGGGTCCCTCAGCATTACAAAAAACCGGGGTGGCAGCGTTTTTTCGCGGGAATGATGTGCGGAGCCGTAATCAGCTGGTTCTTTTTCCTGTTTACTTACGGAACATTTCAAGAGGAGCAGGTCAGCCTCATCGAAAAACAAAAAGAGCATGTAAAAGACTTGAACAATCAAATTTCGATCTATCAGGAAGACCTCCATAAACTGAATGAAGATAATAAAAGAAAACTGCTGATTCAAAGCGTCAGCGTTAAGTTGCTGAATGGGGATAAATATAAAATATCGCAGCCGGATAAAACGAAATTCGAGGAGCATGTAAAGGATGATATTTCAGAGGTGATTACCAAAGACATAGAAAGCGTCTATCAAACAAAGGATCTTTTGAAACGGACAATTGAAAATAAAGTCTATATGATCAATGAAAAAAAATACGAGGCAACCGTAAGAGAATTGATTATTTATACGAGGCTGACAGTAGAACTTGAAATATCATTCGCCACATAATTATGGATTTTTTTTAAATTCTCCAAACTTCTGTCGCTTTTTCCCATTCTTTTTTATAAACTATATGTGAGGCTTAATGGCGCAAGGAAGGAGGAAGGGAAATGGAGGTTTACAGTGACCGTCAGTTAGCAAAAGATCAAGCAGCCCGTCTCAGACAAGGTTTTTCTGCATATGCCGAAACAAACTCACTCGCTTCCCTCATTAAAAAAGAACTTCAATCTCACAATCTCCAAGTCTACGAGGACCTTACTGATTTCGGCTGCTGGTTCATCCCCGTCACAGATGAACACTAAGAGAGAGGGTCTCCCCTCTACTCGTGTTCTTTACATAATGTTTCCAGATCAGCCAAAATCCGATCAGCTTCATCCCAGCTGTAAATAGAGGCGCCGGCAGCAAACGGATGTCCTCCGCCGTTATATTTCCGGGCAAGTCCGTTAATGACAGGCCCCTTCGAACGGAATCTGACTCTGATTTGATCGTCTTCTTCTACGAAAAACACCCAGGCGCGAATACCAGAGATATTGCCAAGCGTCCCGACAAGCTGCGACGCTTCAGAAGCCGTTGTGCCGAATTTTTCAAGCGTATCCTTTTTGATGAAAACAGAAGCGGCGCCGTTTTCGGACAAAGACACATTTTGAAAGATAAAGCCGTTAAGCTTCACCACATTCAGTTTTGTTTCATACAATTGATTAAACAACTCTGAGGAAGAGAATGGATACTGAATGAGCTCGCCGGCATATTTTAATGTTTTTTCCGTGGTATTCGGAAATAAAAAGCGTCCGGTATCTCCAACAATGCCGGCATAGATCAGCTCTGCCGCTTTCGTATTCAGCTTCCAGCCGTGCTCTTTTCCTTCTAAATACAGCTCGTAAATCATTTCACTTACTGAGCTGGCGCTAGTATCGACCCAGAGAAGGTCACCGTATGGATCTTCGTTCGGATGGTGGTCGATTTTCATTAGTTTGGCGCCTGAAGGATAACGCTGATCGTCGATTCTTTCCTGATTTGCCGTATCGCAGACAATGACAAGTGCGCCTTCATATGTTTCATTGTCCACCTCATCAAGGGAATATAAGAAAGAGAGGGACGGTTCAGGCGTGCCGACCGCAAAAATATTTTTTTCAGGATATGTTTCACGCAGGATTTCCGTAAGCCCGCACTGTGATCCGTAAGCATCCGGATCAGGACGCACATGTCTATGTAAGATAATCGTGTCATATAATGATATGGTTCTGATCAATTCTGTTTTCATTTGATACTCCTTTATTGTTTTTATTCATTAAATCACATTCTCTGCCGACGGAAAAGAAAAATAACGTCAAAACCAAGCCCGTTTTTGTATAAAATGGGTTTGTAAACTTTTACGATGGAGGATTTCATTTATGTTGGTTCTTGTTTTTTTGATTGGGCTTTCAGCCTGCTTTTATGTGTACTATAAAGTAAAAGGCGTACGGGCAAAGCCATCTTTGGCAAAAGAAATCTATTCAGCAAAATCAAGCATGGCCTTAGGGTCACTAGTCCTGTTCTACGGGCTCAACCAAATGATATTATTCCATTCAGTATTAACGTTAGTAATCGGCGGTATCTTTATCGTCATAGGAGCAGGAAGCGCTTGGGCAGGTTATAAAGCCTACAGGCATTACAATCCCCTTCACGCCAAAGAAGCTGAACGAGATCACGCGTAAGGGGCGCCTGAACGTCCCTTAGCTTCTTTCCATCAGCTGCACCATCAGCATCGCTTTAGACACGATATGGCCTTGGCTGTGCACTTCCACTTCCATTTTCCCGAACTTTCTGCCGGCCTCCAAGATACGCGGTTTGACTTCGATGACCGATTCCATCTGCACAGGCTTCAAAAAGAAAATGGTGATGCTCTCTATGACGAGTTCGCCGCGTTTTTTCGAGCGCAAAAATCGGTTTGCCGCCTGCGTCAATATGGTTGTAAATACACCATATGAAATGGTTCCAAGCTGATTTGTCATTTGCGGCGTGACTTCATACTCGTAAACCGTTTGATCCTCTTTATCATCACCCTCGTCTTTAAACCCTCTTGAAACGATATCATCAAGCTTCTCCCCGACCTGCGGCTGCTTTTGAATCATTTGAAGGGCTTTCAACACATCTTGGCGGCTGATCATCCCGATCAGTTTTTGGTGGCCGTCAGTGACGGGAAGCACTTCGATTCCTTCCCATACCATCGTTTGCGCCGCTGAGGCGACAGATGTTTTCCCAATCACCGTAACGGGATTTTTAGTCATGACTTTTTCTATAGATGCATTTCGGTCATGTCCGGCAATATCTTTTGATGTCAGAATGCCATGGATTTTCATTTGATCGTCGACAACCGGGAAGCGCCCGTGGCCCGTTTCAAAATTTTTCTCATACCATTTTTCAAGTTTATCCTTGGGCGAAAGATATACCGTGCGGTCAGCGGGTGTTAGGATGTCCTCCACCAAAACAATTTCTTTTTTGATCAGCTGGTCATAAATTGCCCTGTTAATCATCGCGGCGACTGTAAAGGTGTCATAGCTCGTGGATAAAATCGGCAGTTCAAGCTCATCTGCCAGCTGTACAATGCTGTCATCCGTGTTAAAGCCCCCAGTCACCAATACGGCCGCGCCCGCTTCAAGCGCCTGCCTGTGTGCATTGATTCTGTTTCCGACAATCAAAAGATTCCCCGCTGCGGTATAACGCATCATCGCGTCCAGTTCCATCGCGCCGATGACGAATTTATTCAATGTCTTATGGAGCCCTGCCCGGCCTCCGAGCACTTGTCCGTCTATGACATTTACAACCTCTGCATAGGTAAGCTTTTCAATGTTCTCTTTTTTCTTTTGTTCGATTCTAATTGTGCCCACACGTTCAATCGTGCTGACAAACCCTTTATTTTCTGCTTCCTTGATCGCTCTGTACGCGGTTCCTTCACTTACTTTCATTTCCTTTGCAATTCTTCGCACAGAAATTTTTTCGCCGACAGGCAGTGAATCGATATACGTTAAAATTTGTTCATGCTTCGTTGCCAAGCCTTTCACCTCTAAGGACAGTCTTCTTGTTTTTATTATAAGGTTTCAAAGGATTTATACGCAATGAGGCTGGAAAATAAAAAACCATCTCCTGATGAATCAGGAGATGGTTTCATCGTTTAAAGCTCGATCGTCTCACCGACCGCCATGACTTTGCCGACTCCGCCCGGCAGGCTGTCAGCGAATGCTTCAGGGTCTTGCTCGATGACTGGGAATGTATTGTAATGCACCGGCACGACCTGTTTTGCGCGCAGCCATTCAGCCGCAAGCTTGGCGTCTTCAGGCCCCATCGTAAAGTTATCGCCAATTGGCAGAAAAGCAAGATCAATATGATTCAACTCGCCAATGAGTTTCATATCAGAGAAAAGAGCCGTATCACCCGCATGGAAAATCGTTTTACCTTCTACAGTCAGCAAAATACCTGCTGGCATGCCTGTGTAAGTGATCGTTTTGTTTTCTTCATCTGTGATGGCTGATCCATGAAAGGCCTGTGTGAGCTTCACTTTCCCAAAATCGAACTGGCGAGAGCCCCCGATATGCATTGGATGAACATTCAAGCCTTTCCAGCCTAAGTACACGGCGAGCTCGTTCGGTGCTATGACCAGCGCGTTATTTTGCCTGGCGATTTGTTCAGTATCACCGACATGGTCATTGTGGCCGTGCGTTAATAATATGACATCCGCTTTTACATCCTCCGGCTTGATATCCGTTAACGAATTCCCTGTTAAAAACGGATCAAATATAATATGATGGTCCTTCGTTTCCACTGTAATTACAGAATGTCCGTGATATGTCACTTTCATTTCTTTCACCTCGTCACGTGATTTTGATTTTTTTATTTTCCCTTTTTAAAAAGCTGAAAAACTTAGGTTGTTTGATTCTTGTTAATGACATTGAGGCCTCCGGTGGCTTCAATGACAGTCCCAGTCACAAGGTCTGAGTTTTCCTCACACAAGAAAGCGATAATCCGGGCGATATCCTCGCCTGTTCCGGACCTTCCTATCGGCGTTTTTTCTTTGCCAATTCTTATTCTAGCTTCCTCTATCGATGCTTCTTTCATGTCGCCGACAATGTCTCCCGGGCAAACCATGTTGGCGGTTATGCCGAATTCGGCTTCTTCAATGGCGATTGTCTTCGTCAAAGAAGCCAAGCCCACTTTCGCAGCGCCAAATGCCGAGCGGTGAAGCCAGCCTGGCGCGTGAGCCGCACCTTGGAATCCGTACGTAATGATGCGTCCAAATTGCTGTTTTCTCATAACAGGAATAACCGCTTTGAATAAATGAAAGACGGCACTTAAATTCCCTTCCAGCATGCCGTACCATTCATCATCAGTATAATCGGCTAACTTTTTACGTTCAAATATGTATGGTCCCGCGTTGTTAATCAAAAAGTCGATCCTTCCGAAACGGTTTAATGCAGTCTCTGCAATACGCAGCAGATCTTCTTTTTTGGTGACATCACCTTTTACAAATTGCAGCCGGTCAAGACAATCGGGACAGGCTTCCTTCAGGCGGCTGACTGCCTCCTCATCCTGTCTGTAATTGACTGTTACTGAATACCCCTTTGCAAGCAACGTTTCAGTCACTTTGCGGCCTAAACCCTTCGAACCGGCAGTAATTAAAGCATGTCGCACATGAATACCTCCCAAAGCAACGTCGCCGCTTTCAATAAAGTGTTTCTTCTTCTACTTTACTATAAAAGGCTTGCAATATCACTTTTTACACTTTGGCATACAAAAAAAGCTGCCTGTATAGACAGCTTATTCTGCAGGAGATGAAGACTCCTGATCAGGCATATCGACATAACCGCTTTGATATGCTTCTGAAATGAGCCTTGTTGTCTCCTGGCTTTCTTGTTCATCATAAATATAGCGTTCCGGTTCTTTTTTCATCATTCTGCCTCCCATCATTATAGAGGTAGGTTGGCTATAATGACGGGATTTTATGAAGGAAATTTTAACAAACTCCTGCCGCGACGCAGGCTTTCGCTTTCTCAAGCGCCTGCTCCACCTGTTTGAATCCAGTGCCCCCGGCGCTCAATCTTTTTTCAACTGCGTAGTAAGGATCTAACACAGTGTAAATATCTTCTTCAAATAGTGTGCTCGCCTGCTGAAACTCGCCAAATGGCATATCGCTTAAATAGATCCCTCTTTCAATGCATGTGTACACAAGTTTCCCGACCACTTCATGCGCTTCTCTGAACGGCATTCCTTTCTTAGCTAAATAATCGGCCAGTTCCGTCGCATTTGAAAAGTCTTGTTTTGTCGCTTGCTTCATGACGTCTTTGTTTACAATCATTGTTTGGATCATGCCTGTGAAGATTTGCAGGCTGCCCTCCACCGTTTTCACCGTGTCAAACATGCCCTCTTTGTCTTCCTGCAGATCTTTGTTGTAAGCGAGCGGAAGTCCTTTCATGGTCGTAAACAGACCCATCATATCGCCGTATACGCGCCCTGTTTTGCCGCGGATCAGCTCCGCCATATCAGGGTTTTTCTTTTGCGGCATCATGCTGCTTCCTGTTGCGTACGTATCGTCAAGCTCGATGAATTTAAACTCCTGCGAGCACCATAAAATGATTTCTTCAGAGAAACGGGATAGGTGCATCATCAGCATACTGCTGTTGCTTAAAAACTCCAAAATGAAGTCTCTGTCACTGACGCCGTCCAAGCTGTTTTCATAAATGGAATCAAAGCCGAGCAGTTCCGCTGAATAATCACGGTCGATTGGGAAAGTTGTTCCCGCGAGCGCCCCGCAGCCGAGCGGAGATTTGTTAATCCGCTTCATTGAATCCTGAAAACGTTCCTTGTCGCGCTCAAGCATCCAGAAATACGCAAGCAGATGGTGAGCGAATGAAATCGGCTGGGCGCGCTGCAGATGTGTGTAACCCGGCAGAATCGTTTCAACGTTCGCTTCCGCCTTTTCAATCAGCGCACTTTGGAAAGCCTCAATCAGCTCGATGATGTGGCCGACATGATTCTTCAAGTATAAATGCATGTCAGTCGCCACCTGGTCATTCCGGCTTCTGCCGGTATGCAGCTTGCCGCCGAGCGGGCCGATTTCGTCAATGAGCATTTTCTCTATGTTCAAATGAATATCCTCATAATCGACTGAGAATTCCAATGCTCCCTCCTCTGCTTTTTGCAAAAGGGTATTCAGTCCCTCGCGGATTTTCAGCTCTTCTTCCGCTGTCAGGATACCGCATTTTTTCAGCATGGCAGCATGTGCGAGAGACCCTGTTATGTCTTCAGTGACTAAATTTTGGTCAAATGATATGGACGCGCCGAACTCGTCGACCCATTTTTCCGGTGTTTTTTGAAACCGGCCTCCCCAAAGCTTCTTCATGCTTTAATCTGCTCCTTCTTTTTCACGATGCTGTTCACTTTTGTCGGAAGTCCCCAAAGCTCGATAAATCCAATTGCCGCATGGTGATCAAACGCATCGTCTTTTGTATATGTTGCAAGTTTTTCATCATATAGAGAATATTCTGATTTACGCCCTTCTACTATTGCATGGCCTTTAAACAGCTTCACGCGGACAATGCCTGTGACATGCTTTTGCGTTTCTTTTAAGAAAGCGTGCAGCGCGTCTTTTAACGGTGAAAACCATAAGCCGTTGTAAATGATTTCTGACATTTTTTGCTCGATGATCGGTTTAAAGTGTGCAACCTCTTTCACCAGTGTCAAATCTTCTAATTCCTTATGTGCCTTGATAAGTGTGATCGCACCAGGGCATTCGTATACTTCCCGGGATTTAATGCCGACAAGGCGGTTTTCCACGTGGTCGATACGTCCGACACCGTGTGCGCCTGCCATTTCATTCAGTTTCAAAATCAGTTCAGAAAGCGTGTAAGATACGCCGTTAATGGAGACAGGCACGCCTTGTTCAAATGCAATTTCAATCACTTCCGGCGTGTCCGGCGTTTTTTCCAGCGGAGCTGTTAAATCGTATGCACCTTCTGGCGGCGCCGCCCATGGATCTTCTAAAATGCCGCACTCATTGGCGCGTCCCCAGAGGTTTTGGTCGATAGAATACGGGCTGTCAAGATTGATCGGAATCGGAATGCCGCGGCTTGCCGCATATTCAATTTCTTCTTCACGTGACCACTGCCATTCGCGAACCGGCGCGATGACTTCAAGGTCAGGGTTTAATGATTTAATAGAGACTTCGAAACGAACCTGGTCATTTCCCTTCCCTGTGCATCCGTGGGCAATCGCCTGTGCATCTTCTTTTTCCGCAATTTCAACCAGTTTTTTCGCGATCAGCGGTCGAGATAATGCCGAAACAAGCGGGTATTTTCCTTCATACATCGTGTGGGCCTGCAAAGAGATAAGCGCGTAATCCTGTGCAAATTCTTCTTTTGCATCGATCACGTAGGAGTTTGTCGCGCCGACTTCAAGCGCTTTCTGCTGAACAAATGCCAAATCTTTGCCCTCACCGACATCCAGGCAGCAGGCGATTACATTATATCCTTGCTCTTGAAGCCATTTTATTGCGACGGAAGTATCAAGACCTCCTGAGTATGCTAATACGACTTTTTTCTGTTCTGACATGATAAAAATCCCCTCTCAACCGTGTTTCTATTTTGTATAAAAATAAATTATTTTTAATAAAAATACATTTTGTATGTATACACTTTAACAAGTACGTTTCGTTTTTTCAAGCCTTTTATAAAAAAAACTTCACCTAAATTTCAGGTGAAGTTTCGTAGTATTTATTCATTTACTTGTCTTTTCTGATTTCTCTGACCACATGTGCAAGTTCGGGAATAATCAGCTGATTCATTGCCAGCTTTACCGCGCCGCTTGAGCCTGGCGTTGAGAAAACAGCGGTATGCTGAATGACACCGGCTGTTGCTCTCGACATGATTGCGGCAGAGCCAATGTCCTCTGTATAACTCAGCATCCTGAATATTTCCCCAAAGCCGGGCAGTTCTTTTGAAAACAGCGGCGTAATGGCTTCAATTGTGACATCCCGATCTGCTATGCCTGTCCCTCCGTTTAAGAGTACCGCGTCTGTCTGTTCATCCATGCATCCCGCAAGCACTGACCGCTGCAAAGCATCCTTTTCGTCTTTTACAATTTCATATGCAGCAATGTGATAACCGGTTTCTTTTAAAAGCGAGATCATCAGCTTGCCGCTTTTATCGGTTTCCTCTGTCCTCGTGTCACTGACAGTAATCACTTTGCACCGAACGATATCGGGAGCTTCTTGTTTATGCTCTTGAACGCTCATTGGCTCACCTCTTTTATGTTATCTGTCTGTCACTATCATGCATCAACAAAAAAGCACATTCAAGAGAATGTGCTTTCATGCGATTTATTTTGCTAAACGAACAACGTCGCGCGCAATCATGACTTCTTCATCAGTCGGAATGATCATGACTTTTACTGGAGAATGCGGATAGCTGATGAAAGCTTCCTCGCCGCGCACGTTATTAAGCGCAGGATCCCAGTATACGCCCATGAATTCTAAACCGCGAAGAACGCGTTCTCTGACTTCCACACTGTTTTCACCGATACCGGCAGTAAAGATGATCGCATCTACACCGCTCATTCTTGCAGCGTAAGAACCGATGTATTTGTGGATTCTGCTTGCGAATACTTCAAGAGCCGTTTCCGCGCGCTCATTTCCTTCTTTCGTTGCTTCAACGATGTCCCGAAGATCGCTAGAGAAACCGGAAATGCCAAGCAGTCCGCTTTTTTTGTTTAATGTATTCAGTACTTCGTCAGCCGTTTGGCCTGTTTTCTCCATGATGTATGGGATCAGGGCAGGGTCGATGTTTCCAGAGCGCGTACCCATTGCAACACCGGCAAGCGGCGTAAAGCCCATAGATGTATCAATTGATTTTCCGCCTTCAACAGCTGCAATACTTGCTCCGTTTCCAAGGTGGCAGGAAATCAGGCGCAAGTCTTTTAACGGACGGCCGAGAAGCTCTGCCGCACGCTCAGTTACATATTTATGTGAAGTGCCGTGGAAGCCGTATTTACGGATGCCGAATTTTTCATAGTATTCATACGGCAAGCTGTACAGGTAAGACTGCTCAGGCATTGTTTGGTGGAATGCCGTATCAAATACAGCTACCGCAGGAACATTTGGAAGCACTTCTTTGAACGCTTTAATTCCAACGATATTTGCCGGATTGTGAAGCGGTGCCAATTCAGAAATATCTTCGATTTCCTTAATGGTTTCATCCGTTAATAAAACAGAATCGCTGAATTTTTCTCCGCCGTGAACGACACGGTGGCCAATTCCGTCAATTTCATTCAAGTCTTTAATAATGCCAAATTCCGTTAACTTATTCAGCAGCATTTTAACAGCTACCGCATGATCCGGAATATCTGTTACTTCTGTATTTTTTTCGCCGTTCACAGAAATTGTGAATACGCTGTCGGCGATACCGATTCGTTCAACTAAACCCTTCGTTAAAACGGTTTCTGAAGGCATTTCGAAAAGCTGAAATTTCAAAGACGAGCTTCCTGCGTTAATTGCAATAATTTTGGACATGATTGACGCTCCTTTATACTCTGTATCAACAACTTCGTTTTTCGTACTTTTTCCCGGTGAATATCAACATCTTCTCCGAAAAATATCTGACTTTTCCATTTAAACATTGTCATGTCTGCTTTTCAAGTCAACTTGTGTATTGATAACGCTTACAATAAGAAGTCGTTATTTTCAGACACATCCCCTATAGGTTTTGTATTGATGAACGCTTACAATTTGCGGTTTTTCCCTCTGTATTTTGTGTTTCAAAGATGGATTCAATTCGTCACGTCCGGTCTTCAAAAGCATAAATAAAAACAGCTTAGGCATCCATCTCATACGGCTGCCTAAGCTGCTTTTAAAACACTTACTTTTCTTTTTTAAACCATTCATCAAATTGAGCCATCATATCAAGCATCGCCTTTTGATTGGAGAAAGACGGAAGATTCGCAAGCAAAATTTGCCCCGGCGCTTTCGTCTTCTCTCCTTGTTTCTGAAGCACAAGAATGCTCTTGGCATGAGCTTCGTCTTTAAAAATAGATTTTGGCAGCTGCAACAGCGCGTTGATATGAACCTTATCTTTGAAAAACTGCTTCAGCTTGCCGCTTTGGGAGCTCTCAAACAAATGATTCGGAATCATAAAAAATAAGTAGCCGCCCGGTTTGGTATGCTTGACGCTCTGTTCAATAAACAGATGATGCGCGAAGGAATGGCCTTCGTCAGCTCTGAGCTCAAACGCTTCTGCTCCTTCGTCATTCGGATAATAGCCGACTGGCAAATCACAAATGACCGTGTCCACTGGATCGATAAACAAAGGCTCAAGGCTGTCCTGATGGAAAAGCTCAAGCTCTTTTTTCAGAAGGTTCGCTTGGGCATACGCAATCTTCAAGAGCACATCATCAATTTCAATGCCAAAGCTGGTTGCCGTTTTTTCAGACAGCTGGTTCAGCACGGTAAACAGAAGGTTTCCGGTTCCCAAGGCTGGATCAAGAACGGTCAGTTCCTTTTTATCCGCCATAAACTTATTCACCAAATAGCTGATGAAAAGCCCGATCGTATCCGGCGTCATTTGTCTGTTCGGATGAGAGATATCCTTCATTCCTTTAAGGACGGCAAGCTGAAAAGCTTTGCGCACCCACTCATGCTCATATGTGCCGAATTCCGCTTTTTCAAGCAGAGCCTGAAGCTGTTTGGTTTTCTGATCAGCAGGCAGTTTCAGCTGATCTGTTTTTTCAAGAAAATACATTTCTCCTGCTTCGGCCAGGGCCTCTATATATGAAATCTGCAACTCATTCTTTATAATAATCGCGGCTTCGTCTAACAGCTCATACACCGCACCTACATGGTCTTTTTGCATATGTGTTCCTCCTTGCCATGAAAAAAGCTCCGGCGGCAGCCTGGAGCTTTTTTCCCTGCTTACTTCACTAATGCCTTAGCAGCCTCAATTGGCTTTTCATAGTTCGGGTGGTTTGTTGCTTCGCTTACATATTCAGCGTAAACGACTTTTCCGTTCTCATCAAGGACAAATACGGAACGCGCAAGCAGACGAAGTTCTTTAATATACACACCGAACGCTTCGCCAAATGACATATCTCTGTGGTCAGACAGTGTTTCCACTTTGTCGATTCCGTTAGCACCGCACCAGCGCGCTTGTGCAAATGGAAGGTCTGCACTTATTGTGTAGACGTTGACATCTCCAAGCTTTGCAGCTTCTTCGTTAAAACGGCGTGTTTGTGCATCACAAACACCTGTATCAATTGAAGGGATAACAGAAATAATCGTTACCTTTCCTTTCATGTCAGCTAACGATTTTTCTTCAAGGCTGTTAGTCAGCACTGTGAAATCAGGAGCTTGATCTCCTACCTTCACTTCCTGTCCGACAAGTGTAACCGGACCGCCTTTGAATGTAATTTCAGCCATTATAATTCCTCCCTTTTGTATGTATGTCTCTATCATAGTAAAGTTTCCTGCAAACTGCAAAGTTTATGCCAAAAAAAAGTTAACTGCGGCCGGCGCAGTTAACCTTTTTTAATAATTCATATTGTTCATTTGGTTTTGATTTTGGCCCTGGCTTTGGTTCTTGTTATTTTTCTTGAACATTTGCTGAATGCGTTCAAGTGTTTGAGGGGCTGCGTCTAAAATTTTCTCTATTAAATGAGTATTTTCATCTAGATGAAGCATTCTGATCCCTGTCGATCCGACAATTAAAAACGCGATCGGCGTAATGGACACACCGCCCCCGCTTCCGCCTCCGAAAGGAAGTTTTTGTTCTCTTGTCTCATCGTCTTCCGATTTCTTTTCGGCCGGCTTTCCGCCAAACTCGCTTCCGCCTGCGGCGAATCCGAATCCGACTTTAGAAACAGTTAAAATCACACTTCCATCAGGCGTTTCTACTGGATCTCCGATGATGGTGTTAACATCAATCATTTCCTTCAAGTTTTCCATTGCGGTTTTCATTAAACCTTGGATGGGATGGTCTGCCATATACGCTTCCTCCTTAAACTGATGAATCATTCTTTGAAGTCATTCGAGCCGACGGATTCTTCTTTAATACGGATAGCTCCCGCCCGTATTTGACGAATTTGAAAGCTGCAAGCATAGCATGTCCAAAGCGAAAAAAGAATATACACTGAAAATGGGTCTTGGAAACCGGGACTTGAAACGAAGGGATCACTTCATAGACAGGTTTATTTACAAAGTCCAGGTGGTCGTAGAGCATCGCTGCGATACCGCCTTTCACACCCCATACAGCACCTGTTATCACACCTGTCACTGCCGCGTCCTGAATTCCGATAACTGTAATCCATTCCAGTTTTGTGATATGTAAATGAGCGAGAAAAGAGGCGCTGATTTTCCGTAATCTGGTGACCTGATGCAAAAGCATTTCAATCTTATTAATGCTTTGCTGCACATCGTTTTGTGTGATTTTCTTCTTTCCGCTGCTTTTTTTCATTTTAGATTCAGTTTTTTGTTTGATATCCACTGTTCCGTCTTCTTTGTTCAGCTTAATCGCCGGGATTGTTTTTTTGATCCTTATAAGGCCAAACAGCGCCGTAATTTTCAATGTCAATTTGTCATTATCATCGGCATGAAGATACTCCAGCGCAACATGGATTTTCATTCTAAAAAGCAGGACGATCCCTATGAGAATAAGAATGGCTGTCAGTGCATACACCATATTCTTCACTTCCTCTAGGAGCATTATCGCCAAATCCTAAAAAAATAAACCCGGACAGAGGTCCGGGTTATCAGTTATTTGCGGTATAATTTTTCATGCACCACGGTGGTATCCGCGATGTAATCATGAATCCCTTGTTTTGTAGGTGAAAAAGCAACAACGATATATAAAATCCAAATCTTATCAATATACCGTCCAACCACTTCACGAAAAATCACTGTACTCCATGTCAGCTTGCAATCTTGCTTCACAGAAACCACTTTGAGGCCGAACACCATTTTGCCCAGCGTCTGCCTGAAGTATTTTGTCATTAATGCGAAATAGGCAAGATAAACAATAAGCGTTGTCACACTGTAGGCCGAGAAGGTAAATATGCCGGATGTTTTCGGCAGTTCCAATACGGTAAAGAGGGGAGAAACGAGTAAATGGTTTAATCCCCATACCACGAGCCAATCAAGCAGGAAAGCCCAGAAACGAACCCAAAAGCCAGCATAGGCATGTGTCAGCTGCTCCGCTTCTTGCGGGCCTTTGATGTCATTGCGCTCTAACTCTTCATATGTCGCGTCCATTATTGTTCCCTCCTACTTCGCATAGAGATACATCATTCTCGGCGAACCGGATTGCGAAAGCATTTCTCTCATATTTAAAAAATCAATTTCACTTTTAAACATTTTGTTTGCGCCCATGGAAAACAATGAGCCTAATCCGAAGCTTTCCTCATAAGAAATGACAGAGGCGTTTTTCAAATCCTTGTGATCCTTTTTCATGGCCGAAATGGTGTCATCATAAAAACCAAGCTCATCAACGAGATTCAATTTTTTCGCCTGCCGTCCATCATACACGCGGCCGTCCGCAATTTTCTTTACCTCTGCTTTCGACATGCCGCGGCCTTTTGAAATAACATCAACAAAGCCCTCATACGAATTATCAACCATCGATTGCATGATGTTTTTTTCTTCTTTCGTCATCTCACGTGAAGGAGACATAATGTCCTTATGAGCCCCGCTCTTAATTGTTTCAAAAGAAATGCCGAGCTTATCGGCAAGCTTTGAATAATTGACGCTTTCCATAATGACGCCGAGTGACCCGGTCAGGGTTTCCGGTGTCGCAAAAATCTTATCAGCCGCCGTTGAGATGTAATAGCCTCCGGAAGCTGCCATCGAACCCATTGATACGTAAATAGGTTTTTTTGTTTCTTTCTTGATTTCTTCTAATTTCTTATGTATTTCAGCACTTTCATACACTCCGCCGCCCGGAGAATTCACCTTCAGAACGATACCTTTGACCGTCTTGTCATCTTTTGCGCGCTCAAGGTTTTTTAAGAACGTTCTGTGGTTATATCCGTCTGCACCAAGCAGACTGCTTGAGTCCCCATTATCCTGGATGGTGCCGCTGACCTCTAATACGGCAATTTTACTTGAGAGACTGCCGTTTTCCAGCGTCTTTTCCTGCGATTCATCCGTCAACGATGTAAGATCCGTTTGAGCGCCTTTGACGCTTTCAAAGAAACTCATAGAGATGCTGACGATAATAGACACGCCGAAAATCCCCAGAGCTATCACTAATGCGATCCATCTTTTTGCATTCATCTTTTCTCCTCCTTTTTCCAAACTCTCTCATTATACGATTCAATTTGAAAAATGTTTCACTTCATGAGAAAGCTTCGGCTTAACGAGCTGCCGGCAAACGTGGTACACTTATGGCCAAAGGTATTTTATCACAAATACTGGATGGCAGAAAAACTTAAATATGACAGCAAAGGGGAAATGGGATATGACCGATCAACGCCGTAATGTTTATTTTTTTCACAAACAGGACCAGGAAACAAACGAACAAGCCCGCTCGTTAACACAATTGGCTGAAGAGCATGGATTTACCGTTGTGAACCAGCACTCAGATGCCAATATTATTGCCAGCATTGGCGGGGACGGCACATTTTTGCAGGCAGTCAGAAAGACGAATTTTCGCGACGACTGCTTGTACGTCGGCATTACCAAAAAGGGGAAAGCTCATTTATATTGCGACTTTCATAGTGATGAGCGAGAAAAAATGGTCGATGCAATGACGTTTGAACAAATTGAAGTCAGAAAATATCCGCTGATTGAAGTGACAGTGGATCATGCCAGTCCTTTTCACTGCTTAAACGAGGTATCCATCCGTTCAAGCATCATTAAAACCTTTGTGATGGACGTGCTGATTGACGATCTGCACTTTGAAACGTTTAGAGGTGACGGGATGATTATCTCAACGCCTACAGGCAGCACCGCCTATAACAAGTCTGTTGCAGGAGCGGTTGTTGATCCGCTGCTTCCATGCATGCAGGTATCAGAGCTTGCATCCCTTAACAATAACACCTACCGGACACTCGGCTCGCCATTTGTCCTCAGCTCTGACCGAAAGCTGACCCTTCGTGTGGTGCAGGACGGCAACGAACACCCAATCATAGGCTTGGACAATGAAGCACTCAGCACGAGAAATGTGAAAACGATTGAAATTAAACTGTCTGACAAAAAAATAAAAACGGTCAAACTAAAAGACAATTCATTTTGGGAGAAAGTGAAGCGTACTTTTTTATAGAAAATAAAGGACAGGCCTCTGCCTGTCCTTTTGTTATTTCTCATATACAATCTGACCGTTGATCACGGTTTTTTTGACATCTAATAGATGAAGCTGTGCGGGGTCAATGGCAAACGGATCACCACTGAGAACTGTAAAATCCGCGTCATAGCCTTCCGCAATTTTTCCGCGTGACTTCTCTTTATAAATGATCCCGGCGCTTCCTTCTGTATAAAGTTTTATCGCTTCATATACAGGTAAACATTCACTTTCATTATAGCTTGGCCCGTTATGCTCATGACTGCTCTTGCGAAGCACCGCGGATTGGATCCCAAGAAGCGGGTCAACAGGCTCAATCGGAGCGTCTGAACCGCCCGCGCATAAAATGCCTTTAGACATCAAGGTTTTCCAGGCAAATGATGTCTTCATCCGGTCTTTTCCGAGACGGTCAATGACCCACGGAAAATCGCTTGCAACGAAATGCGGCTGAAGATCAAGCGCGATCGGCATGTTAGCTGCTCTCTCGATTAATTCGCTATCAAGCACTTGAGCATGAATAAGCCGATCATGCCGGCCGTTTTGGGGCGGATGCTTTTCTATTGCGTTGAGCACTTTTTCAAAAGCAAGATCGCCGATTGCATGAACTGCAACCTCCATCCCTTTTTCTCTTGCTTTTCGAATGAGGCGGTCAAGGGTTTCGTCATCATGAACCTGAACACCATGTGTTGATGGATCATCCTGATATGGTTCTTTCAATAAAGCCGTTCTCCCGCCAAGCGCCCCGTCCGCAAAGATTTTCATCGCTCCAAACTCCACATACGGGCCTGACGGCTTCTCCAGCTGCTCCCATCGGTCGACAGCTTCATGATGAACGAGCAGATGGCAGCGGAACGGATACTTTCCGCTAGCGGCAGCTTTCTCATAAGCTTTCATCGGCACCGAAACATCGCCATAATAGGACAAGTCTTCCGAATGTCCGCCTGTCAGGCCTTTTGTCCAGCAGTCCTCTATTGCAGCCGTTAATGCCTCATCAACATAGTGCTGGGAGACCGGCGGGACAGCCTTCAGAATCAAATCCTGCGCCTTATCAAAAAGGAGGCCCGTCGGCTCGCCATTTGCATCTTTTACGATGACGCCTCCGTCAGGCTCAGGAGTATTTCTTGAAATTCCCGCCGCTTGAAGAGCCGCAGAATTAACGGCTATTGCATGCCGGCATACTCGCTTGAGCAAGACGGGCCTGTCTGGAAACAGGCGGTCTAAATCATGCTTATTCAAATAGTCCGGTGTCTCAAACTGATTTTCATTCCAGCCCTCTCCAATGAGCCACTCGTCTTTAGGTAGCTGCCGCTCTTTTTCCTTTGCAGCCTGTAAAATCGCTTCTTTAGACGTCAGTGCGGACAGATCAAACTGAAGCTGTTTTTCGCCGTGGCCGATCAAATGTAAATGGCTGTCAACAAAACCGGGAAACATCACTGCTCCATTCAGGCTGATTTCTTCTGTTTCCAGGGAGCCGTACATTTCCTTCAGATGTTCATAGCTGCCGGTGCCTTTTATGACACCATCCTCAACATAAACTGCCTCTGTCCGATCGCCTTCTTCGAGCATTGTATAAATGAAACCGCCGTGCCATATCGCCTTCATTCACGTTCACTCTCTTTCTTTACGCCTTTTTATTGGCTTTGAGCTGTTCTTCACGTTTTCTTAATTCCACTCGTCTGATCTTGGCAGAAGCCGTTTTCGGCAGACTTTCCACAAATTCAATTTCTCTAGGGTATTTGTATGGAGCGGTAATCGTCTTCACATGATTTTGCAGTATTTTGACAAGCTCATCACTTCGTTTTTCATGATTTTGCAGGACAACGTATGCCTTTACGATGGAGCCTCTGATTTCATCAGGGCTTGCGACAACAGCACACTCTTTTACTTCAGGGTGCTTAACAAGCGCGTCTTCCACCTCGAATGGCCCGATCGTGTAGCCAGAGCTGATAATGATATCGTCATTTCGGCTTTCAAACCAGAAGTAACCTTCCTCATCTTTTCTTGCTCTGTCTCCCGTTAGGAAATAATCGCCGCGAATTTGTGTTTTCATTCTTTCCGGATCTTTAAAATATTCTTTAAAGAGCGCAGGCGTGCTGAGGTGAACAGCGATATCGCCAACCTCACCAGGTTTGCAGACTTCACCGTCTTCATTAATGATTTCCACCTGATTTCCCGGTGTTGGTTTTCCCATGCTTCCCGGTTTAATAGCCGTATCTTTCAAAACACCGACTAATAGCGTGCTTTCTGTTTGGCCGTATCCGTCCCGTACCTTAATGCCAAAGTGCTTTTGGAAAACATCAATGACTTCACGGTTGAGCGGCTCGCCTGCGGAAACAGCGCTGTGAAGGGCAGAAAGATCAAAGCGCTCCAAGCCTTCGACCTTCGCCATTAAGCGGTATTCTGTCGGCGTACAGCAGAAAACATTGATTTTGTAGCGGTTTAAAAGCTCTAGATATTTTTCTGCTTTGAATCTGCCATGGTACACAAAACCCGTTGCTCCGCTGCCTAATACTGCTAAAAATGGACTCCACACCCACTTTTGCCAGCCAGGGGCAGCAGTCGCCCAAACGGTATCCTTTTCAGAAATATCAAGCCAAGCGCCGGCAGAAGTTTTTAAATGAGCAAATGCCCATCCATGTGTATGTACAACACCTTTCGGCTGACCTGTTGTGCCGGAAGTATAAGATAAGAAAGCCATATCATCTCTTGTTGTGTCAGCTGTTTTAAATTGGCTTCCGTCCGCTTCAATTGATAAGAGATTTTTCCAGCCGGCATCATTCTCACCAATAGACAGTGTAATCAGTTTGTCAGCCGTACTGACATCACGGAAAGCGCCGATAAATTCGGAATAGACGATGGCGCCTTTTACCTCTGCATGTTCAATCCGGTATTCAAGATCCTTCGCGCGAAGCATTTCAGAGCACGGAATGACGACCATTCCTGATTTCAGGATAGCCATATAAACTGCATAGGCTTCAAGCACCCGCGGAACCATTACAATCAGCTTGTCTCCCTTTTTAAATCCAAGATTAGCTAAGACCGCTCCGATTTTATTTGTTTCTTCCATCAGCTTTTCATACGACCATGATTCTTGCTTGCCCGACTCATCCTCCCATAGAAGAGCGGTTTTTTGTCCAGCGGCACTAAACTTTTCCATTTCATTCACTAAATTATATTGCATAGGGGCGATTAAATCTTCACGTTTTAACACGAACAACTCCTCACTTTCTCCACCCATTATACATAAATACAGGCTCTTTCCGTAAGGATATGCCTAAAAACAGCCTCTGTAAACATAGATTTTATAGGCCGCTGGTCCTTTTTTATATGTAAAAAACGAAAAGGAGTGGGGATACCCCCACTCCAAAGCCATTATGTGAAATTGTAAATTAGAATTGTCCTCCGCCCATGTTTTGTTGAGCAAAAGATACAAGACGTTTTGTGATCTCTCCTCCAACAGAACCGTTAGCGCGAGAAGTTGTGTCTGCTCCAAGGTTTACACCGAATTCAGAAGCGATTTCTAATTTCATTTGGTCGATCGCTTGAGCAGCTCCTGGTACTAAAAGGTTGTTGCTGTTACCTGAGTTATTGTTAGCCATGTGTCTCACCTCCTTGTGAGTATAGAATGTGTTAAAACACATGGCTTCATTCAGAAAAACTTTGGTAATTGTATACAGGAGCTGAAAATTGATTTAAAAGAGTTCAGCGAATTTATCGTTAGCTTCTTGTTCGCTATACAGGGTCATTGTCTCAATGTTATCTACGGCTTCTTGAATATACGGCTCGAAATCAACAAAGCTTTCAAAGTGTTCAATTTTCTCTTTTTTAGGGCGTGTTTTCGGGCTTGGCGGCGTAAAGATCGTGCAGCAATCTTCAAACGGCTGAATGCTTGTCTCATAAGTGCCGATTTCCCGTGATTTTTCGATGATTTCTGTTTTATCCATGGCGATTAACGGACGCAAAATCGGTGTTGACGTCACCGCATTAATCGCATACATGCTTTCAAGCGTTTGGCTCGCTACCTGACCGAGGCTTTCTCCCGTAATGATGGCAAGCCCGTTTCTCTTTTCTCTGATTCTGTCGGCAATCTGGAGCATAAGGCGGCGGGTTGCCGTCATAGTGTAATTTTCAGGAATTTGTTTTTGGATGAGCTCTTGCGTTTTTGTAAATGGAACGATATGAAGCGTCATGCTTCCCCCAAAACGGGACAGGCATTTTGCCAGATCCATTACCTTTTGCTTTGCGCGCTCACTAGTGTATGGCGGACTGAAGAAATGAACAGCTTCTACCGACAGCCCCCGTTTCATCGCATAAAAACCGGCTACAGGACTGTCAAAACCGCCGGAAAGCATTAGCATCGCTTTTCCTGCTGAACCAACTGGCAGCCCGCCTGCACCTTTTTCATCACGAATTGTCAAAAATGTTGCTTCTTCCCTGATTTCGATTCTGAGCGGGATGTCTGGGTTGCGGACATCGACCGTCAAGCCTTCTGTATTTCGCAAAATATGGCCGCCGATTTCAGCGTTCATCTGGTTTGTATCTAATTCAAATTGTTTATACGCTCTCTTTGTCGCAACTTTAAACGTATCACCTGGTTTATACTGATCCTTGATAGCCTGCAGAGCAGTTGCCTTAATATCATCAAGGCGGCTGTCACACTTAATCGCCAGGCTGAAGCTTTGAATCCCAAACACCTGCTTTAAATGAGGAAAAAGGGATTCAGGGTCCTCACCATTTAATGTAATCGTCATGCGATCCCTATTGGAAAAGTATTTTAAATTCTGATAGTCTTTCAAAACGAGTCTCACGTTTTGTTTTAAGCGCTCAATAAAGCTTTTTCTGTTTTTGCCTTTGGTCGAAATTTCCCCAAAACGGATTAATATATGATCGTAATTCATGATCTACCTCATCATTTCCCTTAATTTTTTGATGCCAGGACGAAGTGCGTTCATAAATGGTTCTGCCACATCGCTTGTCTGGCTGTAATTTAAACTGATTCTGATGCTGCTTCCTGCAATCTGCTCTCCTTTGCTCATCTGTAAGAGAACTTTACTGGGCTTATGTTCTTTTGCTGAGCAAGCTGATGTTGTGGAGACGAATATATCCTGTTCCTCAAGCATGTGTAAAAGCACTTCTGCTTTAATCCCCGGTACAGAGAAATTAATAATGTGCGGTGCGCTATTCATTTGAGGCGTGTTGATAACGACGCCCTCAATTTCACTCAGCCTTTTCATAAACAATCCCTTTGCGGCAGTCATCGTATCAAGCCGTGTAGCAAAATCAGCAGCGGCAAGATTAATGGCCTTGGCAAGCGAAACCGCACCCGCAGTATGTTCCGTTCCGGCCCGTATGCCTTTTTGCTGAGAGCCTCCCGTTATGAGCGGAATAAGGCGTGTTCCTTCTTTTACAATAAGTGCGCCTGTCCCCTTTAGACCGTGAAATTTATGCCCTGATATTGTACATAGATCAATGCCGGCCTTTTCAATTGCCAAGGGCACTTTATAGATGCCCTGCACATAATCGACGTGAAACAAAATGTTCGAGTGCTCTTTCAGCACTTCTCCTGCCTCTTCAATCGGCTGCACGGAACCGACTTCATTGTTCACATGCATCATGCTGACAAGGACGGTATCGGGACGGATGGCTGCTTTTAGTTCTTCAATAGAAACAAATCCGTCTTCATTCACTGGAAGATAAGTAACATCAAACCCGAACAACTCTTTCAGCTGTTCTAACGATTCCGTAACGGATGGATGTTCAATAGAAGTGGCAATGATATGTTTGCCTGTTTTTATTTTTGACAAAGCTGCTCCTTTTAAAGCCGCATTATTGGCTTCTGTGGCGCCTGACGTAAATACAATATCATATTTTTTTAGGCCTAAGGACCTTCTGATTTGATTTTTAGCTGCCTGAAGCAGCTGTTCCGTTTCGGCTCCATATCGGTGCAAAGATGAAGGATTGCCAAAATATCGGCTGCTTGTCTGTTCATACACGTTCAAGACTTCGTCATAAGGCTTCGTTGTTGAACTATTGTCTAAATATAACATCATTTTACTCCTTTAATATGAAAGCGATACAAAACTAATTTTATATGTTACCATAACAAATTACTGCTGAAAAAGTAAATAAAATTACTATTGACTTCTTCATGCATTCACCTATAATTAGATTTGTTACTTTCGTCATATTATCTGACAATTAATTGACAGAATATTCTACCATAGTAAAATTAGGAGGATTTATTCATTATGAAATCATCACTATCAGCCAAGGAAACGATCGCGATTGGGCTTATGCTCTTTGCACTGTTCTTTGGCGCAGGAAATATGATATTTCCGCCGGAACTTGGACAAGCAGCCGGGGAAAATGTTTGGAAAGCGATGGCTGGCTTTCTCGTGACGGGTGTCGGCCTGCCGCTTTTAGGTGTTGTAGCTGTCGCTTTAACAGGGACGGATGCCAAAGGCCTTGCTGATAAAGCACATCCGGTCTTCGGAACAATTTTTACAGTCGTTCTATATTTAACAATCGGACCGCTGTTCGCGATTCCGCGGACAGGCACAGTCTCTTATGAGATTGCCGCTGTACCGTTTGTAAGCGGGATACCTTCTTGGGTCGCGCTGCTTGTTTTCACATTTATTTTTTTCGCTATTACGTACTATCTGGCTTTAAATCCTACAAAGCTTGTTGACCGTATTGGAAAAGTTTTAACACCTATTTTGCTTGCTGTTATTGCTATATTAGTCATCAAAAGCATCATAACGCCGATGGGGGACATTCGGTCACCGCTTGAAGCGTATGCTTCCGGATCATTGTTTAAAGGATTTTTAGAAGGCTATAAAACAATGGATGCACTTGCTTCTATCGTGTTCGGAATTGTCGTTGTCAATGCTGTTAAGGACAGAGGCATCACCAGCCGTAAATCAGTTGCTTCTGTATGTATTAAAGCGGGTCTTGTTGCAGCAGCGGGACTCGGTCTGGTTTACGTTTCACTCGCCTATTTAGGAGCAACAAGCACAGATTCTGTAGGACTCCTCGGTGCAGGAAGCAAAATTTTATCTGAATCTTCACAGCACCTGTTTGGATCATTAGGAAATATCATTTTAGGTGTCGCTATCCTATTCGCGTGCTTGACTACAAGCATTGGCCTTGTCTCTTCATGCGGAAATTATTTCTCAAAGCTGATTCCTTCTTTATCTTATAAAGCCGTTGTAACGATTGTCACTGTGTTCAGCTTTATTATTTCTAACTTTGGGCTGTCAAATATCATTTTGTTCTCTGTTCCTATTTTATCAGCTATTTATCCGTTAGCAATTGTTATCATTCTGCTTTCATTTATTGAAAAATCATTTAAAGGCAGACGTGAAGTATATATTCTTTGTTTGATCGCAACTGGTATTTTTAGTATTATCGATGGCCTGAATGCCGCAAGCATTCCACTCGGTTCTTTAAATAAAGTTCTCAGTCAATCGCTGCCGCTTTACAGCTTAGGATTTGGCTGGGTCCTCCCTGCAATCATTGGAGGCATTGCCGGTTATCTGATTTCTCTTGTTACCGGTTCGAATAAAAAAACAGCTAATATCAACTAGCAAAAACCAAAAAGCCTTATTGGATCCACATCCAATGAGGCTTTTTTATATTCTGAATACATATAAAAGGCCGAGCATGTATGCGCCGGCCTTTTATATACACTTTATTGATATTGATGCTCTTTTGTCTTTTGCGATTCTATTTTTTGGACAGCACCCGGTGCGGCTTTTTCAACTGCGGCTGCTGCTATTTCATACGCTTCACTGTAATCATATTCATAAAAACGTCTTTCCGCTTCTTTCAGCTGTTCAGATAAAATGTGGTTCTGGCTTCTGAACCGGTTTCCGAACTGAATAATTTTTTCAATGAGGATGACTTGTTCGACAAGTTCCTCTGATTCCCGGCTTGCCCTGTTGACGATATCTTCTGCCTGCTTCAAATGGGCTCCGGCTTCTTCCATATTTAATGGAAGTTCGTTTAGCTGATTGACTGTTTCTTGAATGTGATGATGCGCGTTCTCCAGCATCTCTTGAATATGGCTCGGAATGCCTGGAATGTTGCTGGTCTTCAGCAGTCTTGCTGTCTCAGAAATTGTTTTTTTCAAATTGCTGAGCGTCTCCCTCGCCTGTAGCTCTTCTTTTCTCAGCGCTTGCAGATTTTCACGATACTCGGCATGCTCTTTTTTCACTTCTTCAAGCTGCTTCTCTATTGAAGCAACTTCTTCTACTAAAAGTGAGTAGGCGACATGCTCTGCATCGAGCTTATCTTTAACGGATGATAGCAGCTTGCCAATTTCATCAAGGCGCTTTTCAAAAGCCTGCTGTTTGCCAAGCTCGCCGGCTGTCAGCCTGTAGCTTTCCTTCACCAGCTCAGTTTCCGCCTTCGTATGTTCTTTCTCTTCTTTAAGCTTGTCATAAGCAATAATCAATTCAGGCATTTTGCTTAGTACAGATTGGCCGGCTTCAACTTCACCCTCCAGCTGCTGATAAACAGAATGAATATTTTCGTCAATGAGCTGCAGAATTGCGGACGCTTCATCAATATCCAGCTCAGTCATCAGGACATGCTCCGCCCGTTTTAACTGATTTGACAGATTTTCTAATTCCTTATCAAGCTGGATATGCTCAAGCTTGTACCCTTTTTCTTTCATCTCTGCATAGCCGTCCTTGAGCTTTGCAATCTGGCCGGGCACCGTCTGCTTACAATCAGCTAACAGCTTCGGCACGTCATCTATGTATGACTGAAGCCGTTCAAGATTGCGGTCCTGCTCAAGCAATACTTTTCGTGCAGTAATATAGTTTCCGCCTTCTGTTTCTTCTTCAAATTGTTTGATGCCGCTCCAAATTTCGTCCAGATCCTTTTCAAGGCTGTCATATAGGTCCCCGTAAAGGTGGCTGTAAGCCAGCAGGTTTTTTCGAGATTTCGAATAGCGCTCCCTCACCTGTTCAATCTCTTCACGGCTCTTTTCCTCACTTGTGACAAGGTCGCTGATTTCCCGAAGAATCTTTTCAATGCTTGATTCCGCCGCTGTCAGCAGGTCGTCGATATGAACGAGCACTTGATTGGCCTTTTTAAACCGGTATTTGTCTGCATTTTCCTCGGCATCATAAAGGAGCTCTTCAACTTTCGGCATGTGGGCTGTGACAATCTCATCCCATTCTTCACGCCACTTCTCAAAGAACTCTTCTGTCTGACCCGTCATTTTTAAATGTTTAATTTTGGACATTTCTTCCACGATAGACCGATTCAGAATTTCAATCTTCCACGATTCCAGCCGGTCGATTTCGGCGTAGATTTTTTTCCTGAAAAAGTAGCCTGCCGCAAACAGCGCAAGCAGTACAATTAATAATCCAATGACAAACTCCATAATGAGCCCCCTTGCTGTTTACCTTAATCTGTCAGGGTGTTTTATTTATTCAGAAAGATTTCAGGATATGTATTGAGAAAAACTGTCGTTTTCATTGTTATTATGATACCATGTAACAAACATTTTTTGACCAGAAATCAAAAACTTTTTGTGCAAAATCGGCAGGATTTGACTATTTTTTCACGGGGTGACATCAATGCAAAAGCGAGACGGACATATTCACACACCATTTTGCCCTCACGGCTCCAATGACACACTCAGACAATATGCAGAAGAAGCCTTAAAAAAAGGGTTCGAATCGATTACTTTTACCGAACACGCCCCATTGCCCCCCTCTTTTACCGATCCCACGCCGCTGAAAGACAGCGCGATGGCGCAAGCTTCTTTGGAACGCTATATTCATGAAATTTCCAGATTGAAAAAAGAATATGGCGGACAGCTTACCATCCGGACGGGGCTTGAAGTCGATTATATTGCTGAATTTGAAGACGAAATCACATTATTCCTGGACACATACGGGCCATATTTAGATGACAGCATCTTATCCGTTCATTTTTTGCGCACAGGCTCTTCCTATCTGTGTCTTGATTATGACGAGCACACCTTTAAAGAGCTGATTTCAGCCTGTGGAAACATTGAAGCTGTATATGAACAATATTACCGGAGTATCTATTCTTCCATTGTAGCATCTCTCGGCGTCTATAAGCCAAAAAGAGTCGGTCACATCACACTCGTCCAAAAATTCATCAAGCTGTTTCCATACAGCATGTCAGAGGATATTCGCGGTCTCGTTTCTGAGTGTCTGAATGCCGTTGAAAAAAACGGAATGGAGCTCGACTTCAATACTTCCGGCTTAAGAAAAATGTACGCTGGCGGTATTTATATCGAGGATTGGATGCTGAATGAAGCGAAGCAAAAGAAGATCCCGCTTGTGTTTGGGTCTGATGCCCATCAAGCGGGAGATGTCGGATATGCGTATGAGGCGTTTTTGGAACGATGCTAATTGGTAAGCGCCACGTCTCCTGTCCGAAAGACGCTTTTGATCCAAATCTTGATCTCTTCAAAATACATTTTATAAAAATACGGCTCGTGCGGCTGCATGTAGAGCACTTCTGAAATATATTGAGGCTGGAGATAGGGCATCATCAAGAGAGATTTTAATTGGAGAATAAAATGAGGCAGCGGCAGTGTTAAATGTTCACGCTGTTTTTCTCCTTCCTCAATGATCAGCTGGAAGATATACTTTTCCTTCATTAAATATGTCGACATAATTTCCCTGATTAACGTGGAGTCAATTGTGACTTCCCTGTAGACAAAACGAGTTAATTGACGATGATTATGCTGATAGGATAAAATATCGAAAACCAATTGGAGAAGCTGTTCCTGCGTGCTTTGAGAAGAGATATTGATTGCCGCTGTTTCAAGCGTTTTGCTGTAGCCTTCGTAAAACTCTGAAACTAAGTGTTCCATCAAGCCTCCTTTGCCTTTAAAATAGTAGGAGATGTGCGCAACATTTACATCAGCTGACTTTGCGATTTCACGGACAGACGTGCCAGAAAATCCTTTTTGGTTAAAAAGCATGACAGCAGATTCAATAATTTTGTCTTTGGTGCTTACTTTCATACGGCTCACTCCTTCCTCTTGATATTATTCAAGCAGGAAGCCGCTGTTCCTGTAAGAACTTATCGACAAATGCCGGCAGAAAAGCCGGAAGTTTGTTTTATATTATAGAAAAAGTGAGGGTTTTCCATGTTCCATGTCGAAAAACAATCTGGAGATAAAGAAAAAGACTATCAGCTTCTGCTAAAACAGCTCGAAGCCATGACCGAAGACGAAACAGATCCAATAGCTAACTATGCAAATGCCTCAGCACTGCTGTATCATTCGCTGCCTGAGGTCAACTGGGCGGGTTTCTATTTTGCCAAAGAAGAGGATGGACAGCTAGTATTAGGTCCGTTCCAAGGCCTGCCGGCATGTGTTCGGATTCCTTTCGGCAGAGGGGTTTGCGGCACAGCGTACGCAAACGGAAAAGTGGAGCGTGTGGAGGATGTAAACGCGTTTCCGGGACATATCGCCTGCGATGCAGCGTCTCAATCAGAAATTGTGCTTCCGATTCATGTAGATGGAAAAATTGTCGGCGTCTTAGACATCGACAGCCCAGTGAAAAACCGTTTCGACGAAATTGATGAAAAATACTTAACTCAATTTGCCGAAAAGCTAGAAAAAGCGTTAGCGCAGTAATATAAAAGCCCAAAACTGACATCGTTTTGGGCTTTTTTTATTTTATTGAGTCGTGTATCATCAAGCGGTTTTTCCCGCTCCGTTTCGCGCTATAGAGCGCTTCATCAGCCTCATGCACAAGCTCTTTAAGAGACTTTCTTGTTTCTGTCGTCCAGCAGGAGATACCGCAGGAAATGGTTACCTCGGGTTTCGTATTTTTTCTGACCGCGTAAACCAGCCGCTCGGTAATCCGTTTCCCCACTGCAACCGGCACATTTGGCAAATAAATCGCCAGCTCCTCGCCTCCCCAGCGGGCGCCGACATCATGCTTTCGGATGTTGCTTTTAATCACTGAAGCAACTTGAATTAAAATCTCGTCCCCAGTCTGATGGCCGTACGTATCATTTACATTCTTGAAATTATCAATATCAACAAGAATAAAAACACCCTTTTGGTGGATTTTCATGCTGTATTGAATTTTTTCATCTAAATACACTCGTGAATACAGTTCAGTCAGCTGATCTGTTTTTACGAGATGCTCCAAACGGTCGCGAAGCATTGAATTGGTTACAGCCAGTGTCGCGTGATGAATCAGCGCCTGAAACAGCTTGTACATTTCAAATGTAAAAGCGTACATCTTCTGTTTCAATAAAACCGCAAAGCCTAAAAGGCGGTCGTTTTGAATCATCGGAGCAGCCATCAGCGAGCCGTACCCCGCCTGCCCAAAAACAGACTGGCCATTCCCGATGAAAACTCCTTTTTCACCTTCATACAGCTTTTCTTTCAGCTCATTATAAAAATCTGATGGCTTCGCTTCTTTAAAAAATGCTGTACTTCCTGGGAGCAATGTTAGGTTTTCAAAATGGTCTATATGAAAAAATCCCACTTCTTCTGCCTGAAACGATTCTGCCATTCTCACAGCCAGATCATTCATTGTATCAGTCAGTGTCAGCCGCTGATTCAAGCGGCGTGATGTTTCATTGATCAATTCCAAATTTGCGATACTTGCTTTGGATTGTTCGTAGAGCTGGGCATTTTCAAACGCTTTTCCCGCCGCGTTTGCTAACAGCGACATTTCATCAAGGTAGGCATCAGTAAGAAAGCGGTCACTCGTTCCCTCAGCCTTCAGCACCCCGTATGTGCCTTGCTGTCCTTTGATCGGAATATAGGCGGCCGATTCATTTTTCCGTAATATATCCCCGGACAAATACACTTTGAGCGCAAAGGAATCGGATTTTTCTCCTTCCATATACAGCTCTTTTGCAGGAACCCCTAAACATTGGTCTTGATCGTGCGATATAAATAAAGAAAACTCAAAAAGAGAAAATGTGCTTGTCAAGCTTTCTAAAAGCTGCTTCAGCACATCTGTCTGATCAAGCAGTGAATGGAACAGCTCTGTCATTTTGTATATCTTTTTTTGGTAGATCGTTTTGTTATAGAGTCTTTCCTGTTTCATCGACTGGTTTAAAAATGAAGCAACCACGTCCGGAAGCCCTTCAGGAATCTCTTCATCCTGCCTGCATGCAAGATGGAAACGCCTGCCGGAGCCGTCCTCAATCAGATAACATGAAGCGTTTATTTTTGAAACGGAAAAACGGGCTTCACCCTCTGCCAGTTTTGTCACAAAGTCTGATGATGACGGTGTAAGCGAAACACAAAGGGTTGAAAAATAGGTTTGAAGAGCGGAAGTCAGCCATATGAAAGAGGCGGTGAATGTGACTTTTTCCGATTTGGTTAATAAAAAATCGAGCATATGATAATGAAAGGCGGATAATTGATCTTTAGTTTGTTCTACCATGTTTTTATCACCTAAAAGTTTACCACTAATTTTTGTTTATTATATCATAAACGGCGAAGCAATAATGGAGGAATGGTTGACTTCAAAACAAATAAATTATATAATGACCTTTGTGTGAAATATTGCAGCCTTTTTGTTCAGCTTCTATGTTTTCATTTTGTTCCTTATCCATAAGGTGTATCGTGTAACTCTCTGCTGCTGGAGCGAGGATACATGAAAACAAAATGTGCATGGTCGAATAGAGCAGACGGTTTTTATTTTCCACAAAAATAAAACCAAAGGAGGAGTCACATTATGGCTCGCTATACAGGTCCATCTTGGAAACTGTCCCGCCGTCTAGGAATCTCTCTTAGCGGTACAGGAAAAGAATTAGAAAAACGCCCTTACGCTCCAGGTCCACACGGCCCAGGACAACGTAAAAAATTATCAGAATACGGTTTGCAATTGCAAGAAAAGCAAAAGCTTCGTCACATGTACGGTGTAAACGAACGCCAATTCCGCACTTTGTTTGACAAAGCTGGCAAACTAGCTGGTAAACACGGTGAAAACTTCATGATTCTTTTAGATTCTCGTCTTGATAACGTTGTGTACAAGCTAGGTTTAGCACGTACTCGCCGTCAAGCTCGCCAATTGGTTAACCACGGTCACATTCTTGTAGACGGAAGCCGCGTTGACATCCCGTCTTACCTTGTGAAACCTGGTCAAACAATCGGTGTTCGCGAAAAATCAAGAAACCTTTCTATCATCAAAGAATCTGTTGAAGTGAACAACTTCGTTCCTGAATACCTTACTTTCGATGCTGAAAAGCTTGAAGGTACTTTCACTCGTCTTCCTGAGCGTTCTGAACTTGCTCCGGAAATTAACGAAGCGCTTATCGTTGAGTTCTACTCTCGTTAATCGTTTTAAAAACCCCTGCCGCTATGCGGTTGGGGTTTTTTTATCGTCTGTTTCGTCTTTCGCCTCTTGCTGGCCAACACTATCTTGCGCCTGCCGCTCCCAATAATCCCGCTGTATCCGTTCTTTTGCAATCGTGCACATGAGATTCACGCTTTAGCGCTCCTTTCTTTTAAAAGGTGATGTGGTTGATCGTGTTTGCCCTATCTAATATACTCTTTTCCTTTCATTCCTATGCGGTAAACAAAAAGATCCTTTGCCTTCAGTGGCAAAGGATCTTTTTCTTATTTATACGTCACAAGGAAGTATTTTTTCTTCCCGCGGCGCAGAACAGTAAATTGATTTTCGATGCGGTCTTCAGCCGATAGGGTATAATTTATTTCTGTTTGGCGTTCGCCGTTAATGTAAACAGCTCCGTTTTGGATGTCTTCACGCGCTTGACGTTTAGAAGGAGATAATTTAGATTGCACCAACACATCTACAAGTGAAAGCTCTTGGCTGCTGTCAACTTCCATAGAAGGAACATCTTTAAAGCCTACCTTTACGTCTTGAGCGGAAAGCTCTTTAATATTGCCGCTGAACAGCGCTTGGGAGATGTTGATGGCTTGTTCCAGCGCCTCACGTCCGTGAACAAGCGATGTCACTTCTTCTGCCAGGCGTTTTTGCGCTTCACGTTTTTCTGGCGCTGTTTCTGTTTTTTCAGCGTATGCTTCAATTTCATCTTTTGATAGGAACGTAAAGTATTTCAAGTATTTGACAACATCACGGTCATCTGTGTTGATCCAGAATTGATAGAATTCATATGGTGATGTTTTTTCCTTATCAAGCCAGATCGCGCCGCCTTCCGTTTTTCCGAACTTCGTGCCGTCTGCTTTTGTGACAAGCGGAATCGTAAGGCCGAACGCTTTTGCTCCTTCTTCTTCTGATTTTCTGATCAGTTCAAGACCCGCTGTGATGTTGCCCCACTGATCGCTACCGCCGATTTGCAGTTTACAGTTTTTTTCTCTGTAAAGATTTAAGAAATCATAAGATTGAAGAATCATGTAGCTGAATTCCGTGTATGAGATGCCGGATTCAATTCTTGAGCTGACCGTGTCTTTTGCCAGCATGTAATTAATGCCAAAATTTTTACCGACATCACGAAGGAAATCGATCACATTCATTTTGCCGATCCAGTCAAAGTTGTTCGCGATGACAGCTGGGTTTTCTGCTGCGTCAAAATCTAGAAATCTGGACAGCTGGTTTTTGATTTTTTGGGACCATTCGGAAACGATGTCAGCAGTGTTTAAAGTACGCTCTGCTTTTTTTCCGCTTGGATCACCGATGAGGCCCGTCGCGCCACCCACAAGCGCAATCGGATGATGCCCTGCAAGCTGAAAACGGCGAAGTGTTAAAATAGGCAGCAGGTGTCCGATATGCAAGCTGTCTGCTGTCGGGTCAAAGCCTGAGTACAAGCGGATTTTTTCTTCATTCAGCTGTTTATTTAACCCTTCTTCATCTGTCATTTGCTGAATCAATCCGCGGAAGGATAAGTCTTCAAGTAAGTTTGTCATAAGATAAAGCTCCTTTTTTGATTAAAATAAAAAACGCCCCTTCGTTTACACGAAGGGACGATTGATTATCGCGGTACCACCCTACTAATAAGAGAATGAAAAACATTCGTCTCATCACTTTGCCTGATAACGGATCAGGTCCGTTCTTTCACTACTGAAAGCCTGGCCGGCTTTGTTTGCAAAAGCGGTTCATGAGTGTATTCGATATATCCGTCTGTGCTGATTTTCACCGGCCATCAGCTCTCTGGAACGTAAGGATATTCTACTTGTCTCAATCTTTACCTTTTCATATGAAGCTATATCATTTTTAACATAAATAAAATCCCGTGTCAACGCCGCCTTTTAATCCTCCATCGTTGACAGATCACCGGCTGGGAGATTAAGCTCCCACGCCTTCAGCACGCGTCTCATGATCTTTCCGCTTCGGGTTTTCGGAAGCTTATCTTTAAATTCAATCTCACGCGGAGCCGCATGGGCTGCAAGACCTTGCTTTACAAATAGGCGGATCTCTTCTTTCAGTTTATCAGACGGCACAAATCCTTCCCTGAGTGCAATAAAGGCTTTAATGATTTCTCCCCGTACCGGATCAGGCTTTCCGATTACACCGGCTTCTGCAATGGCCGGGTGTTCGACAAGCTTGCTCTCCACTTCAAATGGGCCCACGCGCTCACCGGAGGTCATGATGACGTCATCAACTCTGCCTTGGAACCAGAAGTATCCCTCTTCATCCATGTAAGCAGAATCGCCAGACACATACCAGCCGCCCGGCATGAAATACGATTCATACTTTTCAGGGTTATTCCAAATGGTATGCATCATGGAAGGCCAGCCCTTTTTGATAGCGAGATTGCCCATTCGGTATGGCGGAAGCTCATTTCCTTGATTGTCAACGATCGCTGCCTCCACTCCTGGAATCGGCTTACCCATTGAACCGGGTTTAATGTCCATGCAAGGATAGTTGCAGATGAGCTGACTGCCCGTTTCGGTCATCCACCATGTATCATGGATTCGTTTGTTAAAAACTTTGTGTCCCCATCTGATGACCTCCGGATTTAGCGGCTCACCGACACTGAGCACATGCCGAAGTGA
Source organism: Bacillus sp. FMQ74 (assembly GCF_001875785.1). NCBI lineage: Bacteria > Bacillati > Bacillota > Bacilli > Caryophanales > Bacillaceae > Bacillus > Bacillus sp. FMQ74. The sequence continues at coordinate 134,802 of NZ_MOEO01000002.1, read as the reverse complement.
GGTGAGATCATATTTCGCAGCCATTTCATCTCCCGCTCCCATCAGCATCCGAAAAGCGGTCGGCGCGCTGTACCAGACATTGACGCCAAGCTGTTCAATTGTGCCGTACCAGCTTTCCGGGCTGAAACGTCCGCCGACGATGACATTTGTCGCCCCGTTCAGCCACGGTGCAAAAATGCCATATACCGTACCTGTCACCCAGCCTGGATCAGCTGTGCACCAATAAATGTCTTCTTCCTTTAAATCAAGGACCCACTTTCCTGTTTGATATTGCTGAATCATCGCTTCATGGACATGCAGCACGCCCTTTGGTGTTCCAGTGGAACCTGATGTATAGTGAAGCAGAAAGCCATCTTTTTTATCCATCCATTCGATATCCAGTCTTGTGCTCTCCTGTTTCGCCGCTTCATCATAATTGATGATGTTTGTGTCGCTCTCAGCCTCTCCGCCGACTACGAATATATGCTGCAAGTGAGGCAATTTGTCTGCCGGTATCCTCTCCAGCAGCTCAGGCGTTGTGACAACAACCTTTGCCTCACTGTTTTCAAGCCGGTCCTTCACCGCTCCCTCCATAAATGCTTCGAACAGCGGCCCGGCGATTGCGCCAATTTTGATAGCGCCAAGCATAATAAAATAAAGCTCGGGTGATCTCGGCATAAAAATAAAAACGCGGTCCCCTTTTTCCACATTTCCATACCGTCTCAGCACATTCCCGGCTCTGTTTGATTCTTCCTTCATTTCTTTAAATGTGTATTTTTCATCCCGTTTTGCGTCTTTATAATAAAGTGCTACTTTGTTTTTTCGAAACGATTCGGCATGGCGGTCAATCGCTTCATACGCCGCATTCAGTTTCCCTGTCTCATGCCAAGAGAAATGTTTCTCTGCCTCGGCCCAATCAAAATGCCGGTACGTTTCTTCATAGTTTTTTAAGTTATGATCCCCCTCTATTACTGGTAACGCTTTCAAATTCATGCCCAAACATCCCCCTTTGCTGAAGTTGTCACAATTATTATAGTATAAATTCATATTCTTCTCAATTTTTAAAATATAAACCATGTTGAAAACGCTTTATAATTTGGTATTCTTAAAGAAGGCATGTATTTTTATAAGAATTGATGGGACGGTGAATTAGTGGAACATCATAAAACATACCATTCAGCAAACATCAAAACAGCAACCGGCTCTTTACTGATAGAAGGGCCTGTCTCTCCAGAGGATTTGGCAGGTTATGAGTTTCATAAAGATTTAACCGCATTTCGCCCGCCTCGCGAGCAGCATGAAGCGCTAGTCGACATTGCAGGCCTTCCCGAGGGGCGTATTATTATAGCCAGAGACGGCCGAACCATCGTCGGCTATGTCACGTATTTATATCCTGACCCGCTCGAAAGATGGTCTGAAGGAAATATGGAGGATTTGCTTGAGCTGGGAGCCATCGAAGTAGCGCCGGACTATCGGGGATGCGCTGTCGGAAAGACCCTTCTGACCGTCAGCATGATGGATGAACAAATGGAAAACTACATTGTGATGACGACAGAATATTACTGGCATTGGGATTTGAAAGGGATGAAAAAAGATGTGTGGGAATACAGAAAGATCATGGAAAAGATGATGAATGCAGGCGGATTGGTCTGGTTTGCAACGGATGAGCCGGAGATCAGCTCCCACCCTGCAAACTGTCTGATGGCCCGCATCGGAAAAAACGTCAGCCAAGAATCAATTGAACAATTTGACAGGCTCCGTTTTTATCATCGTTATATGTATTAACTGACACTGACAAAGGGGAAAAAATAATGATTGTTGAGCAAATCATGAAAAGAGATGTCATTACATTAACGAAGACGGATACGCTTGAAACAGCAATATGCAAACTGAAGGAATTCCATATCAGGCATCTGCCTGTTGTAGATGAAGAACGACACGTGATCGGCATGATTACAGACAGAGACATGAAACAGGCAAGCCCCAGTATTTTTGAAGAAAACAAACGAAGCCTATTTCTCACACGAAGCGTAGATTCAATTATGAAAAAAGAGGTCGTCTGCGCCCACCCGTTAGATTTTGTCGAAGAAATATCTGCGGTGTTCTACGAGCATGGCATCGGCTGCCTTCCAGTGGTACAGCATCAAAAATTAGTAGGCATTTTAACAAAAACCGATTTGCTGCGGACATTTGTCAAATTGACAGGCGCTGACCAGCCGGGATCGCAAATTGAAATAAAAGTAAACGACATCACCAAAAGCCTCGCTGAGATCAGCAGCCTTTGCCAAGACCTTCAAGTGAAAATATTAAGCGTGCTTGTTTATCCGCATGACGATCCCGGTGTAAAAGTGCTTGTCTTCCGTGTAAAAACGATGAATCCGCTGCCGTTTTTGCAGGCATTACAAAGAAATGGACACCACGTCGTATGGCCGTCAGAGCAAAGGGATCTGCTATGAGAGACAGTGTATTTATCTATTCTCCATCCTATCAAACCTACATGTTTCATCAAGAGCATCCCTTTAATCAGCAGCGGGTTCTGTTAACATATGATTTGCTTAAGACGATCAATGCCTTTGATGATGGAGACATTGTCAGTCCCAGACTCGCTTCAGAAGAGGAACTAGCCCTTGTCCACACGGATGATTACATTCAGGCAGTAAAGCTTGCGGGCGCCGGAAAGCTTCCCGCTGAAGAAGGAGAAAGCTACGGGCTCGGCACTGAAGATACACCTGTCTTTGCCGGCATGCACGAAGCGGCATCACTCTTGGTCGGCGGCACTTTAACGGCCGCAGACTGGGTCATGTCAGGACAAGCCCTGCATGCGGCAAATCTTGGTGGAGGGCTTCATCATGGCTTTCGCGGGAGAGCCTCAGGGTTTTGCATATACAACGACAGCGCTGTAGCGATTCAATATATCCAGAAAAAATACAGCGCCAAAGTGCTTTATATTGATACAGACGCCCACCACGGGGACGGTGTGCAATTTACATTTTACGATAATCCTGACGTATGCACGCTGTCCATTCATGAAACAGGAAGGTATTTATTCCCCGGAACCGGCCAAATCCAGGAAAAAGGCAGCGGAAAAGGATATGGCTATTCCTTTAATATCCCGCTTGACGCTTTTACAGAGGATGATTCTTTTCTTGAAGCTTACCGGACAGCAGCTTCAGAAGTCGCCGCGTATTTCGGGCCCGATGTCATTATCAGCCAAAACGGCGCCGATGCCCATTACTACGACCCGCTGACACATTTATCAGCAACAATCAATATATACGAAGAAATCCCCCGGCTTGCACACACTTTGGCTCACCAATATTGCGGAGGGAAATGGATTGCAGTCGGAGGCGGCGGATATGATATTTGGCGTGTTGTGCCCCGCGCCTGGGCCAGAATATGGCTTGAAATGAAGGGGATTGATCCGGGACACGAGATCCCGCCGGAATGGATCGCTAAATGGCAAAAACAATGCCCCGTCGCCCTGCCGTCCAGCTGGAGCGATCCGGTTGATTTATATCCTCCGATTCCCCGCAAGTCTGAAATTACAGAAAAAAATGCCCAAACCGTCAGCAAAGCATTGTATGCGATACGGTCTGAGCAACAACGAACAAAGTAAAAAACGACCTTCACGAAGAGGTCGTTTTTGATTTCTTAATGACGATTTCCACACGCCGGTTTTCTTTCATGTGTTCGTTTGTCTTGTTATCCTTTACCGGCTTTGTATCCGCATACCCGACAGCAATAAAGCGTTTGGAGGGAAGTTTCTCTTTTGACGTGAAGTATTGAATCACTCCGCTCGCCCGTGCTGCTGACAGCTCCCAGTTCGACGGGTATCGGTATGTCGAAATATTTCGGCTGTCTGTATGGCCTTCGACTTGAATGTCATTTGGAATGGTTTGAAGAAGTACGGCAATTTGGTGAAGAAGTGTTTCGGCATTTTTCAGCACCTTTGCCTCACCTGTATCAAACAGCACAGCCTCCTGCAGAACGAGCACGACACCGCGTTCATCCCGTTTGGCTGTCATTTGGGCCTTCAAGTGATTGTCCTTTATATATGTATTTACTTTCTTGAGAAGCTGATCCTGCTGATCCGCTTGCTTCTTCGCTTCGGATGGAGGTGTTTTCTTTTTTTCTATGGACGTTTGGTCCGGCTGAAGCCCGCCGCCTTCCTTCTGAATCGAATCGACTGCCGCTTTAAATTTTTGCAGATCGATTTGAGACATCGAAAAAAGCAAAATAAAGAACACAAGGACCAGGGTGATCAAATCTGTAAAGGTAACCATCCAGCTGGATGAAGATTGACTGTTTTTCCTTCTTTCAAAACGTTCTCTTCTAAGCTTCATGTACAGATCCCTTTTTTGTTTTTACTTGATTCGGCTGCTTCTGCCATTCTTCCCGTGAACTGAAAACGACGAGCTGGCTTTCAAGGTTGCGCGGGTTTTTTCCGGATTGAACACCGATAATCCCTTCCACCATTACCTGCTTGATGAAAATTTCACTTTCTGTTTTCTCTTCAAGCTTTGCCGCGATTGGGTTGAAGACCATATTGGCCAGTAATGAACCATATAAAGTCGTCAGAAGCGCAACGGCCATATTCGGCCCGAGCATATGCGGGTCATTTAAGTTTTTGAGCATCAGCACGAGCCCGACGAGTGTTCCGATCATTCCCCACGCCGGAGCGAATTCTCCCGCTTTTTCAAAAACGCGCCGCCCTTTGCGGTGCCGTTCCTCCATTGCTGCGATTTCTGAATCCATGACAAGCCGAATCGTTTCTTCATCCCAGCCGTCTATTGCTAAAAGCAGCCCTTTTTTCAAGAATGGATCTTTGATTCCCCGAGCCTGATCATCCAATGATAAAAGCCCATGTTTACGCGCGTGATCGGAAAGGGAGACAAAGGTTTTCACAAGATCTTTCACATTGTCTTCCTGGCGGATGAATGCCTGCTTTAATACAGAGGGCGCTTTTTTCAGCTCTCTTGGCGGAAAACTGATAAAAACAGCGGCGCATAGTCCCCCTGTTACGATGAAGAAAGAGGTTAGATCAAGAAAAGAGCGGAAACCCCTTACTCCCGATCCCGAAATAATCCCGATAACAATAATAATCGTTCCTAACACAAATCCAACAGGTGTAAGATAATCAAAACGTTTCATCATTTCTCCCCATGAAAAAAGCAAGAATTCACCATGAAGGTGAAGCTTGCTCTTTGTTTTTCTTATGACTTGGTTGACTTTCTTAGTTCGATACGGTGCGGCAGTTTGACGATATGCTCTTCAACCGGCTCTTTATTCATGAGCTTCGTCAGCAGCCTCATCGCAACGGCGCCAATATCATATGTCGGCTGAACAACTGTTGAAAGCTGCGGACGAACCATAAGGCTTAATCTTGTGTTGTCAAAGCCGATAATGTCGAGATCCTCCGGAATAGATAGCCCCTGGTCCTGGGCGGCATGGATAATGCCGAGTGCCATTTCATCAGTTGCGGAAAGAATGGCTGTCGGTTTTTTGTCCAGGCTCATCAGATGCTGCAGCGCTTCGAGTCCAGAGTCATATGTGTAATCCCCTTCGGCTATAAATTGTTCATTAAACGGAAGGTTCGCTTCTTCAAGCGCACGTTTGTAGCCTTGGAGTTTTTTCGAGCGGTTGATTGGTTCTGTCATTGGTCCGGAAACGAATGCGATATCTGTATGTCCTTTATCAACCAAAAGCTTCACTGCATCATAAATCGCCTGTTCGTAATCGATAGCGACTGACGGTGTTTCCTCCTGCTCTTCTACAGAAGCGGCAAGTACAATCGGCACCGGGGAACGCTTAAATTCCGCCACATGCTCGTCCGTAATGTTTCCGCCCATAAACACGATGCCGTCCACTTGTTTGCCGAGCATTGTGTTTAACAAGTGCAGCTCTTTCTCCATGTTTTGGTCAGAGTTGCTCAAAATAATATTGTATTTATACATTGTCGCGATATCTTCAATTCCGCGCGCAAGCTCTGAATAGAAAATGCTTGAGATATCGGGAATGATGACACCTACAGTTGTTGTCTTTTTGCTTGCCAGCCCTCTTGCCACCGCGTTTGGACGGTAACCGAGACGGTCAATGGCTTCCAATACTTTTTTCCGTGTTGTCGGTTTTACATTCGGGTTGCCGTTCACGACACGGGAAACGGTTGCCATGCTTACATTAGCTTCTCTCGCTACGTCGTAGATCGTAATATTGCTCATCCTAAAACCACTCCTTTTACTGGATACACTTATCCTTATCTATAGCATAAACACTTTATGTAGAGAAATGTCATAATGTCCGAATTTATGTCGTTTATGATTTGTAAGCGTAAGTCAGTAGTGTACATTATTTTTCATTATTCATCAAATTTAATTACTTCTCATGAAATTATACACGTTTTTATAGATGATGAAAACGTATACTTGGATTTTATAACTAAATAAACGAGAAAGCATAAAAAAAGGCCGCAGGCGCGGCCTTTTGGATTGTTCAATTAAGCGTTGACTTTCACCATTGGCTTCAGTTCATTCAGCCATTTTTCGAATTCAGGAATCGCCATTTGCTGAGCAGAGTCAGAAAGCGCGACTGACGGATCAGGGTGAACCTCAGCCATGACGCCGTCTGCACCGATCGCTAAAGCAGCTTTAGCTGTCGGAAGCAAGAGGTCACGGCGGCCTGTTGAATGCGTAACATCAACAAAGACTGGCAAATGCGTTTCTTGTTTCAAAATCGGCACAGCTGAAATATCCAGCGTGTTTCTCGTTGCTGTTTCGTATGTTCTGATTCCTCGCTCACAAAGGATAATTTGGTCATTTCCTTGTGACATGATGTATTCAGCAGCATTGATGAATTCAGAGATCGTTGCAGCAAGGCCGCGCTTCAGAAGCACTGGTTTTTTCACTGCACCGGCAGCTTTCAGCAATTCGAAGTTTTGCATGTTGCGCGCTCCGATTTGAATGACATCAATGTAGTCAAGCGCTTCTTCGATATGAGCAGGCGTTACGATTTCACTGATAACCGCCAGATCATATTCATCCGCTACACGTTTTAAAATTTGAAGGCCTTCTACACCAAGCCCTTGGAAATCGTATGGGCTCGTACGAGGCTTAAAGGCTCCACCGCGCAAAATTTTAATCCCTTGTTTTTTCGCAGCTGCAGCGACTTCAGCTACCTGCTCATAGCTCTCTACCGCACATGGGCCGACAATGAATCTTTGCTGGCCGTCTCCGATTTTTTCGCCTTTGATATCAACAATTGTATCTTCAGGTTTTTTCTTGCGGGAGACAAGCAGCGCTTTGCTGTGATCTTCTTCCTGAAGCTCTAAACCGGCTTTGAATATCTCTTTAAAAATGTGCTGGATGGTTGAATTTTCGAACGGACCGTCATTGTTTTCAATGATATTGTTTAACATTGTGCGTTCTCTGACAGGGTCAAATCGGTTGACACCCTGTGCTTCCTTCGCTTTACCGATCTCTTTTACAACATTTCCGCGTTCGTTGATTAATTTTAAAATTTGTAGGTTTAATTCGTCTGCTTTCTGCCTTAAAAGCTCTAACTCTGTGTTGCTCATTTTTTTCATCCTTTCCCTGCACATTCATTTTTTATTTTGTAGTTATCATGCATCTTACTATAAGTAATTCCAAATGGAAATACTGAAATACAAAAAATTTTATAAAAACTCTACTTTATTACCCAAACGCTTTTAAGTGATAAAGTAATCTATGAAGCTATCCTACATGATGTGAGGGCAATGTTCAAGGGTTTTTTACAAAAAAAAGCGCCAGATGATATCTGGACGCTTTTTTCTATGACAAATGCTGCTCAATGGCGGCCTCTGTAATTTGTGAATGTGAGGTATGCCATTTCACTTCACCGTTCTGGATGATGAATACCTGAGGGCTTTCATGCTTTATCCCGTATGTTTCTGCAATGAAATTTGACAGCGCCCGGGCTTCTTGTACTTGAAGATAGTAAGCCGGCACATCCTCATGCTGATTTGCAAAGGCATCAAACTCGTGAAATGCTGCCTGGCTGATCGGGCATGTGGTGCTGTGTTTAAAGAAGACGAAAGCGCCTTCCTGTTCTGCAATCCGTTTAAATTCTTCTTCAGATTGAATAAGCTGTTTAGCCATGACTCAAGCTCTTCCTTCCCTGCTCAGCGATTCATATGCTCAGCCTGTTTTTGTGCATCTTTCAGTTCGTCTTTTACATCTTCTTTCGTCTGGAGGACTTGTTCTTTTGTTTCATCAGCCGCCTGCATCGCTTCTTCCCTCATATCTTGCATTGCAGTCGATGAATCCGTTTTGTCAGATTTGGAACGGTCTCTTAAATCCTTCACCTTGTTCATGATCTGCCCAGACTGATCCGCTACAAGCTGTGTGATGTTGGAAGTTTTGTCTTTTGCGATGCTGACATATTGCGTGCCTTTTTCCTTCGCATCCGCCGTCATTTTATCAGTTTTATCCCGTAAAGCAACAGCTTGGCTGCCGAGATCGTCGCGAAGTTCTTTGCCTGATTTAGGCGCTAGAAAAAGAGCTGTAGTGGCACCGATGATTCCCCCGATTAAAGTTCCGATTAAAAAATCTTTACTATTAATTCCATCTTTGCTCATCATTATTCCTCCTCTAGGTATTTTTTCTCTTACAGAGCTGATTTTTTCTTTTGCTTCCATTTCTCCCAAATTTCCATTGCTGCTTGGCTCCATGTGACAACTTGATTGATCTTGTCTTGATTTTCTCTAACTGATGCCGATACAGACCCTGCCGCCTGTTTCATGGATGTATTGAACTGCTGTACAGAAGTTCCCACCCCTTGAACAGCATGAACGACCGTGTTCAGCTTTTCTGATTTTTCCTGAATATCTTCAGCCAGGCGGTTAGTCTTATGTAAAAGCTCGGCTGTTTCAGTTGTGATGCCCTTCATTTGTCCCTCCAGCCCTTCAAGAGTGGATGCGACGTGTTTTAGTGTCAGCTGAAGTGACTTCAATGTTTTAGACAAGTAGATCACTAATACGAGAAATGCAATTGCGATGAGTGCAACGCTCAAATAAAGAATAATAATCATCTCAAACCTCCTTGCTGCAGGATATACTGCTGTTTACCCGTTTTCTTCAATCATAAACATGTGTACTGGGCTGTATACATACTATTCTCCATTATGTAAAAAAATCCTTTAATAAGCTTTCTTGTCAGATAAATAAAAAGCAGTGAGATCACTGCTTTTTATTATGCCATGACGTTTTCGTAGGCTCTCATATATTTTTGGATATCTCCTGCCCCCATGAAGATGAGAACGGCTTTATCATGAGCTTTTAAAACAGAAGTGTCATCTTCTTCAATCAGCTTGGCATTATGAATTTTTCCCTGCAAATCGCCGATCGTCAGCTTTCCAGCATTCTCACGGGCTGAGCCGAAAATATCGCATAAATACACACAGTCAGCGCCGCTCAGGCTTTCTGCAAATTCGTCAAGGAATTGCTGCGTACGTGTAAAGGTATGAGGCTGAAATACCGCAACAATTTCACGATCAGGATATTTCTGTCTTGCCGCCTCAATTGTCACTTTTATTTCTGTCGGATGATGAGCATAGTCATCAATCAGCACTTGATCCCCAAGCTGCTTCTCATTGAATCTGCGTTTGACGCCCCCAAAGGATTTGAGAGCATGCTTAATGATGCTGGAATCAATTTCTTCATAATGACATAACGCAATGACCGCCAATGAGTTTAATACATTGTGGTGGCCGTACGCAGGAATATAAAACGTATCATAGAACGTATTGCGGACAAAGACATCGAAAGTTGTCCCCTCCGTGCTTTTTACGATGTTTCTGGCTTGAAAATCATTTTCTTCCCCTGTGCCGTAATACACAACCGGGACGTTCGCATGGATTTTCGGCAGATGCTCATCGTCTCCGCAGGCGATAATGCCTTTGTTGACTTGAAGAGCCATCTCTTGAAAAGCGTCAAATACATCGTCAATGCTTGAGAAGTAATCAGGATGATCAAAATCAATATTCGTCATGATCGCGTAGTCTGGCTGATAGCTTAAGAAATGGCGGCGGTATTCACACGCTTCAAACACAAAGTATTCGCTGTTTTCATTTCCCTGGCCTGTTCCGTCTCCGATTAAGAAAGACGTCGGTTTTGCGTTTTGGATCACGTGAGCCAGCAGACCCGTAGTCGACGTTTTGCCGTGTGCTCCTGTAACGGCAACACTCGTGAATTTTTTCATGTAGTCGCCTAAAAACTTATGATAACGTATCACCGGAATTCCGTCAGACATCGCTTTTTCTATTTCAGGATGCGTGTCTGGGAATGCGTTTCCGGCGATGACTGTCATGCCGGGCTTAATATTTTCCGCGCTAAAAGGAAGAATTGTAATATTTCTTTTTTCAAGCGCTGTTTGCGTAAAAATAAATTTTTCGATATCCGATCCTTGGACAGTATATCCATTATCATGAAGTATTTGGGCAAGCGGACTCATACCGGTCCCTTTTATTCCAACAAAATGATAAACAGTCATAATTGTACCTCCAACAAACGTCTATCTGTTCCCCAGTATATGACGCTCATTTCAATTTGCGACCGCGGCGGGTGAAAAGCCTCCCTTAGCGGCGTATTTTATATGTTTTGTTATGTTCAGTATCCGGTTATTTCTTTTCGATTAAACCTAGATATCAAGATTTGTCTATGCGCAGCTGCTGTAAAGCGGCATAGCTGTTAAATGCTCTAAACACTATCATACCATGTTTGGAGTGAAAATGAACCCATATTATTCGTTTATTAAATCACTTGCCGTGATCAGCACCTCGCGGGGTTTGCTTCCTTTTGCCTCAGAGATCATGCCTTCTGCTTCCATCATGTCGATCAGCCTTGCCGCCCGGTTGTAACCGATTCTGAATCTTCTCTGCAGGCTTGAAGTGCTCGCACTGTTTTGCTCTACAACAAACTCACACGCTTCGTAAAACAGTTCATCCTCTTCTTTCAGAGCTGATCCTTGTCTTACGAGCTCTTCTTGTTCAAATAAATAGGTTGGCGGCATTTGGTTTCTGACGTGAGAAACGACGCGGTCGATTTCGCGGTCCGACACAAAGTTACCTTGCAGACGGACCGGTTTTCCCGAGCCGTTTTCCAAAAAGAGCATATCCCCTTTTCCGAGAAGCTTTTCTGCTCCGGCGATGTCAATAATCGTTCGGGAATCAACCTGGCTTGAAACAGAAAAGGCGATTCTCGTCGGGATATTCGCCTTAATCAGGCCTGTAATGACATCTACTGACGGACGCTGAGTTGCGACGAGAAGATGGATACCGCACGCTCTTGCTTTTTGGGCAATCCTCGCAATGCTTTCTTCCACATCGTTTGGCGCCACCATCATCAGATCTGCAAGCTCATCAATAATGACAACTAAATACGGCAGCTTTTCACCCATTTGGTGTTCTCCGGTTAATTGATTAAAGCGGTCAATGTCGCGGACACCTGAATGGGCAAACAGCTCATAGCGGCGCTCCATTTCCTCAACGACCCATTTCAAAGCAGCTGTAGCCGCTTTAGCATCAGTAATGACCGGGCTGACGAGATGAGGAATTTTATTGTAAGGAGCCAGCTCTACCATTTTCGGGTCAATCAGCAGCACCTTTACCTCACTCGGATCAGCTTTATAAAGCAGGCTGACTAATATTGTATTGATGCATACGCTTTTTCCCGAGCCTGTGGCGCCGGCAATCAAGCCATGCGGCATTTTCTTTAAGTCGATAACGACAGGATTTCCCGAAATATCTAATCCCAGCGCAGCCGTGAGCGGTGACTTGCTTGTCCTGAAAGCTGAGCTACGAATCATTTGGCGCAAATCAACCACCTTGCTCGTGCGGTTCGGCACTTCAATCCCGATCGTGTTTTTCCCCGGAATCGGTGCTTCAATCCGAATATCTCTTGCTGAGAGACTGAGTTTAATATCATCAGACAAGTTGGTGATTTTATTCACCTTTACACCTGGTTCAGGATGCACTTCGAATCTCGTGACAGACGGCCCCTGGGTTACATGGACGACATTGGCGCGGACATTGAAATTTTTCAAGGTCAAATCAAGAAGCTGACGCTGTTCTTCGATCCACGCAGTATCATCTTGGACCTGCGCTGGCGGGACATCTAGAAGTGCAACATTCGGAAATACATAGCTGCCGCGGCGTTCCTCTGCTTTTTGCTGTTTATGCGTATCTCTTTTCAGCATCATGACATTAAAAGGAACGGATGGCCCTTTTTGAGAAGGTGCGTTTTGTTCGGTCCTTTTCTCCTGCACACCAGGCCTTGTTTTTGGCTCTTTTGAAGCTTCGCGAGGTTTGTCTGCCCGGATTTCCTGCCGGTTTTCATGGGTTGCAGAAAACGGTTTGGAACCTTGGTCCATCCGATCAGTTTCCTCAAGCTCTGTATGGATGTCTGGCTGAACATCTATCTTCGTTTCCTTAGATTCTGCCTGGATGTCATACTGATTATTTATTATGCTGTCTGATGGCTCTTCTGATTCTTTCGCCTCGGTTTCTGCTTGATCCAGAGCTCCAGATGAATGCTCGTGATCAGTAAATAATGAAGGCTCTTCCTGACGAAATTCCATTTGTTCTTCTTGAACGAACGGAGACTCAGCACCTTCTGCCGCGTTTTCGTGATGATTGTATACTGTGCTGTCTGACGGCTCTTCTGATTTTTCATCCTCAGATGCTGCCTCTGCCAGAGATTCAGGAGCTGTTGGCTCTTCATCAAGTTCAGCGGAGAAAACAGGCTCTTCAAATTTCTCTGACTGCTCTTCCCTTTGTTCTTCCTCAGCCGTTGCAGGCATGATGTCTTCGCGGCTTACTTCACTGCCTGAAAGGTCTTCATTCGCCGTATCTGTGAGTATCTCAGGCGTTGCTTGCCCTTCGGCATGTTCAGCCGGGAAGAAAGACTCCTCTTTTTGCGGCTGTTGAACGCCTGATTCAAATGGCACTTCGTTACCTGGAGCCTCATCACGCTCTGTATCCTTTCTGTTTAAAACGCCAGAGGGCTGTTTTTCAAATTGGGTATCCCGAAAGAAAGGATTTTCTTTTTTGGAGTGCGCCTGTGTGTCTGAAGCAGGATAGCCGCGTTCACGTTCGATCTCTTCTGACAGCAGTGTCACCTTCTCTTTTACCGATTTATCCGGTACGCTCAATGTTTTAGAAGGCTGTTTCTGCACATCCCTTTTAACGGATGGTTTTTGATTGAATCCATAGATAGGCGAAGGGATATTTGTCGGTTTAAACGGTTTCTTCGCCGGCTCTGATGATTGATATGTATGCTGCTCTTTTTCATTGCTGGGACGCTCTCTGTAAGGTGCAGCGCTTGGACGAGGCGCGGATTTCGGTTCGTCCGATGGTGCGCGGCGCCTTCTCAGGTCATGATTTTTGTATCCATCAGGCACGACTGGAAAACGGAACTTGCCTTTTGGATATTCATAATATATTTTAGGATCTTCCAATCTTTTTAATTGTCCTTCAGGATGATGCACCTCTTGTTGCTGCGGAATTTGAGCGGGTTTTGTCTCCCGTTCAGCATCCTCTTCGCTCTCGCCTAAAAACAAATCAAAAAATTTATGAAGCCAACTCATAATTTATCTCTAACTCCCTTATAGTTTTCTGGGACGGTTTTTAGTATACCACTGCTGGTCGGCCCAGAAAAGATTAAGCTATCAGCAGAAACAAAGCCGCTAAACAGGGGCTTAGCGGCTTTTCACATGATTCGTTTTTTTTGGCGGATTTATGGGAGTCTAAAACTGAAATGCCTCTCCCGCCTCATAATCTCCTTCTAACACAAGGATTCCTTTTTCAGCAGGAGCGTCAGGCAAATCAAGCTCTTTCGCTGAGCAGATCATTCCGCTTGACGGAACGCCGCGAAGCTCTGCATCCTTAATGACAAGTCCGCTAGGCATCACAGCGCCGACTTTGGCAACGACAACTTTTTGTCCTTGGTCAACGTTAGGGGCGCCGCAGACGATCTGAAGCGTTTCTTCTCCTACATTGACTTTACACACGCTTAATTTATCCGCATTCGGATGTTTTTCTTTTGATTCTACATAACCCACAACAAACTTCGGAGATAAATCAACGACTAATGTTTCTTCAACGCCGTTTCTGTTTAAAATCTCATTCACATCTTGCACGAATGTTTCTGAGAGCGCAACCGGGCCGTTTTCATCAATGGTCAAGTAAGTAGACGCATTGAAAATGTTGAAACCCGTAGTTTCTTTTGTTTCGTTATTGAAAATTTTGACGACGTCGCCGTGTTTTTCATAGCCTAATTGTTCGCGTGTCACATCTTGAAGAGAAATCAGGAGCGTGTCTCCCACACCTTCTTTATTATAAAAAGCGTTCATAAGTAAAAATCCTTTCTAATCCTTTTTCGGACGGCTTTTCGCCAGGATAAACACCGGTTCCAGCTTTCCTTCATTATACAAAAATGAAAGGGCGGTAATCGGAACGGTGCCGCCTGCAAAGAAGCTCATCGACATTTGTCCTAGAATATCATACCCTGATTCATTCCGGATGTCAGCAAGAATCAGAACGTCCTGATGCGGAACAGAGATCGCCAGCTCCCCTTCCGCACGCTGCTTGTACTCATTTAAAATCGCTTCGTTCAGAATCCGGCTGGCGTCGTATCCATCGTTTGCCCTAAAGAAATAAAAGTAATTGCCGGCAACCGTATCCTCTTTGACAACCGTCGGCAGGGAACGGAGATTAAATGCGGCCGTCTCTCTGATCCGCTCTTTTGTCCAGTTTTCTTTCTCAAGCATGCGCTGGTCAATTAAACGGTATGTTTTCCCGAGATCGAGCGCGTAATAAATTCTTGTCTCTGCGGTATGATCATCATAAATGAGCGGGATATCTTCGCTGGACTTGTCCGGGAAGGAAGTCGAGCGGATGACCGGATAAATGCGAGTTTCTTTCCCGGTCATTTCCTGAGCCTTCCCTTCCATTGCCTTCATTGCTTCGGAAACATAGTACACGATCTCATCAATGGCTTCGTCTTTTTTCAGTTCCCATTTCGCAATAATCGGCGGCAAATCGAGCGTAATCCCTTTTTTTGTCGTTTGATCCTCAACACGGAGGGTGTCTTTTTCTCTGTCAAACAGAAAGGAGCGATTCTCGTGCTGAAGGCGCTGTTTCAGTATATCTGACAGCTTCCTTGAGGTCATTTTCAAACCGATGTCCTCCTTTACGCTTTAGCGAGAGAGTCTGTTAAAAACTGTTCAATTTCTTCTTTTGTTTTGCGGTCTTTGCTCACAAAACGATTTATTTCTTTTCCTTCATTAAACACCACAAAGCTTGGGATTCCGTAAATTTCCCATTCTGCACATGTATCAATGAATTTGTCACGGTCTACGTAGTAGTAGGTGAATTCAGGGAAATCTGCTTCCAGTTCAGGCAGGAAAGGCTCTACAAAACGGCAATCTGGGCACCAGTCGGCAGAAAACATAAATACAGACCAATCATCCTGTACCGCTTTTTCCAGCTCTTGAGTTGATTCAATTTTTTTCATTTCATATCCCTCCAGTTGTTTATGTTCTTACATGTTTGTTTATCGATACTCGTCCATTTGGATCATACCAAACTGATTGAGGCAAAACCACTTATATGCAACGAATGAATATGTAAGATTGGCTTTCCCATTATCATTATCATATTTTATTTGCATTATCAAGCTCGTTTCGTTTAACATCGTGTACATGAGGGTAAAATTTACAGATGGACATACATAGGAGGGATTTTAGTATGGAGTTTATCGTCTATTTAGCAGGAGAAATCCACAGCAATTGGCGCGAGGAAATCAAAGAGAAAACAAAATCGCTGAAGCTGCCGATTACATTTGTCGGCCCAATGGAGAATCATGACCGCTCAGACAATGTTGGTGAAGAAATTATGGGCGTACAGCCAAATGCCGTTTTGAAGGATGACAAAGCCTCTGACATCAATAACTTCAGAACAGCCGTCCTGATGAATAAAGCAGACTTTGTGATCGCCCTGTTTGGCGAAAAATACAAACAGTGGAACACGGCAATGGATGCATCATATGCGATCGCAAAAGGAAAACCCTTGATTATCATTCGGCCGGAATCGCTCCACCATCCGTTAAAAGAGCTTTCCAATAAAGCGAATATAACGGTGGAAACCGTCAACCAAGCCATCAAGGCCCTTTCCTATCTATTTGAAACAGAATAAGAAAAAAGCTTGTCGATCCGGGCTTACTGCTCGTTCAACAAGCTTTTAAATAAATCCCTACATATTCTTCTTAATTGCATCCACCGTCTGTCTATCGCAGGCTGTTACAAGTTTGATGAGCATTTCTTTAGCAGCAGCATAATCATCAATATGAATGATAGAAGCGTTTGTATGAATGTAGCGGGAACATATTCCGATAACTGCTGACGGAACGCCGCTGTTCGAAATATGAACCTTGCCTGCATCTGTTCCCCCGCCGGATACAAAATATTGATATGGAATATCATGCGTTTCAGCCATATCAAGAACAAATTCCCTCATTCCGCGATGCATGACTGTTGTTCTGTCAAGAATACGCAGCAAAAAGCCTTTTCCAAGCTGGCCAAATTCATTTTTGTCTCCGCTCATATCGTTTGCCGGACTGGCATCAAGGGCGAAAAACAAGTCCGGTTTAATCATATGAGAAGCCGTCTGCGCGCCCCTTAGCCCTACTTCTTCCTGAACCGTTGCACCCGCATAGAGCGTGTTCGGAAGCTCTTTACCGTGTAATTCCTTCAAAAGTTCAATGCTCAAACCGCATCCGTACCGGTTATCCCAAGCTTTTGATAAAATTTTCTTTTCATTCGCCATCGTCGTAAACGGACAGACAGGCACGATCTGCTGTCCCGGTTTTATGCCGATTTTGATGGCGTCTTCCTTATCATCCGCTCCAATATCGATCATCATGTTTTTGATATCCATCGGACGGTTTCGCTGCGCATCTGTCAATAAATGCGGCGGTATGCTTGAAATCACACCCGGAACCGGCCCGTTATCTGTTTGAATTTCAACCCGCTGCGCAAGCAAAACCTGGCTCCACCAGCCTCCGAGCGTCTGGAATCTGAGCAGCCCGTTGTCTGTAATGGATGTCACCATGAAGCCGACTTCGTCCATGTGCCCGGCTACCATAATTCTCGGTGCGTCCTCTGCGCCTCGTCTGACTCCGAAAACACTTCCCAGTCTGTCCTGAACGATGTCATCGGCATATTTGGCTAGCTCTTGCTTCATAAAAGCACGAACCTGATGCTCATTGCCCGGCGCGCCGGGAAGCTGCGTCAGTGTTTGGAAAAGCGCTTTCGTTTCTTGATTCATGTTTTCCCCTCATTTCTATGTAGTCCTTTTATTTTATTAGAAACAATGAAGTTTTCCAAGCACCCTGACTGAATCTGCTCGATCAGCCGCGTATTGCTTAACAGGATTTGGCTGTTTCTGTATAATGAAAAGTACGATCAACCAGGAGGTGCTTTATTTTGAAATTGCGTCATCTTCTTTTAGGAGCAGGACTTGGAATTTGTACGGCTGTCGTTGTGAAACAATATGTGATGAAGCCTTATATTTCTTCAGAAAAAGCGCTTCGAATTGTAAAATCTGCTTTTAAGCAGCGGGGCCCGATTGACGGATCATGGATTTACACCCAGCCGGAGCCTTACACTATTAACGGAGAAATGGTACAGGTATACAAAACCGGCATTACACGATCAGCTTTCGGAGAATTAGAACAGTATGAAGTCATGGTGGATGCGAAAACGGGAGAAATTGTTGATGTCATTGATACAATCGCCTCTTAACACCGGACAAGCAAAAAATAGAAGCCGCTGCCAACGCAGCGGCTCTTTTTTATTATATCGCGCGAATCGGTTTGTATACCGGATACCACATCGCATCCTGCACTGCCTGTATAATGTCTTCAGGCTCTTCCGTAGCGACTCCTTCCTTTATTGCGGTTTTTGCAACTTCAACAGCAACGGTTGCCGAAACAGTCCGCAAATCCTCAATTTTTGGAAGCATCGGCGCGCCAGGCACCCCGACATTGACCATACCTGCGATTGCCCGGGCACATGCTTCAAACATGCCGTCGGTAATTAATTTTGATTTGGTAACAATCGTTCCAAGACCGAGACCAGGGAAGACAAGCGCGTTGTTTGCCTGCCCGATATGATACGTAACTCCGTTATATTCAACTGGCGGGAACGGGCTTCCTGTCGTGATCAGGGCACGGCCTTCTGTCCATTCGATTAAATCCTCCGGTTTTGCTTCAGAAAGAGTTGTCGGATTTGACATTGGCAAAATCGCCGGCCGTTTCACATGTGACGCCATTTCTTTTACAATTTCTTCAGTGAAAGCGCCGGAAACCGTAGATGTCCCGATCAGGATCGTCGGTTTCGCCTGCCGGACCACTTCAAGAAGATCAATGCCTCCGCCGTCTCCGTTCCGCTGATAATCCTTCACTTCATCAGCCGAACGAGCATAAGGCTTTTGGAAATCAAGAAGCTGATCCATATCATCTGTTAACAGCCCGTTTCTGTCTATGCACCAGAAGCGCTGGTATGATTCTTCTTCACTCAGTCCCTCGCGCACCAATGCTTCCCGCAGCTGTTCGGCAATTCCGACTCCTGCCGTTCCCGCTCCGAATATAACAACTCTGTGATCCCTCAGCGGAACTTTAGACGCTTTTGCACAGGATAAGACTGCCGCCAAAGAAACAGCGCCTGTCCCTTGGATATCATCATTAAACGTACAAACTTTATCTTTATAGCGTTTCAAAATGCTTCGCGCGTTTTTCGCTCCGAAATCCTCCCAATGCAGCAATGCATTCGGAAATGTTTCTCTCGCCAGCGCAACGTAGTCGTCAATAAATTGGTCATAGCGTTCCCCGCGCACCCTGGAATGCTGGTTGCCGACATAAAGCGGGTCGTTCAAGAGGCTCTCCTGATTTGTCCCCGCATCTAAAACAACAGCCAGCACTCTGCTCGGATCAATGCCCGCAGCAGCCGTATAAACCGCCAGCTTGCCGATAGAAATCGCGATTCCTCCGACGCCCCAGTCACCGATTCCTAAAATTCCTTCCGCATCAGTTGCAACTATTAAATCGATCGTATCGCTTTGATCTTTATACTGTTTAAATGCTTCTTTCATACCGTCCGGGTCATCAATTGACAGGTAGAGCCCTCGTGGTTTTCTGTATTCATGGCTGTATCTCTGGATGGCCGTTCCAACTGTCGGTGTGTAGACAATCGGAAGCATTTCCCCTAAATGGTCATTTAACAGGCGGTAAAACAGCGTTTCATTCCGATCGTGCAGCGCCGTTAAATAAACATTTTTGCTCAAATCGTCTGGCTGTGCTGAATATTGCTCATAGGCTCTTTTTGCCTGATCATCAATTGTTAATACCTTTGGCGGCAGAAAGCCTTTTAAACCAAGCTCTTTTCTTTCTTCCTCAGTAAAAGCGACACCTTTGTTCAAAAAAGGAACAGAGAGCACTTCAAGGCCTCTTAATGTTGTTTGAATGTCTCCTTCGTTTGTTACTTTGAATTGTTTCACCCTGCCTCTTCCTTTCTGAGCATAATTAGTACTAGGTTTGCATTATTAGCCGGAAAACATGCAGGGTAAACATAAAAATATGCTATTGCTTCATACGCTTGACTGACTCTTTGATGCTTCCGTCCTCCTCCCATTGAAGGGCGCGATACTCGGCATCATGGTAAAAAATAAACCAAGCGTCTTTTTCTGCTGCGAACGCCTGCCATTTCTGCTTTTGCGGGATAGAGGTCATCGGATAATCATCGTAAGCCAGAACCCAAAGCGGATTGCGGTGGGCATGCGTCGGCATCAGATCAGCCATATGTACAGCAGTTTCACCCGCATCCTCGCATATCAGGACACTGTGTCCGTCGCTATGGCCTCCGGTGTGATGCATTGTAATCCCCTCTGTGATGGTTAAAGAGTCCTCAAAGGTTTTAACTTGGCCGGCAACAGCCTCCCAATTTTCTTTCCAATACGTATTTTTCGACCGGATATTCGGATGGCGCATTTCATCCCATTCGACAGCTGATGAATAAATCACCGCATTCGGAAAGACAGAGACGAGCCGTTCACCTTCATATTCCGTTAAACCGCATGCATGATCAAAATGAAGGTGTGTCATTGCGATCACATCTATATCGGCAACCGTTAACCCGAGTGCAGCTAATGATGGTTTCACATTCGACTCTTGTGTCACGCCATAGTTTCGTTTTTGTTTATCAGTCAGCTTGCCTGATCCAATTCCGGCGTCAACGATGATATTGAGCCCATCCTTTTGAATCAAAATAGGGTCTGTCCTTAGTTCAATCTGGTTTTTTTCATTGACTGGGTATTTTTTAGACCAAAGCGGCTTTGGAACGACGCCAAACATAGCGCCTCCATCCATATGTGTCACGCCTCCATCAAGCCAGGTCAACGTAATGTTTCCAATTTTCATTGTTTCCATTTTCATCCCCCCTATCATCATGGTAGCAAACGGTCCATAAAAAAGACAGACTCCTGTCAGAGTCTGTCTTTACGTTCTCCATTCAACCTCAGCCCGATAGATCGGCTGGCCGAGTGCAGAGAATTTTTCTTCATATTCTGTCATAATATTGCCTTCCAGATGGCTGTTATGCAAATCGAGACTGACGTATGTCAGCAGCAGGCCGTACTCAGAGAAGCTCTTCAAAGAGTACTCAAACAAACCTCGATTGTCGGTTTTAAAATGAATCGCTCCGCCTTTTCCCATTACTTCTTCATATTTTTTGAGAAAGTGGGAGTATGTCAGGCGGCGTTTTTCATGCCGTTTCTTCGGCCAAGGATCAGAAAAGTTCAAGTAGACCCGTTTCACTTCACCCGGCTCAAACACATCCGTCAGCGTGTCCGCATCTATATTCAGAAGCTTTACATTCTGCGCTTCGCTGTCTTTTACTTTTTGGACGGCTGTCACGATGACGCTCTTAAATAACTCAATACCAATATAATTGATGTCGGGATTTTGTTTGGCCATCCCAGAAATAAATTGACCTTTTCCTGTACCAACCTCGATATGGATCGGATTGTCGTTGCCAAACACTGTGTTCCATTTCCCTTTATAATCAGCAGGGTTGCTGATGGCAATATCTGCGTTTTCAGCCAAAAAGTCATCAGCCCAAGGCTTGTGGCGCATTCTCATATGATTGACACCTCTATCTATTATTTCGACTAACAACATACCACGAATTAAAAAGACCCGCAAGCTCGTTTTTCCAGTGTATCTCTCTTAAGGCCGAGTGCATAAAAAAAGAGGGTTCCGTCTGCTGGAACACTCCTTTCACATGTATAAAAACGCTCTGTTTTGAACAATTTAACCCGTATGATACTGAAGGGATGTGTACCGATATGGGTTTACATTATGAGCATCAAGTTCATTTATTGAAGGATATCTTGACTGACCATCAATTGGACTGCTGCGGAACAGTCGCAGAGTACGAGCAGCTTGAGCGTGTGATTAAATCACTGATGGCAAACACCGAGCTTGATTCAAATTTCAAAAACGTGCTTGAGGATGTTTACCGCTACAGCCAATCAGGAATATCGTCCAAATCCATCGACTCACACATACAAGAGCATCAGAACAGCCTGTCTCAATGGGTAGAGCAAATGGATTCGTATTCCTGATTAGTCAACAATTCGCTTCATGAGGATATGCAGTTCTTCCATTGAATCATGAAATTCCTTGTCATTGCCTTTTGCTTTATGCCAGGCAATGAAAGTGATTGTTTCAGATAACACATACCAAGCCATTCGCAACCGAAGGCTTTCTGTCAACTCTATGCCGTACATGCTCAGCCAGCTCTCCCAAGCTGGCTTTTCGACGTAGTGGTACAGCAAAGGTCCGAGGTCCATCGCCGGATCAGCGATCATGGCGCCGTCCCAGTCAATTAAATACAGCTGGTTGTCTTCAGACAATAGCCAGTTATTATGATTGACATCACAATGGCAAACGACTTTCTCACCGAAATGCACTTCATGCAGGTGTTCTTCCAAATACTTGATCCCTTCTTGAATCAGCGGCGAAGATTGCTGCACAGCAAATACAGCCTGCTTCAGCTGAGACAAAAGAGCCCCCGGGTTCAGCGGTTCTTTTCCAAGTCTCTTCAGCATGTCCAGCAAGGCTTTTGATGTGTGTATTTTACGAAGCAATTCAGCAACGGGCCGTCCGCTCATGTCTTTAGGCTTCAGCTCTCTGCCGGTCATCCAGTGCTGGGCCGTAATGACGTCCCCATTTTCCATCCGTTTTGTCCAAACCAGCTTCGGAACAATGCCTTCGGCGGATAAAACAGCTAAAAAAGGTGAGCTATTACGTTTTAAAAAAAGCTGCTGCCCGTTATGTTTCGCATAATATGCATCTCCTGTAGCTCCTCCGGCGGGGAAGATCTCCCAATCGCTACCTAGTAATTGTCCCAACCAGTTCATATCAATGTTCAACCCATCATTTCTTAAAATATTTTAGAATAAAGGCGAATCGTCACTAGTCTGTCCAGCGAGCGCCTTTTTCGTACGAATCGTATGAAAATAAAAAAGACAGCTATTGAGAGTCTCATATGCTAATCAATAGCCGTCTTTTAAATTTTAGCGCTATAGCACAAACTTCGTCAAGCAAAACTCTTAAGATCTGATGCTAAATATAAGATAACTGTTCCGATGCCGTTTACTGCAACCGTTTTCTTAATTTCTGCCGGGTCTTGCTGAAATCCTGATGGATCACATAAAAGCCGATATGGTTTATCGTTTGGCAGCCTCCACTCGACAGCGTCCGGACTCGCATGATGGATAACGATGATATCTTTCCATTCGTCAACCTCGTCGAGATCATAAAGCCTGTATGCGATAAAGTGTTCTTTTAGCGTCAAACATTCAATATGGCGCTGGATGTCTGCAGCGGACCTGAGACGGAATGCGGGATGCGCTTTTCTCAGCGAGATCAGCCTGCGGATATAGTCAACATCTTCTTTGAACGTTTCACGGCGATCCCAGTCGAGCTGGTTGATGCTGTCACTGGATTGATAGCTGTTTTCCACTCCCTGCTTCGTCCGGAAAAATTCCTGGCCGCTGTGAATAAACGGCACTCCTTGGGCTAGCAAAATAATCGCGGCCGCAAGCCTTTGCCTGCTTCTCTTTCGGCTGTCATTTTCTTGAGGAAGCGCGAAGCTCATTTTATCCCAAAAGGTGTGATTGTCATGTGATTCAACATAATTGATGGACTGGCTTGGTTCCGGAACAACCGGTGCTAATGCCTTCCATCCGGAAGAGCCGGCAATCCCGTGCATAACAGCTTGCGCTGATTCACCGCTGCCGAGTGCAAACCCTGCTGCCATGAGGTGAAAGGTGTTCCCTTTTACAGCGTCACGAAACACATCATTAAAAAAACCGATACCGGGCATTCTTGGTGCGTTCGCCAAAGTAGCTTTCTGTTCATGCGGCAGCGGTGTAGCCAGATCCCATCCTTCTCCAAAAAGCAGGATTCCGGGCTTTGCCGCAATTGCTTTCTCTTTCATATAAAGCACGGTATCAATATCTAAAATGCCGAGCAGATCGAAGCGGAAGCCGTCGGCATTGTATTCTTCAAGCCAATAGACCACGCAATCCGCAATGAACTTTCTCGCCATCCTTCTTTCTGATGCAATATCATTGCCAACGCCAGTGCCGTTTGACGGCATCCCAAATTCGTCGTGCCGGAAAAAATAACCGGGCACTGTTTTTTCAAAGGGTGAATTCTCGCGATTATACACATGGTTAAAAACAACATCCAGAATGACTCGCAGACCGTGCTGATGCAGGGTATTGATCATTTGTTTCAGCTCTGTTTTTCTCGTTTGAGGATCATGAGGGTTTGAGGAAAAGCTTCCCTCCGGGGCAAAGAAATGAAGCGGGTTATATCCCCAATTATAAGCATCAAGCGGCTTCTCTTCATCAACTCCGGCAAAATCGTTCACCGGCAGTAGCTCCACATGTGTAACACCGAGCTCTTTTATATACGCCAGTCCAGAAGAACTGCCATTTGCGGTTTGTGTATCAGTTTCCGTTAATGCTAAGTATTTTCCCTTGTTTATCATGCCGCTGTTTTCATGGATGGAAAAGTCGCGAAGGTGCGTTTCATAGATGACGGCATCCACAGGGTTTGAGAATGGTTTAAGCCGAGCAGTCCAGTTCATTTGATCCGGGCGCAAGACGACGCCCTTCTCTCCATTTACTGTCACGGCCTTTGCATACGGGTCAACGGTTTCCATCCATTCTGAATTGTTGCAGATGCAGAACACATACTCGTACCCGTGAAGGTCACCCATGACCGTAACAGCATAGACGCCCTTTTCCAAGCGAGTCATTTGGAATGTGCGCCCGCTTTTATTGGGGTGTGAAAGCTTGACGGCAGCTGAGGTTGCAGCAGGCGCCCATACTTTAAATACGGTATGATCCGCAGTATAAACGGCGCCCAGCTCTCCGTCATAATAAAATTCGTCATCAAATGCAGCCGTCCGGATGACCGCGCCAATTTGGAGATCGGTTTTGTGGCCGCTGGATGCACTGACGCAATGGATTTTTCCAAATGTCACAGGATAGTCGGATACACAGATGTACTTGTATTTCGCTTCAAGGAAGTATTCCTCCCTGACAGCCAGAGGAAAACCTGTTGTTTCTGTCTCAAGCCGAAACGGCGGTGTCATGATTTCTTTTTGTTCAGCAGGAATCAGAACGGTAATGATATTCATGTCATCGACATACGCTTCGAAGCTGCGGCGGATGCTGACCATCGGAAGCTCTCTCCTCCAAACACGTTTATGTTTTGATCCTTAGGGGGGCAGGACTAGATGCCAGACGAAACGGGGTAGTGCCCATGATTTCTCCGTCAGCATGAAACGGGATTTTGTCCTTCGTGTAAAACGTAATGTCTTTTGCTTTAAACATCGTAACGCCATCCATTTTTGTATGTTTTCCAAATGCCATCAGACATAAAAGCCAATATTTTTTCAAAAACGGCTGGTTTTCAACGATTACGATATCAAATGTCTTCTCGCGCGGATTTGCTAGGGGCGCCGCCTTCATGCCTCCCCCGTAAAACGGATGGTTGGATACAACGGCAAACCAGACATCATGAAATTCGCGCGTCTCGTCTTC
Source organism: Bacillus sp. FMQ74 (assembly GCF_001875785.1). Classification (NCBI taxonomy): domain Bacteria; kingdom Bacillati; phylum Bacillota; class Bacilli; order Caryophanales; family Bacillaceae; genus Bacillus; species Bacillus sp. FMQ74. The sequence goes on along the minus strand of NZ_MOEO01000002.1, from coordinate 109,617 downwards.
TGTCGTACAAGCTAACGTAAACGGCTTAAAGGTTGCCGAAGCGTGCAAATGAGAAAGCGGATACACAAGAAATCGAAGGCGGAGAAAAAGAAAAATCCGTCTCAACGGAAATTCCATCGCCTTTTTATTGACATATGCGTCAAACCCAATCCCGATATGATTCATAAAATAAAGAACTTGTGATTTATCCTGAAGGAAATTGACGCTCCCTAAATGAAAGGTTCTTGTTAACGGACGCTTTACCTTCTTAATTTCCTGTATTAGATCGATTTTTTTAATTGAAAATCCTCGCGAGAAATCATTATACGCTCCCGCCGGCACAAAGCTCAGTTCAATATCGTCTACATCCTTCAGCCCGTTGACAACTTCATGCATGGTTCCGTCTCCGCCAATGACGATCAAGCGCTTCAGCTTATATTCCTGTATCGTTGAAATCTGTCTGGCGAGCACCTCGGCGTGTCCCGGATGTTCAGTTAAAAATGAACGGTGCTCAACCTTTCGTTTGATCAATTCTTTTTGAATGGACTTCCAAACACGCAGGCCGTTTCGATGACCTGCTGTCGGATTAATAATAAAAAACCAATGGCTCATCTTTCTCACCTGCTTATGTTATGAGAAAACCGCTCAAATCGTTCTCTTTTACTCCAGCCACTCTTGTCTGCGATAGGAGTCAGACATGCAGTAAGACAATAGAGCCTTCGCAGCCTTTACCTGATGGTGTTTGATCGGAGCAGTGTTTTTCTTCTGCCGCTCAATCCATTCTTCCGCGTTCCGCTTATCCGCAATTTCTAAGCCGTATGGCGGCTCAGGGTAATCGATGTACGACGTTCTGCTCAGAAGCAATTTTCGAACCGGAATCTCGGCCTGTTTTTCCTTTACGATCTTTGACACAACAGAATCCGTGCGAAACAGGCTCAGCCCCGGATTTAACACTGATGCAGTCTGAGAGGCTGTTTTCTTGTCCCAAAAACGATTTTTAGACCCTATGTAGACACTGTCTTCCTCGGCCTCTAAAATAGAAACGCAATAAATTTCCAGAGGAGAAATAATCACAATGCTTAATTCAACCGCCGCCTGCTGAATTCTCAGCACAGGCTTATACATAATAAAATAAGAATCGGGCAGCTGCTGGGTCAGATAACGCAAAATGCGGTCCTGCTTCACCTGGTTTGAGAGTTGAGATATTTCTGAAAGAGTAGAGCTTGCCCATTTGAGCTGAAAATCATATAAATGTCTTTTATAAAAAGAAGCAAGCGCCACCCTGCTCTTCGGGAGCCTTACATGAATATCTTCTTCGTCCTCAAACCATTGGTGTCTCTCTTCTTGTATATCGGCTTTTATCTCTTCTTTTCTTCTTTTCAATGAAAATTTTTTTCGTTTCTGCACCGGTTCCGGTTCTTCAGCACTGGCTTGCCTTTCTTCTTGCTGGCGTTCCGCCGCTTCTACCAGTGAAAGCCAGCGCTCTTTTTTCAGCCGTACAAACTGGTTGATATAATGGTACGGATCAAGCTCATATCTCGATATATAATCATGAATTTTGATGATTTGTGCCATGTTTGTTTCTCCACTCCGCAATGAATTAAGATAAATGAAATTTGAATATTTCCTCGTATTTTGGTGATTGGTTCAAGTGTATTTGAAAGAGCGAAAATCGTTCAGCCATCATCGAAACCTCGCCGCTTTCAAACGGAACATGAGCCGGAAATCCTTCTTCGCCTGTCCATTTTCTTGCGAGCGTCATATGAGGATGATATGGTCTTTTTTCCACTTGAAAGCCGGCCTGAAGTACAGCCTGCTTCGTATGTTCCCTCAGCCTTTCTAGCGTTTTGTTTTTCTTTGGCTCCAGATGTAAAACGCGCGGCCTTCTGCGGTCGCCGAATACATCTATCTTGCCAAACTCAATTGAAAATGGGTCAATTTCTGAAGCAATCTCTGCTAGCGAACCTTCAAGCTTCTTTATTTGTGTCTCATCCGCCGCTCCGAGAAAAATTAACGTGATATGATAGTCAAGCGGGTGCACCCATTTTTGAAACGTTAATACCGGTTCGTTTTTCGCAGCCTGGTAGATCGGCTTTGCAATCCCCTCAGGTATGGGAACGCCGATGAAATAATGAGGCCGTATATCTGGCATCCGTCTGACACTCCCTTCTTTAACAGCTATTATTTTATCAATAAAGAGGCTGTGCGGATAGAGGAACAGTGTATGAAAACACTCTCGCACAAACGTTTATTATGTTAGGATATTATATGACACTTGTTTTATTCAGAAAGGAATGACAATGTTGAAAATCGTTGAAAACACAGCTGATCTGATAGGAGATACACCGCTAGTGAGATTGAATCGGCTTCAGCCGGAAAATGCGGCACAAGTCTATTTAAAGCTTGAATTTTTCAATCCGAGCGGCAGTGTGAAAGACAGAGCAGCTTATCAGATGATCATAGAAGCTGAACAAAACGGTTTACTCAAGCCGGGATCAGTTATTATAGAGCCGACAAGCGGAAATACCGGAATCGGGCTTGCTATGAATGCGGCAGCACGCGGATATAAAGCAATCTTAGTGATGCCTGATACGATGACGAAGGAACGGATCAACCTGCTTAAAGCTTACGGCGCAGAGGTTGTATTAACTCCCGGAGAGGAAAGAATGCCGGGCAGCATTAAAAAAGCGAAGGAGCTTGCCGAACAAATTCCGAACAGCTACATTCCAATGCAGTTCGATAACACTGCCAATCCTGATGCGCACCGGAAAACAACGGCGCCTGAAATTGCCCGGGCAATAGAGGAAATCGGAAAACCGCTCGGCGCTTTTGTAGCCTCCTCTGGAACGGGCGGAACCATTACCGGAACAGGTGAGGCGCTCAAAGAGCTTTTTCCGGATATCACGGTTCATGTTGTTGAGCCAGCGGGTTCGCCTGTATTATCCGGCGGAAAACCTGGCGCACATAAACTTGTAGGAACGAGCCCAGGCTTTATACCGCCGATTTTAAATGAAGACGTTTATGATGAAATTATCAAAATCTCTGATGAAGACGCATATACGACGACAAGACGGCTTGCTGCTGAAGAAGGAATTCTTGTCGGCCCTTCATCAGGCGCTGCCTGCTTCGCGGCAATCGAAACAGCGAAACGCCTCTCTCCTGACAAAGTTGTGGTCTGCATGACAGCAGATACAGGAGAACGGTACTTATCAACTGATTTATGGTCATTTATTTAAAAAAAGGACTGGCTTCAGCAGAAGCCGGTCCTTTTATTTTGCAAGCTCGTAAATGGCCTGCGCATATAACGCTGTCGATCTCAGCAGGTCATCAATTTCAATATATTCATCCTTTTGATGTGCGCTGTCAGGGCGTCCGGGGAACAGCGGGCCGAACGCGACACCGGCTTTTAGAGATCTGGCATACGTCCCCCCGCCGATTGAGATTAAGTCAGCTTTTTTACCCAGCTGGCCTTCATAAACCTTTTGCAGGGTTTTGACTAACGGATGATCTGCTGACACGTGATGCGGCTTGCTGTCTTTGAATTCGCCCAGCTCAAATTCAGATGCGCTTTCGAATGCATTGCGGATCGCTTTGCTTTCTGCTGTCACAGGATAGCGGATATTGATCCCGAGCTCGCCTCCGTGCCCTTCTTTATAGCGCAGTGTTCCGACGTTTAATGTCAGCTCACCGCTGATTTCATCCTCACAGTCGATGTTCAGTTTCTTTCCTCTTGTATCACCTGAGAATTTGTCTGTCACCACTTGCACAAACCGCAGTCCTGCATCGTCAAGCTCAGTCTGCTGCAGAAATTCGCACAATAAAATACCGGCATTGATCCCATTGTTCGGTTCCATCGCATGGCAGGAAAGCCCGTACATACGCAAAATGAGCTGTCCGTTCTCTATTTCAGCTTCTCCTTTTTGATCCGTCGTGCGGAGCATGTCTTGAAATGAAGACAGAATCTCTTCTTTTTTCGGCCCTTCAATGACGGCTTCAGCAGCGTCAGGCACCATGTTCAAACGAAGGCCTGACTGAAACGAGACAAGCACTGCCTTTGGCTCGGCTTGGTTTGAGACATGCGGGATCAGTAAAGAAGCATCAATAATCCCTTTTTCCGCGTTAATAATCGGAAAATCGGCGTCAGGCGCAAAGCCCATTGTTGGCATTTCTTCATGCTTGAAGTAATGCTCTACGCATCTCCAATCGCTTTCTTCATCTGTTCCGATAATCATTCTGATTCGCTTGGACAGCGGCAAATTCATGTCTTTTACGATTTTCAGCGCGTAGAATGCTGCCATTGTCGGGCCTTTGTCATCAATGGCGCCTCTTGCATAAATCCGCCCGTTACGGATTTCAGCTGAAAACGGATCACTCGTCCACCCGTCTCCCGGAGGCACGACGTCAACATGGCAAAGTACGCCGACAATGTCATCGCCCTCGCCCCATTCAATATGACCTGCGAAGCCATCAAGATTTTTTGTTGTAAAGCCTTCTTTTTCTCCAAGCTCCAGCAGTGAAGTCAGGCTGGCGTTTACCCCTTCTCCAAACGGTTTGCCGGGTCCGGCGGTTGTTTCGTCCATGACACTGTTGATTCTCAAAAATTCCTGCGTATCACGAATTAAATCCTCTTTTCTTCTGATCACTTCAACTTCCCAGTTCATAATGATCCCCTTTCCGCAAGAAATGACTTGCAAAAACCAAATAAAACGAATAATATTAATGGTGTTTTGTTAAAACGTTCGTAATTGGAGGATACTATGTTTCATCTAAAAGAGCAGCAAACATCCATAAAGCAAGAAATCATAGCAGGGCTGACGACCTTTTTCACAATGGTCTATATCGTCGTGGTCAATCCGGTCATTCTGGCTAACGCCGGCGTTCCTTTCGACCAGGTTTTCACCGCAACGATCATTGCCTCCATTGTCGGAACGCTGTGGATGGCCCTGGCAGCAAATTATCCGATTGCTATTGCGCCCGGCATGGGCTTGAACGCTTATTTAGCTTTTCATGTCGTAAGCGCAAGCGATGGCGGCATCACATACGCAACAGCTTTCAGTGCAGTATTTACAGCAGGGGTTCTCTTCATTATTCTATCGTTAACGCCTTTAAGAAAACAACTTATAGAAGCGATTCCAAACAATTTAAAATACGGGATCACAACAGGCATCGGGCTGTTTATTGCTTTTATCGGTTTGCGTCAAGCGGGAATTGTGGCAGCTGATGAATCAAATCTGGTTACTCTCGGCAATCTGCATTCACCGGGTGTCATTCTAACACTCGTCGGCCTTTTGATCAGTGTGGTCTTAATGGTGCTGAATGTAAGCGGCGCTTTATTTATTGGAATGGCAGCTACCGCTTTGATCGCCTTTTTTACCGGACAGCTCCATTTTCCAAAAGGATTTATGTCGTTTCCTCATTTGCCGGAAGGATTGATGATCTCAAATCCATTTACCGCTTTTGGCGACGTCATTCATCACGGCCTGTACGCTGTCGTCTTTTCTTTTCTATTGGTCACCATTTTTGATACGACAGGCACAATGATTGGAGTAGCAGAGCAAGCCGGGCTGATGAAGAACAACAAGCTGCCGAACGTGCGAAAAGCGCTGCTTGCTGATTCAACCGCGACGACAGTAGGAGCTGTGTTCGGCACAAGCCCGACGACGGCATTTATCGAATCTTCCGCAGGCGTCGCAGCCGGGGGAAGAACGGGGCTTACGGCTTTGACTGTGGCGGTGATGTTTGCGGCTTCAATGTTTTTCAGTCCGCTTGTCAGCGCCTTGTCCGGCATAGCCGCCATCACCTCGCCTGCTTTGATTATTGTAGGCAGTCTGATGATGGGCTCAGTTTCCAACATGAACTGGAAAGAGATGGATGAAGCATTCCCAGCGTTTCTCGTCATTTTGGCTATGCCTTTGACATCAAGCATTTCAACAGGAATCGCGCTTGGCTTTATTTCGTATCCGATTGTAAAAGCGGCACGGGGAAAATGGAGAGAGATTCATCCGCTCGTTATCGTTTTCGCCATACTGTTTTTCATCCAGCTGTTTATTTTATAACACATAGAGAAAACCCAAACGATCAGCCGTTTGGGTTTTTTATGTGAATAATAAAGAGACGGCGGCCGCAAAAAAACAGCAGGCGGCAAACGCATAGTGCAGCGTGTTGATACAGCTTTTTCTGGCCCGGTAATATTCATCACTTTCCATATCGGTGCCAATTAAAAAAGGGGCATCCATGACCTTGTCAAAAATAAGCGTCAGGATATAACGGCAAACACCTGTATATACCAGCAGCGCAGTCACCTTCAGCCAAATCGGGGAAACAAATATTAGAACGGTGAAAGCTGACAATAGCATGTACATCTGCCTCGCATACTCACCATTCCTTAGCATGACTTTAAAAAACAATTCCTTATATCCTGTGCAGATCGTTCGTCTTTTAAATATCCTTTTTGAATTTCGGTATAATAACGGTTTTCTTCTCATCCTGTCTTTTACTTTTGGCATTCCCGCCTCTTGGCTCATCATCATCACAAGTCCTGCAAGGGCAAGCCTTCTTTTTTTCTCTTCAGTCACCTCAGCTTCAAAAGCCGTAAACGAGGCTGTCTTTTTCAAACTGCGGGCGACAGAGAAAAGCAAAAATAAAATGCCAAAAAGCACAAGCAAGCGCCACTCAGTCAAAACAATCAAGATAGCAGAACCAGAGAAAAGAACAACTCTGACAAGAATATCAGCAATCCATCTCGAAATAGAACGAGGCTTTCTGATCCTGTCTTGCTTTGAGGATAAAAAGAATGTATGAAGGCCAAATAAGTAACATAATAGAGCAGTGCTTTCTGCCAATGTGATGTGAACAGAATAACTGATTAAAGGAAAAACAATGAAAAAGAGCAGCAGCCATTTGGCCAGAGTGACCAAAAAAGAATACAAAAGCGCATACCGTTTTAACTGATAGATTATTTCTTTCTTTTGCAGTAAAAACACTTTGTCCGCTTCCATTAAAAACGTATGGATCGAGCCTGTGCACATGATCAAAACGCACACAGCATACAGCCATCTCCATTCAGCCACTTCAGACCACTCATAAAGAAGGCCTCTTCCGTTCATCAAATCAATATACTGGTAGACAACAAAAGCAAGCGCCGGCAAAACGATATAGAGAGCGACTGTCCAGTCAATGACCGCATGCAATACCTTAAACTGATACTTATAATAGTCAAACATCCTTCGAAAAAAGAGCGTACGCCCATTCATTGCCGATCACCTTGAACTGCCTTATAAAAACAGTCAAGCAATGACTGCCCCTCTAATCCGGTCTGTTCCTGAATATCTTTTAACGTGCCTTGGAGAAATAAAGAACCTTTCTCAATCATGTAAAAGCGGTCACAGATTTTTTCCGCGGTATCGAGCACGTGTGTACACATGAGAATTCCGGCTCCCCGTTCTTTTTCAGCTTTAAGCATGTCCACAAAACGTTTCGTCGATATCGGATCAAGGCCGATAAACGGTTCATCAATCACATACATATCCGGCTTAGAGAGAAAAGCCTGGATAAGCATCAGTTTTTGCTGCATGCCTTTTGAAAAAGTGACAGGCAGCTCATGCCTGACATGATCAAGCGAAAAAATCTGCAGCAGGCTTTGGGCCCGTTGTGCAAATTCACTCTCTTCAATGCCGTGGAGTGTGCTGATCAGATCCAAATGCTCCCACAGCGTCAGTTCTTCATAGAAGGACGGATGCTCCGGAATATATGCAAATGAACAGTCGTTCCAGGCAATTTGCCCTTTAAAATCTTCTGAGAGTCCGAGTATCGCCTTCATTGCGGTGCTTTTTCCGGCGCCGTTAGCTCCGATCAGCCCGACCAGTTCCCCTTTTCCGACTTCCAGAAAAACATCGGTGAGCACTTTTTTACGGCTTGTATACCCCGCCTGTTCTATTGAAGCTTCAAGTAAATTTGTCAAAACTCACCCACCTCCAAAATTTACTACGAAACAGAATAAAAAAAGTTTCTTTAAGCATAATAATATTGAGCCGAAATACATAGTAATCCAACAAGGATGGCTGCCCAACGCGAATTGGAAAAAATTAATAGGAGTTATCCCTAGATTCATTACTGCAATATCGTGTATAATGAGGGCGAATTATTTTAACAATTACAGATGTCTGCCTTTGTTGCTATTTCGTACGCAGTTGATAGTCGTGAGTTGTGGTTAGTCAAGTCCATCCGATCTTATGATAGGGAGTGGTTTTTTGAAACCTTCAACAAACCGTATGCTAACTCGAATCAAATCAGTTTACATGTTTATCCAAGAAAAAGGTCTTGTGACAACGCAGGAACTGGTTGACGAATTCGGCATTACACCTAGAACGATTCAAAGAGACTTAAATGTGTTGGCATATAATGATCTTGTTCATAGTCCAAGCCGTGGCAAGTGGGAGACAACGAGAAAGAAAGTAAAGATTACCTCATAAATTGAAAAATTACATAGGGCCGCCTGTGAGCGGTCCGATAGATACAGGGCGAAGAAACTTCTGAGCCTTGTTTTTGCGCGCTTATAAATAAAACCCCGCATTCTTATGCGGGGTTTTTTTCATGCTTGCGGTTCATTGAGCCAATGAAGTTCTTCCTCTGTAAGCTCCCGGTATTCTCCGGGTGCCAGAGCGGGATCCAGGGAAACGCGCCCCATCGAAAGCCGCTTCAGATAAACCACTTCATTGCCGACAGCCTTTGCCATCTGCTTGACTTGATGGTATTTTCCTTCGGTAATTGTCAGGTATATTACAGTATTGCCATTGTCGTTTGTTTTGATTTCCGCTTTTGCCGGCTTTGTTTTATAGCCGCCTTCTATGTAGACACCCGTTTCCAAATCGGAAATGTCTTCCGGTGAAATCTGTGATTTTAAATGGACTTCATACGTTTTTGGAACATGCTTTTTAGGAGAAAGGAGCCGATGTGCGAGCTGGCCATCATTTGTTAGCAGCAAAAAGCCCTCTGTATCTTTATCAAGCCTGCCGGCGGGAAATGGCTCAAATCTCATCTCCTCCGGCGTCAGCAGATCGATCACTGTTTGCTGCCGGCTGTCCTCAGTTGCCGACAGCACGCCCTGCGGTTTATTCATCATAAGATAAATGAACTCGCGGTAATCAACCGGTTCTCCGTATACGGTAACCTCCTGTGTATCAGGATCAACGTGCGCCTTTACATCTTTGGCCGGTTTGCCGTCGATCATAACGGCTCCCGCCTTCACAACGGCTTTGACTTCTTTTCTGGAACCATACCCGCTGTTGGCAAGCAGCTTATCAAGTCTCATTCCCAATCTCTCCTTTATAAAAGAAAGCCCGCAGCATGCGAGCCCTCTGTTTCATCATATCTTGTTATCAGCCCGCATGTCTGCCTTTCTTTAAGAAACCCGGCAAACGACGGCCTAAAATTTTCTGCAAAAATCCTAACCGGTAACCGCAATACAGGTAAACAACACCGCCAACAGCGGCCGCAATCACCACAACAATCGCAGCTTGCAACTGGCCATCCTGATAGGAAATAAAGAAGCTTAATACCCACTGTACGATTTTCACGGCAATACCCATAATAGCTGATAAGACCAGCATCAAAACAGTTCGTTTAACCAGTATCTTATACGAATAGCCTGCATGGCGCTTAATCATGATAAATCCATATAAAAGTGAAGCAATATATCCAAGAGCCGTCGCTAAAATCGCTCCGTCAGCCTGCATCAGCTTGATTAGCGGAACATTCAGCACAAGCTTGATCACGACACCGATCACAAGGCTGACAACCGCAAATTTTTGCTTATTGATGCCCTGCAGAATGGCTGCGTTGACTGTAAACAAAGAGAATAGAATCGCGACTGGCGAATACCAAAGCAGAATGTTTGCCCCCAGTTCAGGATGAAGGCTCTCTGACCCGTAAAAGAACGTATACGTCGGTCCTGACAATAGAGAGATCCCGACAACAGCCGGAATAATTAAAAACAGGATCGTCTGCATCGTTTGATTAATCTGCTGATTTAACAGCTTATAGTTTCCGCTTGTAAACGATTCAGTAATCGTTGGAATTAATGTCAGTCCGAAAGCAGTTGCAAGGGAAACCGGGATCATCACGAGCTTCTGCACATACAGGGTTAGAATCGCCAGCATGTCCTGGCTGATGGCTTGATGGCCCGCTTCAATCATCGCTTTGTTAAACGTATTTGTATCAATATAGTTATACAAAGGGATGGCTAGTCCGACAAAAACGTACGGAGCGGCATAGCTGAACAGCTCGAAAAACATTTTCTTGTAGCTTAAGTTTGCTGTCGGGCCCGTATTCGGCATCATCGCCAGCAGGCTGCCCTTCCGTTTGTTCCAATAAATATACAGCACGACCAGCCCTCCGAAGGCACCGATCAGCGCAGCGAAGGTCGCATAGCCGACAGCGATGACAAGGCCGCCGTTGAAAACCTTCAAAATCAGGAATGTCGCACTCAATAGAAAGATGATACGGACAATCTGTTCAACGACTTGGGAAACAGCTGTCGGACCCATCATTTGGTGCCCTTGGAAGAATCCGCGGACAAGACTCATAATCGGTACGACCAAAAGCGCTAAGCTGACCATGCGGATGACATAAACAACATGATCAATTGTCAGGCCGTTATTATCCTTGCCTCCCAGCGATATTTCCGCAAACATCGGAGCGGATAGATACAGAATGAAAAAGGCTATCATTCCTGTAACGAGCATAACCGACATGCCCGCCTTGAGCATTTTTCTGCTTGTCTCATAATCCCCTTTGGAATTATATTTGGACACAAATTTAGAAACAGCGGCCGGAAAGCCCATCGTAGCAATATTCAAAAATAAAGTGTATTGGTTGTATCCGTATTGAAATAATGCACCGCCTGTCGCCCCAACCATAATGCTGAAGGGAATTAAATAGACCATTCCCAGAATCCGCGATATATATGTACCGAGCGTTAACACAAACGTGCCTCTTAACAGTTTGCTTGACATGTTTCTTCATCACCATTTTCTACGAAGATTCAACTTTTCTATTTTACCACAACTGGGCATTTAGACGGTAATAAATACAAAAGCAATCCTGTGAACATTCGTATTCGCGGTAAAAGACGTTTAAGGAGCGGCTTTCTTTCGCTATAATAGTACTGCGGACGGGTGTCCGCATACGAAACGAAAAGAAAGTTGATGATAAGATGAAACAATATGACGTAATCGTAATCGGCGGAGGCCCTTCAGGCTTGATGGCTGCGATTGCAGCAGGGGAGCAAGGCGCTGGCGTTTTGCTGATAGATAAAGGAAATAAATTAGGGCGGAAACTCGCGATTTCCGGGGGCGGCCGCTGCAATGTGACAAACCGCCTTCCTGTGGAAGAAATTATTAAGCACATCCCCGGCAACGGGCGTTTTTTATACAGCGCGTTTTCTGAATTTAATAATGAAGATATTATCAAGTTTTTTGAAAACCTCGGCATTCAATTAAAGGAAGAGGATCACGGCCGGATGTTTCCTGTGACCGACAAAGCCCAAAGTGTTGTTGACGCGCTGTTAAACAGGCTGAAGCAGCTCCGTGTAACAATCAGAACGAACGAGAAAATTAAATCTGTTATATATAAAGATGGACAGGCGGCAGGGATTGTGACGAATAATGGCGAAATGATCCATAGCCAGGCTGTCATTATCGCTGTCGGCGGTAAAAGTGTGCCTCATACCGGAAGCACGGGAGACGGCTATGAATGGGCTGAAGCCGCAGGCCATACCATAACAGAGCTGTTTCCGACAGAGGTACCCGTTACTTCTGGCGAACCGTTCATTAAGCAAAAAACACTTCAGGGCTTATCACTAAGAGATGTAGCCGTCAGTGTGTTAAATAAAAAAGGCAAACCAATCATCACACATAAAATGGACATGCTGTTTACCCATTTCGGCCTCTCGGGACCTGCCATTCTCAGATGCAGCCAATTTGTCGTGAAAGAGCTGAAAAAACAGCCCCAAGTTCCGCTCAGAATTGACTTATATCCGGATATCAATGAAGAAACGCTTTTCCAAAAGATGTTTAAAGAACTGAAGGAAGCACCGAAAAAAGCCATTAAAAACGTGCTGAAGCCCTGGATGCAGGAGCGCTACCTCCTATTCCTGCTTGAAAAAAACGGCATCTCTCCGAACGTATCGTTTTCTGAGCTGCCAAAGGACCCTTTCAGACAATTTGTAAAGGACTGCAAGCAGTTTACTGTTCTCGCAAATGGCACACTGTCGCTTGATAAGGCATTTGTCACGGGAGGCGGGGTATCTGTAAAAGAAATCGACCCGAAAAAGATGGCCTCTAAAAAAATGGAGGGGCTTTACTTTTGCGGAGAAATTTTGGATATCCACGGCTACACAGGAGGATACAATATCACCTCCGCCCTTGTAACAGGAAGGCTTGCGGGGCTCAATGCCGGTCGCTTTGCCCGCTCCTGACCAGCCTTTTCAAATTTTTACAAAACGCTGAACATTTGAAAATTCTCCGTATTCATGGTAGGGTGGGACTTGTTTTGTTTCACCTGATTGCGGGGTAATTTTAAGAGAGGAATGATCTGCCAGCGTACGACCATACTAAGCCTGCGAGCATATATAGGCGTACACAAAAAATTTAGAGGGTGAGAATATTTGAAAAATATATCTAGTGTATTTTGGATTGTGATTGTGATCACAGCTGCTGCTGTATTATGGGGCGTTGTTTCTCCAGACAGCCTGCAAAACGTATCCCAATCTGCACAAGCATTTATCACCAATACGTTTGGTTGGTATTATCTTTTAGTTGTCTCATTGTTTGTCGGGTTCTGTCTCTTTTTGATTTTCAGCCCGATCGGCAAAATTAAACTCGGAAGGCCCGATGAAAAACCGGAATTCGGGTTATTATCATGGTTCGCCATGCTGTTCAGCGCAGGCATGGGAATCGGCTTGGTATTCTACGGTGCGGCTGAACCGATCAGCCATTACGCAATTAGCTCTCCATCAGGTGAAACAGAAACCCCCCAAGCCTTTAGAGATGCACTCCGCTATACGTTTTTCCACTGGGGTCTGCACGCTTGGGCCATTTATGCCGTCGTGGCATTATGCATTGCCTATTTCCAATTCCGAAAAGGCGCTCCAGGATTAATCAGCAGCACGCTGTCACCGATTTTAGGCGATAAAGTTAACGGTCCGATCGGCAAATTAATTGACTGTATTGCTGTTTTTGCCACAGTCGTCGGAGTAGCCACAAGCCTTGGTATCGGAGCGACTCAAATTAACGGCGGATTGAGTTACTTATTTGGCATCCCAAATAACTTTCTCGTTCAATTTATTTTGATTGCCATTGTTACTGTGCTTTTCTTGATTTCTGCGTGGAGCGGACTCGGAAAAGGCATTAAGTATTTGAGCAACACCAACATGGTATTAGCTGGACTGTTAATGCTGTTTGTGCTATTTGTTGGGCCTACCGTACTGATTATGAACTCATTTACAGATTCTATCGGACAGTATATTCAAAACATCGTGCAAATGAGCTTCAGACTGACACCGTACGATCCTGAAAAACGCGAATGGATTAACGGCTGGACGATTTTCTATTGGGCATGGTGGATTTCCTGGTCTCCATTTGTCGGCATTTTCATCGCCCGGGTATCCAGAGGACGGACGATCCGTGAATTTTTGATCGGTGTCTTAGTAACACCATGTATTCTCGCGTTCTTATGGTTCTCTATCTTTGGCGTATCGGCTATGGATCTTCAGCAGAACGGCACATTCAATGTAGCGAAGCTGTCAACGGAAACGATGCTGTTTGGAACACTTGACCATTATCCGCTGGCGATGGTGACATCTATTTTGTCACTAATCCTGATCGCTGTATTCTTTATTACATCTGCTGACTCTGCAACATTTGTGCTCGGCATGCAGACGACCTACGGCTCATTGAACCCAGCCAATTCGGTAAAATTCAGCTGGGGCATCATTCAATCTGCCATGGCTGCTGTCCTCTTGTATTCCGGCGGTCTTTCCGCTTTGCAAAACACAGCCATTCTGGCAGCGCTGCCGTTTTCTATCGTCATCCTGCTGATGATTGCCGCTCTCTATAAATCGCTATCAAAGGAACGAAGAGAGATCAAAAGAGCGGAGAAAATCGACAAACCGAGAAGTCCAAGAGTGAAAAAGGCATATTAACAAAAAAGATCTTTCCGCGCACGCGGGAAGATCTTTTTTTATTTGCGGTATAGAATAAGGGCGGAAAAACAGTAAAGCTGCTCACCGTCCGGATCGCACGCCGCCGAAACCGTATATTTGATATCAATCAGCTGCTCCTCCGATATCCCTTTTAAAAATGAATTGATTTCCGTCTGTAAGTCTTTTTCATGTTCTTCATCAAATACTGCCACCTTCAGCATCTTATCCGCTCTCCTTTCTCTATCAATCTATTCCGTTTGGAACAGCCTTATGATAGAGAAATATGATCACCTCGTCTCCGGATAAAAAGCTTCCTTTGTATGGTGTTTCTTCTGAGGCACACCGTCTAGGTTCTCCACTTTCAACAGTACGGCATAAACCATTCGCATATGACAGTAGCTAATCAGGCTGACGCTGAAAAAAGGGACAATGCCGGGCAGGTACGCAAGCAAGAAAAAGAGAGCAACAGTCAGTGCAAGCATAGCAAGCGTATATTGCAAATACGCCACACTGAGCAAGAGCGAAAACTTCACATACAGACGTTTTTTCCAGTCAAAATGGACAAGCAGCGGAAACACATAAAAAAGCATGGATACGAACAAAAAACCAAAAATCATAATGGCGAAGCGCAGAACATGCAGAAGGAAATGGCTCGGATAAATAAAGGCCAAATCGATATAAATGATCAATCCGATGATCGCCAATACAGCGCCAATCAGATTTGAACGAAAAAACTCAGCCTTGTATTCCCGCCAAAACGTTTTTAGTACCGAAACGTTGTCCTGCCCTTGAACCCACTTCCGCATGACAGCGAATAAAGCCGCGGTCGCAGGCATGATGCCAAACACACCGAGACCGAGCAATACAAACAACAGCCACAGCAAGTTTGTATACGCGAATCTCATGATCCATTCGCAAAAGCGCAGCATCCGCCCCAGTGAACCATCATGTTCCATGGCGGCCCCTCCTTTTTGCACTATACATTCTGCATCTGAAAAAGCTCTTTAATCCCGATCGGCCTCTTTTCGGCAACCGAGCGCCACATTCCCTCACCAACCGCGATGGAGTAGGCTCCGGCTTCAGCTCCGGCTAAAATATCATAGCGGCGAAGCGGGTCTTTCCCTAAAAAAAGATCCTCAAGCAAAAGTGGATCTCCTCCGCCATGCCCGCCCTCATTTTTGACTACTTGTATCGTCTGCTTTGATTCAAAAAGCGGATAGTATTCGATTGTCTGCTCAGGAAAAGCAAACGGAATTCTGGAAGGTTCGTGAAATTCATTTGATTCGATCCGCCCTTTTGTGCCGTTGATCGTCAGCCGGTAGCCCTCATACGGGGCCGAAAATAAAATCGAATAGCTTAATAGTGCACCGCCATCATATTTGACTGTCGCCACGTACGTATCCTCGATGTCAATTTCTTCGTCAAAAATACACGCGTCAGGCCTGTATGCAGTATATAAGCTGGACTGGTCTCCTGCTTGGAGATGATCATCCTTTACAGAAGCTTTGGAGGAACGGGGATGCCACCTAGAATAGTAATGGCACTTTTCTTTGACCCGGCACGTCCCGCAAAAACGCCCGTCTTCTTCCGGCAAGGGGTTCCACTCACTGTCCGGCCCATAGTAATTCAAGGCGCCATAAGCAAATACCTCCTCCGGATTTTGCCCGAGCCACCAATTGACGAGATCGAAATGATGCGTTGATTTATGAACCGAAAGACCTCCGGAAAATGGTCTCGACCGGTTCCAGCGTTTAAAATAACTGGCGCCATGATACGTATCAATATACCAATTTAAATCAACGGAAGTGATCCTGCCTATTTTTCCTTCCAGAATCATTTCTTTGATTTTTCGATGAAACGGGCTGTAGCGATAGTTAAACGCGACGGTGACTTTTCCTTCGCTTTTGGCCTCCGCTTCAAGCACCCGATTCGCATCCTGCACTGTTGTCACCATTGGTTTTTCAGTAATCACATCCGTATTCCACTGAAGGCTTTTTAGAATATATGTGACATGCGTATCGTCCCTGCCTGCCACAATGACGATATCAGGTTTTGACACGCGCATCATCTCGTCAAAAGCATCTTCGTTAAACTCGGGAACGTGGGCCAATTCGGGAAATTTCTCCTTGCAAACGGCAAAACGTTTCGGATCGGCATCCAGCAATCCAGTAATCTCATAATGAGTTGAAAACCGCTCCATCAGCGGTTTGATAAACATACTGAGAGCTCTGCTGCTCAATCCGCAAAAGACGATGTTCTTCAATATTATTCTCACCTCTATCGGGCTTCAGTTAGTTGGGAAATCAGCTGCAGCGCTTCCTCTGTTTTTTCAGCATACACAGGGATAAACGCCGCCATATCGCGATTCAATCGAAAAGAATAGCCGTTCAGCTGTTTTTCCCCTTTTTCGATCTGAACGGCATAGATTGTTTTCTCTCCTGTTTTTTTATTAACAGTCGTATAAGGAGATGTTTTTTCAGGAGGCCATCCGTTTAACGGCTGAAAATTTTCCGGATCATCGTAAGCTTGAAACATGTCTTCAGGCACGATGAAAACATCTCCCTCATGAGCTGTAATTTCCGTCAGCAGTTTTTCTGGAAAAGCTGGAAAGATCTCGACCTTCCCGGCATTCTGCTCAGCGGCCATTTTTATTTTTTCCTGTACGCCAGCCTTCATATCAGAAAAGAGAATGACATGCATTCCGTCCGGCCTGCTTGAGCATGATGCCAAAAAGAGCACTAAGACGATTAGCCACAAAGCCGTACGTATCCTTTTTGTCATTTCCCCGCTGACCTAAAAAGAGGCTCCAGCTCTGTCATGGCCAAAATAAACGCTCCGGCTCCGTGCAGGTCGTTTGTGCTTTTTTCGCGGCTGACATAATAGTCATAGAAGCCGGCTGACGTTCCGACACATATGTCTTTGACGAGAAACGCACCGTCTTCTGTTGTTTCAGTTTTATGCTGAATCAAGCCTTGATACGCTTTTATTAGTATTGTTTCGTAAGCCCTGTCTAGATAGCCTTTATTGATTCCTTTCGCAAGTGCGTACATGTACAGGCAGGATCCTGAGCTTTCCAGCCAGTTATCAGACCTGTCTCCCTTATCAACGATCTGGTACCATAGCCCTGTCTCCTTGTCTTGATAGCGGCAGATGCTTTCCATCATGTCCTGCAGCGTTTTTTTCCACACATGACGGCTTGGATGCTTCTTCGGCAGCTCTTCAATCATGTCAGCTAGAGACATGACATACCAGCCGATGGAACGTGCCCAAAATTCCGGTGAACAGCCTGTCTCTTCATTGGCCCAAGGCATTTTTTTCGCTTCATCCCAGGCGTGATAAAAGAGTCCGGTTTTTGAATCCTTCGTATGCTTTCTCATCAATGACTCCTGCAGCACGACCTGATTAAACAGCTCCGGCTCCTGCTTCAGATTCGCGTATTTCAGTGCGAACGGCCCCCCCATGTATAAGCCGTCAAGCCACATTTGGTAAGGATAACCGTCTTTGTGCCAAAAACCATCCTCAGACGTCCGGTTCAATGTTCTATATAAACCGCGGAGCCTTTTTGCCGCTTTGACATACCGCTCATCCTTCGTCTGCTCGTATAATGGAAAAAGAATGAGACCTGCTTGAATAGCGTCCAGCTCATCTCTTCTAAATAATAGATTGCCATAATCATCGATTAAGAGATCTGCATAAGCCTTCGCATATTCAAAATACCGCTTTTCCCCGGTTGCTTCCCATAACCGCAATACACCGCATAAGAAAACACCTTGATGGTAATGCCAGCGGTTTGCAGGCGGCAGCTCCTCGACTGTGTACGTGTTCATAATCGTTTTTGCCAATGCCTCCGCGTACGTAAGAGGCGATTTTACAGCGGTTGATTGATCCATTGATCCCATCCCTTTCCTAATAAATTCCTTCCTCGCCAAATTTCTTCGCCAAACGATTCGCAAGCATGACCAAAATCAGCCCGACTGCCGCTTTAAATACGCCGACTGCTGTACTGTAGCTGAATTGGCCCTGTTTCAGCCCGGCAGTATAAACGTACGTATCAAAAATTTCCGCTACTTCCCTATTAGTTGCATTTAACAGCAAATACACATGCTCGAAGCCAAGCTCCAGCGTGTCTCCGATTTTCAAAATCAGCAAAACGACGATAACGCTTTTAATGGCGGGCAGCGTAATATGCCACATTTGCCGCAGCCGTCCCGCTCCGTCCATTTTCGCCGCTTCATACAGCTGAGGGTCAACCGCTGTAATGGCCGCCAGATAAATGATCGTCGACCATCCAGCTTCCCTCCAGATAACCTGAAGAATATACAGGGGCCTGAACCATTCTTCGTTCAGCAGAAAATTGATTTTTTCACCGCCAAAAAACACAATCAGTTCATTAATCAAGCCTCCGTCTACCGTTAAAAGCACAAACGATAGCGATACCACAATGACCCAAGACATAAAATGCGGGATATAAATCAGCGTCTGAACAAATTTTTTAAAGAGAGCAATCCGCACTTCGTTCAATAGAAGCGCCAGCAAAATCGGCACCGGGAAAAATATGGCCAGGTTCAACGCAAATAACACGAGCGTATTTTTTAACAAGAGAAAAAATGTAGGCTCAGTAAACAGCCTGATAAAATGTTTCAGCCCGACCCACTCACTGCCCAAAATGCCGAGAAATGGCTGATAATCCTGAAATGCAATCACAATCCCCCACATCGGGACATACTTAAAAAGCAAAAAATAAATACACCCCGGCAAAATCATCAAGTACAAATATTTTTGCTGGATCAGCTTACTTAGTAAGCGCTTTCTTTTTTCTTTTTTAAAAATGACTGCATCAACAGCCGGCGCTTGCGCTTCTGCTGTTTTCATTTTTTCCTAGCCTCCTTTCACAGGTTCTTGCATTCACTGTAGCGCAGCAGGCAAAAGTCCGTCTACAATCATATGCTCACATCCTGTTTTATCCCTTTATGATCAATGGTTCAGCCGTTCCACCTGAAAAAAAGACACCGATATTAGAAAATGATTATTGACAATATCTATCAATCTTTGGATTAATTGTATTAAGGTGAAGTGGATTTAGGAAATGGGGGGTTTTATGAAAAGAAGCCAATACAAGTTTTACTACAAACTGATCACGTTTTTCTGCCTGCTCAGCACCATTCCGGTTATTTTGGTCGGATTGTTTTCGTACGAGCACTCTCAGAAAACGGCTATTTCCAACGTTTCGGAGGAAAAATTCGACACACTCCAGCAGACCCAGCAAAGCATCGAGCATATTTTAAAAACCGTCGATCACTCTTTAACCCACTATGTGAGTTCGCCGCCTCTCCTTCGCACATTGTCCGAGCCTTTGCACTCAGACCAATTTCAAATCTATAACCAAGTGTACCAAGAGCTCAATTATCTGCAAAGCTTTGATACTGACCTGTCCAACATGACGTTAGTCAGTTATACGAAAAAATGGTACATGAACAATTCCGGTTTGTACCGTTTGAATACAGACACTCTTCATGAAGCAGCCTCAGCGTACACGAAACATAAAGCGAGCCGCTCATATTGGACGCTTGAGGAAAACAATCATTTGATTTCAACCAAAGAAGGCACAGCAGAAAACTGCCGCTACAATATCAATTTAATTAAGCAGCTCCCTTTGAACAGCACAAATACAAAGGGATTGGCCGCCGCAAGCATCCCAAGCTGTTCGCTCGTCAAAAATATGCCTGACTATTCAAATGCCAACAACCTGTTTATCATTGATGAAAAAGGGCGCATCATCCTTCATAACAACATGTCTGACGTCGGTGAATCTCTTCATAACGACGACTTTGTCCAAAAAGTGCTGGCGCAAACCGCCAATAGCGGTCAGTTTGAAACAGTTATTGACCGGATTCATTATAAAGTCACCTATCAAAAATCTGACTATAATACATGGACTTATTTTTCTCTCGTTTCCCTGCCTGAGCTAAAAAAAGAAGCCAAGTCAATAGGCTGGATCACTTTTACTGTATGCCTCATTTTGTTAACGCTTTCATTGTTGTTCTCTTGGCTGGGCTCCCGCCATTTTTACAAGCCGATCAGGGTGCTTTACGAATCATTTGCAAGGCATGGTGCCATACAAGAGAAACAGCCTCCTCAAAATGAATTTGAGTTAATTGAACAGAGCTTTAAGCAGCTGAAGGACAGAAATGATGACCTTGAAGAAACGATGAAGCAGCAAGCCACTCACCTGCAGCAATATTTTATGGTCAGGCTTATGCTTGGAAAACTGACGGATGAGGAGGTTAATAACCGCTTTGAGAGCCTCGGCTTAAAGCAAAATTGGCAGCACCTTGCCCTGCTTGTGCTCCAAATTGACACACTGAATCATACACCTTATGAGAAAAAAGATATGGATCTGCTTTTGTTTGCCGTCAACAGCCTGATTGAGCGCAGCATCCCGACGGACAAACATCTTGCACCCGCCGTGGTGGACAAGCAGCAGGCAACGATTTTGATCAATCAAAGCGGGACAAAAGAGGAATTCATGGCTGAGCTGAATGAGACTGCAAGGATGATTCAGGAAAAAGCGGAAGCTGAGCTGCAGCTGTCTGTCAGCATCGGCATCAGCCAGCCGTTTGATGCGCTGACAAAGGCGAAAACAGCCTATGCTGAAGGTTCAGAAGCGTTGAAATACCGGCTCAAAGCAGAAAACAAATCGATTATCTTTTATGAAGACCTAGACCAGAAAAAAACCTTCAAAACCCATTTTCCCAAGCAGCTTCAGCATGAACTGTTCGATGCCGTCAAAGCAGGAGACAAGGAGAAAGCGGATAAATGCCTGCACGCGATTTTGCAAGCCATTTTCACCCAGAACACCAACCCGTATCAATTTCAAATCGCCATCGCCCGTTTTTTGAACCATGTGATTGAGCTGATGCATGTGCTCGGGATCGAATTGTTTGAGCTTGAAGAAAACAAAATGCTGTATGACCAGATTTTCGAGCTGAAAACGTTCGAGGATACCGAAAACTGGCTCAAAAATGAGTTTATTGATCCGATGACAGACAAAGTGAACGCCCGCGCGGATGCCCAGTACAAAAATATTTCCGACAACATCATTCATATCATCCACCATGAGTTTGAATCTGAGTTGACACTGGATGAAATCGCACGCAGGCTCCATTACAACCCAAACTATTTAAGCAGCATTTTCAAAAAAGAAATGGGTATTTCATTCAGCGAGTATGTCTCAAGCTACCGACATCATATGGCGAAAAGCTGGCTTGCCGAAACCGACATGGCGGTCAAAGACATTGCCGAAAAACTGAAATATAAAAACTCGCAAAATTTTATCAGGTCTTTTAAAAAGCTGGAGGGGATTACACCAGGAAACTACCGCCAGCAAAAAAGAAGCATGTAAAAAACCCAAAACACGCAAGCGGTTTTGGGTTTTTCCAATGTTATTTTGCTTGTTTAAACGCTTCTTCGTATTCCTGAATAATTTGTTTTCCTCCGCTTGACTCCCATTTTTCCACTTCTTTATCGAACTGGCTTTCTGTGATGTCTCCAATCATATATTTGTAGGTCGCGTCATCAATGATTTTCTTCAGTTCATCACCCCGTTCCGACTCCGCCGCGGAATACAGGCTTTCAGCTGGGTTTGAGACGATAATCTTTTCATTGTCCTCGGTCAGCTCCTCGTACGCCGTCCGAAGCGGATCTCCAGTGTTTTTTAAGTAGGCTTTATCAATGGCAATTAAGGCGGACAGCGGCTGAATATCAGTCTGCCAGTCTTTTACCTGGCTTTCTTTGCGTGTGAACGTTTTGTCCTCACCTTTGTTGTAATGAACGCCGTCAATGCCATAAGTCATCAGGCTATAGACATCTTCTTCGGCAATTCGGTCAAAAAACGCCAAGATCCGTTTAAGTTCAGCTTCCGTTTTCACACTCGTTTTCGGGAAAGCAAACACGCCGTTATGGCCTCCTGATGCCCATACCCGCTCTTTCCCATCTGGGCCTTTTATGCGGTTGATGATCTCGAGCTTCATCGATTTATCAGAGGCATGGTCGCGCAGATTGACCGCATCTACCATATTGCCAATATAAATGCCGGCTTTTCCCTGAGAAAACAACTCCTGCTGCTGGGTTTTGCTTGTGACGGGAAAATCCTTATTCATATACCCGTTATCACGCAGCTTTTTCATATAGTTCATCGTGTCTTTGTATTCCTGTGTCATGAAATCAGGTGTGAATTTGCCGCCCGATTCCTTCCAATCTGTCGGCATGCCTTCATACGAGCCAATCGTTTTAAATGCGCCATAAATTAAGTCATTACGGTCTGCCAGCCCGAACGTATCATCTTTCCCATCCTTGTCCGGGTCGTCCTCCGTAAATGCTTTGGCCACTTCATAAAGCTCATCCAACGTTTTCGGGGTTTTCAAATTTAAATTGTCCAACCAGTCCTTCCGAATGACGATCCCCTGTCTGGAAAGCGGGCGCTCTCTGTATATCCCGTAGAGCTTGCCGTCAATTGTCACATTTTTATTAATGAGTTTGTTCATTTTGTTTAAGTTGGGATAATCCTTGATATAATCACCGATTTCCCAGAACATTCCTGACCGGAAGGCATTCATGACTGACGAATTTTTAATATCCTGGATCGTCACGATTTGTGGAAGATTGCCCGCTGCAAGCGCCGCATTCAGCCTGTCTTCTTTCACCGCGTCTGGAACCCAGGTGATGTCGAGTTCTGTATTTGTGAGCTTTTCAATTTCTTTAATCGCCCTGTCTTTCGGCGGCTGCTGGTGATACAAAATCGCCATCCAAGACAGCTTTACCTTTGAATCCGAGTCAGCTTTGCCTTCAGCCGCAGACTGATCAGCCCCTTTACAGCCTGCCAGCACTCCGCCGAGTGCCAGTACAAGCACCATGAAAAGCACCTTCCATTTGTTTCCCATCGTACCCCTCCGTTTCATATTTTTTATCCTTTAACAGATCCCAGTAAAGCTCCTTTTGCAAAATGCTTTTGTATAAACGGATAGACAAGCAGAACCGGGATAGTCGCCACCACTATGACCGCCATTTTAATCGTTTGCTCAGGCGGCGGGCTGCCCGAGCCCATCTCTGACATATCCCCCTGCATGCCGCTTGATACAATGACGATTTGACGCAGAAGTACCTGGATCGGCCATTTTGCTGAATCATTTAGGTACAAGATCGCTGTCATATACGTGTTCCAATACGTGACCGCATAAAATAGTGAAATCGTCGCGATCGCAGGCAGAGACAACGGCAGCACGATTTTAAAGAAAATGCCCAGGTCATTGCATCCATCGATTTTCGCGGACTCTTCCAAGCTTGCCGGGATATTTTGAAAGAAGTTTTTCAGAATGATCAGGTTAAAAGCATTAATGGCTGTTGGCAAAATGAGCGCCCAGTAAGAATCGAGCAATCCAAGCGATTTGACCACAAGAAAAGTCGGAATCATGCCGCCGCTGAACAGCATCGTAAATACAACAAGAAACATGAGCGGCTGCCGTCCGATTAAATCACGGCGGGATAACCCGTAAGCCATCAATGATGAAAGAAACATGCTGACCGCAGTGCCTATCACCGTCACAAACACAGAAACAAGCAAACTCTTATAAATAATATCTGTTGAAAAAATGTAGCGATAAGCATCTAGCGAAAAAGTGGTCGGTATTAAAATAAATTTTTTCGACACGACTTCTTCTACTGTGGCGAAGGATGCTGCGATGACATGAATGAACGGAAGTACGCATATTAAAGCGAACATCAGCAAGAAACCATAAATCAACATATCAAACAGACGGTTTTTCAGTGAATGTGAGATAGCTCCCACCTCCCTTTGTAAGCGTTATCATTCTTTCCTAAACAAGCTGCAGCATGTGACGATATCGTGTCTAAAATGTAGCAAATCTGTGATTGCCATGTCTATAATCATTTGAACAGAGTCCCCGGCCGGGCGGAGGCTGTCACGAATTGAGACCGATAACAAAAGAAAAAGAGCATAATCTTAGAAAATGATTATGCTCCGTTCTCCTCCTCGTTCAGAAGTTCGGCCGTATTGATTTGTGGTGAAAACCCAAGTTCATTCACGGCAGATTCAATGGACCATGGCCGGCCCGGATTATCAGAGACGGCGTAATAAGTGCCGTACCGGATATTGGTCTCAATGGCGGCTTTGAAAATCGACAGCAGATCGGGGTGAGAAAGCAGTGTCTTTTTCGTCCGTTCTTTTTCATGCAGCGTATCCATTTCATCTGTGACGACTGTTCCGATTCGAAGGTTGATTACTGATAGCTTATTTTCCAAATAAAACAAATGGCCGATCTGTTCAGAGGTCAGCTTTAATACACCGTACAAGTTTTTTGACAGCGGATAATCGCTTGTTGTGATTTCCCGTCCTAGGAGCGAGTGCCCGTCTTTTTCGTATACATCTGTGACATGATTGCTGCTGGCGAACACGAGCTTTTGAATGCCGAGCTCCGCTGCCGCACGGCACAGATAATAGCTTGCCCTATAGAAAACATCCGTCATTTTTTCAAACTCAGCGATGTCCATGACATCGTATTTGATTTTGACAGCCAGTAAATTTAAGATCACATCGGTATCTTTCGGAATCTTCTTCAAGAGATCCTCGTAATTTGCGGCGTCAGCCTGAATGAAAGAGGCTGTGCCATCGAAATGATCTTTATCAAGCACTGTCACTTCATAATCTGAAATAAGCCCTTCAGCAAGCAGTCTCCCAACCACACCATTTCCGCCGGCAATTAGCACTTTTTTCACTGTGTTCACTCCCCTTTTTTATAGATTGCCCAATTTCGGCGGGGCTGACACTTTTTTTGGCCCTCACATGCTTTGGTTTATTCAAAAATCACCCGCAGCTCTTCAAGCGCCCGAAATCCAAAAAGCGGCCGATATTGCCATTCAGAATCTGCGAGCTTCAGGCTGGGCATTCGCTGCAGAAGGGTGTTAATCGCAATTTGCGCTTCTAATCGTGCCAACGAGGATCCTAAACAAACATGATGGCCATGCCCGAATGAAAGATGCGGATTAGGGCTTCTCGTAATATCGAAGACATCGGGGTGTGTGAATATGCTTGGATCTCGATTAGCCGCCCCTAACAAAAGATAGACTTGTTCTCCTTGACGGATTGTCACCCCGCTGATGTCAATATCCTCTGCCGCAACTCTGGCTGTCATTTGCGTGGGGCTTTCATATCGCAGAGATTCCTCTACTGCTGTACCAATAAGATCTGGATTTTCTCTCAGTTTCAAAAGCTGTTCTGGATGTTGCAGCAGACAAAGGACTGAATTGCTGATGAGATTGACCGTTGTCTCATGTCCGGCGATCGCCAGCAATATGCACGTAGATGCTGCTTCTTCTTCCGTCAGCTTATCCTTTTCTTTCCCCTTCAAGAGCATGCTGATCATATCCTGTTGAGGGTGGTGTTTTCGCTTTTGAATCAGCTCTCTGAAATATGCCATAGCCTGTACAGCAATATGATTGCCCTCTGTTAATCCCTTTCTTGACCGGGTAAAATCAATCGTTTGAATGAGACTCGCAGCCCATTCCTTTAATTGCTCCCGATCTTCCTCCGGTACACCTATAATGTGAGCGATGACGAAGCTTGCTAAAGGAAAAGCAAAGTCCGAAATGACCTCCATCTTTTTTTCACCTTGCACCTGATCGAGCAACTGGTGAACAGCTTCAATGATGTACGGCCGATAACACTCTGCCGTTCGCGGCGTAAACGCTCCGCTGGCAAGCGTCCGCAATCGTCTATGATCAGGCTGATCTTGAAACAGCATCATTTGACTTTGCACATGTGTAAGGTCCTGATATTTGGTTGATCTTTCAGGCAGCGGTGTTCGGACTTTGAATCTCGCATCTTTCAAAATAGCTGCCGTTTCTTCATATCCTGTGACATACCAGCCCGGATATTTTAAGAAACTCCCTTTATATATAGGATGAACAGCTCGCAATGTGTCGTAAAAAGAATATGGGTTTTTCAAAAACTCAGAAGATGCATGTAAAGATGCAATTGTCATGTGATCTTCTCCTTTCTGTTCAAAAATAAAAGCAATCGACATTACACCGATTGCTTTTATTGATTCTTTCAGCTTTTCGCGCTTAAACTGGCCTTCATTTCTTCGACTGATTCAACTTCAAAGCCTAAATCACTCAGCATTTTATGATCCTCCGTCTCCTCTTGCCCGGCAGTTGTTAAGTAGTCTCCGACAAAAATAGAGTTTGCGGCATAAAGCCCTAATGGCTGCAATGAGCGGAGATTGACCTCTCTCCCTCCGGAAATGCGAATTTCTTTTGATGGATTGATAAAACGAAACAGCGCCAGCACTTTTAAACAATACAGCGGGTTTAATTCGTTGACGCCTTCTAATGGCGTGCCATCAATCGCATGCAAAAAATTCACCGGAATGGAATCCGCGTCAAGAGCCTTTAAGCTTTTGGCGATGTCAATGACATCCTGTTTCGTCTCCTTCATCCCGATAATGGCGCCTGAACACGGAGACAGTCCCGATTCTTTGGCGATTTCAACCGTATTGACTCTGTCATCGTATGTATGTGAGGTCGTGATGTTTGAATGGTTTCTCTGCGAGGTATTCAAATTATGATTATAACGGTCTACTCCTGCATCTTTGAGCCGCTTCGCCTGCTCTGGCTTTAACAGTCCGAGGCACGCACAAACCTTCAATCCATACGTCTCTTTAATTTCCTGTACCGCATCTGCGACCTGATCTACTTCTCTGTTGGACGGCCCTCTGCCGCTTGCCACGATACAATATGTGCCGATATTCAGATCGTGCGCCCGCTTTGCGCCTTCAAGCAGCGTTTCCTTATTCACCATCCGGTAAGACTCAATTGGCGCTTTCGAAATGGCAGACTGTGAACAATAGCCGCAGTTTTCCGGGCAGAGTCCTGATTTCGCATTCATAATCATATTGAGCTTTACTTTTTTTCCGTAAAAGTGTTTTCTGATGTGAAAAGCCCCGTGCATTAATAGCAAAATATCTTCATCCGGACAGTTTAATATTGAAAGCGCCTCTTCGTCAGTCACTTCTGCTCCAGCCAGCACCCGGTCTGCGAGTTCCATCCATTGATTCATTCTCATACCCCCACTTGATTCATCAGTAATGATAGATTGATATGGTCTTTTACCATATGTAGAACCGTTTCTTTCGTCACGTTGGCAAGCTTTGGCGTAATCCCTAAAACCGGCACGCCGCATAAGCGTTCAATCATCTCAGGATTGGTTTTTTCATCTTGATCAGGAGAGTCACTGATTCCATTGATGATAATTCCGGCGATTGGAAGCCCCATGCTTTCTGCATATTTGACAGTTAAAAAGGTATGATTAATAGTTCCAAGGCGAGGACGCGCCACAATAATCATGGGAAGCTGTAACGCTTTTATGACATGACTGACCAAATAATCCTCTCCCAATGGCACAGAAATACCGCCCGCACCTTCTACGATGAAGCATTCATGTTTTTCTTTAATCCGCTCCCAATGGCTTAAAACCTCTTCCATGGTGACAGTCTTTCCCTCAAGTTTCCCTGCAACGTATGGTGCAAGGGGTGCTTTGAAGGCAAAAGGCGTAATGTCTTCATGAGAGAGACCGGTCTGCGACATGTCTTTCAGCAGACTGGTATCACTATCTGGATGATGGCGCGATATACCGCTTAGAAATGGTTTATACACCCCAACATCTTTGTTATGTTCTCGCAATAAAGCGGCGATTCCGCTGGATATAACCGTTTTCCCCACTTCTGTATCTGTTCCTGTCACAAAAAAACCCCTCAAATGATGTGCAGCTCCTTTCCGATTGAATGAAATGTTTGCAGCAAATGATCAATATCACCCGTACTGTGATCCGACGTAATTGTGATTCGAATCCGGCTTTCACCTGGCGCAACGGTCGGCGGCCGAATGGCAGGAGCATAAATTCCCTTGCCCTGCAGCTTTTCAGAAAATATGACCGTTTTATGGGCATCGCCGATGACCACGGGAATAATCGGCGTGTGTTCTCCTTTCACGACATAACCCATATTCTTCAGACTGGTTCTGATCATGCTGATATAAGAAAATAAAAGCTGCCGTTTTTCCCTGCTGGCTTCAATAATGTTGAAAGCCTCGTGAGCAGCCGCACAGCTGGCTGGCGGAATAGCGGTTTGAAAGATAAATGTTCTGGCATGGTTCAGCAAAAAGTCGATGGAGACCGCTGATCCTGCCGCAAAACCTCCTTCCGCGCCAACAGCCTTGCTTAAGGTGCCGATCACAATGTCGGGACAAACACCAAAATATTCACTCGTTCCTCGGCCGGAATCACCCAAAACTCCTGTTGCGTGGGCATCATCAACGACCACGAAGGCATGATAGCGCTGCGCAAGCGAGATGATCTGGTCAAGAGGAGCAATCGTGCCATCCATGCTGAATACTCCGTCTGTTACGATAAAACGGCGCTGATAACGCTGCGTTTCATTCAGCTTGTTTTCAAGATCATTCATATCAATATGCCGATAAACAACTGTATCAGCCTTAGACAGGCGGCAGCCATCGATCATACTTGCATGATTGAGCTTGTCACTTAAAATGACATCTTCCTTTTCTGGCAAAGATGAAAGGACACCGACATTGGCCAAATAACCGCTCGAAAACAATAGCGCAGCTTCTGTCCGTTTAAAGCAGGCAATCTTCTTTTCTAGCTTTTCATGCCAGACTGAATTGCCTGTCGTTAAACGTGAGCCGCTGCTTCCTGTCCCAAATCGCTGCAATGCAGTTTGGGCTGCATCGATCAAACGTCTATCGCTTGCGAGTCCTAAATAATTGTTTGAGGACCAGACCGTTTGATTCTCGCCATCAATGTTCCTCTCTGGAACCGGCGCTCCATCCATTGACCGCAGGTTACGGTGTACGCCGGCTTCCTTTACTATGTCTAACCGCTTGTTCAACCAGGAATCAATCTTCAAGGCTCGTAACCTCATGGATCGCTTGTTTCATAATGGCAACCATTTCCGCGAGCTCTTCAGCTGTACTGGCGAGAGGAGGCAGAAATGCAATCACGTCCCCAAGCGGCCTTGTCAGCATTCCCAGCTCTCGCATTTTTAAGGAAACTTTGTATCCAACCCGCCGATCAGCCGGATAAGGCTCTTTGGTTTCCTTCGACTGAACAAGCTCTGCACCGCACATAAATCCAAGCTGCCGAATATCCCCCACGTGAGGAAGAGCATACAGATCTTGAAAAAGGAAACGAAGCTGTTCACTTTTTTTCGCTACTTGTTCCACAATGTTTTCAGATTCAAATAATGCCAGATTTTCAAGTGCAACCGCACATCCAAGCTGATTGCCTGTATAGGAATGGCCATGGAAAAAGGTTTTTAGGTTTTCATAATCATCATAGAATGCCCTATAGATGTCTTCAGTGGCAAACGTAACGGCAATTGGCAAATAGCCTCCTGTAATGCCTTTACCTGCAGCCATCAGATCAGGCTGGACATTCTCGTGCTCGCACGCAAACATTTTTCCTGTACGGCCAAAGCCTGTAGCAACTTCATCAACGATCATTAAGACATCGTATGTTGTACACAGCTCGCGCACCCCTGCCAAATATCCTTCCGGCATCACGATCATACCGGAAGCCCCTTGTACCATTGATTCGATGGAAAGCGCGGCAATTTCCTCGTGATGTTCCTCAAGCAGCTGTTCGAGCTCTCTCAGGCACTTATCACGGCACTCATCAGGATCACCGCTTTCAGAGCGATACACATAAGGAATCGGAGCCTTGTAACTCTCGAACATCAACGGGCCGTATACGTGGTGGAACAGTTCAATTGAACCGACACTGACGGCGCCTATCGTATCACCGTGATACCCATTTTTCATGGCGATAAATTTTTGTTTTTGGGGCTTCCCGATGTTCTTCCAATACTGAAACGCCATTTTTAAGGCTATTTCCATCGCTTCTGCACCGCTGTCAGAATAAAAGACCCGCGTAAGCTTTTTTGGGCTGATGTTGATTAATGTTTCAGCAAGCTGAGTTGCAGGAACGTTGGTCATGCCTAATAACGTGGAGTGCGCGATTTTTCCGAGCTGCTTTTTTATGGCATCATCTAATTCCTTTTTACGATGCCCGTGGACATTTAGCCAAACTGAAGAAAAGCCGTCATAGTATTCTTTGCCGTTTATATCTTTGACTTTGATTCCAGTGCCGCTTTCGATGATTAAGGGGTTTTCATCATAATCTTTCATTTGGGTAAATGGCAGCCAGAGGTGCTTTTTACTTTTTTTTATTAAATCATGAGTCATGATCTTCCTCCCACTCTATTAAAATAGGCTGCTTCTCTAAATCACGTATGTACGTGGTTACATCTTTGGAGCCATCAATAAAAAAGACTCGGCAGCCCGCTTCAGCCCCATATTCTTTCATTTCTGTAATACGCTGATAGCCCATTTTCTTACCCGCAACATAGCCTGTTATGTAATCCGGATCATCCGACCAGCATAATTCTGCAATGGCTGCCGGGTGCCGGCTTACCTTTGAAGCGAGCGCAAGGGCCTCTTTTATTCTTGAATGAGCTGGCACGTGACTGTGAAGCGCCCATTTTTCAAAATTAGCGTCCGGCCAATCCATTCTGGAGACCCGCACCCCTTTTTCTTTTGTTTTATCCATTCGCTTGCCTGTGTGAATATCAAACAACACCGCACCCCTGACATTCGACCATTCAGGGATTTGTTCATATGCTTTTTCAATCACGTCTCGTGAAACGCCTTCTTTTTCCAATAACAATCGGGCAAGCTTTTGTCCTTCTTCCGAGCAGCTCACTTTATTCGTATGAACAGGCAATGGCTGAATGATTTTTATCGATTCATGTACCTCTTCAAATTGAATTTGCATAAAATCAGGTTTTCCTCTTGAATGGGATAACCCTTTCTCTAATAAAGCATTGACTGTATGCTTCATCTCATAGAAAGGAATAAGCCGTTCGCCGCCGGATATATGCTTTCCGCCGTCTTCATGAGATCCATTCATAGAAGCCCTCATTCTGACACTATAAAAAGTTTCTTCTTGCATCATTTCTCGCCCTTTCACTGATAACTGAAGAACGTGTAGTGCTTCTCGCTTTAATTGTTAACCAATTATATTTAAAGGTTAACAATTAGAATATATTATTCTCTCCTGTTTCTGTCAATAGAAGAAAGCATCGATTTATGGCAGTTGGTTAAAAGGAAACAAAAAGACCGTTTATAAAACGGTCTTTTTCGATTTCTTATAACAGTCACAGCCACTTTTGCAAAAACCGGACAGCTTCATGCCTCATAACTGCTGTTTCGAAATGTCCCGAAGCAGAACGGACCACTCGGTAGCAATCAGAAGCACCCTGTCCAGCATAGACATCTGTCAATTCTTTTTCGATTTTGTCCACGCCCTCGGCCGGCGTTAACCGATCGTGTATTCCAACAAGACTAAGGTGCGGGCGCGGCGCGATCAGGCTTTGGATCTCCGATGCGGAAAAATGCTTTGCAAGCGAGGGGACGTAATAATAAAAGCCGTGCCTGTCAAGATTCTGTGTTTTGATCAGCACGTGATGATCTACCTGGCTGCACAAATCAACACACACCTTAATCCGGTCATCGAGCGCCGCTGTCCACCACGCCATCAACCCTCCCATAGACATGCCGATGGTACTGATCCTGTCAAGCTGAATATCAGAGCGTGACTGCATATAATCTAACGCTCTTAAACTGTCATAAATCATCATCCCCCACATCACTTTTCCGGTCAGAAGCATTTCTTTAAAAATCTCGCTTTCCGCTTTTCCCCGCCGATCTCCAAAACCCCAATGATCAATCGCAAGCACGCCGTATCCGAGAGAAGTAAGTTCCTTAAAATAAGAAGGCGTTTTCAAATAATCCGCTCCCTCAATCAGTTCACTTTTTCCCCTGTCATACCGGCCCCCATGCGAATGCTGAAACAATACGGCTGGGCACGGTCCTTCTGTTATCCTCGGCTTCACAAAATAAGCGGGCACCTTTTCAAGTCCATTTAAATCGAGCAGGAGCGTTTCAACGATATTTTCTCCTCTTTCTTCAATACGTAATGTCTCAACACTTATTGGCCCCCGGTCAGGCAAATCACCAAGCAATCGAAACAGTTGCTTTCTTCTTTCAGCTCTCATCCCATCACCCCTCCTTATTCACTTACTTCACATTTACGAGACAGATCCGGGTTCCCCTTTATTTTTCCAAAACAAATCACATCATTTACTAAACATTTAGTAAATATAGCTAAATATTCCGAAAATAATTATTGTAACCGCTTACTTTTATATGATAGTATCAATTTATCAAAAACAGGCAAGTTAATATTTTACTAAATAGATGAGAGGGATTCCCATGGTTCGTATTAAAGATATCGCCTTAAAAGCTAATGTTTCCAGCGCAACTGTTTCCAGAATTTTAAATGAAGATGAGTCGCTTTCTGTTGCGGGCGAAACGAGACAAAGAGTCATCAATATTGCTGAAGAGCTTGGTTATCAAACCGTTGCCAAACGCCGGAAAGCCCGTGGGCAAAAACCGCGGGCCCAGCCGCTGATCGGCGTGCTGAGCTGTCTGTCTCCTGATCAGGAAAGGCAGGACCCTTATTTTTCTTCCATTCGCAAAGGCATTGAAAAGGAATGCTTTGAACAGGAAATTTTTATTACAAACTCGATTCATCTCGGCTCCTTTCAGGAACATATCTTTCGGGAATTGGATGGTGTCATTGTCATCGGCCGTGTTCATGATGAAATGGTTAAACATATTAGCGGAAAGCTGGAGCATGCCGTATTCATCAATCATTCTCCTGATCCGCAAGCATACGATTCGATTGGCATCGATTTTGAATCGGCTTCACGCCAGGCGATTGATCACCTTTTCGACTTAGGCTACAAACGGTTAGGCTACATTGGCGGACAGGAAAAAGAGCATACGCTGAAGGATGGCCAAAGCATTCGCAGAATCATTGAAGACAAACGCCTCACCGCTTTTTTGGAGTCAGCCGCCCCCCAGCCTGAGCATGTGCTGATTGGAGAATACAGCATGCGTGAGGGCTATCGCCTGATGAAGAAAGCAATCGCTCAAGGTCATTTGCCGGAAGCATTCTTTATTGCCAGCGATTCCATGGCGATCGGTGCATTAAAAGCGCTCCAGGAAGCCGGGCTGCAAGTGCCGCGGGATACTGCAATCGTAAGCTTTAACGGGATTGAGGAAGCTGAATTTGCCAGCACGCCTTTAACGACGGTGAAGGTATACACAGAGGAAATGGGCCGGACAGGCGTAAAACTGCTGCTTGACCGTCTTAATGGACGAACCCTTCCTCACCATGTCACCCTGCCCACAACATTAATCGTAAGACAAAGCTGCGGATGTACAGCTAAGGAGGTGACATAAGCAAATATTCATCACGATGATAAGGAGGAAAAGATGAAACACACTTTTGTTTTATTTCTCTCTCTTATTCTGCTTATTCTGCCCGGATGCTCAGCAGAGAAAAGCTCAGCAGATACCGCAAAAAAGACGTTAACCATTTATTCCACAATGTCAACCGACAGTGAAAGAGATACGTTCAGAAAACTGGCGGCAGTATTCGAAAAGGAACACAGTGACATTCGTGTCAGCCTTCATTTCCCAGGCAATGACTATGAAAATATGATGCGTGTCAGAATGGCGGCCAATGATTTGCCTGATCTATTCGATACACATGGCTGGGGGAAAATCAGGTACGGAGAATATACAGCGGATCTCCGGGAGATGGAATGGACTCAAGATCTCGATCCCAATTTAAACAGCATCCTCAAAAATAAAAGCGGAAAGGTGTATGCCTATCCGATCAATCAGGCAAAAGACGGTCTGGCGTATAACCGCAATGTTTTAGACCGTTACGGCATTTCCCCGCCTGAAACCATGGATGACTTTATCAAAGCGCTGAGAACAATTAAAGAAAAGAGCAAGGGAAAGATCGTGCCCTTCTGGTTTGCCGGCTATGACAAAAGCTCATTCGCTCAATATTACGACCAATTCGCTACACCTCTTCTCATCACAGATCCTATCCATAATGAAAAAAAACAGCTCATCAACGGCACTTTTCAATGGAGTAAATTCACTTATTTATCAGAAATCCTCAAACAAATGCAGAAAGAAAAATTGATGAACATCGACGCCGTCACGGCAAAAAAATCACAGCTTATTGAATTAATGGCCCAAAACAAAATCGCCTTTACAATGCAAGGCGGCACACTCGGCCAAGACGTTGCCCAGATCAATCCGAACGTCAAGGTCGGCATTATCCCGACACCTGCCATACACCCCGGTGATGACCCAATATGGATCGGCGGTGAACGTTACACGCTTGCAGCATGGAAAGATTCGCCTCACTTAAAAGAGGCAAAAGAATTTATCGCATTTATGGCCCGCCCGGCCAATGCCAAACAAATGGCTGAGGCCACATCGCTTCCTTCAGGGCTGACCAATGTGAAGGCTGATATTTTCTACGCAAATGATTATGAGCATTATCAAAATGTCAAAGTTGAGCCTTACTTCGACCGTTTATACTTGCCAAACGGAATGTGGGATGTCCTGGGCACGGTCGGACAGGAGCTTACGGCTGACATTTTGGCGCCTCAAGACATTTCGAAGAAGCTGGGAAGAGAATATAAACGACTTCGGGAGCAATCAGAAACACAGGGGGCTGAAAACAATGAGTGAGATCGCAAGAGACGTTCATGTGAAACAGGTTAAGCCAAAAAAGCAGTCCTCACTTTGGTGGATGTACATTCCTGCTTTGCTCTCCGTTCTGGTCTTTATGATATATCCGTTTGTGAAAGGCACATTGATTACCTTTACAAACTGGAACGGCTTTTCACAAGTCTACCAATGGGTAGGATTCGCGCAATATGAAAGGCTGTTTTCTGACCCTGACACGTGGCACATCTTAAAAAACACCCTGCTTTATGGGCTTGGCAGCACTTTTTTTCAAAATGTGGTCGGTCTTCTGTACGCTCTGCTCTTGAATCAAAGCATCAAAACGAAAGCGCTAACAAGAACAATTGTCTATTTGCCGGTGATGATCAGCCCGCTCATTATGGGCTACATTTGGTACTTTTTCTTCTCCTATGACGGAGGCGCGCTCAACGATTTGCTCGGTGTCTTCGGCATTAGCCCGATCAATGCGCTCGCCAGTCCATCGCTCAATCCATGGATCATTGTCATGATTAACACCTATCAATATGTCGGGATCGCTATGGTTGTCTACTTAGCCGGTCTGCAAAGCATTCCGAAAGATTACTATGAAGCGGCGCAAATGGATGGCGCGAAAAAAGGCCAGCAGTTTTTCACCATCACGCTGCCGCTGTTAATGCCCTCTATTACCATTAATATGGTCATCAACATTATCGGAGGCTTAAAGCTGTTTGACGTCATCATTGCGCTCACCGCGGGCGGCCCCGGAAATGCGTCGCAATCCATGTCCACATTTATGTATGATTTGTATTTCAAACGGCAGGATGCCGGCTATGCTGCAACACAAGGCATATTTATGGCATTTGTCATTTTGATCATCAGCTTTTGCGCGCTTGCGTACTTTAAAAGAAAGGAGACGGAAATGTCATGAGAGCCGCCCGTTCAAAAAACACGCGGATCATTACGCTTCTTGCCGCCATTGTAGCCTGTGCGCATTTTATTCCCTTTTATATTCTGCTGACTACTTCATTGAAAGCAAAAGGAGACTACAGTTCGAAATGGTTATTTCCAGCCGGCATCTCCTTTCACAATTTTTCAGAGGCGTGGGAGCGCGCTTCGCTAGGAAACTCTTTTATGAACACCATGATCATCACAGGTTTTTCTGCCTTGTTATTAATTATATTCGGCTCACTTGCCGCCTACCCGCTTGCCCGTCGGGAAACGAAACTGAATAAAGCCGTTTTTGCCTTGCTGATTTCGATTATGATCATCCCTCCGTTAACATCTATGGTGCCTTTATACCGAATGGTCGTGGACGCCGGAATGGTCAATACACACGCCATCGCCATTTTGATCAATACAGCGGCTTACATGCCGTTAACCGTATTCTTGTATTCGGGCTTTATCCGATCGACCATTCCAAAAGAGCTTGAAGAAGCCGCAAGAATTGACGGCGCAGGGATGCTGAAAATCTTTTTTACGATTGTGTTTCCTCTGCTGAAGCCGATCACTGCGACCATCTGTATTATTTCTTGTGTTTTTATATGGAACGACTATCAATTTGCCATTTTCTTTTTACAAGATCAAAAGGTTCAGACATTAACAGTAGCCATGGCGGGTTTTTTCGGAGAAAACGCCAACAACCTGCATTTAGTTGCCGCAGCGGCGCTTATGGCAATGCTGCCAATGGTTGTTCTGTTTTTGGCGCTGCAAAAATACTTTATTGCCGGCCTGTCTTCCGGAGCGGTAAAGGGTTAACATTAAAGGAGGAAGCAATATGAAAAAGATTACATTTATCGGTGCAGGGAGCACGATTTTCGCCAAAAATGTTTTGGGAGACTGCCTGTTAACAGAGGCACTGAATGGGTTTGAGTTCGCGCTTTACGACATTGATCCCAAACGCCTGCAGGAATCCCAACTCATGCTCGAAAATCTAAGAGACCGCTATAACCCGAGTGTGGCGATCAACAGCTATGATGACAGAAAACTCGCCTTGCAAAACGCAGGCTATGTCATCAACGCGATACAGGTTGGAGGTTACAAACCAAGCACAGTCATCGATTTCGAGATTCCTAAACGGTATGGGCTGCGCCAGACGATCGCCGACACAGTAGGCATCGGCGGGATATTCAGATCTCTCAGAACAATCCCGATCCTATTTGACATCGCAAGAGATATGGAGGAAATGTGCCCTGATGCGTGGTTTTTAAACTATACAAATCCTATGGCTTCTCTTACAGGCGCCATGCTCCGCTATACCAATATCAAAACAATCGGGCTCTGCCACAGTGTTCAAGTGTGCACGAAGGATTTATTTAAAGCTCTCGGAATGGAGCATGACCGAATTGAGGAACGCATTGCGGGCATCAATCATATGGCTTGGCTTTTGGAAGTCAAAAAAGACGGTGCGGATTTGTATCCAGAAATCAAAAGGAGAGCAAAAGAAAAACAAAAAACAAAGCATCATGATATGGTGCGGTTTGAATTAATGGATAAGTTCGGCTATTATGTCACGGAATCCTCCGAACACAACGCAGAGTATCATCCGTACTTTATTAAACGGAATTACCCTGAACTGATCAGCGAGCTGCAAATCCCACTCGACGAATATCCGAGAAGGTGCGTCAAGCAGATTGAAAATTGGGAGAAAATGCGGGATGACATCGTCAATAATAAAAATCTTACGCACGAACGCTCAAAGGAATATGGTTCAAGAATTATAGAAGCAATGGAAACAAACGAGCCATTCACCTTCGGAGGAAACGTCTTGAATACAGGACTGATCACCAACCTTCCTTCAAAAGCGGTTGTGGAAGTGACATGCGTCGCCGACAGAAAAAAAATTACACCGTGCTTCGCCGGAGAACTGCCTGAGCAGCTTGCAGCCTTAAACCGGACGAATATTAATACACAGCTGATGACAATCGAAGCGGCTGTCACACGGAAAAAAGAAGCGGTTTACCAAGCTGCAATGCTTGATCCGCATACAAGCGCGGAGCTTTCCATGAAAGACATCATCTCCATGTGTGACGATTTATTTGCAGCACACGGCGATTGGCTTCCGGAATACAAATAAAAACTAGGGGATCGCTCTCCCCTAGTTTTTTGGTTTTGTTTCGCCTTCCCAGGCCATCATGCCGCCTTCAACATTGACTGTTTTAAAGCCTTGCTCATCCAGGTACTTGCAAACGTTCATGCTGCGCATTCCTGAGCGGCAGATAAATACGTATTCTTTGTCTTTATCAAGGGTGTCCATTTTTTCTGGAATATCCCCCATGCGAATATGAACGGCTTGCGGGATCATGCCTTCCGCTACCTCTTCATCTTCTCTGACATCAATTAAATATAATTCTTCGTCCGCCTCAATTTTTTCTTTCAAAGCGGCTGTGCTGATTTCTTTTATATCCAAAGAAAACACTCCTATTCACAGTGATCATGTTCAGTATATCAAAGTCAGCTGAACGATTGCTATTCTGAGATTGATGAAAAAAATCCCCTTTTGACAAAGGGGATTTTTTTCTAGGCTCAGTTTGCCACAATATTGACAAGCTTGCCAGGCACCGCAATGATTTTCCGGATCGTTTTGCCTTCAAGCTGCTCTTTGACCTTTTCATCTGCTTGAGCAAGCTGTTCCAGCTGTTCTTTCGTTGCATCGGCAGGAACCTGTAATTTCGCTTTTACTTTTCCGTTCAGCTGAACAACGATTTCAACTTCATCATCCACAAGTTTCGTTTCATCATATACAGGCCAAGCTTCATAGGCAATTGTGCCGGAATGGCCAAGCTTCTCCCAAAGCTCTTCCGCTAAGTGTGGCGCGACAGGAGAAAGAAGCTTCACGAAGCCTTCCATATATTCTTTCGGCAATTCTGTTGCTTTATACGCTTCATTAATAAAGACCATCAGCTGGGAAATACCCGTGTTGAAACGAAGGCCTTCATAATGGTCTGTGACTTTCATAACTGTTTCATGATACACGCGCTCCAATGTTTCACCGGCGCCTTCAACGATTTTGCCATTAAGCTCACCGTTTTCTTCAACAAACAGGCGCCATACGCGGTCAAGGAAGCGGCGCGCGCCGTCTAAGCCTGATTCAGACCAGGCGATTGAAGCATCAAGAGGTCCCATGAACATTTCGTACAATCTCAGCGTATCAGCACCATGAGAGGCCACGATTTCGTCAGGATTGACAACGTTCCCTTTAGATTTACTCATTTTTTCGTTGTTTTCGCCGAGAATCATTCCTTGATTGTACAGCTTTTGGAACGGTTCTTTCGTCGGCACTACGCCGATATCATAAAGGAACTTATGCCAGAAGCGGGCATACAGAAGGTGAAGCACGGCATGTTCTGCACCGCCGATATACATATCGACCGGAAGCCATTTTTCCAATTTTTCTGGTGATGCCAGCTGATCCGGATTGTGCGGATCAATATAGCGCAAGAAATACCAGCAGCTTCCCGCCCATTGCGGCATTGTATTCGTTTCTCTTCTACCTTTTTTCCCTGTCTCAGGGTCTGTGACTTCCACCCACTCTTTAATGTTCGCAAGCGGTGATTCGCCCGTTCCGCTCGGTTTGATTTCATCCGTTTTCGGCAAAATCAGCGGCAGTTCCTCTTCCGGGACAGCTGTTGACGTTCCATCTTCCCAATGAATGACCGGAATCGGCTCGCCCCAATAACGCTGGCGGCTGAAGAGCCAGTCGCGAAGGCGGTACGTCACTTTCTTCTCGCCGTTTTTCGTTTCTTCCAGCCAAGCGATCACTTTCTCAATCGCTTCCTGTTTGTTAAGGCCGTTCAAGAAATCAGAGTTCACATGCTCGCCGTCGCCAGTGTAAGCTGCTTCCTCAACGTTCCCGCCTTTTACGACTTCCTTCACCGGAAGGCCGAATGTTTTGGCGAATTCAAAATCACGCTCATCGTGGCCAGGAACCGCCATGACAGCACCTGTTCCGTATGATGCAAGCACATAATCCGCAATCCAAATCGGCAGTTTTTCTCCGTTTACAGGATTGATCGCATACGCTCCTGTGAATACGCCTGTCTTTGTTTTTGCAAGATCCGTACGCTCAAGGTCACTCTTTGATTGAATTTCTTTGATATAAGCTTCAACAGCTTCTTTTTGCTCAGCCGTTGTGATGTTTTCCACCAATGCGTGTTCCGGAGCAAGGACAGTGTATGTAGCGCCAAATAGCGTATCTGGTCTTGTTGTAAACACCGTAAAGGAATCATCATGTCCATCTATAGCAAAATGAACGTGAGCGCCCTCCGAACGGCCGATCCAGTTGCGCTGCATATCTTTAATGCTTTCCGGCCAATCAAGCTCTTCCAAGTCTTCAAGGAGCCTGTCCGCATAGGCTGTGATTTTCAGCATCCACTGCTTCATTGGGCGTCTCTCTACCGGATGGCCGCCGCGTTCGCTCTTGCCGTCAATGACTTCTTCGTTGGCAAGAACCGTACCGAGTGCAGGGCACCAGTTTACAGGCACTTCGTCAACGTAAGCAAGGCCTTTTTCATAAAGCTTTAAGAAAATCCATTGCGTCCATTTGTAGTATTCAGGGTCAGTCGTATTGATTTCACGATCCCAGTCATATGAGAAGCCAAGCGCTTGAATTTGGCGGCGGAAATTATCAATATTCTGCTTCGTAAACACAGCGGGATCGTTCCCTGTGTCAAGCGCATATTGTTCAGCCGGCAGGCCGAATGCGTCCCAGCCCATTGGATGAAGGACATCATAGCCCTGCATGCGCTTCATGCGGGACAAAATATCCGTTGCAGTGTATCCTTCGGGATGGCCGACGTGCAACCCAGCTCCAGACGGATAAGGAAACATGTCCAGCGCGTAAAATTTTTGTTTTTCATTATTATCAAGAGTGGCAAATGTTTTGTTTTCAAGCCAATATGTTTGCCATTTCTTTTCTATCTCTTTGTGCTGAAAACTCAAAGTAAAAACCTCCTTCTGATTGAATACGGCGTGTATGGTTCAAGTATTGACGGGAAGGAGAGGATTATATTCAGAATATTCCCAAACTAAAAAAAACTCCCTCATCCCTAAAAGGGACGAGAGACTTTCGTTTTCCCGCGGTACCACCCTCGTTAGCGCGGCATACACCGCACTCACTTGATACTTTTAACGCAGTTATGCGTCAGCGGCTTTTCACCGCTGCAACTCTGAGGTGAGTTCGGAAACAAACTTGATTGACTTTCACCAGCCGTCAACTCTCTGCAACAATATCTGTTTCTTACTGCTCCTCTTCATTGTTCTTATCGCAACCGTAATCTAACTGTATTTTATAGAATTCTGTTCATAAGTGCAAGCAGGTTTGTATACAATGGGAATGTACCCTGAACGGGCGAAGAATGAGGACAATTATTCGGGTGGAGTTTTGGTTTGGCGTTTGGACTCGGCCGGTTCGCCGCCGCTGTTCAGTTCTCTCACAAAGTCAAAACTTCTGAGAACAGCTTCACCGCCGTAGCCTGAGATAATAGATAAGATGACAAGTTGAATTCCTGAATCGGGGTCAGCGGATAATACAAGTAAAATGGAAGCTGTCATTCCGATAAACCAATCTTCCAAAAATCCAAGGTAGATAAACCGCTTCGTCATTCTGGGCTTCTCCAGTCTGCCTCTCTTTTTCACATGACCGAGAATCCCCATGATTCCTCCAATTACACAAGCAATAAGTACCTGATGCAGCATCTTCATCATCACCTTCCTAAAGCCCTTATTTCGTAAAGCGACTTCAGGCCATCCAGCCCCCTTAAACGATTCCGATGATTTTCGATATCTACATACCGGCAAATCTGTAAAAAGCTTGTTTCTTCCATTATATGTGAACACATGATCGGTAAGCTTGATGCATTGGATTCATTTTTCACCCAGTGACATTGACCTAGTCACCTATTTAGCATGTAGAAACCTTTCCGTTCATATGTTCAAACTCTGTTCTTATTTTTAGTGTATACGAGGACAAGCCCTAATGACAAACAACAAACTGCACTTGCTTGAATCAGAACATGTGTTGTGCTACGGTTACTGTAGAATTCATTTTAAAAAGGGGAATATCAGGCTTTCGCATAGCAAGCTGACGGCCTAAGGGGGATTTATATGGCTAGTTTTCAATCATTTGGGATACCAGGACAGCTGGAAGTCATCAAAAAAGCGCTTGATCACGCGCGAGTCGGTGTGGTAATTACAGATCCTGCACTTGAAGATAATCCTATTGTCTACGTAAACCAAGGCTTTGTTCAAATGACCGGCTACGAGGCCGAGGAAATTTTAGGTAAGAACTGCCGCTTCTTACAGGGGAGACACACAGACCCCGCTGAAGTAGACAACATCAGAACCGCTTTACAAAATAAAGAACCGGTCACCGTTCAGATCCAAAACTACAAAAAAGATGGAACGATGTTCTGGAATGAATTAAATATTGATCCAATGGAAATAGAGGATAAAACGTATTTTGTCGGAATTCAGAATGATATCACCAAGCAAAAAGAATATGAAAAGCTTCTCGAGGATTCCCTCACGGAAATTACTGCACTTTCAACTCCTATTGTCCCGATTCGCAATGGCATTTCGGCTCTTCCGCTAGTCGGAAACCTGACAGAGGAGCGATTTAATTCCATCGTTTGCACATTGACGAATATCTTATCAACATCCAAAGATGATTATTTGATCATTGATTTATCCGGATTGGCCCAAGTGAACGAACAAACGGCTGACCAAATTTTCAAGCTGAGCCATTTGCTGAAATTGACC
Organism: Bacillus sp. FMQ74; assembly: GCF_001875785.1. Classification (NCBI taxonomy): domain Bacteria; kingdom Bacillati; phylum Bacillota; class Bacilli; order Caryophanales; family Bacillaceae; genus Bacillus; species Bacillus sp. FMQ74. Next base: position 66,938 of record NZ_MOEO01000002.1, on the reverse strand, counting down.
GGAACTGAGTTAATCATTACCGGCATTAAGCCTGAATTGGCCATGAAAATGAATAAACTGGATGCCAATTTTTCGTCGCTGAAAACATATTCAAATGTAAAGGATGCCGTTAAAGTGCTTCCGATTATGTAAAAAGATCCCGCTCATCCGGCGGGATCTTTTATTATGAAGAGATTGATGCCTGCTTATTTGTTTCTTTAGCTGATTTTAGCCGTTTGTCATATAGAAGCGTTGTGGCAATACTGATCAGCAGCAATACCAACAGAGATAAAACAAGAGCCTTAATGCCGTAATGATCGACAAGCACTCCTCCGAATAGGGGACCAATCATTCTGCCGCCTGTCGCCGCACTGTTGACAAAGCCTTGATAAAAGCCTTCTTTCCCTTTAGGGGCAAGCTGATTGGCAATTGTCGGCACAGCAGGCCAAACAAGCATTTCTCCGATCGTCAGGATCACCATCGCAGCGAGAAACATCGGAAATTGCTTTGCAGTCAGCAGCATGCTGAAAGACACAATAAAAATGATAAAGCCGATGACCATTTGCGCTTTAAGCGACTCGGCCCATTTTTTCACAACAAAACTGACGAGCGGCTGGCCGAGCACAATGAGAATTCCGTTAACCGTCCACAGCACACTGTATAAGGAAAGAGATATTCCAATGCTTTGTGTGTACGAAGCAATTGTGGTTGACCACTGAGAATAAGCCAGCCATCCGAGTACATAGCCTCCGCTTAAAATGATGAGGGCGGCAAATTTTGCTTTGCTGTTCACAGCATCGTAATCAAGCACAGATGTTTGGGACGCATCTCCCGTCTGAATATTTCGAAATCCGAAATATACGATAAAGAAAAAGACCAGATACAATACGGCATTCGCCAAAAATACATATGAAAACGAGAAAGATGCCACGACACCGCCAAGCGCTGAACCGACGGCCACACCCGCGTTTTGCGCGACGTATATCGCATTAAATGCCTTCCTTCCCCCTTCAGGCCATACCGATCCTGCCATTGCGTAGCTGGCCGGAAAAACAACACCGGAGCCAAAGCCCACAATCGTCAGCAGCACAATATAGGCCGGCCAATCATGAAAAAAGACAAGGCCCATCAGGCTTGCTAACGTAATCGCAATCCCAAGCATAATCGATTTAAAGCCGCCTATTTTATCAAACAAAAAACCGCCGCATAAATTTCCAGCTACACTGGCGCCGGAATTCAGCATCAGGACAAGTCCGGCTACTGTTAACGACTTTCCCAAATGATTATGGATATAAATCGTATTCAGCGGCCATAAAAAAGAAGCACCCGTCACATTGATAAACATTCCAATAACTAATATTTTAAGAGCACGCGGCATACTCATCCCCCTTTCTTCCCTAAAAAAGCTCATGAAAAAAACGAAACCTAAAACGGCTCCGTACGAATCCAATAATCATAGCACATTCATTCTATCTGTCTATCTCACATTTTTCAACTGATGAGCGTGAAAAAATCTAACAAATATGGTTCAAAAAATGTAAAATAAATAGAAAAAGGGGTCATATTATGGAAATGGTATTAGCATTTTTAGGTTTTCTTGCGTGTCTCATTTCGCTTGGCTACGGATTGTATCACCTCGCCAGATATGTTTTGAAAAAAGAAAAACGTTTCTCTAAAAGACTTTTTTGGCCGCTTTTGATAGGAGGCCTGGTGCTGCTCTTCACCGGGGCAGGATTGTCAGAACCTGATGCTGCCGCAGCAAATGCCGAGAAAAAATATTCAGCGCTAAACGCCGAATATAAAAGCCTCACAAAAGAGCACGAAGAACTTGAGAAAGAATATAAATCTGTCAGCTCTGAAGCAAAGAAATTAAAAGACAACAAAGAAGATCAAGACAAGCTTGAGAAGCTTAAAAACGAAAATAGCGAACTAAAGAAGACTCAGAAATCATTAAAAGCTGAGATTAAAGAGCTTCAAGAAAATCAAAAGCAGCTCAAAGAAGATGCAAAAACGGCAAAGGCTGAAAATGAAACACTCCGACAAGATAAAACAAAGCTTCAAAATCAATTAAAAGAGACAGAAAGCCAAACTGCAAGTTCTCATGAAGACACTGGAAGTTCTTCAAACAATACGAATAAAAGTGATGAAACCAAAACAGCTGACAAAGCAGAAGGCTGTAATATCAAAGGAAGCAAAAACGGCATCTACCACACGCCAGGCAGTACATACTATGACCGGACAACCGATCCGGCTGAAATGTTTTGCTCAGTTGAAGAAGCTGAAGCCGCCGGTTACCGGGCGCCTAAACGATAAACAAAAAGCTCCAGAATGTCTGGAGCTTTTTCTGTTTCATAACGACGATTTAATGACCTTCTTATAATAAAGAACTGACAGAAAACCAAAAATGGAGTAGAGCGCAGTATATAACACCATCACCATAATCATAGGCGCCCATACCTCTGATCCGAATAAGAACCAGCCGGATTGGACGGCAAAGTAACTGTGGAAGAGGCCGACAACGAGCGGAATGCCGAAGTTGTACATTTGTTTGATGCGTATTCCCTTTATTAGGTCGCCCTGCGTAAAACCGAGTTTTCTTAAAATCGTATAACTCGGTTTTTCATCTTCACTTTCACCCATTTGTTTAAAATAAAGGATACAACCTGATGTAATCAGGAACGTTAACCCCAAGAAGCCGACGATGAACATCACAATACCAAACAGTGATTTTTGCGCAGCGCTTGTATCCAGTCTTGATAAATGCTCGTTTTTCTTGTTCACCTGTTGAAAAAGCTCATTTGCTGTTTCCATTTGATCTTTATGTTTCACATTGATGCCGATAAATGTAGATTGCGCCAGCTGAATGCGGGGGTCTTTATCCTTGTCCAGCTGTTTAAACAGGCTGTCATCCACAATGACAGTGGGCATGCCTCCGCTTGTAAACGTGTAGGATACAAGAAACTCTTCTCTTAATCCTTTATATTTTAATGGTTGCGTCTCATGCTTGCTTTTGACTTTAATAACACCAGAGTCCTTGAAAACCATTATTTTTTGCAGCAAGTCGGTGTATCCTGAGAAAACGGCTTCTCCAGCCGCTACATCATCTCCTTTTACATCTTTGTCGCTAACAACAGCAAGCTGCATATTGCTGGGATCGCCCTGCATCTCTTTCGGAGTTCCATCCATGATATTTGCAATGTCAACATTTGCTTGCAGGACAGGGGTTACTTTTTTAATAAACGAGATGTTGCTTTCACTCAAACTGTTTTCAAATAACTTGGCATCTTTCTCATTCATGAATGAAAAATCAGCCGCTACATTTTGTTCAGCGGTCTTTTCTGACGAGTAATACGAGATGTAAGCAAGAGATAACAGCCCGATTGCGAGCGCTGAAACCGTTGTAATAATCGTCAGCAGCAAAGCGTTCGATTTCATTCTGAACATGATTGACGATAGTGACAGGACCTCAGAAATATTTAAGTAGCCACCCTTGCTTTTTCGAATGATGTTCGAGATAAATGTAACCGAACCTTTATAAAACAAAAACGTCCCGATAATGACGCTCCCGAGGATGAAGCTCATCGCACCAAACAGTTCATTAATGGTCTTGAATTTTCCGCCAAACAGCTCAGAAGACACATAGTATCCTGTCAAAATCAGCACGATGCCTAAAGCGCCCAACAGCATTTGGAAAAATGATATTCTTTTCACTTTATCTTCAGTGGAGGACGTTACTTTAAACAAAGATAAAATACTCTGTTTTTTGATAAACGTATAATTCATGATCATGATCAAAAGGTAAATGCCGCAAAACACAATGACCGTTTGGCTCAAGGCCTGCTCGGAAAAATGCAGCTTCGCATCCGCTTTGACATCGACAATTTTGAACAGAATCATCAGGACCAGCTTCGATATCGAAAACCCGGCCACTACCCCGATCGCTAATGAACCGAAATACAGCATGACATTTTCTGCACTTAAGATGCGAAAAATTTTATGTTTTGTCATTCCAATTAATTGAAACAGCCCGATTTCTTTACTCCGTCTCTTAATAAAAATCGTATTGGCATATAAAATGAAGATCGCCACCACAGCCACAAGCAAAATCGAAGCGGTTTTAATAGCTGCAGCTCCCTTGATCGAAGCCTTCACTTCGTTAATTGCTGGATCATACTGCAGCGTGACAAAGGCGAAATAAAGCGCCACGCTAAAGATGAGCGCAAACACATACAAATAGTAATTTCGGAGATTCTTTTTCAAATTTCGCAGGATGAGCTGATTAATGTTCATGCTGCACCCCGCCTAACACGCCTTGCGTTTTCATAATATCCTGGAAAAACGTCTGCCTGTCCTGGCCCCCTTTATTCAGCTGTGTATACATCTGCCCGTCCTTAATAAAAATGACTCTGCCACAGTAGCTGGCCGCGACGGGATCATGGGTAACCATTATAATCGTGGCGTTGCGTTTTTGGTTGAGCTGGCTCAGCTTGTTTAATAAATCGGAGGCCGATTTCGAATCGAGCGCACCGGTCGGCTCATCAGCGAAAATAATGCTCGGGTCATGAATAAACGCTCTTCCGGCGGATGTTCTCTGCTTCTGGCCGCCGGAAATTTCATTCGGGTATTTATCCCGCAATTCATATATTCCCAGTTCCTTTGCAACTTCCTCAAACTTGCGATTGGCTTCCTTTTTTGACAGTTTCGTGATTGATAATGGCAGAAGGATATTTTCTTTCACTGTCAATGTGTCTAACAAATTGTAATCCTGAAAGATAAACCCTAAATGCTGTTTTCTGAATTCAGCCAGCTGCTTTTCCTTCATAGCCGTCATGTCATTTCCATTAATATGAATGGTTCCGTGACTGACCTGATCGATTGAGGACAGAACGTTGAGCAAAGTGGTTTTTCCTGACCCGGAAGCACCCATAATACTGACGAATTCCCCCTTTTCAATGTGAATATCGATGCCCTTCAGCACTTCCTGTTTATTCAGCTTGTTTCCATAACTTTTTCGAATTTTATTCGCTTCTAAAATCACCATTTACGCAGTCTCCTTTATATTGGATAATCTCATTATAAAAAGGAATGCCGGGCTTTTCCTTCGATACGGCGAACAAAAAAGAAAAGCATGTGACATTTTCGTCACACGCTTATGACCCGTTCAAATTGATTCCGTTTCGGGAAGGTTAATGTAAAAGCTGTCCCCGCACCGAACTCCGACTCAACATCAATATGAATCAATAACGGCGCCGCTGCTTTTTTCACCAAGTACAGCCCCATGCCAGTGGACGCTTGATTATGGTGATCTGTTGTGGATGTAAACCCTTTATCAAAAATACGCGGTACATCTTTTGGATCAATGCCCCTGCCACAGTCTTTCACTTGGAGCTGCGTCTGTTCCCCTTTATGAAAGCTTTTGATCTCAATTTCAGAGGCTTCGCTGTATTTCACCGCATTTGTCAGCAGCTGCCTGATGATAAACGCCAGCCATTTTGCATCACTCAGCACTTCTTCGGCCTCAAGCTGTATGTCAAAACCGACCCCTTTTTGGATACACCACGATTGTAAATCTTTGATTTCCTTGAAAATCAAAGGCTGTAGCTGAATAAATTCTACAGACAGATCGTTTTCAATAAATGAAATTCGTTTTTGATGAAGCTGCTGATCAAGAAGCAGGTGAATACGCAGCCATTCATATGACAGCTGGGATTTCAAAGCTTTTTCTTCCATTCTATCAATGATTAAATGCATCGCTGTTAATGGGGTTTTGACCTCATGAATCCATGCCATCAGCTCATCTTTTTCATTTTCCAATGCTAAGCGGTGCTGTGTTGCAGTTTGCTTCAAGTGTTCCGTTTGCCCGGTAATGCTTCTTTCAACGATTGCTTCAAATGGCGTTTCCGGTTCATTTATGGCAGTCACATCGAGATTGTTTTCCCATGTTTTCAGGCTTTTATAAAACGCGGTTTCTTTCCGATAGCGGAACCATAGGAATATAACAAAAAACAAGATGCACAAATACACCATATAAAGAACATTTCCAAATGATATGGAAGGATCAACAAAAGCTACGACCAGCATTAAAGCCTGCTGAAACAAAAACGCGGCAATCCAGCTCCGCCTTTCGATAAGGAATGCTTTAATCATAGAACTTGTCCTCTTCCTTCGCGATGTAGCCCTGGCCCACCTTTGTCTCGATATATGCACCAAGCTGCAGGACGTCCAGTTTTTTTCGCAGGCGATTGACATTGACGGTCAGCGTATTATCACTAACAAAACGCTCATCGTTCCACAAGCTTCTGATCAGCTCTTCCCGGCTGACGATCTTGTTTTTTTGCTCTATTAATTGTTTTAGAATGAACATTTCATTTTTGGTCAGTTCAACAGATCCTTTGTCATTGCTGACGAGGTTTTGCTCCGCGTCTACAGCAGCGCCGCACCACGTTTTAATCGTACTCGGCACCGTATTATAATGGTGCACACGCCGGAACATCGCTTGGATTTTCGCGATCAGCACATCGAAATGAAATGGCTTTTGAATAAAGTCATCTGCCCCGAGCTGCATGGACATCACCATATCAGCAGGATGATCCCGGGAGGATAAAAAGAGAATCGGAACATTTGACCGGGAGCGGATCAGCCGGCACCAATGAAAACCGTCAAATTTAGGAAGCTGTACATCAATAATGACACAATCAGGATTAACCGCCGCAAATTCCTGCAGCACCTGACTGAAATCCTGAATGCCGTATACATCATAGGACCATCCCGTTAAACGATCCTTGATTTCATGAAAAAGCGATTCATCATCTTCAATCAGCAAAAGTTTAAACAATCGACTCACCGCACTTTTTCCTTTTTTATCAAGTGTATAGCAAAACGCTATCATGCGCTATAGAAAAAGCCGGCTGTCTCAGCCGGCTCGTTCGCATTATAATTCTCTTCTCAACGCTGTCAGCACGTTGGTTTTGGTTGCTTTTCTCGCCGGGTTCATTCCGGAAATCACCGCAACCCCTCCGCAAATCACAACGGCAATGATCACAAGGCTTGCCGGGATATAGGAGAATGTGTAATTCAAATCGCCCGCATCGCTTCCGCTTGTTGCCGCGAGAATCATCGGAACGGCCAGGTTGACAAGATAGCTAACGCCGTAGGAAATGATAATTCCAATCACACAGCCTAAAATTCCGATATACGCGCTTTCCATCAGGAACATTCGACGAATGATAGACGGACTCGCCCCAATCGCTTTCATAATGCCGATCTCTTGCGTTCTCTCTGTCACCGCCATCGTCATTGTGTTAAAAATACCTATCGCAGAAATGATAACCGCGATACATCCGACAAAGATCAGTCCGATTTTGAAGACCATGAAGAAGGTGTTGGCTCCCTCAAGTTCGGTAGTCACTGATGTGACATAATACCCGTCATCTGTTAGATCATTTGTCAGCTGTTCCACATTCTCAAACTTATCAGCAAAAACGCCAATGTTCGTTTCAACATTTCCGCCTTTGAAATCTAAGAATTCCGAAAAATCTTTTTTGAATTGATCACTGATGAAAATGTTTGAGTCCTCCATCCAGTCTTGAGATGGTTTTTTTGTAATACCGACAATTTTAAAGTCATATGTTTTTGTTTTTGTAACATCCCCTGTTTTAGGATCTGTCTTCGATACACTTAGTTCAATTGTTTTGTTCAGAATGTCTTTTGTATAGCCCTTTGGTTCTTTTATATCTTCTGGATTGCCTTTTGCCTCTTCGATTTTTTTGTTATATTCTTCCGATTCTTTTTTCGTCAATAATCTCTTTGCGAAGTCGTATCCTACTACGATTTCATTTTCCGACTTTGCGACTCTTCCCTTTTCCAATTCCATATTGGCCTTTAATTCATCATTCATATTAGTAAAAATGAGATTTGAGCTTTCATTTGTGCGATTGCCTAAAGTAGCTTTGTTTGGTTCATATACTTGTGTTCTTTCTACAACTGACCTTACGTGATCGTACTTCTCTAAATCAGCTTTTTTAATAGGCTTGTCCCCTTCCTTGCCCATTACACTGACTTTCGTTACAATCTGCTGGCTCATTGTCATATCTGTAATCGTCTTTTGAATCCCAAATCCAACCGACGACAGCACAACCAAAAACGCACACGCCATTGTTGTCGCAAGAATCGTCATAAAGACGCGAAGCCTGTTTTTCTTCATATTTCTTCTGATAAAATGAACCTGATCCTTAAACCTCAACGGTAATTCCCCCTTTTAGCACACCATCATGGAGCTGAAATTTTGAATGCCCGATAGAAGCGACTTCATCATCGTGAGTAATGATCACAAATGTAATGCCACGCTCGCGATTCAGCTGCTGAATCAATTCCAGCACTTCATGTTCCGTTTCTGAATCAAGGCTTCCCGTCGGCTCATCCGCTAAAATAATCGAAGGATTTAAAATCAACGCTCGAGCAATACTGACACGCTGCTGCTGGCCGCCTGACAGTTCATTCGGATAATGAGCGGCGTGGTTTTCCAGACCGACACGTTTCAGCATGTCCTGCACCTTTTGCTTCCGCTCAGATGGCTTGATTCCTTTTAACGCCAGCGGCATTTCCACATTCTCATACGTCGTTAAACCCGGGATGAGCTGAAAGCTTTGGAAAATAAACCCGAAATGGTCAAGCCGAAATTGCGCCCATTCCTTTTCATTAAACCCCGTCACATCAGTGCCATTAATGACAATCCGCCCTTTTGTCGGTGATATGTAGCCGGATATTAAATTCAGAAGCGTTGATTTTCCTGATCCGCTTCGTCCGACAATACAGGCGATTTCCCCTTTTGCCACACGTAATGAAACATCCTTCAATACTGGAACTTCATTCTCACGGCCCTTTTTTCCGATCTTGAAAGAATGGTCGATATGCTGAACATCTATCATATGTTCTCTCTCCCTTACAAAAGTTTCGTTTTTTTATAAATCGCAAAATAACTAATCAAGAAACCGATTACCGCGCCTGCAGCCATGCCAATGAGATAGCCTGCAAAGCTCTCGCTGGCAGAAAATCCAAAGTACCCAAAGCCCATGATTCCTATGATAATAACGATGATCTGCACCGGACGGTCAAGCGGCTTCCATAAGAAGAAGTACCCGTTTCTTTCATTAGACAGTTTGACAAAACTAACATAGCCGATGATGTAGAAGATGATAGTCATGATAGCCGGAATCACTAAATAATATGGTGAATTCTCAGCCCATTTCGAGTCTACATAGATTATCGGAATGAAATACTGCACCCATTTAGGTATTGGACCATGGATAAAATCAATTGATCCGCCAAAAAGGATCTCGAGGTTGATCGCAGGCAGGCTGATGAGTAAAAATGGCGAAATGGCCACGGTAAATGAGACCAAAAGCTGTGCAAAAATATTGCCTGTCAGAGCTCCTCCTGCCATAACAAGCGAATAAGCCAGCATGCTGACAATGATCATTCCAAGGCTGTAATTGTGAAAATAAACGGCCTGATCTGGCTTCAAAAGCATGATCAGCAAAACAGACAAAACATAACCTATGAGCTGCGGCACCACAATCACCATTCCGCCAATAAGGAACTTCGCATGAAATATCTGCCCTCGTGTATATGGAAGGCTTAATGTAAAATCAAAGAAGCTCTTGCTACGTTCAATTCCAAGCTGGCTGACTGCCAAAACGACTCCCCAAATCCAAAAAAATGAGATAAATGTGCCGTTTAAATAGTTAATCGAAAATACGCAGTTTCCGACCCAATCGTTCTGATGATCGACGCAGCCTTGATATGAGATGTACGTATTTAAAACTGTAAAAGGATTGCTGAGCATTAATACGAAAAAAACGGTGGTTAGCAGAGCTTTATTTTGCTTCCACTCTTTATAAAACAGTCCGGAATCCGGCAACTCACTTCCCTCCAAACCTAAGGCATTTCTTACACTTTTGTTTTCTTATAAATAGCGAAGTAGCTCACAAAGAATCCAACAACTGCCCCAATAATCATTCCTAAAATATAACCAATAATGGATTGGCCGGCAGAATATCCAAACAAACCAAATCCAAGAATACCAAAAGCGATAACCAGAATTTGTACCGGACGATCTAATCTGTTCCACAGGAAAAAGGATCCGTTTCGTTCACTTGGGTGCTTTTTAAAGCTTATAAAGCCAATAAAGTAAAACAGAATGCTCATAGCGGCTGGAATCAATAAAATATATTTACTATCGATAAGCCAATCATTTGCAACATAAACAAGGGGAACAAGATAGTATAAATTGTTTGTCAGTTTAAAATAACCCTCAGCTGAAGGGAACATTTCCCATAAATTCACACCAAAAATAACTTCCATGTTACCAACCGGCAATGCAACAATTAAATATGGCAATACCGCAGTAGCAAATGCCGTTAATAACTGGGCAAAAGCATTTCCAGTTAACGCTCCGGCGGCCATCACAAGTGAGTAAGCCATAAAGCTAATCACGATTACTCCAACACTGCTGTGCTCAAAATAGTAGACATGCTCAGGTTGGTAAACAAGAATCAGCAGCCAAGCAAGTAAAAAACCAATCAGTTGTGACAACACAATCACAAAACCGCCTAACCAAAATTTCGTCTGGAAAATTTGGCTTCTGTTATACGGGAGGCTTAATATAAAATCCATCGTGCCTTTCGAACGCTCCATTCCCAGGAAGCAGACCGCCAAAATGACCCCCGGCACCCAGTTGATATCTATTAGATTGCTCCTATGAAAATTCACAATAAACTCACAATATTGCGTCTCTTGAGCCAGACACCCTTGATAAGACAAATACGTATTAACAATAGAAAGCGGATTGGCCAGCACTAAAAATGCAATACTTAACAAAATCACCACTTGATTCTGTTTCCACTCTCGATAGAGGAGACCTCGGTCTACCATCTCCGCTTCCCTCCAAACTTCGCAATGAACACTTCTTCCAAGTTGACAGGAAGCTCATTCCATACTTTTGGCTTCAGCTCTCTCAAAAAGCTCTTTTTCTCCTCATCGCTTTTCGGAATCAGCACTGTGTAAAACACGCCAGCCTGATCGAGCATCGGAATGTTTTGCTCTCTGATGGCCAAATTGACATCTGTATCGAAGGCCATTTGAATTTTAATGTATTCTTCTTTTAACTCATCAAGATCCATGACGTTGGTCAGGCTGTTATCTTCAAGAAAACCAATTCGGTTGCACATCCGCTCTATGTCTTCAAGCCGATGGGACGTAATCAGGATACTCGTATCACGCTCTGCCACTTCATCGACCATCAGCTGCAGCACATCATGTCTAGTTACCGCATCAATACCGTCCGTCGGCTCATCCAGGAGAATCAGCGCCGGTCTTGCCGCAAACGACAGAACGAGCGACAGCTGTTTTTTCATGCCTGTCGACAGCTCACGGTATTTTTTCGTTTCCGGAATTTCGTATCTGTTCATCAGTTCATTCGCGTACGTGACATCAAATTTCGGATATATTCTTCTCAGGATATCGACAAGCTGCTTGTATGTATACTTATCGTAAAACGGATTTTGAACAGGCATATAGATGATATTTTGTTTGACCTTCGGGTGCTTTTTGATTTCTACGCCGTCAAATAAAATCGTTCCGCTGTCAGCGAAAATGATTTGCTGGATTAAGCGAAGCATCGTCGTTTTGCCCGATCCGTTGCGTCCAAGCAATCCAAAGATTTCTCCTTTTTCGATTGTTAATGAAACATCTTTTAATACTTGATTGCCGTCAATCGTTTTTGACAGCTGCCGCAGTTCAATCATTTTTTTTGCCTCCCTTCACATCAGCGCTGATTTCCTTTATCCATTCGTGCAGTTTTTCCAGCTCAACCCCTGCATAGTGTGCATCGATGATGAGCTGTTTGAGTTGCTCTTTAATCATCGTCATCTTCCCTTCAACCAGTGTCGTTTTTGCATTCTCCGATATATAGGTCCCTCTGCCCCGCAGCGTTTCAATAATCCCCTCTCGCTCAAGCTCTTTATACGCTTTGCTGACAGTGTTCGGATTCGCAATAATGATCGTTGCCAATTCTCTGACAGAAGGAAGCTTATCACCAGGCTTCATGATCCCTTTCAAACAAAGCTCTTTCATTTGCTGAATAATTTGTTCGTAAATGGGTGTTGAGCTTCTTGGATCGATTTGAATCATTTACTTCCCTACTTTCTATACGATCTGAACCTTTATAGATAAAAATGATCAATTATGCTTTTTTGCCATTCAAAACCGATCATCACGAGAACAAGAAAAAAAGAACAAGCGATCACAGATGCCGCAATCAGCATTGGCACGTTACGTTTGTTTCGTTTTTTATGTTTCATAACTGGCCTCCCTTAATGTCAATATATAAATGATGTTATATTAGTGTCTATAGTGTATTACTTCAATTAGTACACTTAATACAATAAATACTTTGACTCACAAAGTCAATCCTTTTTTTACAAAAAAACGGACCCTTTTAAAAGGGTCCGTTTCCTACACATCAAGAGGGTGCTGCAGGATCATATTATTTTGCAAAACTTGAAGCTGAAGCCTCATTCTGTACAGCTGTCCTCTCTGCTGATCATTTGACGACAGCCAGAGTTTATTCAAGGCATTTACCGCATCTTCTAGCTGCATTTGCGCATCACTATATTCTTGATCGTTATAATGCTCTTGTTTAGAAGCGATTTTCAGCTGTTCTTCAGCATAATCATAGGCCTGCATACATTGCTGGAGATGTTCATCTACTGATTGTCTTGTTGCCACAGTAACCCCTCCTCTTGGTAATGGAAATCATCCATCATTCATATTGTAGCCTCATCTGACTTTGTTCAATAAAGTAATTTATGGTCGATATTCATTTGTTCTCTTGTGAAATGCGTGCTACAATTTTAGGATGCAATCGTACGCAAGGAGGCACATGAATTGTGATGCAGAACAATCCTTTTCCTTATTCAAATACGGAAAAACGCTATCATACATTGAATTATCATCTTAGAGATTATTTCGGCCATAAGGTATTTAAGGTGGCGCTTGACGGAGGCTTTGACTGTCCAAACCGGGATGGCACCGTTGCCCACGGAGGCTGTACGTTTTGCAGCGCAGCAGGCTCCGGCGATTTTGCCGGGAACCGGGCCGATGATTTAATTACGCAATTCCATGACATCAAAAACCGCATGCACGAAAAATGGAAGGACGGCAAATACATCGCTTATTTTCAGGCTTTCACCAACACGCATGCCCCGGTTGATGTGCTTCGTGAGAAATTCGAATCCGTCCTCGCCTTAGATGATGTGGTTGGCATTTCGATCGCCACACGCCCGGACTGTCTGCCTGATGATGTCGTTAATTACTTGGCAGAGCTGAATGAACGTACGTATTTGTGGGTGGAGCTGGGGCTTCAAACAGTTCATGAACGGACTGCACTTCTGATCAACCGCGCACATGATTTTAACTGTTATGTGGAAGGCGTCAATAAATTAAGAAAACACGGCATACGTGTCTGCTCGCATATTATCAACGGGCTGCCTTTGGAAGACCGGGACATGATGATGGATACGGCAAAGGCCGTCGCAGATTTGGACGTTCAGGGCATTAAAATCCATCTGCTTCACCTACTGAAAGGCACGCCAATGGTCAAGCAATATGAAAAGGGAAAGCTGGAATTCCTTTCTCAAGATGATTATGTGCAGCTCGTCTGCGATCAGCTTGAGATCATTCCGCCGGAAATGATCGTCCACCGCATTACAGGTGACGGTCCGATCGAATTGATGATTGGGCCAATGTGGAGCGTCAACAAATGGGAAGTGCTTGGCGCCATTAATAAAGAGCTGGAAAATCGAGGCAGCTATCAAGGGAAGTTGTTTCAACGGCTTGAGGAGGAATCAGCGCTATGATTTTGAAGAAAATTCTTCCTTACAGCAAAGAACTGCTGAAAATGGCCGCGGGAGAAGGAGATATCGTTGTAGATGCAACGATGGGCAACGGACATGATACACAGTTTTTAGCGGAGCTTGTCGGTCAAAACGGCCATGTGTACGCTTTTGACATTCAAGAATCAGCCGTGGCCAATACACAGGAACGGCTCGGTGAGACTTATCAAGCGCGGACAACATTATTTCACAAAAGCCATGACAAAATCGCTGAATCCCTTCCGCCTGAAACACATGGCAAAGTGGCGGCCGCGGTATTTAACCTCGGTTATTTGCCGGGCGGGGACAAATCCATTACAACAAACGGCAGTTCAACGATCAAAGCAATTGAACAGCTTCTCAGCATCATGAAAGACGAAGGCCTGATCGTTCTCGTCGTCTATCATGGCCACCCGGAAGGCAAAGCGGAAAAAAACGATGTGCTTGAGTTTTGCCGGGACTTGGACCAGCAAACAGCCCGTGTATTAACATACGGATTTATCAATCAGCAAAATGACCCGCCATTTATTGTCGCCATCGAAAAAAAAGCTCAGATCAGCAAATGATTTGAGCTTTTTTCTTTGAGCTTTTCATCCAGGACATTTTTTGAAATTTCCGGTAGGCTCTGCCGTTGATATAAAAGAAAAAGGAAGTTTTTCCGCTGGCTTTGATCAGCTTCCTTGCGAGCCGGCCCATTTCCTTTTGGCCCGCCACTTTATCATCCGACAAATAAACGCCAAGCAAGCCTCGATTGATTAAACGATGGAAGTTTTCATGCGGAATGCCTTGTAAATGCTCGTCGGCTTTATGGATAAAGTGTTCAAGCCGATTCATCATCTCTTCATGAGACTGATAATACGAGCAGAAATTCAAGTCTCCTTCCAGCAAGTCCTCCTCTTGATCAATTAAATAATCAAGCAGAATATGAAGGCCCTGTATGTAAGGAAAATAACTGTCGCGGATTTTTTTAGCGGTGCTTTCTGTGAAATCAGGCTGGAACGAATACGCAACTAGACAGAAAATGCCTAACGTTGAACCTGCACAGGCTGAAAATTCATACCATTCCATCTCAGGGAGCTCTGATTCATATTGAGTAAACCACTTTTCAAGCCGCGGAACACGTTCATGCTCAATGACATGCTTATGCACCTGCAAATCGCAATAATAGCCGCACAGTTCAAGCAGATAAGGTTTAATCATGTCATAGTGCTCAATGGAGCCGAGAACACGCTGGCACGTTTTAACCAGTTCATGCAAATATCCGCTGTCATCCTGTTCTTCTCTGAATTGATAATAGTTTTGCAGTTCAGCCCCTACTGTCAGTGCGTCCTGCATTGAGGCATGGAGCATCCGAAAGTCCTGCGGGTCAAGTGAGGTGCTGCGGTCACACAGATTGTCCAAATAATCACTAATCGTTTGATACGCGATGATAAACTCGACACATTTCTGTTTTTGGCTGCCTGACAATAAAGCCAGTATTCCGCCGCCTTCACAGTGAAACGTTTTGTCCCGAATACTTGCGGTTGCCTGCGCTTTTAACTCACTGTTATGAATCGATTCTGATTTTTGCTTCCATATGTCCAGCTCTTGATGAACGAGCGGAAAAATATCTCGATATACCTTTGCCATCAATCCAAAAGGATGTTCCGGTACTGTCAACACATGCACCCCCAACTAGTTCAAATATATTGATCAGTAAACGCTCTTGCTGCTTTAAAGACATCTTCTCTTTCGGGTTCATTAAAGATCTCATGATAAAGCCCTTCCCACTCTCTGTACGCTTTATTATGAGAAGCAACACCATTAAACCACTTGATGACCATCGTTTTATCAACAAGCTTATCATCACCGGCCTGCATCACAAGAAGCGGCACTTTCAAAAATGCATCTGTCGGCACCATCGCTGATTCAATTGTCTTTAAAAGCTCTCTGTACCATCTGACAGAAACTTTCCTGACGTATAACGAATCATTTTGGTCAGCCTCGATGACGTCCTCATTGCGCGTCGCCATATCAATTGATAATCCCGAATCAACCTTAAGCGACGGAGCGATGACATTCAGGCCTCTTGATGCAAGGTCAAGCGCTTTATTGACTTTAATTTGCAGTCCGAGACACGGTGATGATAAAATAATTCCCGTAATGCGGGGATTTCTTTGTTGTTTAAGCCATTCAATCGCGACCAGACCGCCCATGCTGTGACCTAAAAGAAAAACCGGCAGATCAAAGGTTCGCGCTTTATCTATCCAAGCATCTACTTCATCAATGTATTCTTGAAAAGAGCGAATATGCCCTCTCGCCCTTGTCGTTGTTCCCTGTCCAGGCAAATCGCCCATGACAACGTGATAACCCGAAGATCGCCACATTTCAATCAGCCATTTATATCGTCCGTGATATTCACTTGCCCCGTGAATGATTACAATCACTGCAACAGGTCTGTCTGCTTTCCAGGTCCACATGCTCTTCACCTCATACGAAATTTAAATAGAGAAAGAAGGATGAATCTGATGATCTACCCTTATAAGGAACACATGCCAGATATCCACCCAACAGCCTTTATAGCTGATAATGCAACAATTACCGGTGATGTCGTGATCGGAGAACAGTCCAGCGTTTGGTTTTCTGTTGTCATAAGGGGAGATGTTGCGCCGACCAGAATCGGAAACAGAGTCAATATCCAAGATTTGAGCTGCCTCCACCAAAGCCCGAACCAGACGCTTCTCATTGAAGATGACGCCACGATAGGCCATCAGGTTACACTTCACAGCGCTGTCATCCGCAAGAACGCCTTAATTGGCATGGGCTCAATCATTTTAGACGGAGCCGAAATTGGCGAAGGCGCCTTTATTGGTGCCGGCAGTCTGGTTCCGCCCGGAAAAATCATTCCGCCTGGCCATCTCGCCTTTGGCCGCCCTGCAAAAGTCATCCGCCCTTTGACGGAAGAAGACCGAAAAGATATGCAAAGAATACGGTCAGAATATGTAGAAAAGGGCCAATATTATAAATCACTTCAACAAACATAAGACCTGCTTCGTCTTACTTTACCATTTTTCAAATTATATTTGAAAGCAATAACCATCGTTAACCCGGACGTCATGACAGTTCGGGTTTCGATTTTTCCATAAAACGTTCACATGTCGCATTAAACGTATGACTTTTATCTTATCACAAAATTATAAACAGCCTCTGCAAAAACCCATACCTATTCTTTCCTGTTCTCTATTTTCTATGAGCACACAAAAAGAGCCCACTGGGAGCTCTTTTTGTCAGCTGATATTTCGTTCGCTGTCATTAGCCGCATTTTTTTTATGAAAACCTTTTCCATAGTAAACGGCAAGCAAGATGAGAAACCATATCGGCCCGATAATCACGGCTACTCTTGTATCAGGGCTGTAAGCCATAAGAATGACAACGAATGCTAGAAACGCCAATGACACATAAGACGTAAACGGAAAGAAAGGCATTTTGTACTTTAAGTGTTTCTTTTCTTCGGGCTTCAAACTTTTCCTGTATTTGATTTGAGAAAGCAAAATGATCGCCCACGTCCAAATCGCTCCGAACGTCGCAATACTTGTAACCCAGGTAAATACCTTTGCAGGGACAACGTAGTTTAACAGCACTCCGACTAATAAAGCGCCCGCTGAAGCCAGAACAGCTTTACCCGGGATGCCGCCTTTCGTCAACTGACCGTATGCTTGTGGCGCCTCTTTCTGTTCCGCCAGGTTAAACAGCATCCGCCCTGTGCTGAAAATACCGCTATTGCATGAAGACAGCGCGGCTGTCAACACGACAAAGTTAATGATGCCTGCAGCTGATGGAATGCCCACTTTTTGAAATGTGAGAACAAATGGGCTTCCTTGGGAGCCAATTTCCTGCCACGGATAAATAGACATAATGACAAATAAAGCGCCTACATAAAAAATCAAAATCCGCCAAAATACTGTATCGATTGCTTTGGCTAACGATTTTTGCGGGTTTTTCACTTCGCCAGCCGTCACCCCGATCATTTCAATCCCTAAATAGGCGAACATCACCATTTGAAGTGACAATAAAACCCCTTTTATTCCATGAGGGAAAAATCCTCCGTTGTTCCATAAATTGCTGATTCCAGTTGCAATGCCCCCATTGCCGACTCCTGCAATAATCATCAATAAACCGACAGCAATCATAGATAGGATCGCGACAATCTTAATCAATGCGAACCAAAATTCCAGCTCCCCGTAAGCTTTGACAGCCAGGAAATTAACACCCGTCATAATGATCAGCGCCGATAATGCCCAAATCCAGTTTGGCACATCAGGAAACCAGAACCCCATATAGATGCCAACAGCAGTAATTTCAGCCATACAGGTGACAACCCATAAAAACCAGTAGTTCCACCCTGTTAAATAGCCTGCAAGCGGTCCCAAATAATCACGCGCATACCTGCTGAAGGAACCGGCAACCGGTTTTTGAATGGCCATTTCCCCAAGCGCTCTCATAATAAAAAACATGACCAAGCCGCTTGCGGCATATGCTACCAAAATACCTGGCCCTGCTAATTGAATAGCTGATGCGGAGCCTAGAAACAATCCCACTCCTATGGCAGCTCCTAAAGACATTAAAGAAATATGCCTTTCTTCGAGTCCGCGGTGCAGCTCTTGTTTTTGTTTTTGCATGCTTCTTCTCCCCTAGAAAAAAATATCATTAAATCATTTTTCTGAATATTTCGTGTGGATTGGGTAAATCAATGATGATGGAGAAATAAAAGGATAATAACAAGGCTTTCGACTAATCGAAAGCCTTGTTGTCTGTTACACAAAGATGACTTCTTTAGGCTGATGGCTCAGCTCTTCAGGCATATACCGTTTTTCAATATTGATGCTGTGCCAGATCATAAAGATCAGTACAGTCCAGATTTTACGGCTGTTATCAGCCTTGTCCGCACAATGGTCTTCAAGAAGCTGAAGGACATAATCCTTATGGATATAAGCATCCGTTTGGCTTTCTTGAATAATATTCCGCACCCATTCGTTCATTTCGTTTTTCAGCCAATGACGGATCGGTACAGGGAAACCAAGCTTTTTGCGGTTTAATACGTGCTCAGGCACAATTCCTTCAGCTGCCTTGCGAAGAAGATACTTCGTCGTGCCGTTTTTCGTTTTCAGCTCATCAGGAATTTTTGAAGCGACGTCAAATACGACTTTATCTAAGAACGGCACACGCAGTTCCAAAGAATTTGCCATCGTCATTTTATCCGCTTTTAACAAAATGTCGCCGCGCATCCAAGTGTGGATATCGACATACTGCATTTTGTTGATATCGCTGTACGAGCTGCTTTCTGTAAAGTAAGTCTTCGTCACATCGCGATATGAAAGGTTCGGATTATAATGCTTCAACAGCTGTTTTTTGACAGACTCTTCAAAGATCTTCGCGTTACCGATGTAACGATCCTGAAGCGGAGTACAGCCTCGCTCAAGCAGACTCTTTCCTCTCATACCTTCAGGCATAACGGCAGCAACGTGCAAAAGCATCTTTTTCAGGCCGGATGGAATCCGTTCAAACGGTTTAAGCGAAAGCGGTTCGCGGTAAATGTTATATCCGCCGAAGAGCTCATCCGCTCCTTCACCTGATAAAGCAACCGTTACATGTTTTTTCGCTTCTTTTGCAACAAAGTACAACGGAATTGCTGCCGGATCAGCAAGCGGGTCATCAAAATGCCATACGATCTTCGGAAGCTCATTCATGTATTCCTCAGGCGAAATGACTTTGCTGATATTTTCAATGCCCAGCGCCGCTGCAGTTTCTTTCGCTACATCAACTTCACTGAAGCCCTGCTGTTCAAAGCCGACTGAGAATGTTTTTAAGCTTGGATGAAATTCCTTCGCAACAGATACAATAAAGGAAGAATCAATTCCGCCTGACAGGAATGAACCGACAGGAACGTCACTTCTCATATGAACGTTTACAGAGTCATAGATCGCGTCTCTGACTTCTTTCACAAGCTTGTCTTCTTCAGTCTGAACCGGCTTGAAGTTCGCTTTGAAATACGTTTTGAATGCGATATCGCCGTCCGGGCGGATTGTGAACTGTGAACCCGGCTCTACTTTTTTTACATGGGCATCAAGCGTGCTTGGTTCAGGAACAAATTGGAAAGACATGTACTGCTGCAATGCCTCTTTATCTATTTCAATATCATTCTGAGCAACCATTAAACTTTTTCTCTCTGAGGCAAAATAAACCTGATCATTGATTGTTGTGTAGTACAACGGTTTAATGCCGAATGGATCTCTTGCTCCATAAAGCACATGATCGTTTTTATTCCAAATCAGAAAGGCAAACATACCGCGCAGTTTGGACGCCGCTTCTTCTTTATAATGACGGTAAGTCGCAAGAAGAACCTCTGTGTCCGAATCCGTGTTGAATGTGTACCCCTTTGCTTCAAGCTCTTCTCTCAGTTCAATATAGTTATAGATTTCCCCGTTAAAGATAATCCAATATGTTTCATCTTCATATGATAAAGGCTGTCCGCCATTTTCTACATCAATAATGCTGAGACGTCTGAATCCGAATCCGACGTGCTCATCATGGAAATATCCATCACTGTCAGGACCGCGGTGAACGATCATTTGGTTCATTTGTTTGATTAGTTCTTCTTGATCAGCGGTTTGAGCTAACGGATGCTTGTTAAAAACCCCGACAAATCCACACATAGTATTGCCTCCATAATTAAAATTGTCATCATTGAACCCCTATTTATAGACGCTGTGAATAGTATTTGGTTTCACAGTTATGTAAAAAAATAAACATGAATACAACGATAAAAAAGGGAAAGCCGCTTAACCAGTAAGCGGCTATAAAATTATTCTCCTAACGCTTCTTTACGCAGCTGCTCCGCTTTGTCTGTACGCTCCCATGGAAGGTCAACATCGTGACGTCCAAAGTGGCCGTACGCAGCAGTTTGTTTGTAGATCGGACGGCGTAAATCAAGCATTTTGATAATGCCTGCAGGTCGTAAATCAAAGTTATTGCGGACAACTTCAATCAGTTTTTCCTCAGAAGCTTTTCCGGAACCGAATGTGTTGATTGAGATTGACACAGGCTGTGCAACACCAATCGCGTAAGCAAGCTGTACTTCGCAAGAATCAGCAAGCTCAGCCGCAACGATGTTTTTCGCAACATATCTTGCTGCATAAGCCGCAGAACGGTCTACCTTCGTCGCATCCTTTCCTGAGAACGCTCCTCCGCCGTGGCGTGCATAGCCACCGTACGTATCAACGATGATTTTGCGTCCTGTAAGTCCCGCATCCCCTTGAGGGCCTCCGATTACGAAACGTCCTGTTGGGTTGATGAAATATTTTGTTTCTTCATCAATCAACTCTTTAGGAACAACCGGATTGATTACATGTTCTTTAATGTTGCGCTGAATTTGCTCAAGTGTAATTTCAGGGTGATGCTGGGTTGAAATCACAATCGCGTCAATGCGGACAGGCTTGTTATTTTCATCGTACTCAACCGTTACCTGAGTTTTGCCGTCAGGGCGAAGGTACGGAAGAATATCTTCTTTACGGACTTCACTTAGGCGGCGGGCTAATTTATGAGCAAGTGAAATTGGAAGAGGCATAAGCTCTTTCGTTTCGTTGCACGCATAACCGAACATTAAACCTTGGTCACCAGCACCGATCGCTTCAATTTCTTCTTCGCTCATTGTACCTTCACGGGCTTCAAGCGCTTGGTCTACACCCATTGCGATATCAGCAGACTGTTCATCAATTGATGTTAAAACCGCACAAGTTTCCGCATCAAATCCGTATTTCGCACGTGTGTATCCGATTTCTTTAATGGTTTGGCGCACCGTTTTCGGAATGTCAACATACGTAGATGTTGTGATCTCTCCGCTAACAAGAACCAAACCAGTTGTCACAGATGTTTCACAAGCAACACGCGCGTTAGGGTCTTTCTTTAAAATTTCATCTAAAATGCTGTCAGAAATCTGGTCACAGATTTTATCCGGATGCCCCTCCGTAACAGATTCTGATGTAAATAAACGACGATTTTTACTCATGATTTGCTTCCTCCTGCACAAGGTCTCCCGATAGACCTTGCATATATGATACGGAACTCGCTCCCTCTTATACAATGTAACGTTATATTAGAGAATGTTAATTGGCATATTTATGAAATAAAAAAACCTTTTCCATCGAGGAAAGGGTTTGGTCTTTGTGCCTTTCACTCTTATCGCTCAAGGAATCATACAACCTTGCAACAGGTTAGCACCTTGGTTGTCTCACACAGTTGAACATAATAAATAACAGAGAAACCGGTTGCTGGGCTTCATAGGGCCTGTCCCTCCGCCAGCTCGGGATAAGAGTATCCGCTCAATGAAATATCTTATCGTAAAAGGGTTTGCAATGTCAATATGATTCAGAAGAAATAGGCACCTATATTGAGGGAAAACAATGGAAATACACACACAAAAAATGATAAATAGTATAGACTATTTGAAAATATATGTTATACTAATTCACAATTAGCAAAACACAAAAAAACGATAAAGGAAGGTTTCATATGAACTCAGTTGATTTGACCGCTGATTTACAAGCCTTATTAACAAGTCCAAATGTGCGTCATAATTTATCAGCAGCACAGCTAACAGAAAAAGTACTCTCCCGAAACGAAGGCATTTTAACATCCACGGGTGCTGTTCGCGCGACAACAGGCGCTTACACAGGACGTTCACCTAAAGATAAATTCATCGTGGAGGAAGAAAGCACGAAAAATAAGATCGATTGGGGCCCGGTGAATCAGCCGATTTCAGAAGAAGCGTTTGATCGGCTGTATACGAAAGTTGTCAGCTACCTGAAACAGCGAGATGAGCTGTTTGTTTTCGAAGGATTTGCCGGAGCAGACGAGAAATACAGGCTGCCGATCACTGTCGTAAATGAGTTCGCATGGCACAATTTATTTGCGCGGCAGCTGTTCATCCGTCCGGAAGGCAATGATAAGAAAACAGTTGAACAGCCGTTTACCATTCTTTCTGCTCCGCATTTCAAAGCGGATCCAAAAACAGACGGCACTCATTCCGAAACGTTTATTATTGTCTCTTTCGAAAAACGGACGATTTTAATCGGGGGAACAGAGTATGCCGGAGAAATGAAGAAGTCCATTTTCTCCATTATGAATTTCCTGCTGCCTGAAAGAGATATTTTATCCATGCACTGCTCCGCCAATGTCGGTGAAAAAGGTGATGTCGCCCTTTTCTTCGGACTGTCAGGAACAGGAAAGACCACCCTTTCAGCCGATGCTGACCGCAAGCTGATCGGTGACGATGAACATGGCTGGTCTGATACAGGCGTCTTTAATATTGAAGGCGGATGCTACGCTAAGTGCATTCACTTAAGCGAGGAGAAGGAGCCGCAAATCTTTAACGCAATCCGTTTCGGATCAGTTCTCGAGAATGTCGTTGTTGATGAAGACACACGCGAAGCCAATTATGATGATTCCTTCTATACTGAAAACACGCGGGCAGCTTACCCGATTCATATGATTGATAACATCGTGACTCCAAGCATGGCAGGCCATCCGTCTGCAATTGTATTTTTGACGGCTGATGCCTTCGGTGTCCTGCCCCCGATCAGCAAACTGACGAAGGAGCAGGCGATGTATCATTTCTTGAGCGGTTACACGAGCAAGCTTGCCGGAACCGAACGGGGTGTGACGTCACCTGAAACGACGTTCTCCACTTGCTTCGGCTCACCGTTCCTGCCGCTTCCTGCTCACGTCTATGCTGAAATGCTCGGCAAAAAGATCGATGAACATGGCGCAGACGTTTACTTGGTCAATACCGGCTGGACCGGAGGCGGCTATGGCACAGGCGAACGAATGAAGCTTTCTTACACGAGAGCGATGGTCAAAGCTGCGATTGAAGGTAAATTAGAGGGTGCAGAAATGATAACTGACGATATTTTTGGCCTGCACATTCCGGCTCATGTTCCTGGCGTTCCTGATCATATCCTTCAGCCTGAAAACACGTGGGCCAACAAGGAAGAATACAGAGAAAAGGCAGTCTACCTTGCAAATGAATTCAAAGAGAATTTTAAAAAGTTCGCACATACAGATGCCATTGCACAGGCAGGCGGCCCTCTCGTTTAAAAAGCAAAAGCCAAGAGCAATTACGCTCTTGGCTTGTTTTAATTGACAGAATGCAAAGAAGTCAGCTTGTACGTAATGATGGTCCGGCCGTCTTCCCATTGAAGCTTCTGTACTTCAGCTGTGCCCGACTTTTCTCCAAGCTTTGTTTTGCGCACATCCATCGGAATCTCCATCGGATATACGCGGTATCCGTCCTTCTCTAACGTGAATATATTTTCATCTATGCGAACTTCTTTTCCTTTTGTCACAATCAGTGTATTAAATTCAACAGGCATTCCCAAAGTGAGATCCCCTTTCGTTCTCTTTTTTCTTTATCATACCATATTTCATTGTCAGCGGTTTTTCATCCATTGTGTAAGCTGCCGAACGATACGCCGGTTTTCTTTTGGCGGGAAATAATGTGTGAATGTACTGTAATACCACGTCTCAACCGGCTTATGCAATTGTTTTAGCTTCTCTTCAAATAAATAGGAATGCTGAATCGAAACATTTTGGTCTTTTTCTCCATGGATTAACAGCACGGGAGCCTGAATTTTATTTACTTGATCAAACGGTGTTCGCCACTGATATTCCTCAGGCACCTTTTTCGGTGTTCCGCCGATGACTCTTTTCATCATTCGCCGCAAATCCTGCCGCTCCTCGTATGTAAGGATCATATCACTGACGCCTCCCCAGGAAACAAGTGAAGCCGCATGCCTTCCCATTTCGATCGCAGTGAGCATTCCCATAATTCCGCCGCGGGAAAACCCGAAGATATGAATTCTGTCCTTCTTGACATTTGGGTGCTGCTGAAGCAGGCGAAAAGCAGAAAATGCATCCTCCCTGTCTTCTCCGGCAAAATCCTCATTGCCTTCTCCTCCTTGATTTCCTCTGTAAAAAGGAGCAAACACCACAAACCCTTGGGATGCAAACTGGATAATCCGGCCCGGCCGAACCATGCCCACGCTTTTAATCCCGCCGCGCAAATATAAAAATCCGTCATATTGTCCCGGTTCCGCCGGCTCAGCCAGAAGCCCCTTTACCCGTAATCCATTTGACAGATAGCAGACCGTATACAAACGCACATGCTGGCTTGGCGACGGAAATCTTCTTTTCTCTACAATCAAAACAGCCGCCTCCTTTTTTCTATATGCTTTCCTTACTCCAAAATTACATCCGGAGAACCCGATTAGGCATTCACACATTTTTATACCCATCATACGATATGTAAAGCAAAAAAGGATATTAACTTGATGCTAAATAAGGAGGTTGTCTATGTGAACAGATGGTTAAGGCTGGGCTTCGCCTGTGTCGGCAGTATCTTTCTGATGATCGCCCTGACGGCTTGCAAACAGGAAGAAACGCTGACCAAAGTTAAAGTGGCTGAAGTGACCCATTCTATTTTTTACGCACCTTTATATGTTGCTGAGTCTAAAGGATTTTTCAAGGAAGAAGGGCTTGATGTCGATGTGAATACGACCTGGGGCGGAGACAAAACGATGACATCGCTTCTTTCAAACGGCTCCGACATCGCGCTTGTCGGGTCAGAAACATCTATTTATGTCGAGGCGCAAGGGGCTAAAGACCCCGTCATTAATTTCGCCCAGCTGACTCAGACAGACGGGACGTTTCTTGTAGCGAGAGAAGATGTTGAACACTTCAACTGGGATCAACTAAACGGAAAAACGTTTCTCGGCCAGCGAAAAGGCGGCATGCCTCAAATGGTCGGCGAGTATGTGCTGAACAAACATAAGATTGACCCGCATAAGGATATAGACCTCATCCAGAACATAGATTTCGCCAATATTGCCAATGCGTTTGCTTCTGGAACCGGTGAGTATGTACAGCTCTTTGAACCGCAGGCTTCTCTCTTTGAGAAAAAAGGCATCGGCCATATCGTGGCTTCATTCGGAGAAGAATCAGGCGAGGTTCCTTACACGACCTTTATGGCGAAACAAAGCTACCTGAAGAACAATGAAGACACAGCCGTCAAGTTTACAAAAGCCATTTACAAGGCGCAGCAGTGGGTTAAAAATCATTCTGCAAAGGACATCACAGATGCCATTAAAGATGAATTTGATGATACCGATCCAGACGTCATCGAAACATCCATTGAGCGCTATAAAAAGCAGCATTCATATTCGCCAGATCCTCTGCTTAACGAAAAAGAATGGGAGCTGCTTCAAGACATTATGGATCAAGCGGGAGAACTGCCGAAGCACATTCCATACAATCAGCTTGTAAATAAAGAAATTGCTGAAAAAGTCACCTCGGAGAAATAGGAGGCGCCATCTATGTCTTTCTTACATGTCGACCATGTAACCCATACTTACTTTTCTATCAAAGAAAAAACAACGGCTGTGCGGGATATTCATTTTGATGCCGAAAAAGGTGATTTCATCTCATTTCTCGGCCCAAGCGGCTGCGGAAAAACAACACTGCTTTCTATTATAGCCGGTTTGATTGAGCCATCGGAAGGCAGAGTTCTGATTGAAGGCCGTGAGCCGAATCAAAAAGAACATAACATTGGCTATATGCTTCAGCAGGATTACTTATTTCCCTGGAAATCTATCGAGGAAAATGTGCTTCTCGGTTTAAAAATCGCCGACACGCTGACAGAAGAAAGCAAGGCCGCTGCACTCGGTCTATTGCCGGAGTTCGGCCTCATAGATGTGGAGAAAAAATATCCGAAAGAGCTGTCAGGCGGGATGCGCCAACGGGCCGCGCTTGCAAGGACTCTTGCGCCAAATCCAAGTCTGCTTTTGCTGGATGAGCCATTTTCCGCGCTTGATTTTCAGACAAAGCTGTCATTGGAAAACCTGGTATTCCGCACATTAAAGGAATATCAAAAAACAGCAGTGCTTGTCACTCATGATATAGGGGAAGCGATAGCGATGAGCGATACGATCTTTTTATTTTCGAATCAGCCGGGCACCATCCATCAGATTTTTACCATTCCTAAGGAATTGGCCTCGATGATGCCTTTTGACGCCCGCCAGGAGCCATCCTTCCAGACGCTTTTTCAAACGATATGGAAGGAGCTGAATTCTCTTGAGAAACAGCAAAGAAACCATTGATCTGCTTCACGAGCAGTATCAATTCAAACAAAAAAAGGAAAAGTGGAATGTCCATTCTTTTCAGCTTGCCATATTTATTCTCTTTTTCTCAGGCTGGGAAATCTCCAGCAGGCAAGGCTGGATCGATCCGCTGATCTTCAGCTCTCCATCAGCTGTATGGCGTTTATTGCTGGAGAAACTCGGTGACGGTTCATTACTGTCACACATCGGCGTCACTTTATTCGAAACGGTGCTAGGCTTTTTGCTTGGAACGTTTATGGGCACGTGCCTCGCCGCTTTGTTATGGTGGTCCAATCGGCTTGCCAGGATTTTAGATCCGTATCTTGTGATTTTGAATGCAATGCCGAAAGTGGCCCTGGGCCCTATCCTGATTGTCGCACTCGGTCCCAGTTTTATCAGCATTATTGCGATGGGAGCCATCATCAGCGTCATTATCACAACCATCGTTGTGTATACCGCCTTTCAGGAGGTCGACGAAAACTATACGAAAGTCATGAAAACATTCGGTGCAAAAAAATGGATTATTTTTAAAGAAGTCATACTGCCCGCATCCTCTCCCGCGATTATTTCAACATTAAAAGTAAACGTCGGTTTATCATGGGTTGGCGTCATTGTAGGGGAATTCCTCGTTTCGAAGGTTGGATTGGGATATATGATTATTTACGGATTCCAAGTCTTCAATTTCACACTCGTCTTCTTAAGCCTGCTGATCATCGCCATCTTTGCCACTCTGATGTATCAGGGCGTGGAGCTGCTGGAAAAGAAATGGACGAAGGGCAGAACATAATAAAAAATCCGGCACATGTGCCGGATTTTTTATTCGATCCATCCAGATTCTTTCAGTTTTTTCAAACTGATCGGAAGAACGGAATCCTTCATAATAAAGCTGAACTTTTTATTGCGGGAAAGGTTCTCCGGAAGCTCGTGAAACAAAACCGGGCCTTTCGTTTCAAAGTAATCAGCTTGCTCTTCAAGCTTTTCTATATCTGCAAAATATATATTTTTCACAATCACTTTTTCTTTACCGAGAACCTTATACTGTCCGAGATACTTGAGGCTTTTGACTCTCGCGCCCGTCTCTTCCTTTACTTCCCGGAGCGCAGCCTCTTCTGCGCACTCCATCGGCTCTACTTTCCCGCCTGGAAACTCATAGCCTCTGTCCTCATGTTCTGTTAAAAGCCATTTGCCGCCAAAACGGCAAATCACCCAGACATGCTTCGGGCTGTCCGAGAAAGGCTGATCGTCAAAGGAAAGCTGAACAGTATTCTGATAATAATCTTTAAACTCGTACATGTTTATCCCTCAAATCCGTTCCTAGCTATCTTCCATACATCATACCACAGTTACGTTTCTTCGGAAGCCTTTTATCAAAAAATAAGGGAAACCCAGCACGCCGTCAGGTTATGCATGCAGACTAGCTCGTACAGTTTTTTTCGATTCCTATTGCCGAAAAGTGCGACTGACGCTCTGGGCTTTATTATGACCCGCGAACAGTGAAAAGTTACGGTTTGCGTTTAAATTTATTTTTTAACGTTTCTAAAAGATCGACTAACATCTGAGGAACCGGTATGCCAAGAGAACTGGCTGTCACAACAATTTGCACAGATTCATAAAGAATATAAAACATAATAGCCAAGTCACGAATGGACCCCTGTGTATTCAGCAGCTGATCAAAAAAATGGCATACAGAGATCAGAGCCAGCGTGACTAATTTTTTGACAAGCCGGGCAAATATCTTCTTAAACGACAGTTTGTGAATAATTGTTTCCTTCAAAGTCGTACTGATAAATTCAATTGCCATAAGAGAGAGCAAAATCAGAAATGAATACTGAAAACCTCCGAAGAAAAAACCCGCTGCTGAAACGCTGACTGCTATAAACGAAAAGATGCCAAAGTCTCTATCCATTTATCCCAACATCCTTTCACAGAAACGGCCTTACGATATTCTATGGAAAACAAGCCGACCGGATTGGATTTTTCAGAAAAATGGACTGGTTGTCGCCTATTTTTCAGATACAAAAAGAAAAGCCGGACGTCTGTTTTTAGACGTCCGGCCATTCTTTTACCCTAGGTAAGCTTTTAGCATCCAGTTATGTTTTTCAATATTTTGATGGATCGCCAGAAGCATGTCCCCTGTTGTTTCGTCACCGACTTCATCAGCTAAATCCATGCCGTTTTTCAGCTCTTCCGCGATGACCGTAAAATCATCATATACGCTTTGAACCATTTGTTCAGCTGTTTCATTTCCAGACGCTTCTTTGACAGAAGCCGTTTCTAAGGATTCCTTCATTGTTGCAATCGGTTTTCCGTTCAGCGCCAAAAGACGTTCTGCTAAATCATCAATATAAGTTGCGGTTTCGTTGTACAGCTCTTCAAATTTTTCATGAAGAGTAAAGAAATCTTTCCCTTTCACGTACCAGTGATAATTATGTAGTTTCACATACATGACTGTCCAGTTGGCTACTTGTTTGTTCACTGCTTGAATCAATTGTTCTGACATGGTATCTCCTCCTTGTTATATGACTATGTATACCCTTAATATCGTACGCTAAAACCTCTTTTTTACCCTTATCTGTCACGATTTCTTCTATTATGCTACAATTGTTAAAAAACGGGAGGTGGAATGTTATGACGCTTCTCATTACGATAAGTATTTTGATTGTGCTGGCTGTTTTGCTGGTAACCATTTGGACGACTGTAAAAGCCTATAATGTAAAGCATACCATTGATCCACCGCAAGAAAATCACTCTGATTCACACAATCAATGATGATGTGAATGCTTCTCTTCTGACTGATTGCTGGCAGCATCGGCATCTCCGACTTGGACTTTTAAGGTCGGCATGCTATGCTGTTTTTTTGCTGTGACATGGGATTGGACAGTGTATATACCATCTTCCTTAAACGTTGTTTCCAACCGGTATACGCCTTTTTCTTGTTTCGCCTTAAACATTTGGCTGGCGTCTTTTTCCCCTTCTTTCCATACTTCAAACTCTACTTCATCGGCATCCGTCACAGCTTCATCACCGTATGATACGGCTGCTTCATAAGCAGCGCTTTCTCCGGGATTTATTTTTTCAGGCCCGGTCAGCTTGACATCCAAAACCTCGGGCGTCTCAGCTGTATTTGCTTTGCTTTCACCAGATCCGCATCCGTTAAGCAAAAAAGCAGAAAAAAGCAGAACAACCAACATCTTTTTCATGCTATCACCCTTTCATCGTTTACCTAAATAGTAGCAAACGCTTACAGCAAATGGTACACAAAATATAAGACGTCACAAAAAAGACCTTTTTGCGCTTGAGCAAAAAGGTCTTTTCTATTTTAGCCAAATACTTTTAGCAATTCTTCTTTATCCTGTGAAAGCCAGAAACGCATTAAACGTTTAGCGCCTTCCAGATCATGAAGCTTCGCTTGGCCGCACTGCTTTTCATTCGCAGCCGGTATTTCGGTAATCTCTACCGCTTCCTTCATTGTGTCTTCAAGCAGATCAACGATTTCCGCCGGTGTCGGCTCTCCGCTCACAACGAGATAGTAGCCGGTCTGGCAGCCCATTGGAGAAATATCAATGATATCAAAATGATCGTATTTCTCAGCGTGAGAACGAATCGTAAACGCGAGCAAATGCTCGAGTGTGTGAATGGTGTCAGGCTTCATTGCCTGTTTATTTGGCTGGCAAAAACGAATGTCAAATTTATTTACAACGCCGTCTGTTCCAACTTTATGCACGCCGCAATGTCTTACATATGGAGCAACAACCGCATTATGATCAAGCTCAAAACTTTCTACTGAAGGCATAATGGCACTCTCCCTTTTCTAAAAATGTACATTCATTATAACATACCTTTCCGATAAGAATAATCGAATAACTTTTCAATCTGCGTTTTTTTTCTTATACTTGCATCAGAAAGGTTGCTGAATGAAATATGAAAACCCTATTTATCGGTCTGATCAGAGGATATCAAAAATTCATCTCGCCGCTGACGCCGCCAACATGCCGCTTTTATCCGACTTGCTCCCAATATGGAATCGAAGCGATTAAAACACATGGGGCTTTAAAAGGCGGCTGGCTGACAATCAAACGGATTTTAAAGTGCCACCCGTTCCATCCGGGAGGAGTCGATCCCGTTCCTGAAAAGAAACAAAAACATTAATTGTTATAGCCGTTTACGACAAGATCCAGTTTTCCTGTTTCAGGATCAATAACTAAACCATGGACTGGAACGTTTTCCGGGAACAGCGGATGATGTTTAATGACTTCTACGCTGTCTTTTACACTTGCTTCTACTGAATCAAAGCTTTTAAACCATTGATCAAAGTCAACACCGGAGTACTTTAATGTTTCGATGCGTTCCTCCGGAATCCCTCTTTCTCTGATTCTATTAAGCATGCTTTCGCTGCTGATTTTGCTCATGCCGCAATCGTGATGCCCGATCACACATACCTCATCGGCGTTCAGCTCGTACACTGCGACGAGTAAACTTCTCATGATACTTCCGAATGGGTGTGTCACAAGCGCACCGGCACTTTTAATGATTTTCACATCACCGTTTCGCATATTCATCGAATGCGGCAGCAATTCCACCAAACGAGTATCCATGCAAGAAAGAATCGCCATTTTTTTATCGGGAAATTTTGATGTCTGATACCTCTCGTATTCCTTTTGTTCAGTAAAAGTCTTGTTAAATTCAAGAATATCATTTAGCAGGCTCATAGCTACTTGTATTCCTTCCTTGTCTTTTTTCTCTTCAATATATCACAGCATCTGTCTTTTCGTCATCTTATGAAACTGGGCAAGAAAAAAAGACAAACCCTCAGGTCTGCCTTATTTCCCCATGTTATAGCGTTTTTTGAACTGCTCAACTCGTCCGCCTTTTTCATTGAATTTCTGGCGTCCCGTATAAAATGGATGCGTATCAGAGCTTACTTCTACTTTAATGACGGGATATGTGTTGCCGTCTTCCCACTCTGCTGTTTCATTAGATGTTTTAGTAGAGGTGCTGAGAAAACGATAGCCGCTGTTGACATCCTGAAATATCACTTTGTGGTTCTTTGGATGAATTCCTTCTTTCATGTGTATCTCCTTTCAATAAATCGTAATAATTACGTTTTATTTTATAACGTCACAAACGTTTTGTCAATCTTCTTACATCCTTCCCTCTGTTCTCTCATCGTAAACCTCATGGCATTTAAGAATAGGAAGAATAATCTAACCGAGGAAGCAAATAATAAACCCAAAATACATACAGAACGTCTTTTTGGAAAGGTGGTTTACGATTGTGGATGATTTAGTTTTGGCCAGAAGCCTTTTTGGCACGACAATGGGCTTTCATATCATTTTCGCAACGCTTGGAGTCGGTCTGCCGCTCATGATTTTAGTGGCGGAATTGATCTATCAAAAAACGAAAGATGACCATTATGCGATCATGGCGAAAAGATGGACGAAAGCACAAGCCGTTTTGCTGGGGGTCGCCATACCGACCGGAACGATCGCGGGCACTCAGCTCGCGCTTTTATGGCCGGGATTTATGGAAGTCATCGGCCGGGTCATGTCCCTGCCGTTTCAAATTGAAATCTATGCTTTTTTTGTTGAAGCCCTTTTCATGTCGATTTATGTATACGCAGCAGACCGCTTATCACCTGCAATGAGGATTGTTGCTGTTTTCTTTGTGTTAGTCGGGGCCGCAGCTTCCGCTGTTCTGATCACGAATGTTCACGCCTTTGAAGGTACGCCCGCCGGTTTTAAAATTTTAAATGGAAAAATTACAGATGTTGACCCATGGGCTGCGTTTTTTAATCCTAGCTTTTTTATCACGGCAGGCCATGTCGTTCTGTCCGCGTTTATGACAGGTGCGTTTATCGTGGCTTCTGTGGCCGCATATAAAATGATCCGGACGAGAAAAAAGGAAAAGGTCTATCGCTTTCACCGGAAAGCCCTTTTGCTCGCACTCACGATCGGCGGTATTTTTTCATTGCTGACTGCTTTGAACGGACACGAATCAGCACAGATGCTGTACGAATACCAGCCCGAAAAATTAGCCGGTGCGGAAGGCCTGTTTGAAACAAGATCCCACGCTCCGCTCGCTATCGGCGGTTTTACCGACCCAAATGAAGAAAAAGTAAAATGGGCTATCGAGATTCCATGGGCTTTAAGCTTTTTGGCAGCGAACCGTTTTGACACTGTTGTAAAGGGATTGAATGCATTTCCTAGAGATGAATGGCCGCCGCTTTTTATTCACACGCTGTTTAATGCGATGGTTGGAGTAGGCATGCTGTTGATTCTCTATTCCATTATCGGTGTGGTCTGGAGAAAGGTGCTCAAGAAAGACCGTTTCCCAACGTGGCTTTTGGTTATTTTCATGACAGCAGGCCCTTTTAGTCTCATCGGCATTGAATTCGGCTGGATTTTCGCATGTACGGGGAGGCAGCCTTGGGTCATCTATCATCTGCTGAAAACGTCAGATGTCGTAACAACGACTGGTTCGATCGGGGTGCTGTTCTTATTTTTCACATTTGTTTATGCCGTGTTAGGCGCAGCTGTCGTCTACGTACTGCTGTATTATTTCCGCAAGCACCCGGTTGACGAAGATTTAAATACAGCGGAGTCGTAATGGCTCCGCAAACAGGAAACCAAATGGAAGGAAGATCGACAAATGGAGATTTCAACTGACGCTCTGATCGCCATCTCAATTATCTGGGGCTTTGTGTTTATTTACGCCGTCATGGCGACAATGGATTTTGGAGCGGGATTTTGGTCTATGATCTATTTAAACAAGGAGCATATGAAGGCCACCGATATTGCGAATCGCTTTTTGTCCCCGACTTGGGAGGTCACAAACGTCTTTATTGTGGCCATCGTCGTGGCGCTTTTCAGTTTTTTCCCCGGTGCGACATTTGTGCTCGGCACCGTGTTATTAATTCCCGGCAGCATGATTTTGCTGCTTTTAGCGATTCGAAGCGGATTTCTCGTTTTTTCTAATACAGCAAAGGAGCGGAAAACGCTAAGATATATTTCCGGCATCTCCGGCTTTATCATTCCTGCTATTTTAATTTTGGTGCTTCCTGTGACACACGGAGGGTTTATAGAAAAAACGGATGGAATCTATAACTTAAATATGTCTAAAATCTTTTCAAGCCCAAACGCCTATTCATTTATCGGGTTTGCGATTTTAAGCACGTTATTTTTGTCCTCGCTGCTGCTTGCAGATGTTTCAAATGTGGCAGAGGAACAGGATGCGTACCGAGCCTATAGAAAAAGCGCCCTGATTACCGGCCCGATTTCACTGTTGTTTGCTGTATGCATTATGGTGACGATGCGGAATGAAGCAAACTGGCTGTACAGCGGAATGCTGAATGATTTTACTTGGATTATTGCATCGTTCATTACATTTGTTATTGCTGGAATCGCTCTTTTTCTGCCTAACAAAAGCTTTGGGCAAAACATCGGAAAACCGCGTCTCGCACTTGTTGCGATTGGGATACAGTATTTTCTCGCAAGCTACGCGTACGGGCGGGCGCATCTTCCGTATATGATTTATCCTGATGTGACAGTCATGTCAGGCTTCACAGAGCCAGCAACGTTCAGGGCGCTGTTTGCGACGTATATCGTAGCATTTATCATTCTATTTCCGGGCTTTTATTTCTTCTGGAAAATGTTTATGCGAGATAAACGCTATATCCGCCAGGAGGAATAGAGGTGAAGCCTGCCGGCTATACTAACCCAGAACCTTTTTAAGGAGGGGATGGCATGGAGCAGAAAATTCTATGCGAAGTCAACAACTGTTCTTATTGGGGCAAAGGAAACAAATGCACCGCTGATGCCATTTATGTTGTCAGCCATACTGGTGAAACGGCTGAAAACAGCCGGGAAACAGACTGCAAAACGTTTAAGCCGCATGATTTGTAATTAAAAGAAAGAGCTGCGTCAGCCAGCTCTTTCTTTTTGCATGTTGAGTGTTCTCAGCTTTTTAGTCATCACCCCGTTTGCGGGTGAAAACAAAAAGGCGCTTGCATACCATACACCTGTCATGGCCGCCATCGCTCCCGAAATCGAAACATTAAGCCACGTTGCGAAGAAATAGCCCATGACCGCCGACAGCCCGCCAATCAAAGCGCTGAGAATCAGCATATAAAGAAGCCGGTCTGTCAGCAAATGTGCCGCAGCAGGCGGAACAATCAGCATGGCCACAACCAATACAGCACCCACTGAATCAAAGGAAGCAACAGTCGTTAAGGACAGCATGCCCATTTGCACGTAATGAATCATCAAAACCGGTATTCCCAAGGCTAAAGCCATTTGAGGATCAAACGAAGCGATTTTAAACTCCTTATAGCACACACTGATTAACACTACGTTTAAAATAAGAACAGATGCCAGCATCCAAAACGCTTTCGGCCCGATATCAACTCCGAATACCGTCATCGTATTCCACGGCACAAAAGCGATTTCTCCCATTAACGAGTGCTCAATATCGAGATGGACATTCGCTCCATAAACAGAAAGTAAAATGACGCCGATTGCAAATAAGGATGTAAACACGACTCCTATGGCAGCATCTGATTGAACCCCCTTGCTATGAAGAAGCTGGACCAAAAATGCCGTTAACAATCCGGTAACAGCTGCACCGATAAACATAGAAATCCCGTCGAGACTCCCCGTCACTAGAAAAGCGCCGACAATGCCAAGCAACACGGTATGGCTGATTGCGTCGGCCAGCATCGCCATGCTTCTCAGCACAAGAAATGTGCCGATCAATGCACAGCTTACACCGACTAATACACCGGTAGCTATAATCCATGCTTCAAAACTCATTTGCGATCTGTCCCTTCTCGGCTTCATGAGACGCTTTTCGCAGCTCAGGCATCCGGCCATACAGCTTTAATAATGAAAAAAGCCGTTCTCTCGTTTCTCCTGGCAAACGATCCGGGTCAAAGCAGCCCTGATCGAATTCTATATTGGCAAGCTCCATTTCATGCATGAGATACACTTCATACATCCGCTGCTTCAAAGCTGTGTGGTAGCCTTTTTCAATCCCAGTGCTTGTGATTTGCCAAACTCCATTTTCGATACACTCAATGCACCTCTCTTGTTCCAAGTCAGTCAATGCCTTAAGGCATAATGAAGGAGATAGGCGCCTTTTCTTTCTTACACTCTCAGCTGTTACACAAAGATCTTTCTTTTCATACTGTTCATAAATCGTCAGCAGCACTTGCTCCCTGCTTGTTCTGCGCCGAAGCCTTATCAGCCTTATGGCTTTAGCGGCCACCCCCCGCTTAGGCGCGCAAATCATTGAAAAAAGAAAGATCAGCGTTGCAGATATGATTATTAATGGGCCTGTCGCCATTCCCTTCATGGTTGTGCTCAGCAGGGTTCCGGCCACTCCGCTGACCCCGCCAGTGATCCCGGCAATGACGATCATCCCTGTCAATCGTTCGGTCCAATATCTTGCAGCTATGGCAGGTGTAATCAGCATAGCCGCCATTAATATCACACCAACCGTCTGAAGCCCAATAACGACAGCACCGACAATCAGACTAGCCAAAAGCCCGTTCAAAAAACGCACCGGGATTCCCAGCCCCTTTGCAAACGCGAGATCAAAAGTAATCAATGTAAATTCCTTAAAGAAAACAATACACAGGAGCAGCAGAACAGCAGATATTCCTGCAATAAGGGTGATATCCTGTCTGACCAATGAAGCAGCCTGGCCGAATAAAAAAGAATCAAGCCCGCTTTGGCTTCCCGCCCCCTGCTGCTGAATATATGTCAGCAGAACGATCCCAACGCCAAAAAACACAGAAAGAACTATCCCGATCGCCGAGTCCTCCTTTGTTTTTGAAAGCCGCGAAATCAGCTGAATACAAAATGTTCCGAGCAGTCCGGCGAGAGCCGCACCCAGCAAAAAGAAAGGCAGTGATTTTTGCCCGGTGAACAGAAAAGCGAAACACACGCCCGGCAGAGCTGAATGGGCCATCGCATCGCCGATTAAACTTTGCTTTCTCAGCAGCACAAAGCTTCCCAAAACACCGCTTGCCGCCCCGAGCAAAAGCGTACCCGCCAGCACCCACTGTGTGTTCGGGTGCTGGAGCTGCAGCCACAAACTTTCAATCATTGTGCTCACCCCTTATGCCCTTCTGCTATTACTTTATCTTTTAAAAACGTAAGCCTTCCTCCATATGTTTTTTGCAGGTTTTCGATTGTAAAAACGTTTTCCGCCGGTCCGAAAGCGATTTTTCTTAAATGAAGCAGTAAAATCCAATCGAAATAATCCTCGGCGGTCTGCAAGTCATGATGGACGACAAGAACGGTTTTTCCTTTTTCTTTGAGTTCTGCCAAAAGCGTCATAATCGCGCGCTCCGTCGCTGCATCGACACCTGCAAACGGTTCATCCATAAAATAAATGTCAGCGTTCTGGCAGAGTGCCCGGGCAAGAAACACCCGCTGCTGCTGGCCGCCTGACAGCTGGCTGATCTGCCTATTCGCATAATCAAGCATCCCGACTTTTGCTAAAGCAGCCTTCGCCATTTCCACATCTGCTTTCTTTGGCCTCTTTAATAAACCGATTCTTCCGTATCTTCCCATTAGGACGACATCGAGCGCGCTTGTGGGGAAATCCCAGTCAACCGAGCCACGCTGCGGAACATATCCGATTCTGGTCCGCTGATCCTTATAGTCTTTGCCGTAAATAGAAATGTCTCCTGAAGCCCGGGGCACAAGACCGAGAATGGTTTTGATCAAAGTTGATTTTCCCGCGCCGTTTGGGCCGATAATGCCAATAAGTTTCCCTTCCGGCACCTGCAGCGAAATGTCCTGCAGTACAGGCCTTTTATGATAAGCAACCGTCACATTATCAAGCTCAACAGGGAACATATCCTTCACCTCTTTTCTTTATTTAAGCGCTTTAGTAATCGTGTTGATATTGTGGCGGAACATTCCTTCGTATGTGCCTTCTTTGGTGCCCTTTTCACCCATGGCATCCGAATAAAGCTGACCGCCGATTGTGACGGTATGACCTTTTTCTTTAGCGCCTTCCACCACTGCATTGATTGATTTTTCAGATACGCTGCTTTCTACGAACACTGCTTTGATTTGTTTTTCTGTCAGAAGATCAACCAGCTCCTGAACATCCCTTAATCCGTAATCCGAATCTGTGCTTAGTCCCTGCAGGCCTTTTACCTTAAATCCATATTCATTCCCAAAGTACGCAAACGCATCATGAGCAGTCACAAGCACACGGCTTTTCTCTGGAATGTGTGCGATCTCCTGGCGCGACCACTTATCTAAATATTGCAAATCTTGTTTGTATGCTTTGGCATTTTTCTGAAAGTCATCTGCGTGCTGAGGCATTGCTTTGCTGAATTGTGTTTCAATTTCATCCACTGCATGGATCCATAGCGGAATGCTGAACCAGACGTGGGGATCAAACGTCTTGCCTTCTCCCGCGGAAATAAGCTTGTTTTTCGGAATGGCCTCAGCAACTGCCGCTGCTTGTTTTTGTTCGCCGATTTTTTGGAGGACGTCCTCCATTTTCCCTTCCAAATGCAACCCGCTGTACAGAACAACATCGGCTGACATTAATTTTTTCGTGTCACCTTGCGAAGCTTTGTAAAGGTGCGGATCAACCCCCGGTCCCATTAAAGAGGTGACTTTTACATGCTTACCTCCGATGTTTTCTGCTGCATCGGCAATTTGAGATGTTGTCGCTGTCACTTGTAATTGCTGATCAGCGCTTTTTCCGGCTGAATCCGTTCCGCATCCCGTTAAACCAAAGGCCGCAAAAAGCACTGCCGCTATCAGCCCTCGTTTCATGTTTCTCCTCCTCTTTGCCATTAATGTCCGATTGTTTTATCTTATGATGTCAGTTCTTAGACATGTGACATTTAATTAGACAAAAGCATATTTTATTTACGAAGGACAAAAAGTTTCCCTTGTGCAAAATTATCGTGTTTGGCCATTTTTGTCAAGCTCCATTTACATAAAAAAACCGGCTGGGTCAGCAGCCGGTCCAAACGAGAAGGGATGTATTCAACGAACACTTTTACTGTAACAGCACAGTGTCATTCATTCAAAATAGCAAAATGCTTTTTTCTTAACCATGCTGTGTGAAAACATCCATTTTGGTCACATATTTTCGCATAATGTCCTGGTTCACCTCAACCCCTAAACCAGGCTGTTTTGACACGGAAATAAATCCATTATCAATACGAATATCAGGGGTCACAATATCTTCATCCCAATAGCGTGAGGATGATGAAATATCGCCAGGTATTGTGAATTGAGGCAGTGAAGCAAGCGCCACGTTCTGCGCTCTCGATATACCGGTTTCCAGCATTCCTCCGCACCACACCTGCATATGATGCTCTTTGCATAAATCATGAATTTTTAAAGCTTCTGTTAATCCTCCGACACGCGAAGGCTTTATATTAATAATTTTGCAGCTTCCTAGCTCAATCGCCCGTCTCGCATCATCAACTGAACAAATGCTCTCATCAAGGCAAATGGCCGTTTTCAAATGTTTCTGCAAGTGGCGGTGGTCAACGATGTCGTCAGATTGAAGGGGCTGCTCAATCATCATTAACTGGAATTCGTCAAGCTCCTTTAAGCGGCTGATATCCTTCAGCTCATAGGAGGAATTGGCATCAGCCATGAGCGGGATGTTTGGAAACCGGCTGCGGATGGCCTTGACCAATTCCACATCCTGCCCAGGCTGAATTTTAATTTTTATTCTTTGATAACCTTCTTTTTGATAGCTTTCAATTTCCTTCAGCATATCGTCAAGGGGCGCCAGGCCGACAACCACTCCGGCAGGGACTTTATCTCTTGTTCCGCCCAATGCCTCAGCAAGAGATATGCCCTTCTTTTTGGCATAGATATCCCAGACAGCCGATTCAAGCCCAGCTTTTGCCATCCGGTTTCCTTTATACCGCGCCAGGCTGTCCGGCACTTCTGAAGGGTGATTGAACTCACGGCCGACGACATTTGGAATAAAAAAATCTTTTAGCATATGCAAACACGTTCCAATGGTTTCCTCGGTGTACCAAGGAGAAGAGAAAGCAGAAACTTCTCCCCAGCCTGTAACACCGGATGTATCAATGGCTTCCACGATCAGAAATTTACGCTCTTGAAGCGTTTCGATACTGTTTTTAAACGGTTTCTTTAAATTCATGCTCAAATGGTAGAGCGTAATTTTTTCTATTTCGATCATAGCAGTTCTCCTTTACGCGCATCCTTCAGCCGATTTCGCAAGAGCTTATTAGACGCATTGCGCGGCAGGCGGTCAAGCACAAAGAATTTTGCCGGAATTTTATACTTCGCCAAGCGTTCTTTGCAGTATGCCTTCAATTCTTCTGCGCTCACAGACTTGTGAAGGACAAGATAGGCGTGAGGCACTTTCCCCCATTTTTTGTCCTCAGCCCCTGAAACTCCGGCTTCGGCCACAGCGGGGTGTGAAAGCAGCACTGACTCCACTTCAGCCGGATAAATGTTTTCTCCGCCAGAAATGATCAGATCTGAACGTCTGTCTAATACATATAAAAAGCCTTCATTGTCCAAATACCCAAGATCACCTGTTTTCAGCCAGCCATTTTGAAAGGAGGCTTCGTTTGCGCTCTCTCGGTTAAAATAGCTTTTCATGACATTCGGGCCTTTGACCATAATTTCACCGTGTTCGAACGGTTCACATGCCTGTCCGTCCCGCTCTATTTTGATTTCACATGAAAACAGCGGTTTCCCCGCAGATCCGAGCTTTTCCATACTAAATTCCGGCGACAGGGTAACAATTTGTGAGCATGTTTCTGTCATTCCATATGACTGAAAGACAGGGAATCCTTTCTCACGGCATTCCTCAAGCAATGGCAGCGGTGCAGGACCGCCGCCGAGAAGAATGCATCTGATGGATTCAGGGCAGCGGCTTGTTTCTTCCAAAAGACTGGCCAGCATAGTCTGCACCGCAGATATCATTGTCACTTCATGCCTGTTGATAGAATCCAGCACATCGCTCACGGAAAAACGCTGGTGAAGCACGACAGTCATTCCATAGATCACAGATTTAAATAATGCGGACAAGCCGCTGATGTGAAAGAGCGGCAATGCGATAAGCCAGCGGTCTTGTTCTGTTATACCCAAATTAAGCGCGGACGACACCGCACTGAAATAATGGTTTCCGAACGTTTGCTGAACTCCCTTGGGCTTTCCTGTCGTACCTGACGTATACATCAGCGTTGCCGTTGCATCCATTTGCATATAAGCCTGGATCTCCATTTCCCCCGCGGCTTCTTTCATCAATTCATCTACATCAATCGTTTGAACGATATGTTCATACTCTTTTCTGTCAAAGCTTGAATCTGTCAGTAAAAAGCCGGAGCTGGAATCCTCCAGCTGAAACAGCCTTTCATGTGTTGACAGCTTCGTATTCAAAAGCACCGCTTTAACACCAAGCAAAAAACAAGCGTGAACAGCGTATACCATTTCAGCACGGTTTTGGAGCAAAATAGCCGCAGTGTCCCCTTTCCGAACCGAATGAGCGGCAAGCTGTTCCGCCATTCGTTTAGACGCGGCAAACAATTCTGCAAATGTCACGGTTTGGTCTTCATAGATGAGAGCGATTCTCTCAGGTGTCAGCTGTGCCCGCTGCATGAGCCAGTTGGGCTGTTCTGTCAGCATGTCATCATCTCCGAGGTAAAATGTCTGTATTGAAAAGAAAACAGCTTGGACCGCAAAGTCTCAAGCTGTTGGTTTACTAAGTATTGCTGATCACGGGAAACGAGGGAACTGTCCGA
This sequence comes from Bacillus sp. FMQ74, assembly GCF_001875785.1. Lineage (NCBI taxonomy): Bacteria > Bacillati > Bacillota > Bacilli > Caryophanales > Bacillaceae > Bacillus > Bacillus sp. FMQ74. The sequence continues at coordinate 25,071 of NZ_MOEO01000002.1, read as the reverse complement.
AATCAGGTTTGCGTTTTTCCTTAAAGGAATCACGGCCTTCTTTTGCTTCATCTGTTGTGTAGTAAAGAAGGGTAGCATCCCCTGCAAACTGCTGAATTCCAGCAAGTCCGTCTGTGTCCGCGTTAAACGCAGCTTTAAGAAAGCGTAGTGCGGTCGGGCTTTTTTCAAGCATTTCTTCACACCATTTAATCGTTTCTTCTTCAAGCTGTTCCAAAGGAACTACTGTGTTGACAAGACCCATGTCCAATGCTTCCTGTGCGTTGTACTGACGGCATAGGTACCAGATTTCACGTGCTTTTTTATGTCCTACAATACGAGCCAGGTAGCCAGAACCGTAACCCGCATCGAAGCTTCCCACTTTAGGTCCTGTTTGTCCGAAAATTGCGTTGTCTGCAGCAATTGTCAAGTCACATACGATGTGAAGCACATGGCCTCCGCCGATCGCATATCCGGACACCATCGCGACAACCGGTTTCGGAATGACACGGATTAAACGCTGAAGATCCAATACGTTAAGACGCGGGATCTGGTCGTCTCCTACATATCCACCGTGACCGCGCACTTTTTGGTCTCCGCCAGAACAAAATGCTTTGTCCCCTGCACCGGCAAGCACGATAACCCCAACGTTTTGGTCGTCTCTTGCGTCAGCAAACGCATCAATCATTTCAGCAACCGTCTTAGGGGTAAACGCATTATGTACCTCAGGTCGGTTGATTGTTATTTTTGCAATGCCATTATACGTTTCATACAATATCTCATCGTATGTCCGTTTTGTTTTCCATTCAGCCATATGATGACCTCCTTTTATTCTCTATGTGAATGAGTCAGATGCTTGTCAAAAACTCACTCACTATTTTACCAAACAATCGCGGCTGTTCCACATGGACCGTATGTCCTGCTTTTGGAACAATCTCTATTCTACTAGAAGGAAGCATCTTATGCACCTCTTGATTGATGGCGCAAAATTTTTCGTCCCACTCTCCGCAGATCAGGAGCACAGGAACGCCTATTTCTTTTACACGGCTCCACACGGAAGGCTGTGAACCGGTGCCCATGCCGGTTAAGCTGTTCGCAAGCCCAATCTTATTGTTCCGCAGACGGCCCGATCGTATCCTGTGCCGAATATCTTCAGCCAGCCGCTGCTGGGATGAAAACAAAGGAATGTTCTCCCAATAGTCAACAAACGCTTTGATCCCGTCACGCAAAATAAGATCAGCAAGCTTCCGGTCCCGCATGATCCGCTCCCGCCGTTCCCCAAGCGTTTTGAGCCCCGGCGTTGTGCTTTCAAGCACAAGTGCCGATACCCGCTCTGGATATGTCATCGCAAAAGAGTAAGCAAGCCTTCCTCCCATAGAATACCCAATCAATTTCACTTTGTGAAGTTTTAATTGATCAAAAATCTCGGCAAGGTCAGAAACCTGCCGACTAGTGCTGTATCTTCTCCCATTCAGTGGGGCATCGGTTTCACCATGCCCTAAACAATCAATTTTGATCACGCGGGAATCAGGCAGCATCTCATCAAGAAAAGTCCATGATTGTTTGCTGCCTGTAAACCCGTGCAGACAGACGACGGCTTCGGAAGCATCCGGCCCGACGTCTGTCACAGCATATCGGACACCATCTGACACCGTTATGTTTACAGATCCCATTGTTTTTTCACTTCCCGCACAGCCTCGTTCAGCATATCGCGATGAAGCTGGACTCTCGATTGGCGATCCGTTTTGATTTCGATCAAATGGAGTCCGGGCTTGTCTGCCTGCGGCGCGTAAGCTGTTTTGAATTCATCCCAAGAAGCCGGGCATGAATACGTTCCGCCGTAAAGTGCAGCCGCATGCTTGAAATCGAGCCCAGTCGGTGTGCCGAACAAATCTTCAAAATGTGTCTTCTCAGAAGCCTGCGGCAAAAAGGAGAAGATCCCTCCGCCGTCATTATTGACAAGAATCACAGTAAGAGGAATGCCCAGTTTTTTGGCCGCGAGCAGGCCGTTTAAATCATGATAAAAAGATAAATCTCCAATCACAAGGGTAACAGGCGCTTTTGTTCCTTCACATACCCCCATCGCAGAGGAGACGACACCGTCTATCCCGTTTGCGCCCCGGTTTGAATAAATCCGGAAAGGGCGTTCCTGCTTTTCAAAAAACGTATCAACATCCCTGATCGGCATGCTGTTGCCGACAAACAGCGAGCTGTTTTCAGGCACAAGATGCTGAAGGATTCGATAGAGATTGCCTTCAAACGAAACATCTTCACTGCTGATTGTTTGCAGATGCGCACGGAACCGCTCATTGACATACTGCCACTTCTCAAGCCACTCTGATGATCTGGTGGTAGCAGCAAGGCCTGCCATGATCTCCTCAGCAAAAACAGACGCATTGCAATGAATCATATGCGCGCTTGCCTGTGTCGGGTCTCTCCACCCTCCATCCTCGTCAATCACGATTTGCTGAATCGCCGGATCATCTTTAAGCCATAAGAAAACCGGTTTTGAAACAGGCATCGGCCCAAACCGGATGACAACATCAGGACGAAGTTTCAGCTTCAGCTCATCATCTTTTAAAAATGAATCATACGCATCAATGACAGTGCTTTTATCATGAACACCATTCCGCAGATTAGACAGCGGATCCGCTAAAATCGGATACTGAAGCGCTTTTGACAGCGCAATAATGTTTTCCTTATCCGCTTCACTATGGAGCTCTCCGCAGACGATCATTCCTTTTTCAGCCTCTGCGAGCATTTCAGCCACATCAGACAGGGATTCGCGGTTAATTGACTGCATACCCGTTTTTACAGACACATGACGGCCTGTCCTCATTCTTCCAAACGGCTCATCCGAAAGATCCGGCATCAGCGGTTCGCGCAGCGGCACATTCACATGGACAGGCCCCATTGGTCGTTTTTGTGCTTCTCCAGCAGCGCGGCTTGCCAGCGTTCGGATGTATCTCAGCATTTGCGGAGACTCTTCAGGAAGAGCAGAGTCTGTGAAAAACTTAACAAAGTTACCGAATAAGAAGTGCTGATTAATAGCCTGCGGTGCGCCTACTTCGCGCAGCTCATGAGGCCGATCAGCAGTTAACACAATAATAGGCACCCTTGAATAATGGGCTTCAACCACAGCCGGATAAAAGTTGGCCGCGGCTGTTCCCGATGTACAGATCAATAGTACGGGACGCTGCTTCGCTTTTGCCAATCCTAATGCAAAAAACCCGGCCGATCTTTCATCAATTTGGACATGGACGCTAATATCGGGGTGCGCGGCAGCAAGAATAGCCAGCGGTGTGGATCTTGAGCCCGGACAAACGACGGCGTCTGTAATTCCGGAAAGGGCGAATTCATCAATAAAACTTCCGATGTAATGAGTAATCGGGTTGACAGTCAACGCCTCTCACCTCCTAATGCAGAGATCATCGGCTTCAATTTAATCTGCGTTTCTTCATATTCCGAGATTGGTTCCGAGTCTTCCACAATACCGCACCCGGCAAACAGCCTTGCTGTACTGCCTTCGATCAGTCCGGAACGAATAGCTACTGCGAATTCTCCATTATCCTGGCTGTCAATCCAGCCGATAGGGGCTGCATACCAGCCGCGAGTCATCGGCTCAATCTCTCTGATCACTTCAACAGCCTTTTCCTTAGGTGCTCCCCCAAGCGCCGGAGTGGGATGCAGCTTCTCAATTAAGTCAAAAATCGAAGCAGAGTCACGCAGCTGTCCGACAATCGGCGTAAATAGGTGCTGAACGCTTTTTGTTTTGTACAATACAGGCCCATCAGACTTTTCAACCTCCGAACAGGCTGATTCAAAAGCGTTATGAATCATGCTTACGACAATATCATGCTCAAGCAGGTTTTTCTCATCGTTTAATAGTTCAAGCCCGATCCGGCGGTCTTCTTCTTCATTCACGCCTCGTTTAATGGAGCCTGCCAGACAAGTAGACATGACAGTGCTGCCGTCCCTTTTGATCAGTCTTTCTGGAGATGCGCCGACAAAGGTTTTGCCTTCCTTTTCAATTGCAAAAACATAACTTGTCTGCTGATCGTTCAGAAGCGCTTTAAGCACCGGTTCAATTTGAATTGGACCGTCAAACGTGAGCAGCAGCTCTCGGGCAAGAACCACCTTATCATATTGTTTCTCCTTAATTTGGCTTGTTGCCGTTTCGATTGCTTTCAGCCAATCATCTTTATCCAGCTCTTGAACTTCTGCAATCACAGCTTGATCTTCTTGCTTGAAACCGGGAATCATAAATTCCGCTGCAAAAGCTTGTAAGCCTTCCAAAACAGCCTCTGCATCTTCTTCTCCTTTTACCCATCTGTTGACTGTTAAGAACGGGCCTTCAGCAGTCATCGTCAGCATAAGCGCAGGCACAAAGAAATCCCCTTCCGAGAAATGGTCCCATTGTGAACCTCTTTCTTCGCAAGGGTCAAAAGAAAATCCTCCGAATAACACAGGTCCCACTGCAGAATGCTGCAGCTTTTCTTCTTCATAAATATGAAAAGCCGTCTTTTTAAAGCGCTCCCATTGTTCAAAAACCTCACGATACCGCTCGCTGTTTTTTTGATTTGTCTGGAAAACCGCTTCTTTGCCAAGACCGACTATTGTCAATTCACTTTCAGGATCTGACCAAAAAAATCGATTGCCTGTATATTTTTTTGCTCTGTAATTGAAAAATGATAGAGGGTCAAGAGACTCGATTTGTCTCGAATAGCTTATTAAGACAGCATGGTTGACTTCTTTGGCTTTATGTAATGCATGTAGAACTTCCTTTCGGAACGTACGCTGCACCGTTGTCACCATGAGACATTCCTCCATAATCCTTAAAATGCTTTTAATACCATACACCTGTGTCTTCTTTGTGTCAAACACAGATCATGCAGTCCAAATGGCCTGCCTTACCTATTATAAACCTAATTTCAGAAATGAAAAAGAAACAAAGCTTAAATTTCTTTCTCCACTGGTAGCAAAGCTTGTATCCGCTTACCATAAAAGGAAAACTTCCTATATTCCTCCATCCGGCATTTATGAAAGTTCTCGGGCGATCTGTTCATACTAAAGGTATGCATCACAGAGAAACGAGGCGATCACATTGCTTACAAAAGACCAGCTGCAGCATTTAAAAAATGAACTGGAACAAACGAAAAAAGATATCTTAAACCGTTTTAAAGACAATGACCATTTTCAGCTCAATTCAGCCTTTCCTTATGATTCAATGGGTGAGCTTTCAGCTTATGATAACCACCCCGGCGATCATGCAACCGAACTTTACGAGCGTGAGAAAGACATCGCTCTCGATTTACATGAGCGAGAACACCTTCGGGACATTGAGCATTCATTGAAGGCAATAGAAAACGGTACGTACGGTATTTGTGAGGTCAGCGGAAAGGAAATCCCTTACGAACGTCTTGAAGCGCTTCCGACTGCCACGACGCTCGCAGAGTATTCATCACAGGATGTTGTTTCCAAAGACCGTCCGATCGAAGAAGAAACACCATTCGGGCAATTTGAATTTGACGATGATGAAGAAATCAGAGCGCCATATGACAGTGAGGATTCCTATCAGGATGTCGAAAAATATGGTAACTCGCAAACGCCGCAGGATATGGAAAACCCTCCGCTCAGCTATGATGATATGACGATGAATGCCGAAGAGAATATCGGCAATACGGAGTCTTACGAAAATTTCATTGCTACTGATATCACCGGCAAAGAAATTACCGTTTATCAAAGCAGAGCCCATGAGCGTTATGAGGAAGAACTTGACGAAGAGGGAATCATGACAACATTCGGCGATCTCCACGCTGATTGAACCCCCGATTATCGGGGGTTCTTTTCCGTTTTCAGCATATCGGAAATCAACCTCAAATAATCCTTTTGCAGGCCGATGTCATACCGCTCGCCCTCTAGCAATTTCCCGTAAACATTGCATGCCCCGAGTGAAGCTTTAATCGCATCCGTTACCTGCACTTCTTCTCCGTTATCAGCTTCTAATTCGTCCAGCTTATCAAAGATATCCGGTGTGAAAATATAACGTCCTGCTGCAGCAAAATGAGATGGCGGTTGTTTAGGCTTTTCCACAATATCCTGGATGCGATAAATCCCTTTTTCAACAGGCTCCCCCTTTATCACCCCGTAATGATGTAAATCCTCCGTCTTTGTTTCTTTTAAGCCGATCACACTGGACTGATATTTCGTATACGCTTCAATCAGCTGTCCCAAAGCCGGCTGATTGGCGGAAAAAATCAGATCATCGGGCAAAACGACGGCAAAAGGCTCTCCGCCTGCAAATGGCCTTCCGTAAGAAATGGCATCACCCAGACCCTTTGCATAAGGCTGGCGCACATAGTGAATTCGTATATCCGGAATGGGATGCTCACTGAGTAAATGCAGTTTATCCCGGGAGGCCAGAAAAGCTTCGAGTGCCAAAGAGGAATCAAAATAGTCGACAATCAGGTTTTTATGGCTCGATACAACCATCAAAATGTCCTCAATGCCTGACTCCTTTAGTTCTTCAACAATATAATGAATCACAGGCTTAGACCCTACCGGAAACATTTCTTTCGGAATCACCTTCGTCACCGGCAGATTTCTCGTGCCGAATCCGCCGGCAGGAATGATCGCTTTTTTTATCATGGTATTTTCCCCTCAGCTTATGTTTATTACATGATATTCCAAGAGCGCATCCCGATGTTTGTCCATCTGAAATTAGGCGGACGCAACTGGGCAGAAAGCGGAATCACGAACCAGCCCTTTTTTAATAGGATATTGATATATGACCAGTAATCTTGAAAAGGAGCTCAGGTGATGAAAATTTGTGTGGTTGGCGCCGGGTATGTCGGTTTAACCCTATCAGCGGCACTGGCATCCATCGGACATGACATGATATGCACAGACAAAGACGTCAAAAAAATCGAGCAGCTGAAAAAAGGAGTCATTCCCTTTTATGAGCCTGGGCTTTCAGATGCAATACTTCGTTGCGGCAATCTCTCGTTTTCTTCTGAAGTGAAATCGAGCATGGAGGAATGTCCCGTTATTTTTATCGCAGTCGGAACTCCGCCGCGTTCGGACGGATCAGCTGATACGAAAGCCCTGCAGTCCGTCATCGGTGATTTAAGCGAGGCAATCCGATCGTATAAAACCATCATTACGAAAAGCACTGTTCCGCCCGGGACAAATGAAAACATAGCAAAACAGCTGATTGCCTCCGGAGTGTCTAAAAACCTCTTTAATATCGTATCCAATCCGGAGTTTCTGCGGGAAGGCAATGCCTTATATGACATGCTGCATCCTGACAAAACAGTCATCGGTGTTCAGGAGGAAGATCACGTATCGGCAGCAATCGTCAAATCCATTTACAAACACATTGATACCCCTTTTATCGTTACAAGCTTAGCAGGAGCAGAGCTGATCAAATATGCCAATAATTTCTTTTTAGCGGCCAAAATCTCGTTCATTAACGAAATGGCCCGCTTATGTGAAGCCTATCAATCAGATATCTCGGATATTTCCCGCGCTATCGGACTAGATCCGAGAATCGGGAGGCACTTTTTGCAGGCCGGCATCGGATACGGAGGCTCTTGTTTTCCAAAGGATCTGCAGGCGCTGCAATTTGCTGCCAAGGAAAAAAACACGGAGACCTTCCTGCTTCAAGCCGTGCAGCACATTAATGACACCCAGCTCGGCCTGTATATCAAAAAAATACAGTCATTCTTCGATACACTTCAAGGCAAGAAAGCAGCTGTACTCGGCATTTCCTTCAAACCTCATACCGATGACACCAGAAATTCTCAGGCCGTCAGACTAATCGAAAGGCTGGCAGAGCTGGGATGTGATGTTCATGCATATGATCCTGAAGCTGTCCTTCCAGAACATTTGCGGCAACATGTAACTCAGCATTCTCAAGCTTTTGATGCGATCGAAGAGAGTGACTTTTTATTTTTGGCGACAGAATGGCCCGAGTTTTTAGCGTTTGATTGGAAAAAGGCTGCAGATATCATGAAAGGGCGTCTTGTGATTGACGGGCGCAACGTACTAAAAAAAGAACTGATCGAGGCTTGCGGCCTGATCTGTACGGGAGTTGGCCGTCCATGAAAATACTCGTCACAGGAGCAGCGGGCTTTATCGGCTCCCACCTCTGCGAAGAATTACTGAAGGATATGAGACATCACGTTATCGGAATCGATGACTTTATCGGTCCTACTCCATTTTCCTTAAAATTAAAAAACCTTAAAATCCTGCTGCAAGAAAAACGATTTACGTTTATAAAGGAAAATTTGCTGACTGCGGATCTTTCTCCCTTACTGGAAGGAGTGGACGTCATCTTTCATTTGGCGGCCATTCCGGGTGTCCGCTCAAGCTGGGGTAATCATTTCCACCCTTATGCCGCACATAATATCCAAGCGCTCCAAAGACTCCTTGAGGCATGCCGGGAACATCCTATTCAAACGTTCGTCTTTGCATCCACCTCTTCCGTCTATGGCGAAAAACAAGGAAAAGTCAGCGAGAACACATCGCTTTCCCCTTTATCTCCGTACGGGGTAACAAAGCTTACTGGTGAAAAGCTTTGCCATGTGTATCAACAAAGCTTTGACATTCCAATTGTGGTTCTCCGTTTTTTTACCGTTTACGGGCCAAGACAGCGGCCGGATATGGCTTTTCACCGGCTCATCAAGCAGCACCTTCAGCAAAAACCGCTCACGATCTTCGGTGACGGGCAGCAGTCAAGAGATTTTACTTACATCGGTGACTGTGTTAAAGGCATCACCGCTGTTCTTGGGAAACCCCACCTTATTGGTGAAACGGTAAATATCGGCGGTGCTGAACGTGCCTCAGTCTTAAAGGTTGTCTCCCTCATTGAAGATATTTCCGGTAAAAAAGCAACACTGCACTTTTCGGAGAAAATAGCAGGGGAACCGAGCAACACCTGGGCGGATATTTCAAAAGCAAAGCAGCTCTTGCATTATGATCCTGCCACATCCTTAAAGGATGGCTTGACTAACGAAATTGCCTATTTATCGTCGCTGTATCAGGGGGAATGAAAATGAAGCTTGCTTTTATCTGTACAGAAAAGCTGCCGGCGCCCGCGGTACGCGGCGGCGCTATTCAAATGATGATTGATGGTGTCACACCCTATTTCAGCAGCCGGTACGACCTGACCATTTTTTCAATAGAAGATCCATCGCTTCCAAAAAGAGAAACGAAAAACGGCGTACATTATATCCATCTGCCAAAAGAGCATTACCGAGAGGCGGTAGCCGAAGAGCTGCGAGCCTCTTCCTTTGACCTCATTCATGTGTTCAACAGGCCTTTAAATGTCTCTTTATATAAAAAAGCCTCACCAAACAGCAAGATCATTCTGAGCCTGCATAACGAAATGTTTTCTGAAAAAAAGATGACCTTCGCGCAAGGAAAAGAAGTACTCGACAATGTCTCCATGATCACAACTGTCAGCGAATTTATTAAACAAACCGTCATTGAACGTTTCCCTGAAGCCGAGGACATCACAAAAGTCGTGTACTCGGGCGTTGATTTACACTCTTATCCGCCCGTCTGGACGACGAAAGGCGCGGCTGTCAGAGAAACATACCGAAAAAAATACGCCATTGAGGATAAAAAAGTTATTTTATTCGCCGGCCGCTTAAGCCCGACAAAAGGGCCTCACCTTCTCATTCACAGCATGAGAAGGATTTTACAGCAGCATCCTGATGCTGTACTTGTCATAGCAGGCGGAAAGTGGTTCAGCGATGACAGCGAAAATCAATATGTCACCTATCTGCACAAGCTGGCGCTGCCGTACAGAGACCACGTGATCTTTACAAAATTCATTCCCGCAGACGACATACCAAACCTTTTTCTGATGGCAGATGTATTTGTGTGCAGCTCTCAGTGGAATGAACCCCTCGCCCGTGTGAATTATGAAGCAATGGCAGCCGGCACGCCCTTAATTACCACAAACCGGGGCGGAAACGGAGAAGTCGTAAAACACGAAGTCACCGGCCTTGTCATTGACAGCTACAACAAACCTTCTTCATTTGCAAAAGCAATTGACAGAGCCTTTACTGATCATGAATTAATGAACAAAATGACAAAAAACGGCCGTAAGCATGTAGAAGCTTTATTTACCTTTACACATGCTGCCAAACGGCTAAATGCAGTTTACCAATCCGTTTTGACCCCGAAAAACAAACAATTCCCGCCGCCTTTTCTGACGCAAAACTTTGATTTATCATCTATCAATCAGCTTTTTGTGAAAGCAAAATCATAAAACCTACACAGCTCGCGTTGCAAAACGGGCTGTTTTTTGTTGCAGAGAGCTCAAAAAAAGGCATAAAAGTGACTTTATGCCTTGCGCTTTACAGTTGGAGAAAACCATGGAGCTGGTTTAGAATCACTTGGAAGAATGATGATTTCCACTCTAGCTTCCTCCGCTAAGTCTGGTTCTTCATCTTCCTCCTCTTCCTCTTCATATGGGGGCGCTGAGTGTTTCGAATCACGTTTCTCCTCAGGCTCTAGAGTGGTTTCGAATTTCGTTTCTTCTTCATCATCGACGATTTTGTGATCTGTTTCCTTTTCCTTCGTTTCTTCTTGATATTCTTTCGGTGCATTGATGTGAGGGAGCTCTCGAATGCTGCCCACATCTAAATGCTTCTCCTCTTCTTCCTTCTCAGCTGGGATTGAGTCATGAGCCTGCCATCCCATCGATCCAGGCGGTGTAAATACGAATTGGTCGAGATCCAGTTTAGAAATAGAGGCTTTTTGTCTCGATGATCTCATGTCAATACGCCTCCCGATACGCTTTTATCTTTTTATACAGTTCCGGCAGTTTATCCAAAAACGAATCTTTAGATTCTTCAACAGAAATCATGTTTTGCAGCGCCCAGTTATACTTCTCATCTGACCACGTTTTCTTTTGCTTTAAATAATATTTATGGCCGATTGCACAGAACAAATGCGGAAACGCGAGATCAATCCAAAGTACCTCGTACTGTTTTTCTGTGAGCGGATACACTTTGTCATAGGCCGCAAGCAGTGCAACCATGAAATCAGTATCCCACACAGAAAGCTTAACCATCACTTTATTCAGCAGAATACGAAGGTCTCTTGAAGGCAAATCGTAGGTAATCGAGTGAAGCTCCTTTAAAAAAGGCTCCCCGTCGATCTCAGTCAAACGTGCCAATGTAAAATCCTGAAAACAGAATCCGCCATGCTCGAGCGTTTCTTTTGTCCAGGTTTCGTATTCTGAGTCATCAAGCGCTTGAAGAGCTTCTTTTCCTCTTGCCAGCATTTTATCAGCATGTTTTAAGAAAGTTTGCGAAAATACGTCATCAGGATAGGATGCTGCGATCTGCATATTCCCTTCAAGTTCCTGCAGCTTCCATCGGTACAATTTATGCCATTTTCCCAGCCTGCTTCTCTTCTTGCTTTCATCTGTGCAAACATATCCTTTTGACGCATGATGAAAATGGCCGGCAAACGACATGACTTTTTTCATTTGCTCTGCATCATAGTAAATCATTTCTTTTCCTGTCACTTTGTCATATAAGCTGTAAGAAACATGATCTGTGCCCAAGCAGCTCCCGCCATTTTTTGTTTGATGAATCGGCGCTATCGGCAGCCCTTTCTCTTGTAAATGGGCATGTGCCTGAGTGATAAAAAGCATCCGTTCCGGTTTCATTTGCGCTTCTTTTAATAGCTTTGCGCCATGATCAGTTTGAACTTCCCAGATTTTGCGTCCGCTTTTGTTCGATTTCAGTGCCACATTGTCAATATGAAAAGGATAATAGCTGAGAATTTCAGACACAATCTGTTCTTCATGCTCTTTTTGGTACACTCTGTTCACCCCTTCTATCTGTTCTTTTCATAGACGCTGAGCAGATTTTCAGCCACCCTCTGCCAGCCGAAATTGCTTTCTGCCTCACGGCGGCTGTATTTCCCAAGCCGTTCCCGCTTTTCCGAGCTAGTCAGCAAATCATTGATATGTTCGGCATATTGTTTAGGATTTTCAAAGTCATGAATGATGTAGCCGTTTTTCCCTTCCTCTATGACCTCTGGATTGCCTCCCCGATTGCTTGTGATAATTGGAAGTCCCGCAGCCATCGCTTCATAATGCACCCTTGCTAAAGGCTCCTGCCATTGCGAAGAGCATACAAATACATCTGACATGGTATAAAGGCGCGGAATGTCCTTTGGCTTCACAAATTGAATAAATGTGACATGATCCTTTTGCATCGCACCGAGGGTATGAAGATGTTTGACATAGTTATTTAATTCATTATCTCCGAACCATTTTGACCCGATAAATACCATCATGACATCGGGGTGCTCCTCAATGATGTCCGGCAAAGCCTGCAATAAAATGTGCGGGCCTTTGACTTTGCTAAGCCGGCCGACAAAAAGGACAATTTTTTTGCCGTGAAGCCCTAGCTCGCTTCGCATCTCTTCGCGAGCCCGCTGCCCTTCATTCGTCCAGCGAGGGTGGTACGCTTTTAAATCCACACCAGAATACACTGTTTTTGTTTTGGATCGTGCTGACGGGAAACGTCTTGTGATCGTCTGTCCGATATAATCGCTGACCGTAACAATCTGCGCTACGGAGTCGATGCAAATCTCGCCTTCCGCCTGGCTGATTTTATCGTAAGCAAACATTTCATTGTGAACGCTTAAAATAAAAACAGCATCTGGCGCCTGTTTCTTCAATTTCGGAACCCAGCTTGGGCGATTACAAACATGCACAAGATCAAAACGGCTCTTTTTCAGCTCTTCTCCAACGGCTTCTTCATAACGGTCTTCATCCAAATGCACATAATGGACACCGTCTACCTTCTCTCTATCAGCGAGATTCGGATCTTTAATAGAAAACACAGTCACCTCATGTTTTTTGGCAATTAAAGGGGCAACCGCTTCGAGGTAGATTTGAATGGCGCCTCCTCGAACCGATGGGACAGGAAGCTTCTCTGTGGCGATCAGTGCTATTTTCATACATAGCCTCCATTCCTGCATGATTTTTAACTAGTTAGAATCATGATACGGCTGAACAACCAACTTGTGCGGAATGGGACTGCCCTAAAAACAAAACGGGTAAACAACCATATTCATCTATTAAATATAGTCAAATATCTCAATCATTTTTTCCTTTTGATTCATAAGGTAGGAGTAAAACAGGTAAGGATGTGTCCTTTAATGGCAGAAAACCATGAAGTCATTGAGGAGGGGAATTCATCAGAGCTTCCTTTATCAGCAGAAGATGCAAAAAAATTAACGGAGCTGGCTGAAAATGTGCTTCAAGGATGGGATGTGCAGGCTGAAAAAATAGACGTCATTCAGGGAAACCAGATGGCGCTAGTCTGGAAGGTCCACACAGACTCCGGCGCGGTTTGTCTAAAACGAATACACAGGCCAGAAAAGAAAGCGTTGTTTTCCATTTTCGCGCAGGACTATTTAGCAAAAAAAGGAATGAATGTTCCTGGCATACTCCCAAACAAAAAAGGCAGCCTATATTCCAAGCACGGCTCATTTCTATTTGTCGTATATGACTGGATCGAAGGAAGACCGTTTGAGCTGACTGTAAAGCAGGACTTGGAGTTTATCATGAAAGGCCTTGCTGATTTTCATACAGCGTCCGTCGGATATCAGCCGCCAAATGGCGTTCCCGTATTTACCAAATTAGGTCGCTGGCCAAATCACTACACGAAACGGTGCAAACAGATGGAAACATGGAAGCTGATGGCGGAGGCGGAAAAAGAAGATCCTTTCTCACAGCTTTATCTTCAGGAGATAGATGGCTTTATTGAAGACGGGCTGCGCATCAAAGACCAGCTTTTGCAGTCGACCTATGTTCCATGGACTGAACAGCTGAAAAAAAGCCCTAACCTTTGCCACCAGGATTACGGAACCGGAAATACACTCTTAGGGGAAAATGAACAGATTTGGGTCATTGACTTAGATACCGTTTCATTTGATCTGCCTATTCGCGATTTGCGCAAAATGATTATTCCGCTTTTGGATACGACGGGCGTTTGGGATGACGAGACATTTCATGTCATGCTGAACGCATACGAATCCAGAGCCCCATTAACTGAAGAACAAAAACAAGTCATGTTTATTGATATGCTGTTTCCTTATGAGCTTTACGATGTCATTCGCGAAAAATACGTCCGCAAGTCGGCTTTACCGAAGGAAGAATTAGAATCAGCTTTTGAATATGAACGCATTAAAGCAAACGCATTGCAGCAGCTTATTTAAGACCATCATTTCCCCCGCATATCGGGGGTTTGATCTTTATAAGATAAAGGGTAAATAAATACATGCGGAGGTAGCAAATATGAAAAAGATTGTCGGCGCCTTAGCCGTTTTTGTGATTACATATGCGCTGTTTTCAGCCGCGGGTTACCTGTTTCCTGTGGACCAAGAATGGTACAATTCATTGAAAAAACCGGACTGGACGCCAAGCGGAACTGCGATCGGCATCATTTGGGCCATCCTGTTTGCCCTGATCTCCCTTTCAGCAGCCATTATATATGCTGCGTTTTCATTTAAAGGTGCAAAAAGCTTTTGGTTTGCGCTATTAATAAATTACGTGCTCAATCAGGCATTCAGCTATTTCCAGTTTACGCAAAAAAATCTGCTGGCTGCATCGCTTGACTGTCTGCTGGTCGCCATCACAGCAATCGTATTACTGATCATTGCGAAAAAATACAACAGAGCCGCAAGCTATCTTCTTTTGCCTTATTTTTTATGGAGTGCATTTGCGACGTTCTTATCCTTTACCATCGATTCAATAAATCTGTGAACAAAAAAAGCCGCTTATACAGCGGCTTTTTCATATCATCGGCTTGATGCCCCAAATGTCCTTCGCATATTCCCGGATCGTGCGGTCGCTGGAGAAATATCCAGAATGAGCAATGTTTACAATCGAACGCTCAGACCATTTCCTTCGCTCTCGATAATCAGCTTGAATTCGCTCCTGCGCATCTGCATATGAGCTGAAATCCTTCAGCACAAAATACTCATCATTATGCGGGAGCAGTGAGTCATAGATCGATTCAAACTCATCTGTTTCTCCTTCAAAAAAACCATTGATCAGCTGATCGACTACCTGCCTGATTCTCCGGTCATGCTGATAATATTCCCTCGATCTATAGCCGCCGTTTTCCTGATACGATAGAACATCATCCGCTTTTAAGCCGAATGTGTAAATACAGTCAGGGCCCACCCGCTCAAGGATTTCGATATTAGCGCCATCATGCGTGCCGATCGTTAAAGCGCCGTTCATCATAAACTTCATATTTCCTGTACCAGACGCTTCCTTGCTTGCGGTTGAAATTTGCTCACTTACATCTGACGCCGGAAAAATTCGCTCAGCCATAGAAACTCTATAATTTTCTAAAAAAACAATTTTGATCAGCTGTTTGACCGCTGGATCATAATTGACTTTATCTGCAACAGAATGGATCAGCTTAATGATTTTCTTGGCATAGTAATAGCTTGGTGAAGCCTTTGCCCCGAAAATAAAGGTTTGCGGGTAGATTGAAAACCCCGAATCTTCCTTGAGGCGATTATACAAATACATAATGTGAAGAACATTCAACAGCTGCCGTTTATATGCATGAAGCCGTTTCACCTGTACGTCGAATATGCTGTCAGGGTTCACAACCACCCCTGCCGTGCAAAAAATCAAATCGGCAAGCTCTTGTTTTTTCTTGCTTTTGTTGTTTTGAAACTGTTCAATAAATGCAGGATCAGAGGCGTACGGTTCTAAACGGATCAGTGATTCCGGCTGTTTCACCCATTCATCGCCGATCGCCTCTGTAATGATGGCAGACAAGCCTGGATTCGCTTTTAACAGCCAGCGCCTGTGGGCAATTCCATTCGTCTTATTGTTAAAACGATTTGGGAACAGCAAGTGAAAGTCGCGCATCTCCCTTTCCTTTAATATATCGGAATGAATTTTTGCAACGCCATTCACACTGTAACTGCCTACTATGGCCAGATGAGCCATTTTGACAACACCATGCGCTGTAATCGCCATGTCCTCTATCCTTTTCCAGTCTCCCGGATACTTTTCCCAAACTGCGCGGCAAAACCTTTCATTGATCTCTTCAATAATCATATACATGCGCGGAAGCAGCGGCCTAAACAAATGAATCGGCCATTTCTCAAGCGCTTCTGACAATGTAGTATGATTCGTATAAGAAATCGTATGTACAGTGATATGCCAAGCTTCTTCCCAGCTCATGTTCTCTTCATCGAGCAAAATCCGCATCAGCTCAGGCACCGCAAGCGCAGGGTGAGTGTCATTAATATGAATGCTCACTTTTTTATGCAGGCCGGATAAAGATTTATGTGTTTTTCGGTAATTGTTCACAATGCTTTTTAAGCTTGCGCATACCAAAAAATACTGCTGCTTCAGACGTAAAATTTTCCCCTCGTCATGGGTGTCATCGGGATATAAAAATTCAGAAACCGCTTCTGTTTCCCGCTTATAAGACAAAATATTACCGCCGTGATAATGCGCATAGGGCTCGGCGTTCCAAAGCCTTAACGTATTGACAGTGCCCGTTTCATAGCCGATGATCGGTATATCATAAGGAACAGCGGTAACAATTGTCGCTTGTTCATGGCGAAAATGCAGACGCCCGCTTTTTTCTGTCATATGCACCTCGCCCCAAAACGGAACGTCAACTGCCTGATCCGCATTCCTTACTTCCCATACATTCCCGTTTTTCAGCCATTGCTCAGGCAGCTCCACCTGATGCCCGTCTACAATTTTTTGCTCAAACAAGCCATGCTTATAACGGATGCCCATCCCGTGCCCAGGCAGGTTCAACGAAGCAAGAGAATCTAAAAAGCAAGCGGCCAAGCGGCCAAGCCCGCCGTTGCCGAGACCAGCATCGTTCTCTATCTGAAGGATCTCCTCTAAATTGATGCCGATTTCCTTTAAACCAGCTTCTACAACATCACGAACACCAAGATTCATTAAGTTTTGTTCAAGGAGCTGACCGAGCAGAAATTCGATTGATAGATAATATGTCTGCTTCCCGGAATTGGATCTGCTTTTTTCATTCGTCTTGATCCAATCTGCGCTGATATACTCTCTGACCATATTGCCCAACGTTTTATATTGATCCAGCTTGGCAGAATCTTTAAAGCTTTTTCCGCACGTC
Organism: Bacillus sp. FMQ74; assembly: GCF_001875785.1. NCBI lineage: Bacteria > Bacillati > Bacillota > Bacilli > Caryophanales > Bacillaceae > Bacillus > Bacillus sp. FMQ74. The sequence continues at coordinate 7,918 of NZ_MOEO01000002.1, read as the reverse complement.
ATTTCCAGCCGCTTTAAAAATAAATCTGCAAAGCGTTCTTTACTCGAGAACATCCCGTCCACTCCTTGTCACATGCTCGAAAATGCGCTGATACTCTTTAGCCGACTTCCCCCAGCTGTAATCTGCATTCATTGCGGTCTTCATGATGCTCTGCCATACATCCTGTTGCCGATAAAACGACAGCGCCCTTTCAATCGTAAATTTCAGGTCATGCGCATTGAAGGCGGAAAATGTAAAACCATTGCCCGTTCCCTCTTCCTCCTGATAGGAACGGACAGTGTCGTAAAGTCCGCCCGTTTCCCTGACAATCGGAATGGCGCCATATTGAAGAGCAATGAGCTGCCCTAAGCCGCACGGCTCAAATTTCGACGGCATCAAAAACATATCAGAGCCCGCATAAATTTGGTGGGCAAGCGGCTCATCAAACCCAATATAAGCTCGGCACTTCTCATGAAAAGCAAATTCTGCATACCGAAAATAATCTTCGAATTCACGTTCTCCTGTACCCAGCACAACCAGCTGTATGTCTTGCTCCTCAAGTAGCTCGTGCATAATTCTGCGGACAAGATCAAGCCCCTTTTGTTTAGTGAGCCTTGTCACCATACTGATCAGCGGAATATCGTTTTTCTCTGGAAGCCCCATCCGCCGCTGAAGCTTCGTTTTGTTTTCCAGCTTGCATGCAAGCTGCTCCGAGTCGTACTGCGCCTCTATATAAGGATCGCTTTTTGGCTGATAGAACGTATCATCAATGCCGTTTAATATGCCCGTTACATCATTTTCCCTATATTGCAAAACCTGCTCCAGCTGCTCACCATAATACGGCGTCAAGATTTCATTTCTGTAAGTAGGGCTCACAGTCGTCACATGATCAGCCGCAATGATGCCCGCCTTCATAAAATTAACAAAACCGTTGCATTCTAACCTTTCATAATGAAAATGATCCATCTCAAGACCCAGCAAGTCATGTGTGACATCAGGAGGAAATATGCCTTGAAACTGCAGGTTGTGGATCGTGAGTACGCTTTTCATCCGTTCATAAAAAGGATGCTTTCTATACTCCTCTTTCAGCAAATAATTGACCATCGCTGTATGCCAATCGTGAGTATGAACAATATCGGCTGGAACATTCACAACTTTGGCAGCCTCCAGTACAGCTCTTGAAAAAAAGGCAAACCTCTCACCATCATCATAATGCCCGTACAACGAATCCCTGTTGAAATAGTACTCATTGTCGATGAAGTAATAATTCACATCATCCTCTGCCACATGTTCAATTCCGCAATATTGCTGGCGCCAGCCGACAGCTACGGTACACTCAGCCTTTTTTTTCATACGCTTTTTCCATGGCTCAGGTATTTGGCTGTACTTCGGCAGCATCACATATACCTCATTGCCTAATCTCGCAAGCGCCTTCGGAAGAGCACCTGCTACATCGGCAAGACCTCCGGATTTAACAAATGGGGTGCATTCAGACACAGCAAATAATATCTTCAAGAATTCATCAGCTCTCCTTGCACCAAACCTTTTCTTAATACAAGCGGCTGGTCAGCTGTTCCAGCAGCTTCCGTCGCCTTGCCGATTTTAACGTCCTTATCAGAAATGACCTGCTCAAGAAGACAATCCTCGCCAATCTGCGTTTTTTGCATAATAATGCAGTTTTTCAGCTTCGTTCCCTTTCCGACATGGACCGCCCTGAACAAAATGCAGTTTTCAACCTCTCCTTCAAGCACACAGCCGTTTGCCACCAAAGAATTTTTGACAGTGCTGTATTTTCCGTATTTTGTCGGCGGTTCATCCTTCACTTTTGTGTAGATCGGCTGCTGCGGCAAAAACACCTGCTGCCAAAAACGAGGCTGAATGAGTTCCATACTGTGGGTATAATATTTTTCCACCGAATCAATAACAGCGGCATAACCGGAATATTCATAAGGGCAAATGGTCAAGGCGGACGCTTCCTTTTCAACAGCCTCTTGAATGGTTTTATAGCCTTTTTCGCTGTGTCCGTAGATCAGATCCTTTAAAAGTGTTGTAGACATGATATAAATTTGCAGCGACTGGCCGTCCTGAAATACCTCGGTGACATCGCAGCCAACCTCCTGATGGCGTTTCAGCACATATTGAAATTGAATGTTGCATACGGTATGGCTGTTGGAGATAACAGCATATTGCTGCGTGCTTCTGTGGAAGTAATCTAGATGGTCCGAAAACTGGCGAAAGGAACCGAATTCATCGTATTCGTGATGAAGATGGGGAGACGGGAAAAAAAAGAGACCGTCCTTTTTCCGATGCAAATCCCATTCCTTACCTGCCCCAAGGTGATCCATGAGCGAACGGTAACGATACTTCGGAAAAATTGCAACACTCCTAATATCCGCATTCACCATATTGGATAGCATAAAATCAATCAGACGGTATCTGCCGGCAAAAGGGATCGCCCCAAGCGACCGCTGTGCTGTTAAATCCTGAAGAGAATGCTTATATGTGGTTTCATCTATAACACCTAACATTTGATTATTGAACACTGATTCTGCCCCCTGTTCAGTAATTAAATCAATTCTTTTTCTACAAATTCCTCTGAAACGAGCAGCACCTCTTCAATATCTTTTTCGGAGCGAATCACTGCGCCATCCGGGATCACCATCCCCTTAGGAACGATGGCATTTTCAATCACTACATGCTCCCCAATCGTCACATCCGGCATTATGACGGATGATTTGACAGTCGCATGCTTACCGACAGTCACACCTTGAAAAAGAACGGAGTGAGACACATTTCCATAAACAACACAACCTTCGTTCACAAGCGAATCTTGAACCTGCGCATCAGATGAAATAAATTGCGGGGGCTGATTTGGATTGACGGAGTAAATTTTCCATTTGCGTTCAAACAGCTTCAGCTCCGAGTCCTCTTTTAACAAATCCATGTTGGCTTCCCACAAGCTCTGCACTGTTCCGACATCCTTCCAATATCCTTTGAACGGATAAGCGGAAAGCTTCTTTTTCTCCTCCAAAAGCAGAGGAATAATGTCCTTGCCGAAGTCGTGGCTAGAATAAGGGTTCTGATCGTCCATCTCAAGATACTGTTTCAAAAGCGGCCAATTGAAGATATAAATTCCCATTGAGGCAAGATTGCTCTTAGGGAACTTGGGCTTTTCATCAAATTGTGTGATCGTTCCATCTGCATTGGCCTTCATGATCCCAAACCGGCTTGCTTCCTCCCAGCCCACTTCGATGACAGAAATGGTCACATCTGCTTTCTTTTCAATGTGAAAATCAAGCATTTTGCCGTAATCCATTTTGTATATGTGATCCCCTGATAAAATCAGTACATACTCAGGATCATACTGATTCAAATAATTGAGATTTTCATAAATGGCGCTTGCCGTCCCTTTATACCATTTGACTTCTGATGACTCGGCATAAGGGGGTAAAACCGTCACTCCGCCATTATATCTATCAAGATCCCATGCACTGCCGATTCCAATATAGGAATTCAGCTCAAGCGGCTGATATTGCGTTAAAATCCCGACTGTGTCTATGCCTGAATTGGAGCAGTTGCTTAGAGTAAAATCAATAATCCTGTATTTTCCCCCGAAAGATACAGCCGGTTTGGCCATATTTTTTGTTAATCCGCTGAGACGGCTGCCCTTCCCGCCGGCAAGGAGCATGGCTACACATTGTTTTTTCATCTTTTAATCTCTCCTCTTTTTTTAACCGCCCGTAAAATTGAGATGCCGTAAGGGGGGATGGTCATCGTGATATAACACGGTTTATGATGAAGAGCTCCCTTTTTGGCCGATAACGGCTTTTTATTGATTTGTCCTGAGCCTCCATATGTTTCACTGTCACTGTTAAGCACTTCGATGTATTGAGTAAAAAAAGGAACTCCAACATCATATTGATGATAGACCACGGGTGTAAAATTACAAATGATGACAAGCGCCTCACCGTGCTTTTTGCCATAACGAATAAAAGAAAAGATTGATTGTTCTTCATTATGGACATCAATCCATTCAAACGATTGTGCACGATGGTCATGTTCATAAAGGATTTTGCTTTTTTGGTAAAAGCGGAGAAGATCTTTCGTAAAAACGCTGGCTTTCTGATGCATGGGGAAGGAGTCCAAAAACCAATCAAGCTGTTCTGTATCTTTCCATTCATCAAATTGGGCATACTCTGATCCCATAAAGATCAATTTCTTTCCGGGATGCACTGTCATATAGCCCAGCAAAAGCCGATACTGGGCAAATTTCTGCCAGTAGTCGCCAGGCATTTTATTAAGAAGTGATTTTTTTCCGTATACGACTTCATCATGAGAAAACGGCAACACAAAATGTTCACTAAACGCATACAGTAATGAAAAAGAGATAAGCTGATGACAATGCCGCCTTTCTTCGGGCGGCGTCTCCATGTATTTCAGTACGTCATTCATCCATCCCATATTCCATTTATAATGAAAACCAAGCCCCCCTTCCTCAACGGCACCTGTCACTTGAGGCCATTCTGTAGAATCTTCCGCGATCATCATCACCTGTGGATATGCCTCTCTCATGGTTTGATTGAGTTTTTTTAAAAATTCAACAGCATAGGGATTCGTGTGGCGTTCATCCTGATTTGGCCAATACAAGATATTAGCCACTGCATCAACCCTAAATCCATCTATATGATAGAATTCCGCCCAGTACAACGCATTCGAAATTAAAAAACTATGAACTTCTGGTTTTCCCAGGTCAAAATTTGCCGTACCCCATAACCAGTTCTCCCGATCACGTTCTTCTTTGTATTCATAAAGCGGTTCTCCATCAAACATATAAAGGCCATGTGCATCTTTACAAAAATGTCCAGGGACCCAATCTAGAATGACTCCGATATTTTGTTGATGACATTCATCAACAAACCTCATCAGATCGTGCGGTGTGCCAAACCTGCTTGTCGGGCTGTAATACCCCGTTCCTTGGTACCCCCAGGAACGATCATATGGATGCTCATACACCGGAAGCAGTTCAATATGGGTAAACCCATGCTCTTTGATATACGGAATAAGCGTCTGACTTAATTCTTTATAGGAGTAATGCCTGCCATCAGAATGCTTCTTCCAAGACCCGAGATGCAGTTCATAAATGAAAACAGGTTTCTCATACAGCGTCTTAGTCTTCTGTTTCTTTTGCCATTTTTGATCTTGCCAGCTGTACCCTTCCAAATCGTAAGTAAGTGACGCTGTGTTTGGTCTGACTTCTGAATAAATGGCGTATGGATCTGCCTTCAGCCTGATCTCACCGCAATTCGTCACGATTTCATATTTATATCGTTCCTTTTCTCCTAAACCCGGAATAAATAACGTCCAAATGCCATTATCATTCACTCTGTGCATCACATGCTGTTCTCCCGACCAGCTGTTAAAATCCCCAGCCACTCGTACTTCCGACGCATGAGGCGCCCACACACAGAATTCATATCCGCTTGTGCCATTCAGCTCACGAAAATGCGAGCCAAACAGCTGATAGCTTTTAAACAGACTGCCTTCGTGAAAAAGATAAACATCATGTGCTGTAGGGCTGGCAGCGGCCATGTAATCATCCTTTCTGACATCATAGTTTTCATTTATAGTATTTATTCGAAGAAATAAAAAAAAGCCCTTTCCTGAAAGCGCTTATACTTATAGACAATTAACTTCAATTTCTGAAGAAAAACGAAATATATGGAGATTTTTGTTGCCTGTTTTAAAATAAAGAACGAAGCCTATGGCATATCCATGATTTATAAAAACAAAAAAGCCTTGCAGGATATGCAAGGCTTCTGGATGACCCGTACGGGATTCGAACCCGTGTTACCGCCGTGAAAGGGCGGTGTCTTAACCGCTTGACCAACGGGCCGACAATTATAATTTATATCTGAAATCATATGGCGGAGAAGGAGGGATTTGAACCCTCGCGCCGCTTACACGACCTACACCCTTAGCAGGGGCGCCTCTTCAGCCACTTGAGTACTTCTCCATTTGGCTCCACAGGCAGGATTCGAACCTGCGACCGATCGGTTAACAGCCGATAGCTCTACCACTGAGCTACTGTGGAATATAAAAGTCATGGTGGGCCTGAATGGACTCGAACCATCGACCTCACGCTTATCAGGCGTGCGCTCTAACCAGCTGAGCTACAGGCCCATGACGATATAGAAATGGAGCGGGTGATGGGAATCGAACCCACGACATCAGCTTGGAAGGCTGAGGTTTTACCACTAAACTACACCCGCAATTTTTATTTGGGGCGATTGATGGGAATCGAACCCACGAATGCCAGAGCCACAATCTGGTGCGTTAACCACTTCGCCACAACCGCCAAAATATATATTGATAAATGGTGGCTCGGGACGGAATCGAACCGCCGACACACGGATTTTCAGTCCGTTGCTCTACCAACTGAGCTACCGAGCCTAAGTATTTAAATGGCGGTCCGGACGGGACTCGAACCCGCGACCTCCTGCGTGACAGGCAGGCATTCTAACCAACTGAACTACCGGACCATTTTAAAATTTGGTTGCGGGGGCAGGATTTGAACCTGCGACCTTCGGGTTATGAGCCCGACGAGCTACCGAACTGCTCCACCCCGCGATGATTGGGAATATGTATGGCGGAGGAAGAGGGATTCGAACCCCCGCGGGCTTTGACACCCCTGTCGGTTTTCAAGACCGATCCCTTCAGCCAGACTTGGGTATTCCTCCGTATAGTGGTGGACCTTGTAGGACTCGAACCTACGACCGGACGGTTATGAGCCGTCTGCTCTAACCAACTGAGCTAAAGGTCCATTGGTAGCGGCGGAGGGGATCGAACCCCCGACCTCACGGGTATGAACCGTACGCTCTAGCCAGCTGAGCTACACCGCCAAATATTTTTAGAAACCAAGTGGAGCCTAGCGGGATCGAACCGCTGACCTCCTGCGTGCAAAGCAGGCGCTCTCCCAGCTGAGCTAAGGCCCCAAGAATGGTCGGGAAGACAGGATTCGAACCTGCGACCCCATGGTCCCAAACCATGTGCTCTACCAAGCTGAGCTACTTCCCGATTTCATGTAGATCATGGCGCGCCCGAGAGGAGTCGAACCCCTAACCTTTTGATCCGTAGTCAAACGCTCTATCCAATTGAGCTACGGGCGCAAAACTTAATGCCGAGGGCCGGACTTGAACCGGCACGGTAGTCACCTACCGCAGGATTTTAAGTCCTGTGTGTCTGCCAATTCCACCACCCCGGCGTGGATGGTATAGTTGGAGCGGAAGACGGGATTCGAACCCGCGACCCCCACCTTGGCAAGGTGGTGTTCTACCACTGAACTACTTCCGCAGAAATGGTGCGGATGAAGGGACTTGAACCCCCACGTCTGTAAAGACACTAGAGCCTGATTCTAGCGCGTCTGCCAATTCCGCCACATCCGCAACATGTAAATGGTGAGCCATGAAGGACTCGAACCTTCGACCCTCTGATTAAAAGTCAGATGCTCTACCAACTGAGCTAATGGCTCTTCTTACAATAGACTTAAATATTATACCATATAAAAGTGGTGCCGGCAAGAGGACTTGAACCCCCAACCTACTGATTACAAGTCAGTTGCTCTACCAATTGAGCTACACCGGCATATATGTAAACCGATATGTATAATGAAGAATGGTGGAGGATGACGGGCTCGAACCGCCGACCCTCTGCTTGTAAGGCAGATGCTCTCCCAGCTGAGCTAATCCTCCATAATTGCACTAACGTGCAATTGCTTGGCGGCGTCCTACTCTCACAGGGGGAAACCCCCGACTACCATCGGCGCTGAAGAGCTTAACTTCCGTGTTCGGTATGGGAACGGGTGTGACCTCTTCGCTATCGCCACCAAACAAATTGAGAGTGTTCTCTCAAAACTAGATAACAGGTGTGACATCAATCAAAA